>NZ_CP069213.1:3077500-3677500 GCF_016834455.1 Shewanella litorisediminis
CCCGTAAAGATGACTCGAGCGATGAACCCGTGATGATGACGGATGAGGAACGAGAGTCTGCCCTCGCTGAGGCCAAAAAGCGGATATCGCTTTTCTGTAAAGACGGGAAAAAGTAACCCACTCCAGACAAGCGAACATTCTTGACGCCTGCGTCAGATAATAAAGAGGGAGCCAAAAGGCTCCCTCTTTATATTGCGGTCGCAAAATCGCCTCAGATTCATACCACACTATTTGAGCAGCGGTATTTGAAACGCGGTATCCCCATCTTTTTGCTATCGGCTTACTGTGCAAACACCAGCTCTGCATCCTGGCAGTCGACCCGAATGGGCTTGCCGGGGATAAACTCACCCCGCAGCAGTTTCTGCGCCAGCGGGTTTTCCACCTCTTGCTGCAGCGCCCGCTTCAGTGGCCGCGCACCATAGACAGGGTCAAATCCGGCTCTGGCAATAAATGCCAGCGCCTCATCACTGAGCTCGAGTTCAAACTCACGCTCGGCCAAACGCTTGCGCAGAGACTCGATTTGAATGGAGGCAATGTTCTTGATGTGCTCTGCATCCAGCGGGTGAAACACAACCGTCTCATCAATCCGGTTTAAAAACTCCGGCCTGAAACTGTGCACCACCACATTCATCACTTCTTGCTTCATCTGGGCATAATCCAGGGTACCGAAGCGCTCCTGAATAATATCGGAGCCGAGGTTCGAGGTCATGATCACCACGGTATTGCGAAAATCCACAGTGCGGCCCTGACCGTCGGTCAGGCGACCATCATCCAGCACCTGCAAGAGAATATTGAACACATCGGGATGCGCTTTTTCCACCTCATCGAGCAGAATGACCGAATACGGTTTGCGGCGCACCGCCTCGGTAAGATAACCGCCTTCTTCGTAACCCACGTATCCGGGAGGCGCCCCCACCAAGCGGGACACTGAATGCTTCTCCATAAATTCCGACATGTCGATGCGCACCAGCGACGACTCGGTATCGAACAAAAACTTGGCCAGTGATTTACACAGCTCTGTTTTACCTACCCCGGTGGGGCCGAGGAACAGGAAAGAGCCGATCGGACGGTTGGGGTCGGCAAGTCCGGCGCGGCTTCTGCGAATAGCATTGGCCACGGCATCCACCGCCTCGTTCTGACCAATCACCCGTTCATGGAGTGCATGCTCCATTTGCAGCAGTTTCTCGCGTTCGCCTTCCAGCATCTTGGCCACAGGAATACCGGTTGCCTTGGACAGCACCTCGGCTATTTCCACATCGGTGACCTTGTTGCGAAGTAGCTTCATATCCTGCATTTCGGCCTGCGCCGCCAAATCGAGCTGTTTTTCAAGCTCGGGAATACGGCCATATTGCAACTCAGACATGCGGGTCAGATCGCTCGCCCTGCGGGCAACCTCCAAATCCAACCGTGCCTGTTCGAGATCGGCTTTAATATGTTGGGTACCCGCGAGCGCCGCCTTTTCGGTGCGCCAAATCTCATTGAGCTCATTGGCCCTGGCTTCCACTTCTTTGAGCTCATGGCGCAAATGTTCAAGACGCTTGCGACTGGCCTCATCGTTTTCTTTGGCCAGCGCCTGCTCTTCCAGCTTAAGCTGAATGGCACGGCGCTCGAGGCGGTCGAGGGATTCCGGCTTGGAGTCAATCTGCATCCGGATGCTGGATGCGGCCTCGTCGATGAGGTCGATAGCCTTGTCCGGCAACTTACGGTCTGACACATAGCGGTGCGACATGCTCGCTGCCGCCACAATGGCCGGATCAGTAATTTCCACGTGATGGTGCAGCTCGTAGCGCTCCTTGAGACCACGCAAAATAGCAATGGTGTCTTCCACTGAGGGCTCATCCACCAGCACTTTTTGGAAACGGCGTTCAAGGGCGGCATCTTTTTCCACGTACTGGCGGTATTCATCCAGGGTCGTGGCGCCGACGCAGTGCAGCTCACCTCGGGCAAGCGCGGGTTTGAGCATGTTACCGGCGTCCATGGCACCATCGCTCTTACCTGCACCCACCATGGTGTGCAGCTCATCGATAAAGAGGATCACCTGGCCCTCTTCCTGAGCGAGCTCATTGAGCACAGCTTTTAAACGCTCTTCAAACTCACCACGGTATTTGGCGCCGGCCACCAGCGCCCCCATATCCAGCGACAGCACCCGCTTGTTTTTAATGCCTTCGGGCACCTCGCCATTAACAATCCGCTGGGCAAGCCCTTCCACGATGGCGGTTTTACCCACGCCGGGCTCACCGATGAGCACGGGGTTATTTTTACTGCGGCGCTGCAATACCTGAATGGTGCGGCGAATTTCATCGTCGCGACCTATCACGGGGTCAAGCTTGCCCTGCTCGGCACGCTCAGTCAGGTCAACCGTGTACTTTTTCAGCGCCTGACGATTGTCTTCGGCATTGGGGTCATCCACCTTCTGGCCGGCGCGGATATCCTCAATGGTTTGCTCCAGCCGCTCTTTGGTGGCACCCGCCTGTTTGAGGATTTGCGCCAGGGTGTCGTTGCCTTCAAGGGCGGCGAGCACAAACAGCTCGCTGGAGATGTACTTGTCTTTACGCTTTTGCGACAGCTTGTCACACAGGTTAAGCAATCGAATCAGCGCCTGAGACAGTTGTACATCACCGCCGGTGCCTTCTACCTGGGGCTGACGCTCGAGCTCCTGCGACAAGAGTGAGCGCAAATTGCTCACCCGCATACCGGACTGGGTTAGTAAAGGATGAATTGAGCCGCCGTCCTGATTGAGCAGCGCCATCATCAGATGAACAGGTTCGATAAATTGATGGTCTCGACCAAGGGCCAGAGACTGGGCATCAGATATGGCAATCTGGAATTTGTTGGTCATACGATCGAGTCGCATACAGCCTCCTGAAACTAGGACCGCAATAAATTGGGTTACCCGAGAATGGTTACCTGAGTGAGGTCACCTGAGAGTAGTTACCTAAAAGATGGGGCTGCAAATGCAATTTTCAAGTGTGTAAAAAACAATCACACATAAAAATGGGGGTTAATCTCGCCAGATGAGGGAAGCCATACGGCCAGTCACGCCGTCTCGCCGGTAGGAAAAGTAGTCATTGGGGTGAGAAAAGGTGCATATGTCCGTCGAAAAACACTGCACCACACCGGCATGCATCAGTCGTCGCTTCGCCAGTGAAAAGAGATCGGCCAGAAACTTACCTTCCACCGATGCGTGAAAACACACATGGGCTCCGGGATCCTTGGCCAAAAATGCTGTACGCACCTCAGCCCCCACCTCAAACGCGTTTGGGCCGATGGCGGGGCCTAAATAAGCATGGATTTGCGCAGGCGGCACGCTGAAACAAGCCAGCGTTTGTTCAAGCACACCTTCACAAAGACCGCGCCACCCCGCGTGGGCAGCCGCGACTTCCTGGCCATCGGCGGAGGCAAAAAGCACAGGTAAACAGTCGGCCGTCATCACTGCGCAGACTGTACCTGAGCGATTGGTGTAGCTGGCATCGGCAACGGGTGGCTTATTGCCACAAGTCCCAACATCAAGAATGTCATCGTCTTCAACGACTTGATTACCGTCGACAGCAAGGTAAACCTCTGTGCCGTGGACTTGCTCAAGCCAAAGCGGCTCGCAAGGCAAAGCCAGGGCGGCGACAAGCTCGCGGCGATTGAGCTCAACCCGCCCGGCATCATCGCCTACATGCAGCCCAAGATTAAGGCCGTCGTAGGGGGGCTCACTCACGCCCCCCTCACGATCAGTAAAGGCAAGTTTCACCCCGGGAGGTAGTGGCCAATGCGGGCGCAGCATCTCAGCTCTCGTCCTTCTATCAGATATAGTCCTGAGGATTGGCCTCAGTATCTTTACGAAGGGCCTTGGTCAGCATCACCATGTCTTCAGGGATAGGAGCGTTGAAGGACATGATCTCCATGGTGACCGGGTGGGCAAGCTCAAGTCTGACTGCGTGCAGCGCCTGACGGGTGAAGTTTTTCAGAATTTCAAAAAACTCCGGGCTGGCATTCTTTGGCGGTTTAGGACGCCCACCATATACGGGATCGCCCACCAGCACATGACCAATGTGTGCCATGTGCACTCGAATTTGGTGAGTGCGCCCGGTTTCCAGACGGAGGCGCAAACGGGTATGTGCCCGGAACTTTTCAGCCACCCGATAGTGGGTCACCGAAGGACGGCCACTGTGATGCACCGCCATATGGGTACGCTTGGTAGGATGACGACCAATGGGCGCATCGACAGTACCACCGGCGGTCATGGTGCCAAGCACTATGGCTTCGTACTCGCGGGTAATGTCTCTGGCCTGCAGCGCAGCAACCAGATGGGTCTGAGCCTCAACGGTTTTTGCCACCACCATCAAGCCTGTAGTGTCTTTATCGAGGCGGTGGATGATACCGGCTCTGGGCACATGCTCAATTTCGGGACAGTGATGCAACAACGCGTTCATCAGGGTACCGTCGGCATTACCGGCACCGGGATGCACGACAAGGCCTGCCTGCTTATTGATCACCAGAATGTGCTCGTCTTCATAGACGATGTCGAGATCGATGGCCTGAGCTTCTGCCGCAACTTCTTCTTCCAGCGTGGCCTCAATCTCAATGACTTGAGACTCGAGCACCTTTTCTCTGGGTTTAGTCACAGCAACGCCATCAACATAAACGTTGCCACCGAGGATCCATTCTTTCAGCCGGGTGCGCGAATAGTCGGGAAACAACTCGGCAATGGCTTGATCCAGTCTCAGCCCCGTTTGTGTTGCTGAAATCTCGCTTTTTAGATTAATCTCTTGGGTCATGGGAACCGTACCCCGGTATTGGGGTCCAAATTGGTGTGCTATCTGTTACAATCGGATGTTTTCCATTTTATCGTGAAATGGAAGAATTCTTAACTACAACTTCAAAAGAATTGAATTCAAGTATGTATAAATTTGCCAAAGGCTCGGCCGTTGCCTTGTTCGCGCTGGCGCTGGGCGCTTGTAGCAGCTCAGGAAGTCAGGAAGATGTTGTACTGAGCCAGAAGTCACCTGAGGCACTTTATGCCCAGGCCCGAACCTCCATGGAACTGGGGAATTTCTCCAAAGCCGTTAAAAGCCTTGAAGCCCTGGACTCCCGTTTTCCCTTCGGTGCGCACAAGACTCAGGTTCAGCTGGACATGATCTATGCCTATTATAAGCTGGATGACACACCACAGGCGATTGCCAATATAGACCGCTTCCTGCGTCTGAACCCCACCCACCCCGATGTGGACTATGTCCAGTATATGCGGGGCTTGGTGAACATGCAGGCGGACAGCTATCTGTTCCATGACATGATGAACATCGATCGTACCGATCGTGATCCTAAAAATGCCATGGATGCCTTTAAGGATTTCGAGCGCCTTATCAAGACTTACCCCAACAGTAAGTATGCGGCCGATGCCCATCAACGGATGCAGTTCTTGAAAAACCGTCTGGCCCGTTATTCCATCCAGGTGGCCGAGTACTATGTAAAGATGAACGCCTGGAGCGCGGCTGCCGTTAGAGCACAAACCGTGATGGAATCTTTCCCGGGTACACCTTCTACTGAACGTGCGCTGGAAATTATGGCCCAGTCCTATGACGAGCTGGGTCAGGAACAGCTTAAAAAGCATGTCCTGATGGTAATGCAGGAAAATTTCCCTGCCAATGAGATGCTGCAAAACTAAGGCATCTGCACCTTTGATAACGCCCGGCTAAATGCCGGGCGTTGTTTTTAGGCCTTTAACCAGGCTTTTTCAACCTTTCCCCTACAGCAAGCCCTTATCTCCTCTCCCCTTGCCCGCTTTATCACTCACAACAAAATCCACCTTAACCCACCCGGGTTTCCCTGTGGTGCACAATAAAAATACACAAAAACACGGCTTTCAGGCCATTTCGGGCAAAACTTATCCAAACAGGCATGTTTTTAAAATATTCCTGAGAAAAGAGTTGACTCAAAACCGCAAAAGCTATTTAATGCACCCCGTCGCCCGAATAGCTCAGTTGGTAGAGCAGCGGATTGAAAATCCGCGTGTCCCTGGTTCGATTCCGGGTTCGGGCACCACCTTCAACTCTAAGGTGCTCTGGCGACAGAGAAAAACGCAAAGCGGTACAGTGCAGGTGTGGTGGAATTGGTAGACACGCCAGCTTCAGGTGCTGGTGCCCTTACGGGCGTGGAAGTTCAAGTCTTCTCACCTGTACCAACTTTGCGATTATGAGTAAACTGTACAAAGACTCAATGTGCAGGTGTGGTGGAATTGGTAGACACGCCAGCTTCAGGTGCTGGTGCTCTTACGAGCGTGGAAGTTCAAGTCTTCTCACCTGTACCAATTAACACAGAGAGTCTTTAACAATACAGTGCAGGTGTGGTGGAATTGGTAGACACGCCAGCTTCAGGTGCTGGTGCTCTTACGAGCGTGGAAGTTCAAGTCTTCTCACCTGTACCAAACAAATGAACCTCGCAATGCGAGGTTTTTTTGTATCTGTAACATCCCTCCCGAAAAGACTTCCTTTTGCTATACCTATAACTATGGCTCAACCAAAGGCATGACAGAGTCAGGCAAAGGAGAGTCCATTTTCCCTGTCGGGGGTCACCGATGAATCAACTGCAGATTAAACACAAGATGCTGCTGGGATTCTTTATTCCAGTGCTGCTGCTAATCATCGTTTGCGGCGTCTCCATGAGCATCATGTCCAAAATAGAAGATGGCGTGCTTCGCATCTACCACGACAGAGTGGTTCCTCTGGAAGACCTCAAGCTGATTGGCGATGACTATGCGGTATTTGTCATTGATGCCATCAACAAAGCCAACGCCGGCGGTTTTTCGGCTGAAGAAGCCAGAAACGGCTTAATCGAAGCCAAAAAGAACATTGGCAGCCGCTGGGAAAAGTACATGGCCACCGAACTCACTCCCGACGAACAAAAGCTGGCCCAACAAGCCCAGCAGCTGTTTTCCCCCGCCAATCAGCAAATTCAGCTGCTGATAGACAAACTCAGCGGCAAGTCAGGTACTGTAACGGGTCAATTCAGCGGAGACATCATGCCGCTTTACCAGGTGATTGATCCCATTAGCGGTAAAATAGCTGAGCTTGTGGCGCTGCAAATCCACATAGCCGATCTGGAGCGGGAACAGGTAGAGACGCTGCACACAAGCTCGCTGAAATGGTTTATCAGTCTTGCAGCCTTTGCCATCATCATCACCAGCTTTTTCGGTGTGTGGGTTAACCGAGGTGTGATGACTCCGGTGACCGAAATTCGCCAAAAGCTCAGGCTGATACGGGACAAATCAGATATGACGGTCAGCTTTACCGTATTCCGGGATGATGAACTGGGCCATATATCCAAAGACTTGAATGGCGTGGTAAACCACCTCAGGGGCATTTTGAAGAGTATTGCCGAGGCCGCATCAACGCTTGGCGACTCAGCCGATGAACTGAATGAGTTTACCCGCCAGGCCAATGACCGCATGTTCAAACAGCAGTCGGAGACCGAGCAGACTGCCACAGCCATGAATGAAATGACCGCCGCTGTGGCAGAGGTCGCCCAAAGCAGTAATTCAGCGGCCGAATCAGCCAGAAACGCAGATGAAAGTGCCGCCCGAGGCAACAGCATAGTGCAGCAGTCCATCAGCAGCATGTCGGTGCTGGCATCTCAAATTCAGGGAACCGCCACCGTGATAGGCGAACTGGCCACCGAGAGTCAAAACATAGGCAGGGTGCTGGATGTGATTAAGAGCATTGCCGAGCAGACAAACCTGTTGGCGCTTAACGCCGCTATCGAAGCCGCCCGAGCGGGTGAACAAGGACGCGGCTTTGCCGTGGTAGCCGATGAGGTAAGAACCCTGGCACAGCGCACCAGCGAATCGACCCGGGAAATTGAATCCATGATAGCGGCGCTGCAGCAAGGGGTGAAAAGCGCGGTCACGTCTATGGAACAAGGCATTGCCCAGGTAGACAATGCCAACCAGAGCACCAATGCCGCTGGCAGTGCACTGCAGGACATAGTGGCGAGTGTAGACAGCATTACCCAACTGAACACCCATATCGCCACGGCAGCCGATGAGCAAAGCTGCGTTGCCGAAAGTATCAATCAGAGCATCATTGCCATCAGTGACATCGCCCAGGAATCGACCCAGGCCGCAAACGATTTGAGTGATGCCGTTCATCAACTGGCACAACTCGCAGGACATATGCGTACTCAGGTGGGGACTTTCGTTCTCTAAGTGACTCTGATCAAAGTCACTCTTATCAAAGTAACTCTTCTGCAGGCAACTCTGGGAAGCCTCTGAAAACGATGGACGACATAGAAACGTAAAGGGGTCATCAGCAAGAACAGACGGTGTACATCACAAAGACACCGTCTGATACTACAACGCCAACAACACTTCATTTGCCTTCACTTGTACTTCCCCGCAAACAAACCGATATTGTTTGGCTTTACCCCACTGTTTTCATCAATCTGGCTGCCTGCATAAAGCGGACACACACCCGATTGCGGCCTTCGGATTTGGCCAGATACAGCTGCTTATCCGCCATGACCAACATATCCTGCCAGGAAGTATCGGCAAACTGGGGATCATAGTGCTCAAAGAGCACACCTCCGACACTGATAGTAATATAGCCAAACTGGCCGGATGGATGGGTAATGGCAAGCTCTCTAACCCTGTGCAGCATCCGCTCGGCCAGGCGCTCCATTTGCAGGGTATCGTCTCCATGAACCACCACGCAAAACTCTTCACCACCAAAACGCGTCACCAGCTCTCCCCTGCGCCGACATTCAATCAGCAACGTCTGGGCCACCGAGAGCAGCGCCTTATCGCCCGCGGTGTGGCCTTGACTGTCGTTATATTGCTTAAACTCATCCACATCCACCATCAGAAAACCCAGGGCTCCCTTGCCATCCAACCATTCCTGATGGGCCCTCGAGGCAAACGCCTCCAAGCCCCGGCGATTGGCAATGCCGGTAAGAGGGTCTTTGAAGGATAAAGACTCCAGATAGTTTTGATGCCGCTCCAACATGTCAGCCAACTGGTTAAATGAGCCAGTTAGCCTGTGCAGCTCATCGATAAAAAAGGATTGGTTTATTTTTGTAAGTCGGCCCCGGGTTGTCATTTTCACCAGCACCCGATTGATATTGCCAAGGGGCGTCAAAACAAACAGCGAAAGCGGCACCGATCCCAGGAGTAACACCACCATAAAGGTGGCAAAAATCACAATGGATTCACGGGAAATAAATGAGGGGACATCACTCTTGTGATGCTGCACTGTCATGACCATAGCGGGCGCGCCAAACACATCCTTCACCAACCACTGATGGCTTTGGGCCACATCATCGATATAGACGGGCTCTTCGAGTATGGGCAAGCGTCCATGAAGCCGGGGATTGGCAAGAGACAGGCTGGACTCAACCAGGGTCAATTCCTTGAGCATATCCGTAAGGGAGACATTAATCAGTCGAACCACCATAAAACTGCCCAGAACGTTACCATGGCCATTACTTGGCAACACATTGCTGTTACTGAAAAACATTACCTTACTGCCGTAACGGATAATCCCCCGACGTGTGCTGGCAGACTCGGCACTCACGGCCTTGGCATCGGGCAATACGGGCCCAATCCATACAGCCTGTGACTCAAGACTGTCCGGCAGCAGTCCTGGAACCGCCTGATATCGCCACACCAGCTTTCCGTTGGTATCAAACAAAAAAGCCCCGTCCATGCCTGCGGCAACAAAGGCATCGTCATAGAGATTTGACTCGATAAAGTCCGGATCCGGGGATTGGATAAAGCCCACCATGTCGTCCCAAACGCCGTAATCATGGCTGAAAGTAGACAGGGGTTGACTGAAGAAATTCATGCCCGCTTTAAGGGCCTTTACCTCCATCAACTGCTGATCCCGCACCTCATTCATCAGTCCCGGGCGAATGAAAAGGCCGTGGATCAGAAACGATGTCACAAAGGCGGCCAATGTAACCAAGGTGCCGAGCAACATATTGAAATGATTGAGCCGCATACAAATATCCCCGGATGAAGCTTCATTTAAGCTTAGCCCCGCGGCAGGGATTTGCCCGTAAAAAAAGCCGCCTTTCGGCGGCTTTATGATGGATATTTTACTCAACTCACCCGGAACTGACTTACTGCCCGCTGTAAATACTCTGCCCGCTCCCGCAAATCGTCGGAAGCTCTGGCGTTCGCCATAGCCGCCTGGGAAGACTCTTCGGCAATATCCCTGATGACCACCACGTTTTTGTTGACCTCGGCAGCCACGGAGCTTTGTTCTTCGATGGCCGCGGCTATCTGGGTGCTCATATCCATAATGTTGGTCACATCCTGGTTTATCTGCGCCAACATGGTACCGGCACTGGCGGCCTGCTCTGCGCTCTCGCCGCCCTGGCGCTGACTGGCTTCCATCAGCTGGACAATGGAGCGGGTTCGCGATTGCAACGTTTGGATGATACCGGCAATTTCTTCTGTCGATTCCTGGGTACGCATGGCCAGTGAGCGAACCTCATCGGCCACCACGGCAAAGCCCCGGCCCTGCTCACCTGCACGGGCGGCTTCAATGGCAGCGTTCAGCGCCAGCAGGTTGGTTTGCTCAGCGATACCCCGGATAACATCCAACACGCTGCCGATAGTGCCACTGTCACGCTCAAGCTCTGCAACCACAGAGGCCGAGTTGTTGAGTTGTTGCGCCAGCGACTGAATTTTTTCGATGGTTTGCTCAACGCTCTGCTGCCCCACCTGAGCATTGGAGTGTGTGTGGTTGGCACGTTCGGCGGCCAATTCAGTATTTTTGGCAATCTCATCGATGGTCGCACCCATTTCGGTAATGGCGGTAGCCACCATGTCGGTTTCATTCAGCTGCCTGAGCACCCCATCGGATGCCTGGGTGGCGTTCGCCGACAGCTCCCTGCAGGACTCATTCATCACCGCCACGGCATCATTCACTTGCTGAATAAGTGCACGGAAACTTTCAACCATTTCATTAAAATGCAGGCCAATCTCGGCGATTTCGTCCTCACCCGCCGTATCACAGCGCAGGGTCAGGTTTTTATCCTTGCCGACGTGTGAAATCACCTGATTGATATTGTTGATGGGGGTAATGATGGCGCGGATGATAAAAATGGTCACGATAGCCACCAGAACGGCGATAACGGCAAACAGGGTGGTTGCCATGGCAACACTGTCACTCTCTTCATCATGAATTTCATGAAGCGCCAGCTCCCGCAACTCCTGAGTCGCCTGCTCAGCCTGGTCAATTACTGCTCTGAGTGCCCCCATCTTGCCGTCTTCTTTCCCTAAGCCAAACTCCTTCTCTTTGTTAACGAAGGCCTCGAAATTATTCTGATAATCCTTCATCAGACGGCGAATTTCACTGACTACATCAGCGCTCAAATCGGACATACTGAGGGTGCTGTCAAAGCTGCTCAGCGTTTGCTGAAACTTATCCAGATAACTGGCGTCACGGCGCAGCATAAAGTCTTTTTCATGGCGTCTGAGCTGTAACATTTGTACTGCCAGCTCCGGCTTATTGTGTTCCTTCAGTAAGGTTTCCACATTGTGTACGGCCCCTCTGAGCTGACCATACAAGCCAGACTTGGGTGTCAAACCGATTTGCTGCTGAAGCGTTACCACCTCGGAAAACAGCGTCAGATATTGTCCTAACAAGCTTTCAAACCGATTCAAAGGTGCCAGCGGCATGTCATATTCTTCAAAGGTTTGGCTGATGGTACCCAGCTTGGTTTTCAGCTCTGTTGCGTGCTGGGCATGCCCTTGCACATATGCCATATCACTGCGGGTTAAAAAGTCTTTCTCATCCTTGCGAAGCTCGAGCATATCCCTTTCCAGCTCAACAACCGTTTGAGCGGCCAACGCCAGCTCAACCTGAGTTTTGCCGGAATACAGCTGCAGACCGAACATGGCCACAAGGGCACCTATCGACAGCGCTGCGCTCAGCATTAATTTTTGACGAATGAGCATATTACTTTCCCCATGTAGCGATCTTTATTAACTGTAGCCCCCTGGCGTCGATTTGGTAATAACAGCCTTGGGAGCACAAAAGAATCACACGTAGATTATTCTTCTTGTTGAAGGCATCCTTATGAGTATCGGCTGCAAATGCTAAAAACTCCATGAGTTTTAATCACTTTTTGATTTATTCACTCACGTCATAAGGTCCGGATCAGACGATTTACTTCCCACCACAAACTTGCATACAATATTCAAGTATTTCTTTCTATCTGAGTCACTATGCAAATCATCAATGCAAAGCAAGTGCAACAAAAGTTGACGTTCCCAACCCTTGTCGAAGCCTTAAAGCAACAACTGTGCCACCCATACAGCATGCCCCGGCGCCGGGTCTACGCCCTGTCGGAGGCAGCAGAAGACCAGGATGCTTTTGCCCTGTTACCCGCCTGGGATGATGAAAGCATTGCGGTAAAAGCCTTCACCTATTTACCTGACAATCCGGTTAAAAACCCGGGATATGAGAGCCTGTATTCGCAGATACTGCTATTTGACAGACAAACAGGCGTACCTCAGGCACTGATAGATGGAACCAGCGTCACCTACTGGCGCACGGCGGCGATTTCTGCGCTGGCAACAAGCTTCCTGGCACGTGAGAAAAGCAGCCGTCTGTTACTGTGCGCCACCGGCAATCTGGCATCCTACATGGCACTGGCACATGCCAGTGTCCGGCCAATCACGGCAATCAGGGTGTGGGGAAGAAATCCGCAAAAAGTTGCGGCTACTATTAGCGCTATTAAGGCGCAGCGCGCCGACATTGAGGTAACAGCCGCAGATGCGCTGCAAGTGGATGTGCCCTGGGCCGATATTATCAGCTGCGCCACCGGCTCCCCTACGCCGCTGTTCCCCGGAGAATGGGTCTCGCCGGGCACCCACACCGACTTTGTCGGCAATCATCATAAAGACTGCCGCGAATGTGATACCTACCTTGTCACCACCGCCCAAGTTTATGTCGATTCGAGGCTCAATGTATTCAATGAAGCCGGTGAGCTCTTGATACCGGTGGCCGAAGGTCTGTTCTCGCTGGATGAAGTGAAAGCCGAGCTCGCTGAACTTTGTCAGGGAAAAGCCGGGGGGCGCTTGAACGACAACGACATCACCCTGTTCAAAAGCGTTGGCTCGGCATTGGCCGACCTCGCCGGCGCCCGGCTGGTTTTCAAGGCAATGCAGGAACAATAATTTACAGGGGAGGCAAAAAAAGTTGCATCCCCACTAAACCTTTCTATCTTGGGCATCTGTCTTATTAAGCAAACAAGGACCGATGGAACCCAAGGTGCTCCCAATACCACAGCAAGCTGAGCAGCAAGCGCCAGAACCGAACGATGCCAGTTTGGCGCAGCAAGCGGCCCAGGGCGATAAACGCGCCTTCGAAGCACTGTACCTGCGCCACCATAAACGGATTTATGCCTTGGCACTGCGTCTTGGCGGTGAACCGAGTCTTGCCGATGAGATATTGCAGGAAAGCTTTGTTCGGATGTGGCACAAGCTGCCGCAGTTTCGTGGCGAGAGCCAATTTGGCACCTGGTTTTATTCGCTGGCCCTTAATCAGGCGCTGACAACCCTCAAGAAGCATCGAAGCTTTTGGGCGCGCATGGTGCCCGACTGGCAAATACAGCAAGCCCCTGAGCACGCGCAGCATGATGACGGCCTCTTGCTTGACCGCTTGATTGTCAGGCTTCCGGAGCGCGCACGCCTGGTGTTTGTGCTCTTTGCCGTTGAAGGCTTTTCCCATGAAGAAGTGGCCAGCCTGCTTGGCATATCCACCGGCACCAGCAAGGCCCACTACCACAGGGCAAGGGAATTGATGAAGGAGATGCTGTCATGAAAAACACAGCCGACAAAGAGCTCGACGCGCTCATTGCCAATACCCCAAAAGAGCTGACGCCACCACAACACAACTGGACTGCCATTGCAGCCAGACTGGATAGGCCGCAGCCCACAGCCATTTCCTCCAGGGCTCGCGGTTTTTTACCCCTGGCTCTGGCGGCAGGCTTGTTGCTGGTATTGGTCCCTCTGCTCCCCCAAACCACATCACCAGAGAGAGATGATAGCCTGCTGCCACTCATTGAAAGCATTGAGCTTTCCCATAACCAGGAAGTAGCGTCGTTATCCTCGTCCGCCAGCAGCGGCTGGCAGCGGGTGGGATATCAGGAGCCGGTGGAGGCCGGTCTGAAAGAACTGCGGGAAGCCGCACGGCTCATCCTGGATTCTCTTAAGGCCAATCCACACGATAAACAACTTTGGCAGCTCTGGCTCTGGGTCCAGCGCCGCGAAATTGAACTGTTAACCCAGGGACAAAGGCTGCCAGTCGGCGCCACACAAGGAGACAACCTATGAAGACACTGCACTCACTGTCGCTGCTGTGCCTGCTAGCAAGCCCGCTGTTTGCCGCCGAACAAATTGACCAAAGCCTGGATGTCGGCGCTCGGGTGGTATTGGATCTCAGGGTCCAGCGTGGCCAGGTAGAAATCAGCCCATGGGATCAAAATAAAATTCAGGTTCAGGGTACGCTGGATGAACTCAGCGAAGGCCTGATTTTCGAAAATCAGGGCGGCCGGATCCTGCTGGAAGACAAGATGCCCAAAAGCTATCAAGGAAAGAAGAATAAGGGCTCAGACCTCGTTATCAAGGTGCCCGCCAAACTCACATTGCATGCTGAAAGTGTTTCGGCAGATTATCGGGTGAAGGGACTGGAAGGCGACCTGGGATTTGGCACAGTGTCGGGTGACATCAAGGCCAGCAGCCTTGGTGGCAAGGTCAGCTTCAATACGGTTTCCGGTGAAGTGGATGCCACACAGCTTGCCGGCAACATAAAAATTGAGACTGTGTCAGGGGCCGTCAAAGACAACAGCTCCACCAGCGATGAGGCCAGCTACAAGTCTGTCAGCGGGAGTATTCAGCTGAATAATGAGGCACAGACGGTTCGCATCGAGCAGGTATCAGGGGATACCGAAGCGACGCTGCCAAGCGCCCGTGGCGTACAATATAACGCCGTGAGCGGTGACGCCGAGCTTACGCTTAAGGGCGATGTAAAGTTGTCGGGAGAATCGGTCAGCGGTGACTTGTCAGTCAAGCTCCTTGGCGATGCCGATGTCCGCGTGGCCATTAACGGTGGTCCGGGCGGTAAAATTCATAATGGCCTGACCAATGAAGCGCCCAAAAAGCCGAAGTACGGCCCGGGAAGCAACCTGGATATGGTACTTGGCAATGGCAAGGGGGTGATTGAACTCTCCACCCTCAGCGGCACATTATCCGTGGAATAATAGGTAACGCTCATGGATGAGCGAAGCCTCAAAACCGGCCAATAAGGGCCATAACTGAGGTTAGTCACCGCTTTACATGACATATCGTCTTGATAAGGCGTAGCGGTCAATGAGAAGAAGGTCAGAGCTAAGCTAGTAGAGCTAATAAAATCTATGAAATTTCGCCTACGGTTAATTGGGCAACCCTTTGTTTCAAAAAATCCACAAAATTTTGAAAAATATGATTTTGTGGCTTTTCCTTTAGAAACACTATGCTAAAACGCGCATATAGTTCTGGCATTAATGTAGGGGTCAAACGCACCAAGCTGCCTTGTTCAAGTTCACTTCGTACTGCTATGTCGGGAGTCATCGCCACTAAGTCAGTAGTCAGGACCGCCTCTCTAATAGAATGAAACTGCCCAAATCTTACTAAACCGGAAAAATCATCTCTATGCTTCTTAAAAAGATCTTCGAACTCTTCGGCCACTCTGGTAGGTAGTCTTCGAGGGATCGCCAGCGGGTAATCCCTCAGTGTGGTCAAAAACAATCTGTTCAATCCGGTGAGGGGATGGCCTGCACGGCAACAAAAAATAACGGGAAATTCGGGTAAATCTATCAAGTCCACCATCTGACTCTTATCCAAATCAGTCAGTCTTGATTCTGCTATGAAAAAATCTATTTCACGATTCAGTAACTGCTCATAGAGTCTATCCCACCCTGCAACCTGTAAGTCGATAGTCAGATCGGGATAGTGCGCCAAAAAATCCCCTAGGATAGGTCCCACCAAACTGTGTGAAGGTATCGGACTTGCACCTATAGCCATTTCTTTGGAGTCGATGCCTTTAAAAGCCCCCAAATCATGCTCGAGTTTCTCACACTCATTCAAAATACGCTGACTGTGACTCAGTACCATGGTGCCAAAGTCAGTGATTACGACTTCTTTCGCTGTACGGGTGAAGACAGCCCCACCCACTAACGCTTCAAACTTTTTGATACTTTTGGATAAACTCGGCTGGGTTATGTTCAGTTTTCCGGCTGCGCGATGAAAACTCTTGGTTTCAGCCAATACGACAAAATGCTTTAAATGACGTAACTCCATATAAACTCTCTCAATTGACCGCGCCCCTAAAAAACACTATCAAGCCATTAACAAATATTTCCCCCATTAACATCGAACAGCAATTTGCAGAGTAGCGCCGAGTTGCTTGCTGAACTCTCAGCTTGGTTTAAGGCTATATCTGCCGCACTACGTTTTGCGAAGACCAAATACTATTCGCTCAAAACCGCTATGCATCTTCAGCGGCTAACTCACCCTATGCCCGCAGGGCACTTATTGAACCTTGCTTGGATGTCTGCCCCAAAAGCAGTTGTGTTAGATTTTTCGCCTTCGCGATCTTTATTGATTGCTGATGCGTTGACCGTCTCATCAATGACATGCCCCCCGAATTTGCCGCGTCAATCTTACCGCAATCACAAACATCAAATTGTTACAAGTTGCATCAAAATAAACACAAAAAACCAAACAGGCAGCAACCATTTAGAAGCAAAAATATCAATCACCTTGCAAAAATCCCGATCAAGATGCTGTTTTACAATACGAAAATTCTCAAATTGCTTTTATAGCGGACAAAAAACAGTCTCCATCAGATGCCCGTCAGGCATCAGATCATTCCTATTGGCTATTGGATGGCAAAGCATCCGAACGGATAAAAAGGGAAGGATCAGTAAACTCATATTGACTGAGCAAACAAAAAAATAGGGAAGAAACTAATAATGAAACTAAAAAAAATCAGCATAGTGACCCTCGCGGCCATGTATGCGGGTGCCGTCGGAGCCAGTGCTGCCAATAGCATTTCCACGACATCCACTGGGGCTAAAATTAAGCCAATTGAAGTGACTGAAAACGTAAAGCAGTTCAACAAAGACAAATATAAAGATCGTGCGATTACCAGCGGTGACTCAGTTAAGCATTCCAATGGTCGCAATGTTCATCGCGCATACACAGATGAAAACCGCAAGGTAGCATTCGAATATGAACAGGGCTTGCAAGGCGAGCATGTATATATCATTGAGTTGAATGAAAAACCAGTAACTCTATATCAAGGCGGCAAATCAGGTTTGCAAGCCACTTCCGCTCGGTCCAATGGTATCCCTGCGAGCTTAAGTCCCGCACTTCACGATAAAATTGATGTTAACAGCAGGGCAGTTAAAGCCTACCGTTCATACATACAAGAACAACAAGCTTCATTGATATCACAAATCAACAGTCAAGTGGGTAGCACTGAAACTGTGGCTCAATATCAGCTTGCGTTCAACGGCATAGCCATAAAAATGAACCAGGAACAAGCTGCACAAGTGGCAACGTTGCCCAATGTTGTCAAAGTCACTCGCGAAAAGATGTATGAACTTCATACTGATGTTGGCCCTCAACATATTGGCGCAGACAAGTTCTGGACAGGCGAAATTGCTGGTGAAGTGTTCACCGGAAAAGGGATTGTCGTAGGTGTACTCGATACGGGCATCAATTCAGACCATGCATCCTTCGCGGCCGAGGGTCATGATGGCTACGTACACAAATTGCCGTCACGTTACTCAGGCTACTTGGGAGACTGTGAGAAAGAAGCATTCGCTTCTATGTGTAACGACAAGTTAATTGGTGTTCGCTCTTATCCAATCATCACAGATACCTACACCGACCCCAGTTTCCAACCTGACAAAAACAGTTGGGAGATCACAGTTCCAGTTCGGCCTCCAAACGGGGAAGACTACAACGGACACGGCTCTCATACCGCATCGACAGTGGCAGGTAACATATTACTGAATACTTTCTATACCGTGCCTGATGCTGGCGTCACCAGCGATGGAAAGCCGACAGACTTGGTCTTGCCTCGTATCTCAGGTGTAGCACCTCACGCCAACGTCATTATGTATCAAGTATGTCATCCGGGTGATGGCACGCTAAACCAATACGCTGGCTGTCCCGGCTCAGCGTTACTAGCCGGTGTAGAAGATGCGATCGCCGATGGTGTAGACGTTATCAACTACTCGATTGGTACGGCATTTGGCGCTTTTCCGTGGGAAGACCCCGTTGAAATGGCGTTCCTGGGTGCCCGAGAGGCCGGTATTTCTGTCTCTGCTTCAGCAGGTAACTCGTTTGATCCCTCTCGCTCAAGCCAAAGACGAGGGGCTATCGATCATCTTTCACCTTGGCTTACGTCTGTTGCCGCCACCACACACAGCCGTGAATTTGCGGTTGAAGGCAAAATGCTGACCAACTCGCAAGGGGGCAATCAGCCACTTTCCGACATTGAAGGCAAAGGTATCACGCAGGCGTATACCGGGCCAGTTGTCGAAGCCAAGGCTTATGGCTGGCAATATGAAAAGTGTAATGACCCATTCCCGGCAGGCTTCTTCGATGTTGCCCCCGATGGGACACCATTTGACACTGCGCCTATTGTTGTCTGTAAACGTGGCGATATTGCACGTGTACAAAAAGCGATAAATGTGGCAGAAGGCGGTGCTGGCGGCTTTATTTTACGTAACGCCAGCAACTCTGAGTCACTTAATAATGATCCTTTCGCTATCCCCGGTATCCATATTTCTTATGGTGATTACTATGGTAATGCTTCCAACAACTACTACGGACTCAATAAGTGGTTAGCTAACGGCAGTGGTCATCAGTTAACGATTACCGCTTCTGAAGTGGTCTCTAAAAATAGAGAAGCCAACTATGTTGCCGACTTCTCATCTCGTGGTCACAACTTCGCCAACCCTGAAGTAATGTCTCCCAACTTGGCGGCGCCAGGTGTTGATGTTTACGCTGCCTGGGCTGATGACATGCCTATGACAGTTGGGCCAACGCCAAGTGACTTTAATACGATAAGCGGCACATCTATGGCGGCGCCACACGTAGCCGGTGCAATGGCATTACTGAAACAAGCCCGACCTGAATGGACGCCTGCACAAATTCAATCTGCGTTAATGACCACTGCCAGCCTTGACGGTGTGAATCGCACTTCTGAGGTTTATCCATGGGAAGCAGCTGAGCCTGCTGGCTTTAGCGATGCTGGCAGCGGTGTGATTAACGTTGCAAAGGCTTATAAAGCAGGCCTGATAATGGATGAAACTGCCGATAATTACCGCGCAGCCAACCCGAAAAATGGCGGTACTGTCAGCACACTTAACGTTCCTTACTTCTTCAACGAAAGCTGTAATGGCACCTGCACTATGATGCGTACATTTACTGCAACTGCAGATGGCAGTTGGACAGTCGATGCATCCGTATTGGCCATTGATGGGGCTGATATGCTGTCGCTTGAGGTAACGCCTTCAAGCTTCAGCCTGACCAAAGGTGAGACTCAAACCATTCTGCTCACAGCTAAGGTCCTTGAAGTACAGGCACCGGGTGCCGACTCTTCATCTTTGCGCTTGCTTGGTGATGTGAAGATCACCCCAAGTGCCGCTGACATGCCAATTCAACACTTACCAGTCAGCATTCGTTACAGTGGAAACACAATGCCTGAGAATGTGTCAGGTAAGATCCACCGCAAGCAGGGGCATATCCTGTCACCGGAAATTCGTACCGAAGAAATTCAGCAATTTAATTACCAGGCTAATGGTTTAATCAAGGCTGAACGTTTTGATATACAAATGAAACGCAGCGATGCCCGTAACTACGCAGGCAAAGAGGAACGTGAAGCCGATGGCCAACTGGTGAAATTCTTTGAAGTACCAGAAGGCACTAAACGCATTGTGTGGGAAGTGATCAAGGCCGACTACAATGCGTATGCGTCTATTGATATTGGCCTGGACGTTAATAACGATGGCGACATTCAATGGCAAGAGGAAGCAATCTGTTACTCTCGCACAGACAACAATGACTTCTGCGCTATCAATAACCCCACGCCCGGTACCTATTGGGCCTATGCTTCCAACTATAAATATGACTATGAGGATCCTGAAAACCTGGCAGACAACTTCACCTTGGCGTTAGCCGTTATTGGCGAGCAGGACGAAGGCAATCTGGTCGCCACCGGTCCTGACACCACGAATGGTATGGATCCTTATCGCGTACAACTTAACTACGATTTAGCCGACCCACAAGAAGGCGACATCTACTACGGTTACGTTGGTATTGGCAGCGATGCTTATAATGCTGCTAACTTAGGCTATATTCCGCTTCAGTTGATATATGAAGGAGCTGACACCGCAGTTACCGTCAGCCAAACTGCAGCCAAAGTGGGAGATATCGTCAACTTCGAGGTTAGCCTCGCACCGAACTTATTGGGAAGTGAACGCGCCTTCATTCTGGACACTGTACTGGATGATGGCTTTCAATTGCTCAATGACAGCATTAGCTTAGCCGGCCCAACACAGTTTAAGGACGATTTAACAGTTGATGGAAACACCATCAGTATTCACTCTGTCCAAGAATCATCGTTGGAAACCAAACGTCACTATGTGTTTACCACCAGCCTGGATGATGCGACTTGCCGAGTACCATCAAAGTTGACCGACAACGCAGAAGACACTTACTTTGACCTCGGGACGCGTGATCCGCGCACAGCTTTGGGCATCCAAGGCTATTCGTCACAATACTTGTCAATTCCTATGTCAACCAATGGGTTACCTCATGTACCTCTCTATGGTGCAGAGCAAGACATGCTGCATGACATTTTGGAGATTTCACCCTTTGGTTATGTGAAGTTTGACGAGTTACCCGACTTCTATAACATCCATCGTGAGTTTACTGATAGCTTCCAGGACTTTCCCGACACCATAGTGGCTCCACTGTGGCGTGGCGATGTCATGATGCCCGCACCTGTATTTGACATCACTACACGTCAGTACATTAACAATGTATATGGGGCTGTAATTGAAGACTATTATGTATTCCAGTGGAAAGGCGGCAAAGAGTTCAACAACCGATTCACTGGCAACCGCAACCCAGATCCGGATTCCTATTTCGACGTTGAAACCATCATTTCAACCAAGATTGACTTTACCCCGGGACAACATGAAATCATGTTCGGTTATAAAACCATCCGCAGCCAGAACGATCACTTTGGTTCCATTGGATTACATGGCTACTACGGTGAGCGTGCAACTTTTGCTCCTGTAAATGGCTGGTCAAACGATGGTTTTGCCTTCAATAACGTGGATGAAGTAGTCTCTGATGGCATGATGATATGTGCTAACTACCAAGGGCCGGAAAGCTCAGGTATGACGTTAAGCTTCTCGGCTCGCGTATCAGCTAAGGCGGTTGGTTTAGAGAATGCGGTCACCGTGACCTCTAAATATGAAGACTCCGAAACTGTAACTGTTTCTAAAGTGGTTAAATCACCCAGCAACATTCAAGTGACAACCATTTATGATCAAAGCATTGAAGAGAATACCAGTTTAGAGCTCACCATCAGCTATGCCGATCTTAAAAATACCGTCAACGGTATTATGGTAGAAGGTGAACATATCAGTGCCAAAGTTGATGGCGATGTGGTCACCATCACGCCTGATGCGAACTGGTATGGTGAGACGCAGGTGACTATTACGGTGCACGACATGGCCTATCCAAACGACAAAGCATCAACCAGCTTTACGCTGACAGTTGTTTCTGATGGCGTAGAGCCCACACCACCTCCAACACCAACACCACCGGCTAGCAGTGATGGTGGCGGTAGCTTGGGCTTCCTGAGCCTTGCCCTGCTTGGCCTCCTGGGTCTGGGTCGTCGCAAGTACTGATTGGTATCAGTTAAAACTGAAAAGGGCCTTCATTGAAGGCCCTTTTTCTTTGCTGTTTCGGTCGCTATCGTTGACCTACGCTTTTAATTTTCCTGCCACTATTTTACCGAGGCGATTTCTGCTTCGGTCAGATACCGCCACTCGCCGGGTAGAAGCTCGGGGTCAAGCTCTATGGCACCTACGGCCTCGCGATGCAGGCCAATCACCTTGTTGCCCACGGCGGCGAACATCCTTTTTACCTGATGGTACTTGCCCTCGGTGATGCTGAGCAGCGCCTCAGTATCACCAAGGATCTCCAGCCTGGCGGGCTTGGTCAGGCCATCCTCACCATTAAGCTGCAGGCCCTGTGCAAAGGTATCAATCAGATCGGCGGTGAGCGGGTCAGCCAATTTGACCCGGTAGCGCTTGGCGCAATCTCGCTTGGGCGAGGTGACCTTGTGGGACCAGTGGCCATCGTCTGTAATGAGCACAAGACCTGTGGTATCGGCATCGAGCCGCCCGGCAATATGCAACTTGTCCGGACGGGGGATATCCAGCAGTGAGATCACCGAGGGATAATATTCATCCTGGGTGGAACAAATGGTATCAACCGGCTTGTGCAGCATCAGATAGCGAACACCCACGAGCGCCAGCACCTCGCCCTGAAAACAAACACGGGCGCCCTGTGGCACCTTGAATGCCGGGTCTTTAATAACAACGCCATCGCAGCTGACATCGCCGCTATTGATGGCTTTTTTGGCGAGCCCACGGCTGAGCGCTGTGGTTTCGGCGAGGTATTTATCCAGTCTCACAATATTCGGTCCTACCCTGTCAATGCGCCGTCATTATGCCCGGCAGACTACAAAAGGCAATGCTGACAGATTTGCTTACAACCCGTGCAAAAGTTCTCCCGCCTTTCGCTTGTTTACATTCAATCAAAAGCTTTAACATAACGCACGACCACAAGCACAGTAACCGCCTGTTTACCGGATAAAATACCCTTTTTGTATTCACCGGAGGCGAAACAACCAAGGAAAATATAATGAGAAAAGTACTCATCGGGGGATTGTGTGCCTCGCTCATCATGGGTTTGACCGCCTGTAATCAGGAAAAAGCTGCCGAAACCAAGGCACCGGAAGTCGCCAAAACCGCAGCCGCTGAGGCCGTTGCCAAGGCATTGGGTTCAGGAATTGATTTTGCCAACTTCGACAAGAGTGTACGCCCACAGGACGACTTCTTCGATTATGTAAACGGCACCTGGTATAAAAACACCGAAATCCCCGGTGACCGCACCAGTACTGGCGCCTTTTACGATCTGCGTGAAAAGTCACGTGACGACGTCAAAGCCATCATCGATGAGGTTGCTGCGACGCCAAACCTGAAAGAAGGCACGGACGAGCAGAAAGTTGCCGACCAATATCGCGCCTTCATGGACGTAGAAACCCTCAATAAACTGGGTATTACGCCTATTCAGCCAGAGCTGGATGCCATAGCGGCCATCCAGACCAAAGATGACCTGGTAAAATTCTTTGCCCAAAGCCAAATCATCGGCGGTGGCACCCCTATGGCGTTCTACATCGATGTGGATGCCAAGGACTCCAGCCGTTACGCCACCCACCTGTGGCAATATGGCCTGAGCCTGCCTGAAAAAGACTACTACTTCAACGAAGAAGAACGCTTCGTCAATATCCGCGAAGCCTTCAAGGCTCACATCGAAAAGATGTACGAACTGGCCGGTCTCGCCGGTGGTAAAGCCGCAGCTGACACCGTACTCAAGCTCGAAACCGCCATCGCCAATGCCCACTGGAATGTGGTTGATGTTCGCGACAGCACCAAGACTTACAACAAGTTCCAGGTAAGCGAGCTGGCCACCCTGGCACCAGACATCAACTGGCAGCTGTACCTCGCGACACTGGGCGCAGACAAGCAGAACGATATCATCATTAACCAGCCAAGCTTTATAGAAGGCCTGAATGCGCTGGTGAAAAATGAAGATTTGGCGACCTGGAAAACCTACCTGCAGTGGCAAACTCTGACCCACGCCGCAGGTCAGCTGACCGAAGCCCTGGATCAGGAAAACTTCGAGTTTTTCTCAAAGACCCTGAACGGCCAGGCTGAGCAGCAGCCACGCTGGAAACGCGCTGTTGCCAGCGTGAACGGCATGCTGGGTGAAGTTGTTGGTAAAGTTTATGTAAAACATCACTTTACCCCCGAAGCCAAGGCTCGCATGCAGGACCTGGTAGAGAACCTGCGTGGCGCCTATGGCAAGAGCATCGATGAGCTGAGCTGGATGAGCCCGGACACCAAGGTGGCCGCCAAGGACAAACTGGCCAAGTTCAACCCCAAGATTGGTTACCCCAACAAGTGGGAAGACTACAGCAAGCTGACCATCAAGGCCGACGATCTGGTGGGCAACGCCAAGCGTGCCGCCGCCCTGCAACATGAGAAAGATCTGGCCAAGCTGGGCGCACCTATCGATCGCGACGAGTGGCACATGACCCCACAAACCGTGAACGCCTACTACAACCCCACCATGAACGAAATCGTGTTCCCTGCGGCCATTCTACAGCCGCCATTCTTCAACATGGAAGCCGACGACGCCGTAAACTACGGTGGTATCGGCGCCGTGATTGGCCACGAAATGGGTCACGGCTTTGACGATCAGGGTGCCAAGTTCGATGGCGAAGGCAACCTGCGTGACTGGTGGACCGAGCAGGATCTGAAAGAGTTCAGTGCCCGTGGTAACGCCTTGATTGAGCAATATAACGGTTATCAGGTGTTTGACGATTTGCACGTAAACGGCGAGCTGACCCTGGGCGAAAACATCGGTGACCTGTCCGGTGTGACCATAGCGTACAAGGCTTACAAGATGTCATTGCAGGGCAAAGAAGCACCTGTGATTGATGGCCTGACCGGCGATGAGCGTTTCTTTATCGGCTTTGCCCAAATCTGGCGTGCCAAGATGAAGGAAGAGGCACTGCGAAACCGCGTGGCCACCGACCCTCACTCACCAGCCAAGTTCCGCGCTCTGGGGGCTCTGTCCAACATGCCAGAGTTCTACAGCACTTTCGGCGTGAAGGAAGGTGATGCCATGTATCTGGCTCCCGAAAAGCGTGTGAAAATCTGGTAATAGCTGTAGACACCAGAGCTTTAGCACAGCTTCTGGTGCCTCGTCGCTTTCAAGCCCAAACACGAGGCGATGCCAGCTATTATTGCCTCCCCAAAGCGTGTGAAAATCTGGTAATCGGCATCCCATGCCAGCCACATATACATGGGCAAAAATGCGTTAAATCAAGGGTACCTTCGGGTGCCCTTTTTTTTGAACAGTCCCATGGTTATACTCGCTCGAGTATGCCAAGGAGCACATAAAATGCATGAACTCATTGAACAACTTCAAGAAATGAGTGAACGGGTTCCGGTTCCACTGGAACTCCCTTCATTTGACCAACTGCTGGACGTCGAAGAAGCGATACTCATCCCCTTACCGGCTGATTTAAAAGAATATCTGCTTCATGCCAGCGATGTGATTGTTGGCAGCCTGGAACCCGTGACTGTGGCCGACCCCCATAGCCATACGTATTTGTCTGAAGTCGCCGCCTACGCCTGGTCAATTGGCCTGCCACGGGAGATGATCCCCATCTGTCAGAACGGCGATAACTTTTACTGTATCGATCAGGAAGGTCAGGTACACTACTGGGCCTTTGGCGACTTCACCGAGGACCAGTGGGACTCCTTCTGGGAATGGACCGAAGACGTTTGGATGAACAGTTAATTACGGATACACACATGGCAAAAGAGATTGGCCTCAACGGCATCGAAATGCAGTACCTGAGGCTGTCACTGGGTCTCAATCCAGCGCAGGTTGGCACTGTCACAGGTCATAGCGAAGAAGACGTAATGGCCTGGGAAACCGGCACCACTGAAGCGCCGGGCCTGGCACAAAAAAAATTGCTCGATATCGACGAAGTGATTGAGATGCAGGTGCTCAATACCACAGATGGTATTGAGGCCATGTTCAAGAAAGAGCCCAAGCGCCGCCTTGCTTTTGTGGTATACCCTACCCAAGCTGTGTATGCCCAGTACAATCCTGAGTTTTTAAGCTCGCTTCCGTTGGCAGAACTCTACAATACCTCTGCATGGCGAATTAAAAAGGAATGTCAGCTGGTGCTGGAAGTGGAAGTCACTCTGGTGCCTTTGGATGTGGAAAGCTACAAGGCCTTCCGCGAGCAAAACGGCCTGGGTGAAAGCCGCGAAAGCCGCGCCAAATGGGCTGCGGCTCAGCTGAAATAGCGGCCTGAGCCAGATCCCCCGGAGCGCGATAACATCCGGCAATACGGCTCCCTAAACTGACCTGCCACTAAACAATGAACCATAAAAAACGGCATCCCATGGATGCCGTTTTTGTTGCTGAATCTCAGCTTATCAGAAGTTCACTGTCACCTTGGTGTACAGATAACGTCCCATCGGGTTATGCGTGGCCATGACGTAACCGTAGAGGTCGCCATCGCCATCACCAATGGCAAATGGAGGCTCTTCATCCAGCACGTTGTTCACACCCACAGTCCACTTAAAGGTTTCGCTGAAGCGATAAGAGGCTGACATGTCCACCAGCAACTGGGCATCCACTGTGCGGGTTTCGTTGTAATCGTCAAACTCACCGATATAAGTTAGGTTGAGGTTAGCAGCAAAGTCATCCATTACCCAGTTAGTGGTCGCCAACCAGCGGTGCTCTGGGTAACGATACTTGCCAGTCCAATCTACATCACCCTTTTCAAAGTCCATCAGGTAGCTGTACTCAAGACCAAACTTCACATCGCCGTAGCCATCCATACTCAGGGTGTAATGGCTGGAGAGATCCAAACCCTGTACTTCCTGAGAACTTAAGTTGACAAAGCTGGACAGGATCTTGTCGATTGTTCCCAAAGTGTCAGTGCCAACCGGAGCCAATCGCTGACAAATAGGACTGTTCTGAGAACCACAGTTGGCATCATATACATCCTGAGGTTCGAGCTTATCTATCTTGTTATCCTGAGTGATGTTGTACCAATCCAGGCTGATATCGAATGACTGGTTTGGCGCATAAATCATACCCAGGTTCCAACTCTCAGACTCCTCAGCTTCCAGCTCTTTGTTCCCTGAGAACAGGAAGTTTTGGTCCAAATTCTTGCACTCGGATGCGTCTAAACCATTGGCTTGGCAGAAGTAATAATCGTCCAGGAACAAACTTTCCTGTGATGGCCCCAAGCCAATCTGTGCCAGGGATGGCGCACGGAAGCCTGTTGCCCAGGAGCCACGGGCGGTGATTGCGTCTGTGATGCCCCACTGGAAAGCCACCTTGGGATTGGTGGTGGTTCCAAAATCGCTGTAATTGTCATAACGACCTGCCAGCTGCAGTTCAAAGTTATCAGTCAGCGGAATGGAAAATTCCAAATAGGCCGCCCACTGATCGCGTTCAGCGCTGGCAGAAACAGCCTCAGTACCAAAAATCAGCCCACGCTGGAACTGCTCGTCGGGTACGTCACTCACGTCTTCTTCACGATATTCAAGGCCTGCGGCCATCATCACATCACGATCGGCTAGGGTGAATGCCTGCCCGGTAATGCTGGCATTGTAAGCCGTCATATGAGAGACGCCCTGACGTACCAGACTGGTAGTGATAGCATCGATAACTTCGGGTGAGTTGACGGCCGCACCGAAAGGATTGTAACGGCCCGCGTCTATTTCACGCTGCAAGTAATCCACACGAACCCAGCCCTGAGAGCGGTCGCCAGTCTGAGTCTGCTCCTGACGTCCCTTTTGTGCAGCAACTTCCCAATCCCACTCGTTCAGAGTGCCACGCAGGCCTGCAACCAGTCTCATGCTGTCAGACTCGATGTCCCAACGACGAGCTCCCGCATCAACCGGACGATAGCGACCAATAAGGATGTCTTTACCCCATGGGTTATCGGGGTGAGTTCCGGGTACAGTCAAGCCTGCTGATTCGTCCAATGGCGTCGCAGCACCGCCAGCTTCTGACGTGTTGTGCTGCACAGCAAATTCCAGGAAGGCAGTCACGTCATTATCGAAGAAATATTCGAACTGTCCGATGGCCCCCACACGCTCAGCGGCAGGGATGGTCAGGTTATAAGGACCATAGTCAAATAAACAACTGCCACTGCCTGTGAGGCGATCGGCCGGACAATCGGGATCCGGAGTTTTCACGCCATCGACATAAAAGTAGCCAGGGTAACCACGGGAAGAGCGGTTGTCATCACCGCCATAGGGCTCCTGGTTAGCGGTACCGAAACGGCCCATTTCATCGGCGCTGAGAGAAGTATTTTTAAAGTAATCGAGGATGATAGAGGCATTGCCTTTTTCACCCTTGGTACCCCATACCAGACTGCCGGTTTGCTCTTCATAGCTCGGACCGGTCGCACCGCCATAGCCAAGATTGACTTCAATACCTTCGATGTCCTTCTTCAGAACAATGTTCACTACACCGGCAATGGCGTCTGAACCGTAAATAGCCGAAGCACCGTCTTTCAGAATATCGATGCGCTCAATGGCCGAAACCGGTATGTTGTTGATATCCACAAAGGAGTTGCTCACGCCTTCAGCAAAGGAGCTGATGGCTACGCGGCGACCGTTAATCAGTACCAGGGTCGCATCCGGGCCAAGGCCCCTGAGGCTGATAGAGGCAGAACCGTTGGCGGTAGAGTCCTGGCTGTTACCCCGGGTAGAGAAGGCACCGGCACCGTTGGCAGGCATTTTCTCGAGTAACTGTTGCAGGTTATCAAACCCCATGTTGGCAATATCTTCTTTGCCAATAGACTGAATCGGCGATGGGCCTTCGATGTCAGTTCGCTTGATACGGGAGCCTGTTACTTCCAGACGCTCAACTTTTGCACCATCTTCTGCCGAAGCAACAGAGGGCAGTGCCAAAGCAACCGCTAACGCACAACTGCTCAGAATCCATTTTTGAGCTTTCATAATCATTCCCCAGCTATTTGGATAGTTGTTATTTTTCGATAGCGACTGCAGACTGCCATCGATGGTGAGATCATCCACCAAGCTATCCAATTTGTTAACCAAGTCAACTGCATTGCAACACATTAAGAACAATTCATCACAACACACGCAACATTGATACGCACAAAGACCGAAGGATTTAATCGTTTTGAAGATTACTAAGGGATTATTTAAATTAGCTTTTTACCTTTCCAGTCTGTTGGTTTCTTCTGCTGCACAGGCAAAGGAACTGACAGAACTCAAGGCAGCACTGAACGCACAGATTTCAAACAGTTTTCAAGGCATCATCTGGGTACAACATCAGGATAGAAAGTTGTTCGTCAAAGCGGCGGGCGACGGTATCAAGGAAGATAGCCTGTTCATATTGGGCTCTGTTTCCAAGCCTGTTTTCAGCAGCTTTTACCTGAGCCGGCATCTGCAATCCTTGAATTCGCCGCTGACAGTCCAGCAAAAGCCCGCCTTCTACCCCGAAGGAAGACGCCTGACCCCAGCCATGCTGCTCAGCCACTCCTCGGGCATAAATCGAGGTTTTACCGGTATGAGTTCAGATGAGCCGGGGCATTTCGAATACAGCAACGGCAACTATCAGTTTTTGGCAAATGGCCTTAATCCCGGAAACAGCGCGGCCTGGTTATCCGACCTTAACCATTTTCTGAACACCAATGCGTTGGACATTAAAGCCACTGCAGGGCATACCCAGACACTGAGGCAAATATATCCCCGCCTGGTGCAGGGCTTCAACGAGCAGGCTAATCAGCGTGAGGTCGCCGAATTAGCGCTGACAACCGCCAGCGCGGCCTCAGGTACCCTGATAGGCTCAGCCAAAGGCGTAGCCGATTTTCAGCAGAAGCTCCACACTGGCCAATTGCTGCCTGATAGCGCCTATCAAGCCATGGTTACCCCCATGGCCAACAGGGACCATCGCTGGGGAACGCTTGAGTATGGTCTTGGGCTGCAAATCGCACAATCGCCACTGGAATACAGCCATAGCGGCTACCTGCCCGGCTTTATGAGTCTGATGCTCTATTACCCCGATACGCAGTTGCTGCTGGTGCTGCTGCAAAACATCTCTGGTGACCTCAATAATCCCGACGCGGTATTCGCATTTCATGACCAGGTTCGAACCCTGATGCGCAGTTTTGCCAGCCTGCCGCAGCCTGCAAACGCAGACAGCATTAGCCCAGAGGATGCCCCTTAGGTATAATCGCCCCAGCCCGGCAACTGCCCTTTAATGGATGCCCATGACAAACAACGATATTCTGCGCCGCCTGCGCTTTGCCCTGAATCTCAGTGACAGCAAGCTTGTCGCGCTCTTCGCCCTGGTCCACCAACCAATAACCGAAGAGGCCTTGCTCGCTATGCTGAAAAAGGACGATGAACCCGGCTTTCGTCCCTGCACCGATAAGGAACTCTGCCAGTTTCTTGATGGTTTGGTTATCGAGCGCCGCGGACTGAGACCCGGTGACGGCGTGCCTGCACCAACTCCATTGGATAATAATTTGATCTTCAAAAAGATCCGTATTGCGCTGGAGCTCAAGGAAGACGACATCTTAGCCATGTTGACCAAGGCCGGATTCGCCCTGTCCAAGTCGGAACTGGGTGCCATTTTCAGAAACCCGGATCACCGCCATTATCGTCCCTGTGGCAATCAGTTGTTGCGCAACTTTTTGAAGGGGCTCTCTATCAACCTCCGTGGTCGCTAAGCCGCCGGGTTGACCTCGGCTATTTTGTGCCAATGCCCAACAGGGCAAACTCCGAAAGCCATCGTCAATCGATGGCTTTTTTGTTTGAGTTAAACAGCGGGTAAACATCCAAAAGCGTCAAAGTGAATTAATTTAACTTTTTCAATACATTCACAATCGCGTTTAAAACATGCATTCATGAAAAAATGCGAAAAATCCCCTGTACTCAAAGCTACAAAGATCACATTTCGTGATAATCTTCTTGCTATTGACAGCACATTTCATGCCCAGAAAGCACACACCCAAAAAGCATACAAAAGGTAGCCCATGGACGATAACAAACGCCCGCTCTATTTACCGTTCGCCGGTCCAGCCATTCTTGAAGCGCCACTGATCAACAAAGGCAGCGCCTTTACCGAAGAAGAGCGGATATTCTTCAACCTTGAAGGCCTGTTACCTTACGCGATTGAAACCATCGAAGAGCAGGCATCCAGGGCCTACGATCAGTTCCGTAGTTTCAACAACGATCTGGATAAGCACATCTACCTGCGCAACATCCAGGACACCAACGAAACTCTGTTTTACCGCTTGGTGCAAAACAACATTGCCGAGATGATGCCTATCATCTACACCCCAACAGTGGGCCTGGCCTGTGAGCGTTTCTCCAAAAACTATCGGCGCAACCGTGGACTCTTTATCTCCTATCCCAACAAGGACAGGATTGACGATATCCTCAATAACTCCACCCGTCACAAGGTAAAAATTATCGTTGTGACCGACGGTGAGCGCATTCTGGGTCTGGGCGATCAGGGTATCGGCGGCATGGGGATACCCATCGGAAAGCTGTCACTCTACACGAGCTGCGGTGGTATCAGCCCGGCCTATACCCTGCCTATTACGCTGGATGTGGGTACTGACAATCCGCACCTGTTGGAAGACCCCATGTACATGGGCTGGCGTCACCCTCGCATCGGCGGAGAAGAATACAGCGAGTTTATCGAAGCCTTCATGGAAGCGGTACACCGCCGCTGGCCGGATGTACTCATACAATTTGAAGACTTTGCCCAGAAGAATGCCATGCCCATTCTGGAGCGTTATAAGGACAGATACTGCTGCTTTAACGATGACATTCAAGGCACGGCTGCAGTGACCGTGGGTTCATTGCTTGCCGCCTGTAAAGCCGCAAACACGCAACTCAGTGCCCAGCGCATCGCCTTCCTCGGTGCCGGCAGCGCTGGTTGTGGTATTGCTGAGGCCATAGTGGCGCAGATGGTCTCTGAAGGCATCAGTGATGAGCAGGCCCGTAGCCAGGTCTTTATGGTTGACCGCTGGGGACTGCTGCTGGACAACATGCCCAACCTGCTGCCATTCCAGCAAAAACTGGCACAGAAGATTGATAACATTAACCACTGGGATGACTTCAGCGACAATGTCTCGCTGCTGAACGTGGTGAACAATGCCAAGCCGACGGTACTGATTGGTGTATCCGGTGCTCCCGGCCTCTTTACCGAAGAGATCATCCGCGCCATGCACAGTCATTGCGCCCGTCCAATCGTATTCCCGCTGTCAAACCCCACCAGCCGGGTTGAAGCGACGCCAAAAGATATCCTGCACTGGACCAGCGGCCAGGCACTGGTCGCAACCGGAAGCCCGTTTGAACCTGTAGTGGTGGACGATGTGACCTACGACATCGCCCAGTGTAACAACAGTTACATCTTCCCCGGCATTGGTCTTGGGGTGCTCGCGTGCGGTGCCAATCGGGTTTCAGATGAAATGCTGATGGCCTCCAGCCGGGCGCTGGCGGAGTGTTCTCCATTGGCAAAAGACGGCGTTGGCCCCTTGCTGCCACCGCTGGAAGAAATTCACGATGTGAGCAAGCACATTGCCTTTGCCGTGGCCAAGGTGGCTATCGAACAGGGGCATGCACTTGACACCACAGATGAGCTGCTGCTGCAGTCCATCGAGGCCAACTTCTGGTACCCCGAGTACCGCCGTTACAAGCGCACTTCGTTCTAATAAAAAAGCCCGGCACAGCCGGGCTTTTTTTATGGGGTAAGCTTCATGGCTTATTCAGCCATCGACTCAAATCCCCATCACCTCACGCATGCTGTTATACATGCTTCTGTCGGTGCGGGCTTTTTTCAGCTTTTTCACGCTTTCCTTCAGCGCTTCCTCGGCAACACGCACATAGAGCCCACTGTATTCCTGCTCGGCAATGGCTTCATCTGTGTCCTGAAGCTCAGAGATATCTCGGGCAACTATGCTGAGCTGTATCCAGGCATTCGCCAAATAAAACCCGTGGAAGACACTGCGTTCAAACAAAGAGGTTGCACTGACAGGCAGCTTGTCCCAGGCACGGGCAAATTGCCCGTCTTTGTCAGCCAACAATTCGTCGCACAGGCTGTGATAAGCCGACAATAGCGACTCAGGCAACCTGTCGAGCGCAACAACGCGACCTGCAACCTTATCTGCCACCTGCTGCGCCAATGCCCGGTAATTTGCGTCAATCTCGCTCATAATAATACCTTGAATTCCTGTGAAACCTTCAGCATTGCCACCTCATTGGGTCGCGATTCAGTGCTGAAATTAAATAATGGAGACATAAATTGGCGTCTTATACACATTCTGCAACCCAATTGCAAAAGTGCATGGTGGGCTTTGGATTATCGGCCGGTTTTCCAGTATCAAATAAAGAAAAACTGGGAAACTCCATGACATACGGTTATGATTTGCGCAGAACAAAAAATAACAAATTGGCAACAGATTTAGATGAAACTTGATTTTCCAAAGTCCATTCTTTGGGCCAGTTTTTTGCTTATTCTCTGGCAGCCTGTGCATGCTGGGGACTTGTCGCTGGATGAAATAGACAAGCTGTTCAGCCAACTGGAAACAGATCCATCTCAATTTGAGTCAATTCCCGAGCAGGTTGAACTGCTGAAACAAAATATTGCCGCCGACGACATCCCCCGAACCCTGCGCCTGAAACGGGCACTCTGTTGGTCACCCGACCTGACCAAAGAAAATGCTCTGGATAAGGCTTTGAATTATGCCAATGAACAGCTTGCGCTGCCCATGGTTCAGGCTGATATCCCCAGCCAAGCCGATTTGACACTCTGCCGTGGCTGGCTATTGCAGGAAAAAGGCGTCATGGCCGACGCCATGAGTGATTACAACCGCTCGGTTGCCCTCGCCTATCAATCGGAAGAACCCCGTCTCATAGCCGATAGCCGCAGCCTCAGGGGCGCCCTGCTTTCTTATCAGGGTAACTTTGCCGATGCACTGGAAGATCTCATCACCTCCCAACATCTTTACGAAAGCCTGAATCAAACCTACTGGGCCAGATACAACCTCCTTGAGCTTGCTACCAGTTATCGCCGTTTCGGCGACCCGGCCACGGCTATTCGTTACTACGAAGATCTCCTGCAAAAGTACACAGAGATAAAAGACAGCTTTGCCATTGTGGGGGTAAAGGCCGAAATGGCCATGGCATATGAAACCCTGGAAGAATATGACAAGGCACTCATCTACTATCGTGAGGTACTGGCAAGCTGGGAAGCGCAAAAAGATCCCGTCAACATTGCCGCCACCCGGGTAAACATGAGCGGTACCCTCATTAAGCTTGGCAGGTTGAAAGAGGCAAAGGCCGAGTTAGAGCTGGCCTTTGCGGATGTAAAACCAGAGCATGTGGGCTTCTATGCCTTCAAGCACTTGTTTATGGCTCAAATTTTGCTCGCGGAGGGTAAACCCATGGATGCTTTGCCGCTGCTGCAAATTGGCGAAGAGAGTTTCCGCAATGTGGAAAACAGCCGTGGATTAGCCGAACTCTATGCCACCAAAAGCCAGGCCTATGCCGCCCTCGAAGACTGGGCCAACGCATTTTATAGCCTTGAGATACAGAACTCGCTCCATACTCAACTGGACAGTCAGCTGCAATCTCAGCGCACCACAGAGATGCGCACCCGATTCGATACCGACAGAATAGAAAATGAAAACCGCCAGCTGATTGCATATCAGCGGTTGCGGGAAAAAGAGATGGCCATATTGCAGGAAAATAAATTGCTGCAATTCACCATTATTATCATGGGCATTATTATCCTCAGCATAGTGTCTATTTTTGCCTATAAGCAGGCACAGCGCTCAAAGCTGATGGAACGGCTGGCCCTTACTGATCACCTGACGCAACTGGCCAATCGCCGACATACCTACCATGAAGGCGAGGCTATGTTCCGAAGCGCCAGGCCAGGCAGTCCACTCTCGGTTATCCTGTTTGATGCCGACCATTTCAAAAAAATCAATGACCATTTCGGCCATGATGTTGGTGATAAGGTACTGATAGCCATGGCTCAAAGCAGCGTTGGGCAAATGCGTAAAGGCGATTTGGTCGGCCGTATCGGGGGGGAAGAATTTCTGGCGCTGCTGCCACACACTACCCTGGAGCAGGCCGTGGAAATTGCCGAACGCCTGCGGTTAACCATAGAAACCACGGATTTGTCAGAGGTTGCTCCCGGCCTTGGTATGAGCATCAGTGCCGGTGTTGCCACTTTGGACAGCAGTCGGGATAAAAACTTTTCCAGTTTCCTTAACCGGGCCGATCATGCGCTGTACCGCGCAAAACACAATGGCCGTAACCGGGTAGAGAAAGAGGATTAATCTTCCGGCGTCAAATGCCAGAGAATGTGGCTCTGAGTATTTTCTACCGGCATGTTGAACCACCGCTCATAGAGCTCGGCAAAACCGCCCTCTTCCTGAAAGTCAGCGAGCGCCTGATGCCATTGCTGCACCGTCAATGCAGGTGTGCCACGCGAAAACGCAAGATAAAGCTCCACCCTCTCCAATTCAAACAACGGGGTAATCGCAAACTCTGTTGTACCGGCCTGACTCAGCAACATACTGACGGCCAAATCCGCCTGACACCAGTAGCGAACTCTTCCTGCCAGCAGTTGCCTCAGGGACTGCAACGGGTAGCTGGATACTTCAACGTTTTTTACCCCGCTTTTTTTGAGGATCCGTTCAGAAGGCGAACCCCGATATACCCCCAAACTGCCATACTCAGCAGCCGCATCCAGGCTTGTGGGTATGTCGGTATCTGTCGCCAGCTTGTACACCTTAATCCTCGCGGTCGCGATAGGCCCCACAAAATCAAACTGACTGCGCCTCGAATCTCTGAGCGCTGTGGAAAACAGTAATATATTGGGGAGCTGAGACGCCACACTGTAGGCCCTGGCCCAGGGCAATACCTCTATGTTGGCCCCTTCATTCAGCCGGGCCTTTAAATGCTCAACCAACTCCACCGCATAACCCGTGGCCTTCTCACCTTCAAGGTAACTCAGTGGTGGCAAGGGTTCCGTCAACAGGCGCAGCCTTATCGGAGCAGTGGGGTCTGCCGCTTCTCCTTTTGCCATCAACGAAAAACACAGCAGGGCAGTAAGCAGCAAATAGCATGTATAGCCCAATCGATGCATTCCTTAACCTCAACGCCAGCCGGTTTAACTCCAGCATAGCGGCCAAAACGCAGACAGACCAGCAAAGCTTTGCCTGACGCTGACGGCAAAAACTGCTACTATCCGCCCGAGATTGACTATCTGCTTAAGCCAATGACTTCAACCCCCTCTCACGCCCAACTCAGCGACCTTGCCCGGCTAATCAAAGACTGGGGCAAAGCACTCGGCTTTTCGGGGCTGGGGATCACGGACACTGATTTATCGGCCGAAGAGCCCCGATTCCTTGACTGGCTGGCCAAGGGGTATCACGGTGAGATGGCCTATATGGAAAGCCACGGCCTGATGCGTACCCGAGCGCAGGAGCTGCACCCCGGCACCATCAGGGTTATCGCAGCGCGCATGGATTACCTACCCGAGAACGCCGGATTTGCCGCAAACCTGCGCGATCCCAATCTTGGCTATATTTCCCGCTACGCCGGTGGCCGCGACTATCACAAGCTCATACGCAACCGATTGAAAAAGCTCGGCGAGCAAATCGATGCCTGGCTTGACGAACGTGGCTTTGCGTCGTCAAACTTTCGCCCTTTTGTCGACTCTGCCCCCATTCTTGAGCGGCCGCTGGCTGAAAAAGCAGGCCTTGGCTGGACCGGCAAGCACTCGCTTATTCTTAATCATCAGGCTGGCAGCTGGTTCTTTTTGGGAGAACTGCTGGTTAACCTGCCGCTGCCCATAGACATTCCCATCGCCAACGATTGTGGCACCTGCGTGGCGTGCATCAAAAGCTGCCCAACCGATGCCATAGTCGCGCCCTATGTAGTCGATGGCAAACGCTGTATTTCCTATCTCACCATCGAGCTTCAGGGCGCTATCCCGGAAGAATTCCGCCCATTGATGGGTAATCGCATCTATGGCTGCGATGATTGTCAGCTGGCCTGCCCGGTCAACAGTGGCTCGCCGCTTTCCAGCGAAGCCGACTTTCAAACCCGGCAGCCACTCAAGTTGCCGTCGCTGCTTACGCTGTTTGCCTGGGATGAGCAAAGCTTTTTACGCCAAACCGAAGGCAGTGCCATTCGCCGTATTGGCCATAAAAGGTGGCTGAGAAACATCGCTGTGGCGCTGGGGAATGCCCCGGCAAGCCCCGATATCCTGAACGCCTTACACGCGCGCCTCAGGGATGAAGACGTGGATGAGATGGTAGCCGAACATATACATTGGGCCATCAAGCGTCAGCAAAGTGGCCTGACTGAAGAGAGCCGCAAGACGGCGCGCTTGGTGCGCGCCATCGAAAAAGGCATGCCCCGGGACGCCTAAGGCGTGTCCAGCGTAAACCCGATTTTCACTGTCACCTGCCAATGGGCTATCACACCTGCCTCAAGGTGACCGCGGGTTTCAACAACCTCGAACCAACGCAAATGATGCAGTGACTGCGCCGCCGCAGACACCGCATTACGAATCGCGTCATCGCTGCTGAGGGTAGAGGAACCTGTGACTTCAATTATCTTGTAGACATGATTCATGGCAAGCCTCCTTAAGGCGAGGGTGCCGCATTAAGCTGCAACCCCGATGATGTTCCCTCAGTATAGTCCCTGATTTCACGGGTAAGGATTCATCCAAGGCGTCGACGCAGCTCGCGGGAGGCATCCACCATGTTACGAAGTGCTGGCTCCACCTCATCCCAGGTGCGCGTCTTGAGGCCGCAGTCCGGGTTTACCCAAAGCTGCTTGAGCGGAATCCGCTTGGCCGCCCTTTCCATCAGCGCCACCATGGCCTCCACGTCCGGCGTGTTGGGCGAGTGGATATCGTACACGCCCGGGCCAATCTCGGCCGGATACTCAAAGTCTTCGAAGGCCCGCAGCAGCTCCATGGCCGAGCGGCTGGTCTCGATGGTGATCACATCGGCATCCATGGCGGCAATGGCAGCTATGGTGTCGTTAAACTCGCTGTAGCACATGTGGGTGTGAATTTGGGTGTCATCCCGCACGCAGGCAGCGCTGAGCTTAAAGGAGTCCACCGCCCAGTCGAGATACGTCTGCCAGTCGCCGCGGCGCAGCGGCAGCCCTTCCCGGAAGGCCGGCTCATCAATCTGGATAATGGCGATGCCCGCCCGCTCCAGATCCGCCACTTCATCGCGAATAGCCAGCGCAATCTCCTTGCAGATGGTTTCGCGGCTGATATCTTCCCGGGCGAAAGACCAGTGCAGAATGGTCACAGGCCCGGTCAGCATGCCTTTCACCGGCTTATCCGTAAGGCTCTGGGCGTACTCAGCCCAGTCCAGCGTCATAGGTTTTGGACGCGACACATCACCGTAAATCAGAGGCGGTTTCACGCAGCGGCTGCCATAACTCTGCACCCAACCATTTTTGGTAAAGCCAACGCCGTCGAGCTGCTCCCCAAAATACTCCACCATGTCGTTACGCTCGGCTTCACCGTGGACCAGCACATCGATACCAAGCTTTAATTGGCGGTCGATGGTATCGCGGCACACCTGCTTAAGCTGGTTGTCGTACTCGAGGGCGCTGATTTCACCTTTACGGGCACGGCTTCTCAGGGCGCGGATAGCTGGCGTCTGGGGAAAGGAGCCTATGGTGGTGGTAGGCAAGAGTGGCAATTTAAGCCGCTGTTGCTGCTGTTGCTGACGAACCGGAAACGCACTTTGACGCTCATAATCCGCGCAGGAAAGCGCAGCAAGGCGCGCAGCAACGGCGGCATCGGCGGCCTGGGCACGTTCGGCGCGGCGGGCCACGCACTCGGTGGCAATAGCGGCAGCCTCAGCGCCGTTGGGCACAGTGAGCAGGGTATTGAGGCTTCTCAGTTCCAGCAGCTTTTGTTTGGCAAAGGCAAGCTGGCGCTTGAGTTCAGGCTTAAGGGCCGTTTCGACATCAAGGTCCACCGGTGTGTGCAGCAGCGAGCAGGAGGTCGCCAGCCACAGGCGTTCACCAAGGTCTCTTGCCACCGGGGCAATGCGCTCAGCAATCAAATCCAGATCTGCGGCCCACACGTTACGGCCGTTGACGAGGCCCAGGCTCAGCACCTGCTGCTGTCCAAGCCTGGGCAGAAATACGTCTAGCTGCTCGGGGGCCGACACCAGGTCCAGGTGCAAGCCGGCCACCGGCAGCGCCTGAATAATCCCGGCATGGTGGGCTACTGAGCCATAGTAGCTGGTCAGCATCAGCTTAACCGACACGCAGGTAAAGGCCTGATATGCGGTTGAAAACGCCGCCAGCCAGTCTGCGTCAAGATCGAGTGCCAACACGGGCTCTTCAATCTGTATCCAGGTCACGCCCTGGGCGGCAAAGCGAGCAAGCAGCTCAACATAAGCCCCCAGCAGCTGGGGCAGCAGGCTTAACTTATCAAACTCACTGCCGTAGGCCTTAGACAAATACAGGAAAGACACGGGCCCGAGAATGCAGGGTTTGGGATCGTAGCCCAGTGCTTTTACTTCTTCGACTTCATCAAACAGCTGGGTCCAGGCAATGGAGAAGGCTTGGTTGGCGTGAAGCTCTGGCACTATGTAGTGATAGTTGGTGTTGAAATACTTGGTCATTTCCGCTGCGGCGGCCGCTTTACCACTTGGCGCACGGCCTCGGGCAACCCTGAACAGGGTATCCAAATCAACCTTGTCACCATCGCGATGGCGAACAGGAATGGCATTCAGGGTCGCCGCCAGGGTCAGCACCTGATCGTAATAAGCAAAGTCCCCCACGGGCAAACGTTCAACGCCAGCGTCGGCCTGCCACTGCCAATGGGTCTGACGCAATGCCTTGGCCTGCGCGAGCAGCTCATGCTGGGACAACTCTCCACGCCAGTATTGTTCGAGGGCGAATTTCAGCTCACGGCGACGGCCTATTCGTGGGAAGCCAAGACTATTTAATTGCATATTGTATACCTTGTTGGTTTAATATGAGCACATTTCAAAGAGGAACACCTGTTAAACAATTTTTAATAGGCGTCTGGACGTCTAGAAGTTTATTGTGGTAGTCTTCTGGCAAGCAAACGAATTGCGTTCACGGGCAACATGAACAAACTTCATGTGGAGTAGAGATGATAGAGCTAAGACACCTTCGAACCCTGATGGCACTGAAAGAGAGTGGCAGCCTTGCGGCCGCGGCCAAAAAGCGTTTTGTGACCCAGTCAGCCCTGTCTCATCAGATTAAAGAGCTGGAAACCCGCATCAACTCCCCTGTGTTCGTGAGAAAAAGTAAGCCCCTGTCTTTTACTCAGGAAGGCGCCAAACTGCTGAATCTGGCAGAAGAAATTCTGCCTCGGGTGATGGAAACCGAGTTTGTATTGAAGAAAGGCCTGGAAACCGATGCCCATTTGCTCAAGGTCGGCATCGAGTGTCACAGCTGTTTTCGTTGGCTGATGCCGGTGATGGAAGCCTTCAGGACTGAATATCCGAATGCGGATTTGGACTTGTCCAGCCGTCACCTGTTCGACTCACTCAATGCGCTGGAGTCCGGTGAGCTGGACATAGTACTGACATCCGATCCCGTACCCGGGCATCAACTGGCCTATCAGCATCTGTTTGATTTTGAGGTGCGCCTGGTGGTTGCCAAAGAGCACCCGCTGGCGAGCAAGAGCCAGGTACTGCCGAAAGATCTGGAAGGCTTGCCCATCATCAGCTACCCGGTGCCACTGGAACGTCTGGACCTGTTCCGACTGTTTCTGGAGCCTGCCGGCGTGGTGCCCGGAGTACAGAAGAGCTGCGATCTGACCTCGGTACTGTTTCAGCGCATCGCCTGCCAGGATGGCATTGCCGCCCTGCCCAGCTGGTCCATCAGTGAAGCACAGGGTCTGAGCCTGAGCAGTTTGCGTCTCGGAGCCGAAGGGCTGAAGCGCCCCTTGTTTGGTGCCTATCGCCGTGGCAGTGCCAACTCCCGCCAAATACAACGCTATCTCGAACTGGTGGCAGCAGAAGGCTTGGCCCGCCAGTCACAGTAAGTTCGTCTGTTAAACCGCCCACACCCGAAATTATTCATATAAAAAACGCCTGCAATTGCAGGCGTTTTTATATGTTGTTCTGTGAACTCATAGGGGATTAAGCAGCAAACCGCGCATCGACAATACCCTGCGCAACACCAAGCCGGCTGAGTTGGGGTTGCGGGTCTGGCGCAGGTTGTGGGCAATCATAAACTCTTCTTTGAGTTCTTCATCGAGCCCAAGTGAGTCAAAGGCTTCCAGTGTCAGGGTTTGCTGCTGGGTATCTATGATTTGCTTGATAATGCCCAAGGGGAATGACTCTTCCGATTCGGCATTGAGATACGCAAAGGCTGTCAGAGCAATCATCTGTCCGAACACGCTGAAGAGTGCCAGGGTTTGTACTTCGTCCGGGTCAATATTGTTGCTTACCAGATCTTTAAGGCTGTCCACCGCAGATGCGGCAATGCTTTCGGTCAGGCGCCAGTATCCCAGTACCAGCTTCTTATAAGGCTGCGGCAGCTCATCGAGGCGCTCTTTCAAATAAAAGCTGAACGCGTAGCGATAAATGTTCACCTGCCCCAAACGGATAAGCGCATCCTTCAAGCTGCGGTTTTTAGTGTTATTGGCGGTTCCGCCCACGTGAGCCGTGGTGCTTCGCCACAATAAATGCGCCGCAAGCGCCGGATCGCTGGAGACAATATCCACCACATTACGCACATCGCCGTCGGCAAGGATGGCCTTTTTCAGTGGAATAAGGATCCCCCTGCGGCCTAATACCTGCTCTTCATTGGCGATGATCGCCCTGATTTGAGAAAAAACCTGATGCTCAAGCTCAGTCATGAAACTAACCTATTTTTGTCCGGGCAATCAAAAAGGGACTCAAGTTTGGCCTTAGCAATAAACCCGCCCTGGCTGTTATTACCGGGGAATTTACCCATAAAATCCTGCCCATGGTCAAGCTGATTTCCGTCCGTTTCAGCATTTTTCGGGGAGCAGCCTCAAAAGGCTCCACTCTCCCTCGCGAGCTGGTAAATTTCTTCAGCTAAAAGCTGATATCCGGCGTCATTTAAATGAACTGTGTCCGATTTCATGGCGCTTTGTGACAGCAGCTGCGGCAGCGTATCCTCAAGCAGTGGCAGAGAAAATTGCTCAGCCAGTTCCTGATACAAGGGTAATGGAGATAAAAACACCTTTCGGTCTGGCACGGCAATCAGGAGCACAGGCACCTGCCTTCCCTGAGCTTCCCTAATCATAGCTTCCAAATTGCGCTTAAGCTGTGCTTTATCTTGATTTCTGAGGATATCGTTGCCACCTTCCATCAAGATGAGCAAATCCGGTTGGGTCTCATCGAGCAATTCCCCGATCCGCGTCAGCCCCTGGGCTGTGGTTTCCCCCGATACGCCGGCATTAATCACTTCGCAGCCGCACAAACGGGCAAGGTGCGCCGGGTAATCCATCCCCTCACGCGCGCCAACCCCAAAGGTTAGGCTGTCACCGAAAGCCAATATGCGGGCATTGTTGCCCAGAAAGGGCAATTGTGGCCCACCGCAGGCAGACAAAAACAACAGGACGAACAAGACTGACAGGATACGCACTTTGTACTCCCCGGACTAATCCGTCTGTTATCGCCCAAAAAAAAGCCGGACACAAGTCCGGCTTTTCAATTTCAGTGGCTTATCAGTATCTCAGCCCCAGCGTCAGGCTCACCTTGCGCCCTTCACCGGGGTAATAACCATTGCCCCAGTCACTGTAGAAACCCGATGCGGCATACGCTTCATCGAACAGGTTATCCACTCTCAGGGTGGCACTCAGGGCATCCTTACGGAAACTGACTGCGGCATTGGTCAGCCAAAAAGAATCGAGCTGCTCGCCCACATTGGCGTTGTCCCCTTCCACAAAACGCTCACCCGTGTAGGCAGCATCCACGTACGCCGACCAATGCTCGGCAAACTGGGTAGAGACATACATACGGCCGCTGTGTTTGGCGACCCATGACAGCGCCTTACCCTCATTGAGACCTGCGGTAAATTCGGCATCAGTATACTGGTAGTCGGCGCCCAGGCTGATGGCATCGTTCAGCTGCCAGTCCCAATCCAACATGGCACCATATCGGCGCGACTCATCGGCGTTGATGTTGGCCCCCGGGAAATAGCCACCCACGGGCGTGTCGGCGCTGGGGTCAAACACGATTTCATCTTCCAGGCTTAAACGGTAGAGGCTCAGGCGCAATGCCTGCTGAGCGCCCTGATAGTCCCAGCCTGCTTCATAGCTGCGACCGGTTTGAGGCTTTAGGCTATCCTGGCTGGTGTAGGCCTGCTCATCCACCTTGGCAAAACGGAAGTTATCTTCAGCGCGCAGGTAGAGTCTGTGTCCCTGCAGTGGACGGTAGTTCAAGCCAAGCTCAAGCGCATGGGCGTCATTATCCAGCTTGCCACCCTGTGGAAAGGTATTTTGATCGCGAATATCGTCCTGAACTTCGGCGTAGCGGCCACCCACCACATAACTCAGAGACTTGGTCAAAGGCACCGACGCCTGGGCAAAAGCGGCCCAGAGTTCCTGGGTGTTGCCGCGTTCCATATAAGCCGAGGTAAATTCAGATTCGCCTCGTGACAGGTCCAAACCTGTTACCAGCTTGAGTTCGCCATCGTCAGTCTGGTAGCGGCCAATCGCTTTGGGAGAAAGGCTGATGAGTTGGCGCTCGGTTTCACCCGCACCGCCCCAGCTGATGTAATTGACCTGAGTATCACTGGCATCCAGATCCGCGGCCAATGTCCAATGTTCGGTCAGGTTGTGCTCATATCCCAGTCGGCCGGCCTTGGTCAGATTATGCTGATAGTCGCTGCTGTTGGCGGCGTTTGCCTGACGGGGATTGGCGTCGAGTTCCTCTGCGGAGAGAGAACCTGCAAGTTCGCGGTCATCATCGTAATAGGACGCTTCTGCAAAAAAGCGCTGCCCATCGCCACGGTATTCAAGGCGGCCCAGCACAGAGCCTGACTCGCTGACGGCATGGTCACGGTAGTTATCGCTCTTATCGAAGTTGCCACCCACAAAGAGATTCCAGCGCTCATTCAGCGCCGCCGAAAAATCCATGGCAGTGCCAAGGGTGCTGAAACTGCCGCCAGTGAGCGAGGCGCCGCCGGTGCTTTCCTGACTGCGCCTGGTAATGATATTGATGACGCCGCCAACGGCCTGATCGCCATAGAGCACACCGGCGCTGCCAGAAAGCACTTCGATACGCTCAATCTGACTCAATGACACGGCATTGAGGCTGGGAGCGGCAATATCAATATTGTTGAGACGGCGGCCATCCACCAGCACCAGGGTGTTGTTGGCAGCCTGGCCAGCGCCAAAACCGCGCATGGCGAATACCGGCCCGGTGCCGCTGTCACTTATTTGTATGGCACTCTGGCCGCGCAGCAATCCGGCAAGGCTGGTCGCGCCGCTCAAGGCGATATCTTCGGCCGTAATAACCGCTACATTGGCGGCAATATTGAGGGGGGTATCGGCCTGACGGCCAATGACCACCAGATGTTCATCCACAGGAGCCTGTGCTGAGGCGAAAGATGACAGCAGGCTTGTGGCCAGCGCCAATGAAATCAAAGAAGGTTTGGTACCCATTTTCCTTACACTCCATCAAGGGAAACGGGGCATGGGTCATCGACATGCCAAAAGCTGTCGCAGTCAAGGATCTGCCCACCGAAATCCACGACAATACCTTATTTGGGCCGGTCTCCGGACTTAGATGCCAGGCATCATTACCGTTGCGGGGGCAGTGTCGGATTTACACCGACTTCCCGATTCTCCCGCCAATGCGGGCACCCAAAGGGCTGACAATAAAGAGGCCGTCACTCATGGACGGCCGCGCATTATAGACGTCTAAACGTATAAAAGTCTAAGCCTTTGTCTCGCACGAGTGGCCGTTCAGTTGAGGCGCAAGGGCAAAACAGAGGCAATAAATTCGCTGTGATTGGCCGACGTCAGCGGAATATTCTGCCCCGCAAACACATCGCCTCTCATGGATTTATGCATGAGCACCAGCTGCCCGGGGCCGCTCACCACCCGGTAATAACCCACCTCACCTTCGGGCTTGGTGAAAAAGGGGCGCGACTCTTCAAGGGAGGCATGCTGATTGGGCATGCGACTGCAACCCAGAATACCGTGAAAACCGGGATGTCCGTCGGTATCAACGTCGCCCAACTTTTCGTAGGTGACTTCGCCCTCGCAGCTGCCCCGATACTGCCTGGCCAGGCCATCCAGAAAGGCCTCCGGAGCGGGAGAATCATCACTCAATTTAAAGCTTTGAACACAAATAAGCCCGCCCCATTGATTGAGGTTTTCCTGGACCGGCACAAATTCAGCACTCACCATGTCGGTCCTTTCCTCGGTGGCAGCCAATTTCCACCCCGACGGCAATTCAAACGAGAAAGGCGTGCCAAACAGTGACAGCTCCTGAGTTTGCGCAAGTGCGCCGGTGGCGGGCAGTAAACCAATAAGAAGTAATAAGCAGCGGGTCATCATCAGCTTCCTTGAAATCTCATACCGTAACGTCCTGAAACGGCATTTTGATGGGGGGAGGAGAGCCTCCCCACAGACTATCAGGCAAAGGCCTTGGGGTTTTCACCGTAGTCGTTCTCGTCCTGACTGTCCTGACAGTAGAACACGATCAGCACTATGATACCTATGATGGGGATAAGCGCGATAAGCTGCCACCAGCCGCTGCGGCCAGTATCGTGCAGACGACGGGCACCTATGGCAAGAGACGGTAAAAATACGGCCAATGAATAGAGGGTACCGACCAGCATGCTGCCAAGGGCCATGTCCACCAGATTCATCCCCACACTCACAATCAGGTTGAACAGAAAGAACATCCAAAACTCTTTGCGACGGGCACGCCCCGTGAAGTCCGCGTATTTTTTCCAGGCGCCAATGTAGTATTCCATGGTTTCTCCTTAAAGCCGGGCTCCATCGCCCAAATTACCGCACAGAGTGCGAATTTGTCCTTATGATTCATTAACCTGCTACCGATAAGCGCCATTACTTTACCACAGAGCCGGGCATTGAGAAGTATGAAAAGCACTTGGGTACTGGCTTCAGCTGCAGCCACATGGTTATAGTGTCGCTATTTGCCAACCACAGGGAGACGGCAAATGGCAAAACTCAGCGCAATTCATATCTATCCGGTTAAATCCATGGGGGCGCAACCACTTAAGCTGGCACGAGTTTGCCCGGAGGGATTGGCAGGTGACCGACGCTTTATGGTGATAAAGCCCAGCGGTGATTTCATCACGGCCCGCACACACCCGATGCTGCAATTGATAACCCCCAAGGGCCAGGACGAAGATATTCACGTAGGACGCCTTCGGCTCTCCTACCCCGGCCAGCCAGACCTTGCCCTGGATGCCAGCGAGTTTGAAAAAGCCCCGGTGAAAACCCAGGTCTGGAAAGATGGCTTCGAGGCGCTTTCTATCCACGCGCTGGCCGATGCCTGGATCTCGACCCTACTGGGCGAACCAGCCCGGCTTATCTGGCTTGGGGAAACCTCCAACCGTTTTCGTGAAACACTGGCCACCCGTGTCAGTTTTGCCGATGGCTATCCACTGCTGCTCATCAGTGAGGCCTCGTTGGCTGACTTGAATCTGCGAGCCGATGCTATCAGCCAGATGAGCCAGTTCCGCACCAATCTGGTGGTATCTGACACAGATGCCTTTGCCGAAGACGGCTGGAAACGTATTCGTATCGGTGAAGTGGAATTTTTACTGGCCAAACCCTGTAGCCGCTGTGTCATGACCACCGTTATTCCGGGCACCGATAGGTTTCATCCACTGGGCGAGCCTCTTGCCACCCTCAGCAAGTTCCGTAAAACCCAACAAGGCGATGTCAACTTTGGCCAGAATCTGATTGCCCTCAATGAAGGCATAATACGCGAAGGGGACACCTTAGAGATTCTTGAAGAGCAGCCCAGCGAGCACTACCCCAATCGTGCACCGGCCAAGCGCAGTCTGCGCCTGGCTGCCAAAGCGCCCATTGCAAAAGACTTTATGGGGTTCACTTTTGAAGCTGCCGATGGCAAACCTTTGCCGACCTTCTTACCGGGCCAGCATCTGGTGTTTGCCTTTGATATCGACGGTACCCGCCATATCCGCCGCTACAGCCTGACCCATGCACCGGCTGAGGGTAACTATCATATTGGCGTAAAACGCACCCAGGGCGGCCTGATTTCCAACTGGCTGCACGATGAGCTGGCTGTGGGTGACACAGTGCTGTGCAGCCGCCCCGAGGGCCGTTTTATCCCCAAAACCGGCAAACCCTTATTGCTTATCAGTGCAGGCTCCGGCGTTACCCCCATGCTGGCCATGGTCAGAACCGCACTGGAGCTTGGTAAACTGAAAGGTCTTTCTGCGCCACTTGCCCATATTCACTTTATCCACCAGTGCCGCTCTGAAGCGGATATCCCCTGCCGGGGAAGCCTTCACGATTTCGTCGCGGCGGGTATGACGCTTGAGCTCAATCTGACGGCTCCAGCCCCTGACTGGCAGGGCAACGAGGGTCGTATCAACGCCCCACAGCTGTCTGCGGTGCCCGGGCTTGAAGAACGCGATACCTTTATCTGCGGCCCCAGCGGCTTTATGCAAACAGTGGAGACTATGCTGGCACAAGGTGGCGTGCCGACTGAGCAAATTCACTGTGAAAGTTTCGGGGGATTGACCAGCGTCGAAGCAAGGGCGCCGGAGCAACTCAAGATTCAGATTGGCGAGAAAGGTTTTGTGGGCGATAACCAACAAAGCCTGCTGACCCAGGCCGAAGCTCAGGGCATAAAGCTGCTGTGGTCCTGCCGCGCGGGTATTTGCGGCAGCTGTAAATGTAAGCTCACCAAAGGCGAAGTGCACCAGCCCCGGGCCGAAGCCCTCTCTGATATCGAGCGTGAGCAGGGCGTCATTCTGGCGTGCTGCGCTACCCCGTTAACGGACGTCAGCCTGGTGCCACTGGACAGCGTATAACTCAGTCTCAAATAAAAAAGGCTGCCTCGGGCAGCCTCTTTTTTTCAGGTTAAGTCCAGCACACGTCCGTGTTTTCATCCCGGTACCAAACATCCGGGACGGAAAGCCAATAACAGAAGCCGCTCAGGCTCCATGCCACCTACCTTAAGACTATGTCAGGTACGCAGCTTCGCCAGCTGACTTTCCTGCCTGCCAACCAGCTTGGCGAGACTCTCACTGCTTTCCCGGGCTTTACCGGCCAGCTCCATCAGCTCTGCCGCAGAGTCGGAGATCCCCGTGATGTTGCGGCTCACCTCTTCAGTAACTGCACTTTGTTCCTCGGCAGCAGTCGCAATCTGAGTAACCTGATTGGAGATTTCGTTAATGCGCTCCACCATCACCGACAGGGCTTCAAAGGCCTGCTCGGTTTGCGCCACCGCCTGCTCAGCAAGGCCTACCCCTTTATCGATAATTCCGGATGCCCCTTTCACCTCTTGCTCGAGCGCATCAATTAACCGGCCAATATCGTCGGTGGAGGCCTGTGTCTTGGAGGCAAGCGAGCGAACTTCATCGGCAACCACAGCAAAGCCCCTGCCCTGCTCACCGGCACGGGCCGCTTCAATGGCGGCATTGAGCGCCAGCAGGTTGGTCTGGGCAGCAATGGCACTGATCACTTCCAGGATCTTGCTGATATTGGTGCTGCTGTCGGCCACCTTACCAACCGCAATCTTGGCTTGCAGCGACTCCTTGGACATGGTGCTGACCAGGTTGACCGCCTGAGTCAGACTTTCCTGACTCACCTTGACCTGCGAGGCCATGGCGGCAGACTCGCTGGCCGTTTGTTCAGACGCCTTGGCCACTTCATGGGCGGTATGGCTCATCTCGTTGACGGCGGTCACCACACTCTCAATTTCACTGTACTGGCGGTTGACACTTTGCTTGGTTTCTTCGGCAATCCGGGCCGTTGCCTGGCTTTCAGAACGGGATTCTGTGGCGACCTTTTTCAATTCACTGATAAGCCCATGGAGCTTGCCAATAAAGGCATTAAACCCGTTGCCAAGGGCAATCAGCTCTGCGTGTTCATCCACTTTCAGGCTTTGGGTCAAATCCCCCTCGGCACTGGCAAGCTGACTGACCCGCTGCTGAATTTGCTGGATGGGGGCCACCACGCTGCGGATAAAGAGGGCGATGAGGATCACCGCCACCGCGGCAATACCTATACCCAGCAGCAGCACAAAGCGCCCCAGGCTGGCAGCCATGGCCTGCATGCTCCCCTCAACCTGTTCGGCACTGGCAAAAGCGATATGTCGTGGCACCTCGATAGTGAGCAACCACTGACTGCCAGAGAGCGGAATATTGATGGGATAGGCCACTATCATGCTGTTATCGTTGAGAAGATAACCGTCCCCCTTGCCCAGGCCCAACATTTGGCTGGCGAGGGCGTTGTCTATTGACTCCCCAAGGGGACGGGCTTTTTTATCATAGTGGCTCGCCGCCACTATCAGCCCCTTGGTCGACAGCAAGGTTACCTTGGCCTGGCCCTGGTAGAGACTGGCAGACAGTTCCTCAATCATCTTTTGAAACACCGGCAGGTTCAAATCGACCCCGACCACGCCCCTAAAAGCGCCGGCGCGAACAATAGGCACGGTCAGCGAAGTCATGAGCATGTTGTTGCCGGGGGTGATCTCGTAGAGATAGGGCTCCATCAGGCAGGGCTTTTGGGTGTCTTTGGCACACAGGTACCACTCTGCTTCCCGCAAACCAAACTCATTGCGGGTATCAGCGTATTTCTCGTTGGCGTCATCCACCTGAGACTGGGTCTGGCTGCCATCATCGTTGCGATAAAAATACACCTCGAGGGTACCCACGCCCTCAACAGAGTGCATCAGACCCGGGGCAGTAAACTCGCTGTCACGGCCATCGAAACCATTGGGTTCGAACTGCGCATACATGGAGGAAATCTGGCGATTTTTCTGCAGCACAGCGCCCACGGCATCCTGAACGGTTTCACGATTCATCCGCCCGACCAGCGCATCGTTTTCCATCATGGCACTGAATGAATAGGGAATTCGGTAGGCTTCGTTGATAAAGGCGGCGACCTTCTCACCATAGCGTCCGGCGCTGGCGGTAAGTTTGGTACGTATTTCATCATTCAGCGCTTTGTCGACTTCAACAAAGAGCTCGTCGGTTTTGTTATTGAGGGTACTCCAGAGGGTAATCGACATGGTGGCCACAGTGGCCAGAAACAGCGCCGAGGTCATCCAAAGTAGCTTTTGTCGCAGGGGAAGATGTTTCATGCACTCTCCGCAAGATCCTGAAAACACATAGGTAGACTAATGTATGACTGAGTATAGTCTCTATCTGCGTCCGTGCATTTTTCAATAAAAAAGCGGCCCTTCATGGGCCGCTTTTACTGCTGACGTTATTTACCGAGCACGGCCTCGAAACATTCGGCCATGATCTCAAGCCCGCGCTGGATTTGAGCATCCGGTGCCGTGATGGGCACCAGAATCCTCAGCACGTTGCCGTAGGTACCGCATGACAGCAGGATAAGACCACGGTTACGGGCTTCGGTGAGCACCTGCGGGCAATACTCAGGGGCAGGCTTGCCGTTTTCCATCAGCTCAATGGCAATCATGGAACCCAGGCCGCGCACCTCAGCGATTTGCGGATAACGACCGGCCAACTCGCCAATAGCCGCCTTGATGGTCTGGCCGATGGCATTGGAGCGCTCCAGCAGTTTTTCTTCTTCAAAAACCTCTATCACCGCCAGCGCAGCAGCGCAGGCCAGCGGGCTGCCGCCGTAGGTGCCACCAAGGCCACCGGGGCCAATGGCATCCATCACCTCGGCGCGGCCTGTGATACCAGAAAGCGGGAAGCCACCGGCAATCGACTTAGCGAAGGTGGTAATGTCCGCCGCCACACCCATTTGCTCCATGGCAAAGAAGGTGCCGGTACGGCCTGCGCCGGTTTGCACTTCATCGGCAATCAGCATGATGCCTTCGCGATCGCAAAGCTCACGCAGACGCTTCATAAAGCTTGGGTTCGCGGCATAAAAACCGCCCTCGCCCTGCACCGGCTCAAGAATGATGGCGGCGATATCGCTTGGCTCGGCATCGTTCTTGAAAATACGCTCGATGGAGGCCATGGCATCATCTTCGCTCACCCCGTGCAGCGCACAGGGGTATTCGGCGCGAAACACGTTGGCCTGCATCAGCCCCATGCCCTTGCTGTAGGGAGCCACTTTACCGGTCAGCGCCAGTGCGGCCATGGTGCGACCATGGTAGCCGGAGGTAAAAGCAATTACGCCGGCACGCTTGGTATAGGCGCGGGCCACCTTGATGGCGTTTTCCACCGCTTCCGAGCCACTGGTAAACAGGGCCGACTTTTTGGCAAAGTCACCGGGCACCAGATGATTGAGCTTTTCACATACAGATACATAGCTTTCATAACCCATCACCATAAAACAGGTGTGGGAGAACTTATCCAGCTGCTCGGCCACGGCAGCCTTCACTTTCGGATGCAGGTGACCTGTGTTCAGTACAGCAATGCCGCCGGCAAAGTCGATATACTCACGGCCTTCAACGTCCCAAACGGTGGCGTTTTCGGCGCGCTCGGTAAACACAGGGTGGATTTGGCCAACGCCACCGGCCACAGCAGCGCGGCGACGAACCATCAATGAATCATTGGTCAAGCTCATAGGATACTCCTGTTTGGCCGGTCACACCGACAGACAGATATATTTGATTTCTACATACTCATCGATGCCGTACTTGGAGCCTTCGCGGCCCAGACCCGATGATTTCATGCCGCCAAAGGGGGCCACTTCGGTGGAAATAAGGCCGGTGTTCACACCCACCATGCCGTATTCCAGTGCCTCGGCCACCTTCCAGATAAGGGAGATATCGCGGCCATAGAAGTAGGCTGCGAGGCCAAACTCGGTGTCGTTGGCCTGACGAATCACATCATCCACATCGCTGAAACGGAACAGCGGTGCCAGCGGGCCAAAGGTTTCCTCGCGGGCCACCTTCATGGTGGCATCCACGTTGGTCACAATGGTGGGCTCCATAAAGTTGCCACCCAGCGGTTTGCCACCGGCAACCAGGGTCGCACCCTTATCCAGCGCATCCTGAAGGTGGCTTTGCACCTTCTCCAATGCGGCAGCGTTGATGAGCGGCCCCGTGGTCACACCCGGCTCTGCGCCATTGCCCACCTTAAGCTTGGCCACAGCAGCGGCCAGCTTTTCGGCAAAGGCGTCGTACACACCGTCCTGTACGTAGATGCGGTTGGCGCATACGCAGGTTTGACCGGCGTTGCGGTATTTGGAAATCATGGCGCCTTCAACGGCTGCATCCAGATCCGCATCGTTAAACACGATAAAGGGCGCGTTGCCGCCAAGCTCCAGGGAGACTTTCTTCAGCGTTGGCGCACACTGCTGCATCAGCTTGATGCCGACACCGGTTGAGCCGGTGAACGACAGCTTGCGCACCACAGGGTTTTCGCAAAGCTCGTTGCCAATGGCCACGGCATCGCCGGTGACGACACTGAACACGCCGGGTGGAATACCCGCTTCTTCAGCCAGTTCGGCCAGCGCCAGCGCAGTGAATGGCGTCTGGGGTGCTGGTTTCACAATCATGGTACAACCTGCTGCCAGCGCCGGACCCGCCTTACGGGTTATCATGGCCGCCGGGAAATTCCAGGGCGTAATAGCCGCTGTGACCCCAACACCCTGCTTAATCACCATGATGCGCTTGTCGCCCTGGTGACCCGGGATGGTATCGCCGTAAAGACGCTTGGCCTCTTCGGCAAACCACTCGATAAAGGAGGCGGCATAGACCACCTCGCCCCTGGCCTCGGCCAAAGGTTTGCCCTGCTCTGTGGTCATCATCAGCGCCAGATCGTCGGCGTTTTCCAGCATCAGCTCATACCAGCGGCGCAATTTGGCACCGCGCTCTTTGGCGGTCAGTGCACGCCAGGCTGGCAGCGCCGCTTCTGCGGCCGCAATGGCTTCGCGGGTTTCATCCCTGCCCATCACGGGCACAGAGGCAATGGCCTCATTGGTGGCCGGATTGGCAATGGTCACCGTCTCGCCCGACAGGGCATCGCGCCACTCGCCATTGAGATAACACTGGGTTTTCAAAAGTGAAGGACGTTTGAGCTGCACAGCTGACTCCTTGATACCTGTTACTTGTTACTGGGCACTTACGCCGTTAATTCTGTTAGATGCCCAACTTATCGCGAACCGTGTAGTACCAGGCGCCCAGGGCGCTGAAAGGTACCCGCAGCGCATGGCCGCCGGGGAACGGATAATGGGGCAGCGCGGCAAAGGCATCGAAACGGGTCGCCTGACCGTTCAGCACCTCGGCAATCAGCTTGCCAGCCAGGTGGGTGTAGGTTACACCGTGGCCACTGCAGCCCTGGGAGTAATAGATGTTCTTGCCGATGCGGCCCACCTGCGGCAGACGCGACAATGTCAGCAGGAAGTTACCTGTCCAGGTGTAGTCGATACGCACATCTTTAAGCTGCGGGAAAGTTTTCAACAGCTTGGGCAGAATGATGGACTTGATGTTGTCCGGGTCGCGGGCACCATAAACCACGCCACCACCGTAAATGAGTCGCTTATCGCCGGTTAAGCGGAAATAGTCCAGCAGGTAGTTACAGTCTTCGACACAGTAATCCTGAGGCAGCAGGCTCTTGGCCATCTCATCGCCAAGGGGCTCGGTTGTGATCACCTGGCTGCCACAGGGCATGGACTTGGCCATGAGTTCGGGCATCAACTTACCCAGGTAGGCATTGCCTGCAACCACCACAAAGCGGGCTTTAACCTGACCGAATTCGGTTTTGACGATGGCAGGCTCACCTTCCACCACATCCAGCACGGCCGAGTCTTCAAAGATTTTACCGCCAAGACTTTCCACCGCACGGGCTTCGCCCAGTGCCAGGTTAAGCGGATGAATGTGACCGCCACTCTTGTCCAGCATACCGCCAACGTAGCGCTCAGTATTTACCACATTGCGGATACCGGCTTCGTCGAGGACTTCCAGTTGCTCAGTATGACCGTGGGCTTCCCACAACGCCTTTTGCGCCCTGAGGTGACCCATCTGCTTTTGGTTCAGTGCAGCAAACACACCGCCGTTTTTCAGATCGCAGTCGATGTTGTATTTTGCGATGCGCTCGCGAATGATGCGGCCACCTTCAAATGCCATTTCACCGAACAGTTTGGCCTTTTCCTTACCAACGGTTTTTTCAATGACATCAATGTCGCGGCTGTAGCTGTTAACGATTTGGCCGCCATTGCGACCCGAAGCACCCCAACCAATTCGGGCGGCCTCCAAAACGACGACCTTGAAACCACTTTCAAGTAAATGCAATGCCGAGGACAGACCCGTATAGCCTGCGCCTATAACACACACGTCGGTTTCAAGATGCTCCTCAAGACGAGGGCGAATACGGGTGTCATTGGCGGAAGCGGCATAGTAGGACTCGGTATGAGGTGTAGCAGACATGATGCTTCCTTCTTTCTTATGTTCATTATTTTAAACAACCAGCTCATCCTACACCTTCACCCAGGGAAACTCTAGGGCTACTGAAGGATAATTTTGAATTTTTGTTGAAAATATCAAACAAACAAAAACGGCCGCCAAGGCGACCGTTTCATTAGTGGACACTCAGGACTATTCCATCGCAGCCTTGGCCCGTTTTTCAGCCCTGCGGGCGAAATACCAGGACAGGAAGGCAATCAGAGAGACCGCCAGGATGATCAGGGTCGCCAGCGCGTTAATCTTGGGTGATACCCCCAAACGTACCGAGGAGAACACCACCATCGGCAGCGTCGTCGCCCCAGGACCAGACGCAAAGCTTGCAATCACCAGGTCATCCAGCGACAGGCTGAAGGACAGCAGCCAACCTGCAGTCAGTGCCGGCGCAATCATGGGCACAGTGATGAGGAAGAAGGTCTTGAGTGGCGTTGCCCCCAAGTCCATGGCCGCTTCCTCAATCGACATGTCCAGTTCACGCAGGCGGGACGACACCACCACGGCCACGTAGGCTGCACAGAAGGTGGAGTGCGCGAGCCAGATGGTCAGCCTACCACGCTCGGCGGGCCAACCTATGAGGTCGGCCATGTGCACAAACAGCAGCAGCAACGACAGACCCGTGATCACCTCTGGCATTACCAGTGGTGCCGTGATCATGTTCGACAGCGACAGCTTGGCCCAACTGCGGCGAAAACGTGTCATCACGAAGGCCGCCATGGTGCCCAGCACCACGGCCATGGACGCCGACAGGAAGGCAATCTCGAGACTGGTCCAGACCGCGTCGAGAATTTGCTGATCCTTAAACAGCTCCACATACCATTTGGCCGAGAATCCGCCCCATACGGTCACCAGCTTGGACGCGTTGAAGGAGTAGAAAATCAGGATAAACATAGGGGCATAGAGGAAGATGAGCCCCAACCACAACATCACGGTAGAAAAACTCAGCTTTTTCATGCCTCTTTCTCCAAATCACGGGCCTGATAATGATGGAACAGGGTAATAGGTATAATCAAAAGTCCCAGCATCACTATCGCCAGCGCCGAGGCCACCGGCCAGTCACGGTTGTTGAAGAACTCCTGCCAAAGCACCTTACCTATCATCAGCGAGTCCGGGCCACCGAGCAGTTCAGGGATAACGAACTCGCCCACCGACGGAATGAACACCAGCATCGACCCGGCAATCACGCCACCCTTTGACAGCGGCAGGGTGATATTCCAGAAGGTATTGATACTGCGTGAACCGAGATCTGCCGCAGCTTCCAGCAGACTCATATCCATCTTCACCAGGTTGGCGTACAGCGGCAGCACCATAAAGGGCAGATAGGCGTAAATCAGGCCTATGTATACCGCGATATCCGTGTTCATTATCTTCAGCGGCTCATTGATGACACCCAGCCACATCAGCACATTGTTGATTAGGCCGGTATCAGCCAGCAGACCCATCCAGGCGTAAACGCGGATCAGGAACGAGGTCCAGGACGGCAGCATGATAAGCAGCAGCAGAACGGTCTGCATCTTGGCTGGCGCGCGGGCAATGGCATAGGCCATGGGATAGCCAAGCAGCAAGCAGCCGAGGGTCGCTACCAACGCCATCTTCAGCGACCCCAGATACGCCGTGTAGTAAAGCGCATCGTCCAGCAGCAACAGATAGTTGCCCAGGTTCAATGCCACATTCAGCAACTGGTCAGCGTAAGTGAAGGTAGGCTCATAGGGCGGAATGGCAATCGCCGCCGTGGAGAAACTGATTTTGAGCACTATCGCAAAGGGCAGTGCAAAGAACAGGGTCAACCACAGGAAGGGAAAGCCGAGGGTAAAGTGCCTGCCACGGATGGCAAAGCGAAAACCTTTCTTTCGTTTGCTCATGATCTCAATACCACACCACTGGTGGCCTCCCAGCTGATGTAAATATCATCGCCCCAGGTAGGATGGTCTGCGCGGCGCTCGGTATTGGTCATGGAACATTGGATGATGCGCTCGTCTTCAAGCTTGATGTAATACACCGACAAACCACCCAGATAGGCTATGTCATGCACAGTGCCCTTAGCCCAGTTGTATTCGCCTTCGGGCTGCTCGCGGGTAATCAGCGTCTTTTCAGGGCGAACTGCCAGCCACACGTGCTTGTCTTCCAGGCTGGTCGTTACACCGTGGCCAATAAAGAAGGGTTGCGGCAAGGTGGGCGACTTCAAAATGGCGTGGTCGGCCTCATCTTCAACGATTTCACAATCAAAGAGGTTCACTGAGCCAATAAACTCGGCAATCATGCGACTGTTGGGGCTCTCGTAGATATCCATGGGGCTGCCAACCTGGGCAATCCAACCGTCGCTCATGATGGCGATACGACCGGCCATGGTCATGGCTTCTTCCTGATCGTGGGTCACCATCACACAGGTCACGCCCACGCGCTCAAGAATTTCCACCACTTCGAGCTGCATCTGGGTACGCAGTTTTTTGTCCAGTGCGCCCATGGGCTCATCGAGCAGCAGAAGTTTGGGTCGCTTGGCAAGTGAACGGGCCAGAGCCACACGCTGGCGCTGACCACCGGAAAGCTGATGGGGCTTACGCTTCGCGTACTGCTCCATGTGCACCAGCTTGAGCATTTCCTGCACGCGCTGGGCAATTTCATCCTTGGCCATCTTGTCCTGCTTCAGACCAAAGGCAATGTTTTGTTCCACTGTCATATGAGGGAAAAGCGCGTATGACTGGAACATCATGTTGATGGGACGCTCGTAGGGCGGCAGATCAGTAATGTCCTGGCCGTCGAGATAAATACGACCTTCCGTTGGCCTCTCAAACCCGGCAAGCATCCGCAGCAGGGTAGATTTTCCGGAGCCAGAGCCCCCAAGCAATGCGAAGATTTCCCCTTTGTTGATGGTCAGGGACACGTCGTCCACTGCACGAACATCATCAAACAGTTTGCTTACCCGCTCTATTTTGAGCAGTACTTCGTCTTGCGTCTTTGTCGTTGGTTTATTGGTGACGCCCGAGGTCATAGCCATAAATACTTCTCCATTCCAAACTGCGCCAGAACAAGCCTCCGGCCTGCTGGAATTCGGTTTACTTGTGCAATCTAAGAGTCAAAGGTGGGGCAGCAATCCGCTGCCCCAAGTACAGGATCACTGACCAGACTTGATCTTGGTCCAGATCCGGGTCATGGCGCGCTGGGTCTTCATTGGACGCACTTCACCCAGGTAAAGCTTGGCGAGTGTTTCTTCTGATGGGTACACAGCGGGGTTTTTAGCAACTTCCTCGTCCAACAGAGGGTTAGAACCATCGTTGGCGTTGGCATAAGCCACATAGTTACTGATAGAGGCAATCACCTCTGGGCGCATCAGGTAGTTCATAAAGGTCAGCGCATTGTCTGGGTTGGCAGCGTCGGCTGGGATAGCCATCATGTCAAACCACAGAGGGGCACCTTCTTTAGGGATGCGGTAATCCACTTGCTGGCCGTTGCCGGCTTCTTCTGCACGGGCCTGAGCCTGCAGCACGTCACCGGACCAACCGATGGCGGCACAGATTTCGCCGTTGGCGAGATCAGAGATGTAGCGGGAAGAGTGGAAATACTTGAGGTAAGGACGAATTTTCAGCAGCACTTCACCGGCTTTTTCATAGTCGGCTGGATCTGTGCTGTTGGGGTTCAGACCCAGGTAGTTCAGTGCCGGTGGCAGGATTTCATCGGGTGAATCCAGCACGGCAATACCACACTTGGCCAGCTTTTCAGCATTGGCAGGGTTGAAAATCAAATCCCATGAATCCACTGGCGCATCTTCGCCCAGCACTTCCTTCACCTTGGCAACGTTAAAACCGATACCTGTGGTACCCCACAGATAAGGTACGGCGTGCTCGTTACCCGGATCGCTCTTTTGCAGCTGGGTCATCAGGTTTTTATTGAGGTGCTTTTCATTTGTCAGCTTGGACTTGTCCAGCTTCATGAAGGCACCGGCTTTAATCTGCTTGGCCAGGAAGTGGGCAGAGGGCACGACCAGATCGTAACCGCTGCGGCCTGACAGCAGCTTGGCTTCCAGCACTTCGTTGGTGTCGAATACATCGTAAATGACGCGGATGCCGGTTTCCTTCTGGAAGTTTTCCAGGGTGTCTTCGGCGATATAGTCAGACCAGTTATAGACGCGAACAACTTCTTCGGCCGATACCGCAGCGCTTCCCAAAACACCGGCGGTAACCAAAGCCAGAGCTGTCATTTTGTGTAATAACTTCATGCTATCTCCTTTTGCAGGTAGCAGTAATTGAAAGCCAATTACCCTGATTGTGTCGCCGGCTTGGCCGGCATTTATTTTATTGTTAGGACCAATGCTACAACCTGAAAAACCGCATCGGCAGTTGCTGCTGCCCAGAACCTCTTCCTCTATTGGCAGGCTTTTTAATATGCACTCAGTTACCCCGAGCTGCAATCTTCTCAAGCGTCAGTGAAAGTGCCTGACTTGCTTTAAAAATCAGTTCATCAATCTCATCGCGACTAATGCAAAGTGGCGGCGAAATAATCATGGTGTCACCTACCGCGCGCATCACCAAACCATTGGCGATACAGGCCTCACGGCAGAGCATACCGGCCGAAATTTCACTGCCGAATCGTGCCATGCTTTGCTTATCTGCCACCAACTCAATGGCACCGACCATGCCCATGCCCCTGACCTCACCCACCAAGGGATGCGCACTCAGGGTTTGCAATCTGTCCTGCAAATAAGGCCCGGTGTCGGTTCTGACCTTATCCACCAGCTGCTCGTCTTCGAGAATACGGATATTCTCCAGCGCCACCGCAGCCGCCACCGGATGGCCTGAGTAAGTAAAGCCATGGGCAAACTCACCGCCATCGCTGATAAGAACATCGGCAACCCGATCGGACACTATCACGCCGCCCATGGGGATGTATCCCGATGTCATGCCCTTGGCGATGGTGATTAAATCGGGTTTGAGCCCCAAAGTTTGGGCGGCAAACCAGTTACCGGTACGACCAAAGCCGCTGATAACTTCGTCCAGAATAAACAGAATATTGTACTTTTCCAAAACCCTTTTAATTTCATTCCAGTAGCTATCGGGTGGGATGATTACTCCCCCAGCGCCCTGAAATGGCTCTGCAATAAAAGCGGCTACTGTGTCTTCACCGAGCTCAAGGATTTTGGCTTCCAATGCCCGGGCCGTTTTAATGCCAAACGCCTCCGGCGACATATCTCGCCCTTCACCAAACCAATAAGGCTGGTCGATGTGGACTATCCCGGGAATGGGCAGATCGCCCTGCTGATGCATAAAGCCCATGCCGCCGAGGCTTGCACCCGCCACTGTTGAGCCGTGATAGGCATTCTTGCGGCTGATGATGGTTTTCTTGGCGGGCTGCCCCTTCAAGTCCCAGTAACGGCGCACCATACGCAGATTTGTGTCATTGCCCTCGGATCCCGAGCCGGTAAAGAACACCCTGTTCATGTGTGCAGGTGCCAGGGAGGCAATCTTTGCCGCGAGCCGAATGGCAGGCTCATGGGTACATTGGAAGAAATTGTTGTAAAAAGGGAGAGTTTGCAGCTGAGCGTAGGCGGCATCGGCGATGGACTTGCGACCGTAGCCGACATTTACACACCAGAGTCCGGCCATGGCATCCAGCAGCTTGTTACCCTTGGCATCCCAAATGTACACACCTTCGGCACGTTCGATAACGCGGGTGCCACGTTTGGCCAAATCAGCACTGTCGGTAAAAGGATGCAAATGATGTGCTGCATCCATTGCTTGCAGTGCGCCGATGGTATCTTGCTGTTGTTGTTGCATCTTCGCCCTCCCCCCAATGTGCCGGGGCACGCCCCGGCCTGTGTTTTTATACTGTCAGTAACAGGAATTCACGCTCCCAGGCACTGACAACGCGCCTGAAGTTTTCAAGCTCTGCCTGCTTCACCGCCACAAAGCCGGTGGTAAAGGCATCGCCAAGATATTTACGTGCCGCGTCGCTCTCATCCATGGCCGTCAGCGCCTCTTCCAGGGTCAGCGGCAGGCAATTGGTATCTGCAGTGCGGCTTTCGTTGGCACGGCCCAGTGCCGGGTTGGTTGGCTTAAGGCCCTCCACCATGCCGATGTAACCGGCCAGCAAACTGGCGGCAATGGCCAGATAACAGTTGGCATCAGCACCGGGAATGCGGTTTTCAATTCGGCGGTTTTGCGGTGATGATTCCGGAATACGCAGACCACAGGTACGGTTCTCTTCACCCCACTCCAGGTTTACGGGCGCAGAGGTGCCCGGCAGGAAGCGGCGGAACGAGTTCACACTGGGCGCCATCAAGGGCAGGAATTCAGGGATAAACTGTTGCAAACCGGCAATATAGCCGAGGAAGTTGGCGCTCTTGGTGCCGTCTTCTTTGGTAAAGATGTTCTTGCCGGTCTTTTTATCCACCACGCTCTGGTGAATGTGCATGGCACTGCCGGGCTCATTGGTTACGGGCTTGGCCATAAAGGTGGCACACACATTGTGCTTAAGCGCCGCTTCACGCAGGGTACGCTTGAACACAAACACCTGGTCGGCCAGCGACAGGGCATTACCGTGACTGAAGTTGATTTCCATCTGCGCCGGACCATCTTCGTGGATCAGGGTGTCGATAAACAGCCCCTGGGCCTCACACCACTCATACATGTCTTCAAACAGGGGATCGTATTCGTTGGCGGCATCGATGGAGAACGACTGGCGACCGGCTTCAGGGAGACCTGAACGTCCCAGTGGAGGATTCAGCGGCAGATCCGGATCCCCATTGCGCGCCACCAGATAAAACTCCATCTCGGGGGCTACCACCGGTTCCCAACCCTTTTCTTCGTACAGTTTTAGCACTTTTTTCAGTACGTTACGTGGCGAAAGCTCGATGGGGTTCCCCATGCGGTCGTACACATCGTGGATAACCTGAGCGGTTGCTTCCACACACCAGGGCAGTTCAAAAACGGCGTTTTCATCGGGCACGCAAAGGAAGTCGACATCGGCTTCATTCAGCAGCTCATAATACGTATCGTCATTTACATAATCGCCGGTGACAGTCTGCAGCAGCACGCTCTCGGGCAAACGCATGCCCTGCTCAGCGATAAATTTGTCGACCGGGGCAATTTTGCCACGGGCAATACCCGTCATATCGCTGATAACACACTCGACTTCGGTTATCTTTTTTTCTTTTAAAAACGCAATCAGCTTTTCCATGATTTATCTCACTCGGTTTTGGGCCCTGCGTCGGCACGCTTCACCGAAAGCATTGAAAATCGACAGATAAAAAGCATTGTCGGCCACTTTCCATTCGGGATGAAATTGCACACCCAGGGCAAAATTTTTGGCATCTGTAACAGAGAAGGCTTCTATTAAGCCATCCGGAGCGTAGGCTTCTGGCCGCAACCCGTTACCCAGGCGTTCAACGCCCTGAGTGTGGACGGAATTCACTTCCGCCGAGCTGCGGCCCCAGGCTTCAAAAATTACCCCCCCGGGCTCCAGAGTCACCGTGTGGGCCAGACCATACTGCACCTCAAGTGGGGCTGTTCTGTCTTCGCGATGCTCTTTAAACACACCCGTTTCATGTAACTTTTGGTGCAGACTGCCACCAAAGGCCACGTTCATTTCCTGGAAGCCACGGCATATACCCAGTACCGGTACGCCTGCTGCGATAGCCGCCTTAATCAAGGGCAAGGTGGTGGCATCACGACGGGGATCATGATGAGTTCCCGGCTCGCTGGCCGGCCCCGAATAGTGATGTGGTTCGACATTGGAAGGTGAACCCGTGAACAGAATGCCGTCCAGGCGCTCAAGCAACAATTCCGTTGGCATACCATCACCAATAGAAGGAATGATAAGCGGCCAACCGCCTGTGCCATTAATCACACCTAAGAGATATTTTTCTCCCACCGTATTAAACGTCTGCAGTCCAATCGGGGTATTACAGGCAGAGACACCAATCAGGGGTATCGTGGCGTCAGACATACTTCACCTTGCAGTTGATTCAGTGTTTGAGTTTTGTGATCGCCCTCAAACTCGGCGTTCATTTTTTCACACAGTACACGGAAATATTGAACGAGGCAATAGCCCACTTACCTCTGCGCAGCACTTTTATAACAATAAAATTTTATCCGCTAACAATCAGCCACTTAGGCTAATACAGCCCATATAAACACGTTGTGAAGCCCGGAGGTTTCGCCCGCAGCCAGTGGGATAAAAAGGAAATAACCGCCTGAGAGCCGAATTCGAAAAGCGGCCATATTTGGTTAAAATTATTTACATCAGTGTTTGAAATGGTGGCAGCCAGCCACCCAAAAGAGTGCAAAGTGGCAATTGATGGCGCAAAGCGCCCCAAAAGGGTGCAAAAGTGACAGATACAACAACGGCCCTTGAAGGGCCGTTGTTGTATTTGAACGGGAAAGTATCAGAAGTTGGCAGGTGTAGTGGCACTGACCAGATGGCAAGGCTCATCGAAGGGATTTCTGAACCTGTGGGGCAATTCGCTGTTGAAGTAATAGCTGTCACCGGCTTCGAGCACAAACACCTCGTCACCTACTGTCAGCTCGAATTTGCCTTCAATCACCAGCGCGGCCTCTTCGCCAACGTGCTTGAGCATCTCTTCACCGGTATCCGCACCGGGAGGATAAATCTCACTCATCACCGACATGGCCCGGTTGGGATAGTCACGGCCAATCAGCTTGAACTCCAGGGGACCTGTACCAATATCCAGCAGCTCGTCGGCGCGATAGACAATCTTTTGTTCGGCAGATGCCGAGTCGCCGATAGAGAAAAACTCCACCAGCGACATAGGTATGCCGGCCAACACTTTTTTCAGTGAACTCACCGACGGGCTCACGCTGTTTTTCTCAATCATTGAGATGGTACTGTTGGTCACACCGGCACGCTTGGCAAGCTCACGCTGAGACAAGCCTTTCATTTTCCGGACTGCTTTGAGACTGGCTCCGATATCCAAATTTGTCACCCCCAAACAGGTTCAGTTATCTGCACAGCAGATAAAGTGCAAATTATCTATCCCGACCGTGAGTACCGCCAAACAATCTCAGGACCGGAAAACAAATTTTCTCAAGCAAACTCAATTAACTGCAATGCGCAAATGGATTAAGGCAGGGCGCAGCAAATGAGAATACGCATTGTATTTTAGCGGTATTGTGTGTTAAATAAAATGCACACGTATGTTTATCCGCAAAAAGTGTGATGAGTATACAGAGACAAGACCAATTTACAATAAAAACAGCGTCGGAGCCCTTATGGCAAACAAATCTCCCATCCACAGCGATAAGTACCCGGATTCATTCTATTTTGCGACGGCAAAAGAGTTATATCAGTATCCCGTACTGGACAGCACCATCGATGTGGATGTCTGTGTGGTGGGAGGCGGTTTCAGTGGGCTCAACACCGCTATCGAACTGCGCCAAAAAGGCTTCAGCGTCGCGCTGCTGGAAGCCAAGCGCGTAGGCTGGGGTGCCTCGGGTCGTAACGGTGGCGAGCTTATCCGTGGTATTGGCCACGGACTGGAGCAATTTCACAACACCATTGGCCAGGAAGGCATCGACGCCATCACCCAAATGGGATTTGAAGCGGTTGAAATTGTCCGGAATCGGGTTGCCGAACACAATATCGACTGCGACCTGGCCATGGGCTATTGCGATCTGGCAGTCAAACCCAGGCATATGGTTGAACTTGCTGAAGAATTCGAACATCTGAAAACGGCAGGTTACCGCCAGGACATTAAACTGCTGCAAAAGGCAGATTTAGGGGAAGTCATAGGCTCTGACTGCTATCAGGGCGCCCTGGTCGACATGGGCAGTGGTCATTTACATCCCTTAAACCTGGCCCTCGGTGAAGCCAGGGTCGCCCGTGAGCTGGGTGTACAGATTTTTGAATACAGCGCTGCCACCAAAATCATCAAGGGAGATAAGCCCAGGGTAATCACCGAAAAAGGCGAAGTGACCTGTCGTTATCTGGTGCTTGCCGGCAACGCCTACATAGGCCATAAGCTGGAACCTTATGTGGGCGGAAAGGTATTGCCCGCCGGCAGCTACCTGCTGGCGACCGAGCCCTTGAGCCCCGACCTGCAACAGGAAATCATCCCCAAAAATATGGCCTTTGCCGACATGCGCATTGCACTGGATTATTTCCACCTCTCCGCCGATGGGCGTTTGCTGTTTGGTGGCCTCTGTACCTATTCAGGCAAGGACCCCAGCAACATTGAAGCCGCACTGAGGCCAAATCTGGAGCGGGTATTCCCCAAACTCAAGGGTGTTCGTATCGATTATCAATGGGGCGGCATGATTGGAATTGGTGCCAACCGCTTACCTCAGCTTGGACGCCTGCCGGATGCACCCAATATTTTCTTCGCCCAGGCTTACTCGGGTCATGGCGTCAATGCGACCCACATGATGGCAAAGCTGCTCGCCGACGCCATTGCTGGTCAGGCAGAACGTTTTGATGTGTTCGCCAAGGTGAAACATATGACCTTCCCCGGCGGCCCTGCGCTGCGCTCACCGCTGCTGGCAGCGGGTATGCTGTACCACCGCTTTATGGATATTTTTTAACGGCATAGTGATAGTGCCAAAAAGAAACCCGCCAAATGGCGGGTTTCTTTTCACTCGGGTAACACTCAGAGCGCTATCCAGGTCGCCTTCACTTCGGTGTATTTCTCAAAGGCATGCAGCGATTTATCCCTGCCATTGCCTGACTGTTTATAGCCACCGAAAGGCGCAGTCATATCACCACCGTCGTAGTGGTTAATCCACACCATGCCGCTGCGAAGTGCCTTGGCAGTTTTATGGGCCTTACTGATGTCAGAGGTCCACACCCCGGCGGCAAGGCCATAGATAGTGTCGTTGGCAATGGCTACCGCTTCATCCATGCCATCAAAGGTGATTACCGACATCACAGGGCCAAAAATCTCCTCACGGGCGATTTTCATCTGATTGGTTACCCCATCAAACACAGTCGGCGCAACATACACACCGCCGGTTTCGGCAAGCACCTGGCTGCCGCCACACATCAGCTTGGCGCCTTCATCGTGACCGGCTTTGATATAGCCAAGCACGGTATCCAGCTGCTGCTTATCCACGACAGCACCGCAGGTGGTGGCAGGGTCCAGCGGATGACCGGGCTGCCAAGCCTCCATTTCCTTGACGATAAGCTTAAGCAGCTCGTCTTTTACCCCGGACTCCACCAAGAGGCGAGAACCCGCGGTACACACTTCCCCCTGGTTAAAGGCAATGGCTGAGGCGGCGGCTTCGGCGGCGGCTTTCAGATCAGGCGCGTCATTGAATACGATGTTGGGGCTTTTGCCACCGGCTTCGAGCCAGACACGTTTCATGTTGGACTGACCGGCATACACCATCAACTGCTTGGCTATCTTGGTGGAGCCTGTGAACACCAGGGTGTCCACATCCATATGCAGTGCCAATGCCTGGCCCACTGTGTGGCCAAAACCCGGCAATACGTTGAGCACCCCATCGGGAAGCCCGGCTTCTTTGGCGAGCTGCGCCATGCGAATGGCGGTCAGTGGAGATTTTTCTGAGGGTTTGAGCACCACGCTGTTACCTGTGGCAAGGGCTGGCCCCAGCTTCCAACAGGCCATCAGCATCGGGAAGTTCCAGGGCACGATGGCAGCCACCACCCCGACAGGTTCGCGGGTGATCATGCCGATCTCATTGTGCGGCGTCGGGGCCAGCTCATCGTAAATTTTATCAATGGCCTCACCCGACCAGCGAATGGCGCGGGCGGCACCGGCGACATCCACCGCCTTTGAGTGCGCGATGGGCTTACCCATATCGAGAGTTTCCAGCAGCGCCAGCTCGTCGGCATGCTCTTCCAGCAGTTCGGCAAAGCGAATCATCACCTTTTTACGTTTTACCGGTGATTGCAAAGACCAGACTCCGGACTCGAACACCTCACGTGCATTGGCAACGGCGATATCGGCATCGGCCTGCTGACAGCTGGCCACCTGAGTCAGCAAACGGCCATCCACAGGACTGATGCAGTCAAAGGTTTCTTTGCCAACGGCATCGCAATACTGGCCGTTAATAAAGGCTTTACCATTGATTTCAAGGCGCTGTGCCATTGCTTCCCATTCGCTGCGGCTTTGGGGTGTACTCATGATGACTCCGTATCTGTGACTGTTATGGTTATTGATTTCGGGTTTTCGGGATGCAGGTCTGGTTTACGCCAAAGAGTTGTTCTCTCCGCGGGTCCAGCAAGACGGGAAGTACCCACTGGTTGAATCAACAAAGGCAGCGATACAGCGGCTTCATCACATCGACTTACCTGCATCGCCCTGCTTTGTGTGCGGTCCCGAAAACGGACACTGGGCTCAGATTACGCTCAGGCATTGAGCATTTCAATATTTTTTACAATTTGCACTTTTTTGCCACAAATAAATGCACAAGGGTATTCCATGTTCATTATTTCTGACATAGCATAGCGAATATCAATCACCTTAAAAACTCAAACAACCGATAGGATCAAGGTAAATAATGTATGGTCGACTTCAACGCAATTACAGGACAAGACACACCGTCCCTTGAGCATTACTGGATGCCGTTCACCGCGAACCGCCAGTTCAAAGCCAGCCCACGATTGCTGGCCAGTGCAGAGGGTATGTTTTACAAAGATGTTGACGGCAATCCGGTACTGGATTCCACCGCGGGCCTTTGGTGTTGTAACGCCGGCCACGGCAGAAAGAAAATCAGTGAAGCTGTCAGCCACCAAATCCGTGAATTGGATTACGCCCCTTCATTCCAAATGGGCCACCCACTGGCATTCGAACTGGCCAGCCGCCTCGCCGACATAGCGCCGGCAGGACTGAACCGCATCTTCTTTACCAATTCAGGCAGTGAATCTGTCGATACGGCACTGAAAATGGCGCTTGCCTACCACAGAGCCAATGGCCAGCCCACCCGCACCCGCTTTATTGGCCGTGAACTTGGCTATCATGGCGTTGGCTTTGGCGGCATCTCCGTGGGCGGTATCGGCAACAACCGCCGTACTTTCAGCCAGCAATTGCTGCAGGGCGTCGACCACCTGCCCCATACGCTGGACATCGCCAACAACGCCTTCTCACGAGGTTTTCCCGCCCATGGCCTCGAAAAAGCCGAGGTGCTGGAACAACTCATTACCCTCCACGGTGCGGAAAACATCGCCGCCGTTATCGTTGAGCCCATGTCTGGCTCCGCTGGCGTGATTCTTCCGCCTCAGGGTTACCTCAAGCGTCTGCGCGATATCACCAAGAAACATGGCATCTTGCTGATTTTTGATGAAGTCATCACAGGTTTTGGCCGTGTTGGTGACGCCTTTGCCAGCCAGCGCTGGGGCGTTGTGCCCGATTTGATGACCACAGCCAAAGCACTCAACAATGGTGCTATTCCCATGGGAGCTGTGTTCGTGAGCCAGGATGTACATGATGCCTGCATGACTGGCCCAGAGGAACTGATTGAATTCTTCCATGGTTATACCTATTCCGGCCATCCGGTCGCGGCAGCGGCCGCGCTGGCAACACTGGATATTTATCAGGAAGAAAAACTGTTTGATCGTACCAAGGAACTCGAAGGCTACTGGGAAGATGCGGTCCACAGTTTGAGAGACCTGCCAAATGTGATTGATATCCGCAACACAGGTCTGGTCGCCGGGGTGCAACTGTCACCCAATGATGAAGGCCCGGGGCGCCGGGGCTACAAGGTATTCGAGCGCTGCTTCAGAAACGGCACCCTGGTGAGGGTCACCGGCGACATCATTGCCATGTCTCCGCCACTTATCGTGGAAAAGCAGCACATCGACCAAATCATTAATACCCTCGGCGACGCCATTCGCGCCGTTGGATGACCCCTTTGCCAGCACAGAATTAACAGGTAGCCAAAGATACCCATGCAAAGCATTACTCATTTCGTAAACGGCCAGCACACCGCCCCCAGTGCCCGCAGCCAAACTGTTTTTGAACCCGCCACCGGTGAGGCCCGCGCCCAGGTCTCTCTGGCAAGCACACAGGAAGTCGGCGAGGCCATCGCTGTCGCCAAGGCAGCATTTGAGAGCTGGTCTCAGATGACTCCCTTAAACCGCGCCCGAATTCTTTTTAAATTCAAAGCCCTTGTTGAAAACCACATGGATGAGCTCGCAGAGCTTATCACCCGTGAACATGGCAAGGTGCTGGACGATGCCAAGGGCGAACTTATCCGCGGCCTCGAAGTGGTGGAATTTGCCTGTGGCATTCCCCATTTGCTCAAAGGCGAGCACACGGCGCAGGTCGGCACAGGTGTTGATGCCTGGGCGGTTAATCAGCCGCTGGGCGTGGTGGCCGGTATTGCCCCCTTCAACTTCCCTGTGATGGTGCCCATGTGGATGTTCCCCATCGCCATAGCCTGCGGCAACACCTTCATCATGAAGCCATCGGAAAAAGACCCAAGCTCTGTGATGCGCATTGCCGAGCTGCTCAAAGAAGCCGGTTTGCCCGATGGCGTGTTCAACGTGGTCAATGGCGATAAAGAAGCCGTGGATACCCTGCTGACCCACAAAGACATTCAGGCCGTCAGCTTCGTAGGCTCCACCCCCATTGCTGAATACATCTATGCTACCGCCTCCGCCCACGGCAAACGGGTTCAGGCCCTTGGCGGTGCGAAAAACCATATGCTGCTGATGCCGGATGCCGATCTGGATCAGGCGGTTAACGCTCTGATGGGTGCTGCCTACGGCTCGGCCGGCGAGCGCTGCATGGCCATCTCCGTGGTACTGGCCGTGGGTGATGCCGGTGATGCGCTGGTTGAAAAACTGCTGCCCAAGATTGCCGCGCTCAAGGTGGGCAACGGCCTGACCCCTGAGATGGAAATGGGGCCACTGATTTCGGCTCAGCATCTGGACAAGGTCTCAAGCTATGTGGAAGCCGGCGTACGTGAAGGTGCCAGGCTGCTGGTCGATGGCCGGACACTCTCTATGGAAGACAAGGCCAATGGTTACTTCCTGGGTGCCTGCCTGTTCGACCATGTCACGCCACAGATGAGCATCTATAAGGAAGAAATCTTTGGTCCCGTGCTCAGCATAGTTCGGGTGCCCGACTACAACAGCGCCCTGCAGCTCATCAACGACCACGAGTTCGGTAACGGCACCGCCATCTTCACTCAAAGTGGGGAGGCCGCCCGCCACTTCTGTCATCACGTACAGGTGGGCATGGTAGGGGTCAATGTGCCCATTCCCGTGCCTATGGCATTCCACAGCTTTGGCGGTTGGAAGCGTTCACTGTTCGGTCCTCTGCACATGCATGGCCCGGATGGCGTACGATTTTATACCAAGCGCAAAGCGATTACGGCGCGCTGGCCTCAAGGAAAACAACTGGCCGCCGAGTTTGTAATGCCTACCATGAAGTAAGCAGATGCGGGGCACACCTGTGCCCCCTTCGGAGCAACAATGACTGCAAAAATATCTGATATACAGCGATTTTCGGCATCAAACGCCCAAACAGAGCAATATTTCCTTCCCGAGGAAAAACGCCTTGATGGCAATCCGCTGCAATCGCTAACCAACCACTATTCCAGCCCCTGTGGCCAGTTTCACGCTGGGGTTTGGCAGAGTGCTGGCGGTAAATGGAATGTCAACTATACTGAACACGAATTTTGTGACATTCTCGAAGGGTCCAGCATTATCTGCGACAGCGAAGGTAACTGCCTGACCGTGGAAGCTGGAGACAAGTTCGTTATCCCCGCCGGTTTTAAAGGCACATGGGAGGTGGTTGAACATTGCCGCAAGATCTATGTGATTTTTGAGCAAAGCTAACAGGTAAACCCGCCATGAGGTCACAGCCAAGTGCTGATGTTTGGCAATAAATGTGAACGTGCGAATTAACGTCGTCACTGTCAACAAAAGTAAAATGGAGAATCAAGCGTGGATAAATATTTCAATAAAAACAAGCTTGCTAAGCTGACTGGGATCCTTCTGACAGGTGCGCTGCTGTCCCCTTTGGCCAACGCCGGTGAACTGACCGGTGAAGTTGGGGTGGCCAACGATTACCGCTTCCGTGGCATATCGCAAACTGACAGTGGTTTCCAGGTTTCTGCAGGCATTGATTATGCCGCCGACTCAGGCTTCTTCGTGGGTGCCTGGGCCAGTAACGTGGACTTCGGTGAAGACGATGACACCAATATTGAATTGGACATCTATGCCGGTTACTACCATGAAGTCAGTGACGATCTGTCGTTCGACGTCACCATCTATCGCTACAACTATTTCGGTGAAACCAGCGATTACGATTACTTCGAAGGCACCGTTGGCGCCGATTTCCATGGTTTCCGTGCTGCTTACTGGTACACCAACGACTACAGCGGTTCAGACTACGACTACCATTACCTGGAGTTGAACTACAGCTGGGAATTTGCTGAAAACTGGAGCCTGGACCTGCACATAGGTAACAACTTCGGCGATGCGATTGAAGATGAAGATTTCGGCTTTGGCGATACCTTTATCGATTACTCCATCGGTGTGTCTACCGAAGTGGCCGGTTTTGGTCTGTCTCTGGCCTGGCTCGATACCAACCTGGATGACGATGTACAGATCACTGACGATCTGTTCAATACCGAAGGCACAGTGCTCGCCAGCGTAAGCTACGCCTTCTGATCCCAGGTCTTTCTCCCTTCCCCCCCAAACAAAAACCGCCCAATCGGGCGGTTTTTTTATTTCACCTGGTTCACCCGCGGCACATCTCCGCAGTCTATTTGATGTTTCAACTCACGCCAATAACGGCTGAGTTCGGTCAACGGCTGATGCCGCTCAGGGAAGTGGCTGCGCATGTTTTCTATCAGGCGGGCTTGTTTGTCACACATCTGCGACCAGGCTTTGGCGTTGGTAAGGGGCATGGGGTCATCCTTAACGTGAGTGGGGTTCCTGTCTTGCATCATAAATCCTGGGCGCCATATCTCAAGGTTGCAAATGAGACCTTGTGCACTTTTTTTATAAAAAGTTAAGGCGTATCTTTAACAAAAAACGCCGGGGAATTTTTTATGTTAGCTAACCTTTTGAAACTGCTTTTTATCGCTATTGGTGTGTACATTCTTTATCGGCTCATCTTTGGGGGTAAAAAAGGCCTGTCGCTGTTCGAGATGCATTTTAAGGAAGGTCGCATGACCAGCCACAAGGGAAAAATTCCGGAAAAATTTGAGCGCGAGTGCAGAAACCTGGCCAAAGCAGAAAAGCTGACCTGTACTATCCGCGCTGAACGCCTCGGCGATGTACGCTTACATATTTCGGCAAATGTGCCAGATAATCTGACTCAGCGGATCCGCAATCTGTTTCCTTTTGAGCTGTACGACAAAAAAGCCGTGGATAATAGTAAGCAAAGCATCTGAATTACCACACTTCAGCTTCCGTTAAACGCCGACATTTGTGTCGGCGTTTTTGTGATCTGAGCCACCACGACTCATTCACCACATAAATGTCAAAACCATTTTTAAGTGAGTTTATCGAAATAACCAGGTTCTCTAATATGGCTCCATCGGCGAACGCCTACTCATAAAGGAACACCAAGATGCTGAAACTCACCGTTGTATCTGTAGCCGTCATTTCAATGTTATCGGCAGCCCCAAGCTATGCCGGCCCAGGCCACAACCATGGCGCAGGTCAGGACGAGCATGCCCTGACCACCAGCTTTACCTACCAAGGCAAACCCGCCACCGAGGCCACCAAGGCCCACAACGCCAAGGTCGCCGCTGGCCTTAACTTTGCCGACCAAGAGGCCTTTAACAACACCCGGGCCAAACTCATCGCCAAGCTCGATGATGCCACTGCCGCGCTGCTGGCCGACAAGTTCGAATTTATTGGCAATGAGACCCCTGATACGGTCAATCCGTCCTTATACCGCCAGGCCCAACTGAACAATGAAGCCTATGGATTATATGAAGTCAGAGACGGCATCTATCAGGTACGCGGCACCGACCTTGCCAACATGAGCTTTGTGCGCACCGACAACGGCTGGATAGTCTTCGATCCGCTTACCACTTTTGAATCGGCCAAGGCGACACTCGACTTTGCCCTGAAACATCTCCCGGGCGGAGACAAGCCGGTGGTGGCCATGGTGTATTCACATTCCCACAGCGATCACTTTGGTGGTTCCCGCGCGATTGCGGAGCGTTTTCCCAATGTAAAAGTGTACGGCTCACATAACATCACCGCCGAAATGGTCGATGAAAACGTCCTTGGGGGCAATGCCATGGCACGCCGAGCCTCCTATCAGTATGGTAATACCCTATCTCAAGGCAACACCGGCATTGTGGATGCGGCGCTGTCCAACGGCTTGGCCAAAGGGGAAGTCACCTATGTGATGCCCCACTATGAAACCAACGCTCAGGGCCAGAAGTTTGAAAAGCTGAACATAGATGGCCTAGAAGTCATCTTTATGGATGCCTCCGGCACCGAGGCACCATCCGAAGCCGTAGCTTACATTCCCTCAAAGCAGGCCATCTGGGGCGCCGAAGTGATGTATCACGGTATGCACAACGTCTACACCCTGCGTGGTGCCAAGGTACGTGATGCCCTCAAGTGGTCCAAAACCATTAACCAGATGATTGAAGCCTGGGGCGGCGAAGCCCAGTTCCTGTTTGCCGCGCACAGCGCACCTGTGTGGGACAACGACAATATCCTGTCTTACATGAAACTGCAGCGTGACAACTACGGCTTTGTCCATAACCAGTCGCTGCGACTGGCAAACTCCGGTGTAGTGATGCAGGACATCGGCTGGGAAATTCAAAAGGTCATTCCAGAAACTATCGAGAAAGCCTGGCACACCAACGGCTATCACGGTACTTACAGCCACAATGCCCGCGCCGTGTACAACATGTATCTGGGTTACTTCGATATGAATCCGGCCAACCTTAACCCTCTGCCAACCAAAGAAGAAGCGGCTAAGTTCGTTGAATACATGGGTGGTGCCAAATCTGTGCTGAAAAAAGCCAAGAAAGATTTCAGCCAGGGCGAATACAACTTTGTTGCGACTGCGCTCAACAAGGTGGTAATTGCAGACCCCAGAAACGAAGACGCCCGTAACCTGCTGGCCGATACCTACGAACAGCTGGGATATCAGTCCGAGGGTGCTGGCTGGCGCAATGTATACCTGTCGGGAGCTCAGGAGCTCAGAGTGGGCATTCAGGACGGCGAGCTGAAATCTGCCTCAGCAGATGTAATTGCCAACATGCCTGTCAGCAGCCTGCTGGACTATCTGGCCATCAAGCTTGACTCTGTGAAGGCGCAGCATCATAGCTTTGGCTTTAACCTGGTACTGCCCGACATCAAAGAAACCATCTATGTCGAACTTGCCAACGGCAACCTGAACAATATCAAGGTAGATAAGCCCAAGGCCGGTGCCGACCTTACTGTAACCCTGAACAACAAAGATGCCATCGCCATGAACCTGGGCCAGGTATCGCTGAAGCAGTTGTTTGAAGCCGGTAAGGCCAGCTATGAGGGCAATATCCAGGTACTGGATACCCTCAAGAGCCTGATGGTGGATTTCGACCCTCGCTTTGAAATCGTGCCGCTGCCGACTCAGACCGAAGCAGATGCCAATCGTAGCCTCTACTACACGAGCGAGCCACAGCACGACGACAAGCATTGGGGACGTCGTCACCAGCACTGACAAGTTCAGGCATTAGCCCAGGGCGGGATTCCACTTTGTGCATAATTTAGCCAAAGAGCAGCTCTGAACGAAATACAGGGCTCCAAGCTGCACGCCGGCGCTTACCTGCAAGGCTGTCTTTCTTGCCATTGTGCTGTTTTATTGCACTTAGTGCCGCACGGTTGAATAGGGCCAAATGTTTAGCACCCTCTGGATCTGACACTTTCAAAGCATCCTCGCGAAAAACAACGTCCAGCACCCAGTGCAGTTGGTTCTCAACGGCCCAGTGGTCGCGGATTGTGCGAGCTGCTTCCTCAGCGTCCACTGGCAGGGAGCTGACGTACCAACGTGACGAACATGATGTGCTACCATTAACAGTCCGCTCGCTGGCGACCTCTATCAGTGACTTTATATGGGGCCATTTCTTTTTCAGGTCTGGTGACAACTCGGCTTCAGTTTGCATCACGGTCCTGCACTCCTTGCGGCCATGACCGGTGTTGGACTGTTCATACGTTTCCAGTTCCTTTGAGTCATAAAGGTTACGGAATGACGCCTGCACTTCCTCAAGCAGCGCTTTTTGATTGGACTTCACCTGGATCACGAAATCGCCTTTGCGCTGTGTAATTGTGCTCATGGTGGCGACCTGGCAGTGCAACGCGTCGAGCGTGACAATTGCGTTATCCAGTGCCAAGGCATCAATCACGTTTCGGGCAATCTCGGCTTCTTTGCCTTTGGTATTCGAACTGTCCTGATAAAGCGTGACACCGTTGCTGACATCGAACGCACTGACGACATGAAGTGCATTTTTAACGTCGTCACTCCACGCACCGCGCATCGTTTTACCGTCAAGAGCGATGACCGACTTACCTTCGCTCTGCCGTTTCTCGTTGATCCAGCTGAACACCGTTTGCAGCAGAAGCTCACTATCCAAGGCTTTGATAATGTTGGCGATACAGTGTCGTCTGGGGATACCATACTCAAACTGGCGGTACTGCCGTAACCAGTCGAGTTGTTCTTCACCGAACTCCTGGATCGACTTCCAGCCGGTTGCACCGCTGAGTACGGCAGAGAGTGTCAGGAAGACTACGTCAACCAAGTTGTGTTTAAGATTGATTTCCTTACGAGGATCGGGCAGTGTTTCAAGGTGTTCCAAAAGATTCATGTCTGTCAGCTGGTTATGACTAATGCTGATCTGATCATAAGGCTGTGTAAAAGTTCAACTCAAAGTGGGATCCTGCCCTGGGCATTAGCCCAGCTAAGAGCTAAAACTACTGTGCTAATGCGGCAATAACCCCAAATCCACTGAGAGGCAGCCCCGGCTGCCTCTTTTTTTATCCTGCAACAGGAGTTACCTTATTGTTTTACCAGAAACAAATACAAGACCACATGGGCGATTACGGCAAGCTGGATCTGAATCTGTTGCGGGTATTTATGTGCGTATATCAGCACAGCTCCTTCACTCGGGCGGCGGATGTTTTGGGGTTGACCCAATCATCTGTCAGCAACGCCATTGCCAGACTCAAAGCACAAATAGGTGAGGAGCTCTTTGTGCGCACCGGACGCGGCATTACTGCTACAGCCGCAGGGCATCAATTATATCGGGGTTTGTCTGTCGCCATGGAGGACATTGCCGCCACACTGGATGCCTTTAAAGCGTTCGATCCGGCCACCAGCACCCGTCAATTTACGGTGTATACCTACGAAGCGGCAACTCATACGCTGCAACACCTGCTCGAACCCCTCCTGCGCGACTTGAAACTGGGGATTGTATTCAAAGACATGACCGCCGATCCCGAAGGCGTTTACCAAGCGCTCTATAGTGGCAGCGCCGACATGGTGATAGACATTCTTCCCCCCACAGGCAACAGCACCAAAAGCCAGCTGCTTATCGAAGAAAAGTTTGTATGTGTCGCTGCCCGTAATCACCCAAGGATCCATGGCAGCCTTTCGGCAGAGCAATATGCGGCAGAACGCCACTGTGTCTTAAACCTCAGCCGTCATGGTTTAAGTCTTGGCGAGATCTTCTGCGACGAGCCCCTGCCAGAACGGCACATCTATAGTGAGAACAACAGTGAAATCAGTATGATGGCTAGCATCGCCCGAAGCGAAGCCATCGGCATTGCGCCCTCACGGCTGGCCCGAGCCTATGCACCTTTATTGCAATTACAGGTACTGCCCTTCCCTTTCAAAAGCCGCGCCATCCCGGTTTACATGGTTTGGCCCCGGCGAGTAGATAACCAACCTTCCCACCGCTGGCTCAGAGATATTCTCAGTCAGGCGGTGTCCAATCAATGAGCTGAAAACAAGCTTAAATTTTATTAGCCATATTTATCAATAACATAGATATGAAAAGCACAAAAACATAATGCGAACCATTTTCATTTTCACCTGCATTATCTAAAATGCGCAGCAGTTTGGACATAACATCAAGATGGGAATGAACATGAAAGCAACAAAACTTGGGCTATGCATATTTGCCCTGCTCGCCACAGCAGTCAGCCAACACAGCCTTGCGGGTGAAGATCTGTTTGGCTATATCAAAGGCGCCGAAGCCCTGCCTGAAGGCGCCTCTGAGCTATACCAAAAAGTCACAGTACGTGACGGCAAGAGCGTGGCTTCGTATCAGGGTATCGACTTCGAGACCGAATACGAATACGGGGTTTCCAACAAGTTTTCTTCATCGGTTTCGGCCAAGTTTATGTCGCTGGATACCAAGGGCCTATCCATTGATGGCTACCTGCCGGGGGCCAAAGATATAGGTTTCAAAGCCTCTGGCGTGGAATTGGGAATGGCCTACATGTTCCTCAGTCCCGCCAAAGACGATGTGGGTCTGCAGGCCAGCCTGTCACTGGACTACGACTGGATTGACAAGCACTCAGGCTATGACAAAGACACACTGTCGCTGGAGCTGGGACTGCAAACACAAAAGTACTTTATGGAAGGTGAGCTGGTTTGGCTTGGTAACATGGCGGTGGAAACCACCTACGCCAACCGCGCCCCCATCGATAACCTACCGGAGGATTTTGACTGGCCAACCGATCCGGAAATGGAGATCGAGCTTAAATTCGGTACAGGCCTGAGCTATCGTTTCGCCCCCAACTGGTTTGTCAGCGCCGAAGTACTCTACGAGACCGAATTTGAAACCGAAGTAGGTCAGGAACGCTGGTCATGGTTCGCCGGTCCTTCACTGCATTACGGCAGCGCCAACTGGTGGGCAACACTGACCTGGCTGCCTCAGCTTGCCGGTGGTGGTGAGCAGTTTGACGGCCAGGATACCGACCTGCACCTGATTGAAAAAACAGAGCAGGAATGGCGCTTTAAGATCGCCTACAACTTCTGATTGCAGGATGGGGCGTCCGTCGACGCCCCTTTTGGAGAATCACAATGTCTGACTCCCTGTTAAACAACAGCCTCTGGTTTATTCCCATGACTTTTGTGGCGGCACCTGCCGTGGCCGCCGATTACCTGAGTATCCCTCTGGCGCAGCAGTTACTGTTTCCCTCCGCGAGTAGCTTTATCGAGCGCCCTACCCTGTTTGACAGCGGTGCACGCAGCGCTATCAAATCCCATGCCGGCACCAGACAACGTCAGGACCACCAGCCCATTTGGCGGGTAGAAAAAGACGGTCAGTTACAAGGCTGGTTTATGGTCGATGACGTTATAGGCAAGCACGAATACATTACCTACGCCGCCGCCATCAGCGCCGACGGCGAAGTCATGGGCATAGAAGTGCTGAGCTACCGCGAAACCCACGGCGCAGAAGTACGAGACGAAAGCTGGCGCACCAACTTCAAAGGCAAAAGTCTGAAAGACCCCTTCAAGCTCGATGAAGATGTGCCCAATATCAGCGGCGCTACCCTCAGTTGCCGTAATCTGCTTGATGGAGTCAAAAGACTGCTGACCATCCACGAGCTTTTTCTGGCCCGCGAGTCCTGAGTGCTGCGCCGCGCCAAACCCATGCTGGGCACCCTGACGGACATCAGGATCACTGCCCCCGGCCATGCTGATGTAAAGGTAGCGATGACTGACGCCTTTCGGCTGATGAGCGAGATAGACACCAGCCTGTCGTTTCATCGGCCGATGAGTGCACTTTCGTCCCTCAACGCCAGCCCGATGCAATGGACCGACATGGGCAGACATGGCGCCAGGATACTCTGGCTCGCCAAAGCGCTGGGCAGGCTGAGCGATAACCGTTTCAATGTCACCCTGGGCGGCGCTCTGGTCACCGTCGGAGCACTGCCCTGTCATACCGAAGCCGACTTTTTACCTTGTGGCAGTTGGGAAGACATAGAGATAAAAGGCACCCGGGCCAGGCTTAAACGGCCGGTTCTGGTTACCCTGGATGGCATTGCCAAGGGCTACGCGGTGGACATGGCAGTAAGCTGCCTTAAACGCTCTGGGGTGCGCGCAGGCTCGGTCAATGCCGGGGGCGATCTCAAAGTGTTCGGGGAATACGGCATTAAGGTGCTGCTGAGAAACAGCCAGGGCTTTACCGATACCCTGTGGCTCAAGAATGCTGCACTGGCAAGCTCAAGGCTCGGCGGTGGGCCGGATGCGCGCTTCCCCTCGCTTATCATTTGCCAGGATGCTCCCCCGGAAAATTCCCCGCAGACCGAGTCCCTGCTATCTGTTATCGCCCCTTTTGCCTGGCGTGCCGATGCGCTCACCAAGGTGCTGGCGTCTGCCACCCCAGATATGGTGACTCGCCTCGGCGGACACATTCCTTACCCAGCATCAAACCCTGAGTCCACGCCCTGAGACAAGAGACTGATGAAACGCTTAAACGGATATCCTGACTGTTTTTTTTACCTGCTTATTGTGTCGATGACGCTTTGCGCCGCCACCGGGTTTGCCATGTATCCCTGGGTACTGGAATTTAAACTGGAATGGGAACTGCCCATGATGCTTAATGGTCGATGGCGCTTGCCTCTGGTGAGCACTCACGCTCTCAGCGCGGCTGTGCTGCTGATACTTCTCGGTGCGCTTTGGCAAGTCCATATACGCGCAGGCTGGCGTAAAAAGAAAAACCATGTCAGTGGGCTCTTAATGTCACTTTCCATGATGCTGTTGATGCTGACAGGTGTTGGTCTTTATTACCTGAGCGCAGAGTCGGCGCAGTTTGCAGCAAGCCTTGCCCACTCGGGAATGGGATTATCCCTAGTGTGCGTATTCACCTGGCACTGGGTAAAGGGCCGCAGGGTAAGGAGGCAAAAAATCCAGCAGGCAGCCAGTAAGCACACCAGCTCCCGGCAGGCGTTAAAGCAGCATTCTTTGACTGAATAAGTCGCTGCTGGAACTATCGGGGCTACTGGTTGAGCCTGCCGTCCCGGCGGGCATCATCGAGGATGCGCTCATTGTCTTTCACCATGCCATCCTGCTCGGGGAGCTGAGGTTGATTCACCTCTTTGGCAGGTTCGGGGTCAAGCCAGTGAACATTCTCGCAGCCACCCAGGCACAGGCCTGCCAATAACACCCCCACCCCGTATTGAGGTTTTATCATACGCTCTCCTTTCACAGCGATAGCACAGCCATGGCAGTCAAATAGTCAGATTTAAGAATAGATACTGGCATAAATGTGTATCGGTATTTAGTTCGGCCATACGCATTACTCACAAAAGCGCCGTATCAGCACCACCAGCTCATCGATGCGCTGATTACTGAGTTGCCGATAGTCGAAATAAGGACAGACGATAAGGCGGCGATGACGGTCTATGGCAAATCGCTCACTTAGCCACTCGAGTTGCAATCCGCCGTTTTCCCTGTCGCTGAAAGCAGTGCCGTAACCTTTCCCCATCACCAGATACAAAGGGCCAGTTCGCGCATCAAGGGGGGATGAAAACAGCAGCGCGGTGCCGCAGTTTGGTTGCAGCAGCATTGCATCCCGATACGCCTGCCAGCTATCAAATTGGCTCACGGCCGCAACCGCTGGCAATGCCTTTTTAATCACCTCATCGGCGGCCATGGCCCACATTAACTTGGCATACACGTTAAACACCTTGCGCCAGCCATTGCCACAGGCGTCGCCTATGGCTTTGATTTCGCCGCTCACCAGCGCGCGGCAGCTGGCAAGCTCGCCAAGCCCCATAAAGGGTGGGCGATTGGCGATACAGACACCCAATTGATAGTGTTCATCACCCAGGCACACGGGTGGTCTTGTGCTTGTCATCTTCATTCCCTTATTCGATTTGCCGGTTCAGGCAGGCGAAATGGGCCACAGCATAGGTTATCCGCACCGGGACGCCAAGGGCTGCGACAGGGCGGCAACAGGGCTGATATACTGCCACTCTTTGTGCCTCCCCGACCTTGCTGTATGCCAGACACTCGCCAAATCCCTGATTTTTCATCGCCAAGTGAAGCTTACCAACGGCTGTGCCAAACATCCCGGCTGCACCAGGACCCGGCACAGCTGGCGGCTCTGGCCGCCTTACAATTCAGATTCGAGTCGCTTCAGAGGCACGCTGGCACTAAGGGGCTTTACCTGTGGGGTGATGTGGGCCGGGGCAAGACCTTACTGATGGATCTCTTCCATGCCTCCCTCGGGAATATCCCCAACCTGCGGCTGCACTTCCATCACTTTATGGCACGTATTCACCGGCAATTAAATCAACTCACCGGTGTACGTGACCCACTGAGACATCTGGCACGGCAGCTGGCAAAGGACTGCCGCGTTCTCTGTTTCGATGAGTTTTTTGTCTCGGACATTGGTGATGCCATCATTTTGGGGCGCCTGTGCGAGGCCCTGTTTGATGAAGGCGTTATGCTGGTCGCCACCTCCAACACGCCAATTCACAAGTTGTATGAAAACGGCCTGCAGCGGGACAGGTTTCTGCCTGCCATCGAGCTCTTGCAGCAACAGCTGGAGTCCATTCACTTAAACGGCAGTGTGGATCATCGCCTCAGGGCAAATACAAAAGCCGCGGGGCTGCCGCGCTGGCAGTGTGGCGGCGATGCTGATTTCGAGGCCCTATTCGGCCCTGAAGCAGTTAGCAATCTTGAAATGCAGATACTGGGGCGCCCTATTCATGCCAGACGCACCGCTTCGGGCGTTGCCTGGTTCCGCTTTGAAGACTTGTGTGATGGTCCCCGCTCGCAACTGGACTACATGGCGCTGGCGGAGCAGTTGGAGATATTGGTGCTAAGCGACGTGCCAAGGCTCGGCGGCGAGCCCCGGGGCTGGATCCGCGCCCGGGGTACCGAAGATGGCGTTGAAGCCACCATCACTGGCGAGCGCATCTTGAGTTATGCCCCACAGGATGATGCGGCGCGGCGCTTTATTGCCTTGGTGGATGAGTTTTACGATCAGGGCAAGCAGCTGTTTTTACACACCCAGGTCCCCCTCGACGAGCTTTATTGTCAGGGGGCTCTGGGATTTGAGTTTCGCCGCACCCAAAGCCGGCTTCAACAGATGCTGCGGGCCGATTGGCCGGGCTAGATGTCCTTGCGGCCGGTGTTAAGGATTTGCACCGCCGCAGCGGCATTGTCTTTCCAGCGCGTGAGCTGAGCTTCGTTGTGATACTCCCCGCCCAGCACCAGACTATCGATTTTCAGTGTCGCGCTGATATCCGCCAGGGGGTTGGTCTTTAGCACCAACAAATCCGCCCGCTTACCCTCGGCAATACTGCCGTAATCCTTCTCCAGCCCCATGAATTTGGCCCCATCGAGAGTGGCAGCGCGCAAAATTCTCGCCGGGCTCAATCCTGCCTTCTGCCACAGCTGCAATTCTGTATGCAGCCCTTCAGCAGGATAAACATAAGTATTGAGCGCCGCGGAGTCACTGCCCGCAAGCAGCATTACCCTGGCGGCATCCAGATGACGCAGCTGACTAGCTTCGCTCTCATAGCGCTGCTTGCGCGCTTGCCACTGCTCGGGCGTTTGCTCGCCCATGCGTTCGATGCGCCAGCGATACTTATCGGTAAAGGCCGTAGTCAGATAACGCAAAAACGCATCCTGACTGTGATTGTTGGTGTCGAGATTCGCCAGCTGATAACCACCAATCAGGGTGGGCGTCACGGCCACCCCCTCCGCCGCCAGCATCTTGTATCCCTCTGAGGCCACGTGCTGCTCGAATCCCTGCCGGTATCGGGCGGCGGCATCTTTGGCCGACAAACTGCCGTCTCTCACCGACGCCGCGATGGCGGCCTCGTCCCTGTGCCCCAAACGCAGCACGTAGGAGGCATGCTCAATACTCGACAGCCCGGTGCGGGCGGCATCGGCCACACTCACGCCATAGGGAATGTGGCTGGATACCCGATACCCACGGCTGTGAGCTTCGGCCAGGGTTTTAAGATAGAGCGCCGGTGTCATGGTGTTTTCGGTTATCTTGATGAAATCCACCTGCATGGCGACAAGCTTCTCCATGCCGCGGCGCATGGCAGCCTCATCACCCACTTCCATATCGCCGTTCCACAGGGAGTCTATGCCCTCAAATTTTTGGCCTGCCGAGAAAATACGCGGACCAAGGCGTTCGCCATCGGCAATTTGCCGGCGCCATACCATCACTTCCGGGGCAAGGTCGCTGGCAGCTTCGCGCACCGCCGTAATGCCATAGGCCAGATAGAGGGGGAGCAGCAGCGCGTTATCCTCCACCAGCTCACGCCCCTCAAAGTGCACATGCATATCCCACAATGACGGCAACAGATACTGGCCGCCCAGATCTTGCGTGCTGTCGGCCTCCAGAGGCTCATTCGCCGGGGCCACATGCACAATACGGCCATCTTCAATCAGCAGCTGCTTACCCTGTACCAGACGGCCTTGCTCCACGTCCACCAACTGGAAATTGGTCAGTTTGAGGCTTTGGGCATGGGCGTGAGCCGTCAACCCCAATGCCAGGCCGAGACTTAAGGTCAGGCTAAGGGTTCGAGCGAGTGGTTTGAGTCTGGTCATTATCTGGGATCCTTTGAGGGTCTTGTTATTGTGCCCCCAGTCTAGGACGCGGCCATTTGATTTAGAAATTAAATAACGAAATAATCATCAGTGGATTTCCCACTGGAATATAACTATGTCATCCCCATCGCTCGGCACTGGGCAGGTATTCCCCCAACAGGCCTTGCTTGATCCTGTGCTGCTGCGGGCATTCGTGGCGGTGGCCGACAGCGGCAGCTTTACCCGGGCCGCTGCCGCCACCCATTTAACCCAATCCACCGTGAGCCAACAGGTAAAAAGGCTCGAGCAGCAGCTGGGCTGCGAGCTACTTAGCCGCAAGGGACGCTACGCCATGCCCACAGTGGATGGCGAGCGGCTTTTGGGTTACGCACGGCAAATTTTGGCTCTGATGGCCGAGGCGGGCATGGCGCCGGAGCGGCCCCCCTTGCTGCGCCTCGCTGTGGCAGAAGACTTTGCCGGAAACACCCTGATGCCCATCCTGATGAAACTCAGGACACGCTATCCCAACGTAAAGCTCGAGGTGCAATCGGGCCTCAGTAAACCGCTGTATCAGGCGTTTCAGGAAGGAATGGTGGATGTGGCGCTGATTAAACAGCGCCCGGGAGAGCACCCGGCAAAAGCCTGTTGGCCAGAGGCGCTGAGCTGGCTTGCCGCCGCAAACTGGCAACCCGAAAAGGCAGGAAAGCCCTTGCCCCTGGTTGCCTTTCCGGCAGGCGGCCTTTATCGCAATGAAATGGCCCAGTTGCTGGATGAAGCTGGCATTCCCTGGCGACTGGTGTACAGCAGCAACTCCCTTGAGGGGGTGCTGTGCGCCGTGGCCGCCGGGCTGGGGGTCAGTCTGTTACCCAGCCGTTTTATCAGGGCCGGGGAACATAAAGAGATAGCATCGCTACCCCAGGCAACCGCCATGGAACTGGCGTTGCACCTTGCCGGCTCACCGGGGGCAGAACTGCAGTGCCTGGCGGATGAAATCGGCGCTTATTGCGACCGGCTCTCCAGTGGCAGCTCATCACTGTCATCCCCCAGTACATCGGCGTAAATGGCACACACCCGCTCACTGTGCTCGGCAACGGCAATGGCAGGTAGCTGCCCGGCCTCACGCTGCAGGGTGAGCCTATGATTTTCATCCCGCAGGGTACAGTAAGCGGCAATCAGCTGCTGCGCCAGACTGAGTGGCAGTATGTCGAGTTCGGCGGCCGTCTGGAAAATCCGCACGTTATCAGACCACACAGTCAGGTCCTCAAATTCGGCGCTGCCCGCCAACACCAGATACTGGGCAATAAACTCAATATCCGCGATGCCACCGGGGCTTTGCTTCAAATCGAACATGCCCTCGTCCACTTTCAGCAGGTGCTCACGCATCTTGGTGCGCATGGCTTTGACCTCGCCCTTGAGCACCGCGGGATCCCGTACCTTGCCAAGCACCTCGGCGCGAATCTCGCTGAAACGGGCCGCCAGTTGGTTATCGCCAAACACAAAGCGTGACCGCACCAGTGCCTGATGCTCCCAGGTCCAGGCTTCTTGCTGCTGATATTCGCCAAATCGCTCAATCTCGCTCACCAGCAAGCCTGATGCCCCGGAAGGGCGCAGCCGCATATCCACTTCATAGAGTTCACCCGACGTGGTGCGGGTCGAGAAAAGGTGCAAAATGCGCTGGGCCAGTTTGAGATAAAAATGGCTGGTTTCGATTTGCCGCTCCCCGGTGGTAAGGCCTGCTCCCTGATGATTGTGCAAGAACACCAAATCCAGATCGGAGCCATAACCCAGCTCGATACCACCCAGCTTGCCATAGGCTATCACGGCAAAGCCCATCTGCCCGGGCTCCAGGTGCGCAGGAACCCCATGACGGGATGCGACCTGCCCCCATGCCTGATGCACCACCTGCTCAATAATGGCTTCGGCGAGGAAAGTTAAGTGGTCGCTGACCTGCATAATCGGCAAAACCCCGGTGACGTCGGCGGCGGCAATCTTGAGTTGCTGGGTCAGCTTGAACTGGCGCAGGGCTTCCATTTGCTGCTCCATGTCATCTTCCGGCACCCGCAGGAGATACTGGCGCAGCTCGCTGCCATAGTCGTCGAGGGAGGTGATGTCATAAAGGGCAGCCGGATCGATAAGTTCATCCAGCAGCATGGGAAACTTCGCCAGCTGATCGGCAATCCAGGGGCTGACGCAGCAGAGGCTGACCAATTGGGCTCTGGCGCCCGGGTTTTCACACAGGAGCTCCAGATAGGTGGTGCGGGTCAACACCTGCTCAACCACATTGAATACCGGGGAAAAGGCAGCCGACGGCGTGGGCATGGACACCAGTTCCCCCAACAGTTTGGGCATCAGGCGGTCGAGGGTTTCCCGCCCTCTGGGACCGATGGGGCGCCGCGACATGGTTTCACGCCAGCCCTGAAGCAAAGGCCAGAGCGCCGGATCGTCGATGTGCTGATCTTTCAGCAGCGCTTCGGCATGGTCGTCTTCCTGCACATTCCAGAACTGCCAGGTCCAATGTTCGTGATTCTCTTCGGCTTCTTCGCCGCCCACTGTGGCGCGAAAGTGACGGTGAATTTTGCCCATGGCCGCTTCGATATGGGCGCGCAGGTCAAACTCATTGGCCATTTCCAGGGCACAGCACAATCGCTGCCAATCCAGCGGGTTATCCGGCAGAGTCTGGGTTTGTTTGTCGTCGATGGCCTGCAGCAGGTTTTCAACCCTTCTGAGCAGCACATAAGCGTTTTTCAGCTCATCCACCGCCAGGTATTCCAGTTGGCCCAGGCTGTACAGGGTATCTATGGCGCCAAAAAGACTCTGGGTGCGCAGGCTGGGTTCACGCCCGCCCCGGATAAGCTGAAAGCTTTGCACCACGAACTCGACTTCACGGATACCGCCGGCCCCCAATTTGATGTTGTCGGTCAGGTGGCGGCGTCTCACTTCCTGGGCGATAAGCTGCTTCATGCGGCGCAGCGATTCTATCGCCGAAAAATCGATATAACGGCGGTAAACAAAGGGGCGCAGCAAACTGTGCAGCTCATCGCTGCAGCCGCTCCAGGGGCCCAGCGCCCGGGCCTTGACCATGGCGTAGCGCTCCCAGTCACGGCCCTGCTCCTGATAATAATCTTCCAGCGCACTGAAACTGACCACCAAAGGGCCGCTCTCGCCGTAGGGGCGAAGACGCATATCCACCCGGAACACAAAACCATCGACAGTGACCTGAGACAGGAGATTCACCAGTCGTTGTCCCATGCGGATAAAAAACTGCTGGTTATCCAGCGATTTGCGCCCACCCTGGGTTTCGCCGTGCTCGGGGAAAGTAAAAATCAGGTCGATGTCAGAGGAGAAATTCAGCTCACGGCCACCCAGTTTACCCATCCCCAGGATCATCAGGGGCTGAGGGCGACCATCGGGATCGGTGGGGGTGCCGAGGCTTTGGCACATCTCCCGGTAAAGCCAATCACGGGCAGCGATAATCAGGGCTTCAGCCAGCGCAGAGATATCCAGCAGCGACTCACCCAAGGGCGCCTTTCCGGTAAAGTCGCGCCAGGCCAAACGTGCCATCTGAAAATTACGGTAGCGCCGAAGCACCGCCTTGGCGTCTTCTTCTGCCGTGACAGACGCCAGCGCCTGATGCAGTTCCCGGTCAAAAGCACTTCTGTCGACCTTGTCCAGCAAACCGTCAAAGAGTCTGGCAATGCGCTCGGGATGGCGCGACAGCTCTCTGGCAATAAAATCGCTCAGCCCGGCAACCTGTTCCAGTTCCCGGCGCTGCACCGAGTCGAGCCCAATCAGAGACTCAGGATGGTGCGCCTCCAGAGATGCCAGCCACAGGCTGCCTTTTTCTTTGATTTCTTTCGGTATTTCTGCCTGATGTTGCTGCGACATAGTGTTCCCTGACAACCGAGTATCGACATATTATGTCGAGAATGATATAGGTAGTGGGTCTGCATTCCCGCATCCCGGGGGCAAGACGCCGATACCCGGATAAGGTTACTATAAACCTCTGGGGATGACCTACGGGTTAACCCGATAATATTCCCTGAATTTTTAATGCACCGTCCAAGGCGTTCGCCTGCGGTGCAGGGATTAACGGAGTGAAAATGGCAGGATGGCTAAAACGCATCTTTCTCCCTCTTGGAGCTGTGATGCTGATGCTTGGTCTGGGAGGCTGCGGCGACGATGGCGCGGCCCAGCAGGCGAAGGAAATCGAAAAATACCTCACGCTCACCGAGAGCCGCATCAATACCCTCGGGAGCATGCTGGATAAGGGCGAAATCCGCAACGCAACCCTGATTACCCAGTATGCCGAGCGGCTGAAGGCTCAGGATGCGTCCTTATCGCCAATCATTGACGCCCTGTCACAGGATGCGGCCCGGGGGCCCCTGTATCAAAGCCTGGTCAGGCGCCGCAGCGACGCCCTCGCGCCCGGGAACTTTGTCGATGAAGACATGCGCCTTGCGGAGCTGGAAAACCTTTATCAGGCGGCCGACCCTATTCTTTATAACGACATGCTGTCAGACCCCCTCAATGCACTGGCGGATATGTCGGGCGGCACCCTGCCGCGAATGAATGCCATCAGCCGCGAGGCCGAGCTAGCCGCCAATGGTGAAGACTTTGGACCGGGCAGCCAGCTCGTCGGCAACCCCACCTATGGTCAATGGCAAACCGGCAGCGATGGTACCTCGTTCTGGGCCTGGTATGGCATGTATGCCATGTTCTCCAACCTGTTTCACCGGCCGGTTTACTACGATAACTGGTCCAGTCGTCGCCATTACAGCTATTACAACGACGTAGGCCGCTACCGCTACAGCTCCCCCAGGGATCTGGCACGCCAGCAGCAGGTGTTTACGCAGGCGAAAAAGCGCTTCGACAGCCAGGGCAAGCGTTTCGACAGCCCCTATGCCAAAACCCGCAGCGGTGCCAGCGGCCTGTCACGACAGAGCCAGCAGGCACCCAGCGTGGCCCAGGCCGCCAAGGCCCGTACCGAAAAACAGAAATTCCGCTCCAACTATGCCAAGGACAGCAGTTTTCGCGATGCCAAAAACCGCACCAGCCGCAGCACCCGACGTGGCAAGTGAGCCCAGAAATTAAGGATCTGATGATGACACTGTTACAAGACTATGGCCTGACACAAGAACTGTTGCTGATCCTCGCCATCGACCTCACCATCGCCGTGCTGCTGCTCACCGCCATGCGATATCTGCAGGGGTGGAGCGTCAAGGTCAACAGCAGCCATGAGCTGGCGGAAAAAGATAATGCCGCCTTTGGCATCAGCACTGCCGGCGCCGTGCTGGCATTGGGTATTGTGCTCACGGGCGCCATCACAGGCGCTGCGGCCCCCGATTACCTCACCGAAGCCATCGGCATGAGCGCCTACGGGGTGTTTGGTATGCTGCTGATTAAAGTCGGCCGGGTCATGCACGACAAAATCGCTCTCAACAACATCGACAAAAATGCCCAAATACTCAAAGGCAATTTGTCGGTGGCACTGGTGGATGCCGCCGCCGCTGTGGCCACGGCCATTATCATCCGCGCCAGCCTCCTGTGGGTTGAAGACTTAACCATCAATACCTTTATCGCCATAGGCACCGCCTTTGTGGTGTCACAATTGATGCTGGTACTGCTGACACGACTTCGCGAAAATCGCTACAGCGCCCGCAATCAGGGCGCCTGTATGCAAGAGGCGCTGGCAAAGGGGCACACCGCACTCGCTATCCGCCACTCAGGGCACATGCTGGCCATGGCATTAACCTTCAATGCCGCGAGCCACTTTATCCTGTTCTCGCCAACGGCCTATCTGACCAATCTGCTTGGCTGGCTGTGTTTCTCGCTGGTGATGCTGCTGGCGCTCTCGCTGCTGCTGAAGCTGGTCAAATTGCTGGTGCTGGCCCGTATCAATCTCGCCGATGAAATCGAGCGCCAACACAATGTGGGACTTGCTGCAGTCGAGGTCGCCATCAGTATCGCCATTGCGCTTATTCTCACCGGATTGATGGCTTAAGCCATGGCGCTGGCACAGGACCTGCCTCAGCCTTTAACCCCGGCCAAACACCTCGGCCGCCTGGATGATGCACTGCTATTGGGGATAATGGCCCTTTTAGCCGGGTGTGGCCTCATTTACGAGTATCTGCTCAGCCACTACGCCGGGCGAATTCTCGGTGCCATGGAAGCCGCCATCTACACCATGATTGGCTTGATGATTGTGGCCATGGGAGCAGGCGCCTTCGCTGCGCGCGCAATTCGCAATCCCTTTGCCGGTTTTGCATTGCTGGAGCTGACGGTAGCCCTGCTTGGCGCCTCCAGCGTACTGTTTTGCGCCGCCGCCATCGGCCTCACCCAAAGGTTGCCACAGCTGCTGGCTGATACCTTTGGTTTGCCACCTGACCTCTTGCCAACCGGCGGGTTTCTGGGCCAGATACAACAACTGATGCAGTATCTGCCCTATTTGGTGGGTACCTTGCTGGGGCTGTTAATCGGCATGGAAATTCCACTTATCGCCAGGGTGCGCCAGGCACTTTCCGATGAGCATCTGCTGCACAACGCCGGTACCATCTATGGTGCCGACTATATAGGCGCGGGTGTCGGGGCTGCCATCTGGGTAGGCCTGATGTTGGCCATGGATATTCAGCTTGCCGCCGCCCTCACCGCCAGCGTGAATTTGTTGGCAGGCTTGGCTTTTATTTTGCGTTTCAGAACCCGCCTCAGACACTTTTTCTGGCTGTTGCTTGGGCACATTCTGGCATCAGTGGCACTCTTGCTACTTGCCATCAAGGGGCCGGCACTGGAGCAGGATTTCAATAACCTGCTCTACAAAGACAAGGTTATCTATTCCCAGGCAACCCGGTTTCAACAACTGGTATTCACCGAAAGACTCAGGGGCACGGCTCCCCCTGTGTATTCCCTGTACCTGAATGGCCGTTTGCAGTTTTCCACACAGGACGAAGCCATTTATCACGGCTTTTTGGTATGGCCGGCAATGATGGCTGCCGCGCGGCACGACAGAGTACTCATTGTCGGTGGCGGTGACGGCATGGCCGCACGGGATGTGCTCCAGTGGCAACCCAGGGAAGTGGTGCTGATGGATCTGGATGAACAGCTGGTGCGCTTGTTTCAGTCACCGGCTGACGACATGCCAACGCGTCTGGCCAATGCACTGCTGAGGCAAAATGCCGCGGCGCTGCAGGATGCAAGACTCTCGCTGATGTTCGATGATGCCTTTAACGGAGTAGACAAACTCATCGAAGCGGGCCAGCACTTTGATGTGGTAATAGTCGACTTACCGGACCCAAGCCATCCGGATCTTTCCAAACTCTATTCCGACCTCTTCTATCGCAAACTCAAAGAACTGCTGAGCCACGACGGCGCCATTGCGATTCAATCCACCTCCCCCTGGCATGCCACCCGCGCCTTTCTGAGTGTGGGTAATACCCTGGAGTCGGCAGGATTCAACATTGCCCGCTATCACCAAAATGTGCCCAGTTTCGGTGAATGGGGCTGGACGCTGGGCACACTGTCAGGCTCGGCCAAAGACAAGGTGATGGCGGCAGAGCCCATACCCCATGCCTGGCTCAGCAAAGAGATGATAACCAGCGCCTTTGCTTTTCCGCCGGGATTTGAGGAGCGGGCTGGGGCGGTGGACATCAACCAATTCGGTTCTCAGGTGATTTATCAATATCATCAGGAAGCCTGGCAGGAAGAGAGCGGTATCAATTTGTTTTAACAAGGAACGGCCCAAAACAGGTCACGCCCTAAAACAGGCTACACTCGGGGCGAAAAAACGACCAAGATAATACTTGACATATTATGTCCCAGTGTTATCTTGAACCACAGACATAATATGTCAGAGAGGACAACTATGAATATCCACGCTATCGCCAATCATCTCAATGGACTGGGTGACAACAGCCAGACCGGCTTCAGGTTTGATTGTTATCCCATCGAAGGTGATGTGGAGGTACTGCAGGTCAATATCGTAGGCCGGGAGGAGATCCCGATTTTTGTGTCGGTTACCGATAATCAGGTGCTCTGCATCAGCTACCTGTGGGGTGAAGACGAAGTCAAAACCGAGACCCGTGCCGAGATGTTTGAAACCATGCTGGAACTGAACATCCCCATGCCACTGTCGGCCTTTGCCAAAATCGACGACAAATATGTGGTGTATGGCGCGCTGTCGCTCAAGTCCAGCATGGCTGAAATAGAACAGGAGCTCAGTGTCCTGTCAGACAACTGTCTCGAAGTTATCGCCGAAATGGCCGATTACCTGAATTAAGGAGCGCATTATGGGCATTCTCAACAAAATTCTGACCGCCTTTCGCGGTGGCGCCAACGAAATTGGCCAAAACATTGTCGACGCTAACTCGACCCGTATTTTTGAGCAGGAAATTCGCGACGCCGAAAAGCACCTGACCAAAGCCAAGCGTGATCTCACCGACGTCATGGCCAAAGAAATGGCTGCCGCCCGTGAAGTTGACCGCTTGAAGCGCACCATTGCTGAGCATGAAGGCTATGCGACCCAGGCGCTGGAAAAAGGCAATGAGGCACTGGCTCTGGAAGTGGCCGAAAAGATTGCCCAGCTCGAGCAGGAACTGGCCGAGCAACAATCTGCCAATGAGGCCTTCTCCAATAACGCCGCCAAGCTAAAAGAGCTGGTGAAGAAAACCGAGCGTCAGTTGGCCGATTATCAGCGTCAACTGTCGATGGTAAAAACCACCGAAAGCGTGCAAAAAGCCACCGCCTCCATCACAGACTCTTTTGCCTCAAGCAACTCCAAGCTGCTGAATGCCAAAGAGTCGCTAGAGCGTATCAAGGCCCGTCAGCAACAGTTTGATGACCGCATGAAGGCCGCAGAAACCCTCGAGAGTGAAAACAGTGACAAGTCACTGGCTGCCAAACTGGCTGAAGCCGGCATCGGCGAGCAAAAGAGCGATGCCAATGCAGTGCTTGAAAGGCTTAAAGCCCGTAAAGGCTAATCGCCTCGATACATACAACACCCGGGCCAAACGGCGCCGGGTGTTTGCGTTTGTTCTGTACCACCCGTTATGCACATCTTCCGCGCACGGAGCTCTGACATGAGTTTTTTCAAAAGCCTTTTCGGTGACAAGCCGGTTCCCCCCAGAGTCATTAAGCACCCCAAAGAGCTGAAAAAAGGCGATATTATCAGCCTGGACAACGACTTTGGCCTGCCAAAGCAACTCCGTGGCCAGTCGTTGGAAGTGATTGCGGTCAATACCTATGAGTTTGAGCGCAGTCAGGAAACCGAATGGCAGCTCAAAGGGGCCGGTGGCGATACCCTCTACATGGGTCTGGTAGATGACGATGAGCCAGCGCTGTGCTTCAGCTTCAAGATACAGCGTGGTGACGTAGAAACCCTGTTTGACCTGGATGCCTTCAGCGATATTTTTGAAGAAGATTGCAAGGCAAGCCTCTCGACGCAGCAGGTTCCATCTCATCTTGAGCAATGGGTTGCAAATCAATACCATGAGGTTGTATTTGCTCAATTCGGTTACTTTCACCGCGAAGACTATCGGGGTCTTAAACCACCTCAGGATGCGAACGGTGCCACGGGAGAGCCCTTTGAGCGCTATCTGTTGGAAGATGCGAGCGAAACCTATTCGGTGGAAGTGGAAGTGTTCGAAGGCGGAGAGACAGACGTGCTCGTCGGCCTGACAAAGCCCCTTGGGATTATTCGAGAGTACTGGCCAGGAACCCCATCATGACCAAGACTAAACACCCGCTGCCGGAAACCTGGCTGCAAAATCAAAAGGCCGCCAAGGCGACTCAGGTTGCCTTCGATTTGGACGAAAAATTTCAGTACCAGATCCGCAAAGCCGCCCTGGATGCCAATCGCAGCCCATCGGATCAAATTCGCTCCATCCTGGGCCTGCCGGTTGCCAAGCGGCCGACCCGTCCCAGGCTCACAGTATCACTGAGTCCCGAGGACTATGTTCGACTGGCCGAAAAATACGGATTGAGTGCCGACTGTCAGCTTGAAATTAAAAAGCGGGTACTGGAAGACCTGGTCAATTTTGTTTCTGAAAACTGAGTAACAGCCCATTAAAGGCTCGGGGGAGTCGGATGCCGGAACATACAAACATGCACGTAAAACCCAATAAAAGCCCACAGCCGATAGAACTGGCGATGATGCTCCTGTCCTTGCTGGCCGTGATTGTGGTCCTGGTGATGACCTTTGGTCGCCTCGATGCCGAAACCTATCGGCTGCTGCTTTTTATCGATACCGGCATTTGCAGTATTTTTCTGCTGCACTTTTTTGTTGGGCTTTTTAAAGCTGCCAATAAATGGCACTTCATCCGGGATCACTGGATTGACTTTGTCGCCAGCATCCCGGCCATCGAAGCCCTCAGGTTCGCCCGTCTGTTTCAAATTCTAAGGGTCATCCGACTTATTCGCATGAGTCGCTCCCTTTTGGCTCACATGCTCAGACAAAGACGCCAGGCAACGCTGGCGAGCCTCTTGGTGGCATTGGTTACCATTCTGACCCTGTCCTCTGTGGCCATCTTATTGGTGGAGTCCCCAGCTGACGGCTCAAACATACTCACCGCCGAGCAGGCTATCTGGTGGGCCATGGTGACCATCTCTACCGTGGGTTATGGCGATCATTATCCTGTCACCACCGCCGGGCACATAGTCGGCTCCATGGTCATCGTCTGTGGTGTCAGCTTTTTCGGTATTATTTCGGGCTATATGGCTTCGGTATTTGTTGCGCCGGACGAGGAAGAGCGACAGGAGGCCCAGACCGAAAATATTCGCCATGAGCTGGAAGCGGCGCTCAGGCGCATGGAAGACAATCAGGCCAACATGCTGAGGGAAATGGCCGCGCTCAAACATGCACTCAAAGAAGCCAGGTATACGCCGGCCCAGGAAGGCGCCGATAACAAACAAGCGGAGCAATGACTCTTCGTCTTTAAAGACTTGCTGATAATGAATAAAAACGCCCGACTTACCCGGGCGTTTTCGTTTCTATGCATGCTCAGAATCAAATCACCCGCCTTATCGGGCTATTTGGGACATCATCGACCCACACATGAATCAGGTCTGCCAGTAAGGCAATTGGGTTAATGCCGAGCGGCGGCTCTGCTCCAGTGCATGCATCAGGCTCAAGGACTTATCATCGAGCCACTCCTGCATCTCGGTAGCGGGGCCAGCCAACTCCCCGAGCAGAACATAAGCTCTCAGGGTATCTATGCCGCGACGCAGGTCCTGCCAGGGTGCCCGGTACTGATGCCTGGCATCGCTGCTGTAGAGCTCACCATAGGCAAGCCCCACCAGCAGCGCTTCATCGAGGGCACTGCCTAAACGCAAAAAGTCACAGGCTCTTGGACTCTCTGAACCCTGTTCTGGCATCAAGCCCTGAATGCTTTCCCGGGATGCCTGCTGCAGGGCATCTGCCACCTGACGAAGCCCGGTTTCGGCCATCGATTTGGGCGACATCAATATGCGAACCAGCGCTAACTGCACCCGGCCGTATGCTGGCATGCGCCAAAGCGCTTGCAGTCGTTCGGTCGATGGCTGAGCGCCGAGACGCGCCTGTGCCTCCTGCTGCCAGTGCAGTGCATCTTTACGCCGCCCAAGCAACGAATCCCGGTTTTCCGCAATAAAGGTAAGCGCAATAAGCTCGTCCACAAACCCAAAGGCCTGACGAATGTCGTTGAAGCCTGCCTCAAGCTCGGGCGTTAACAGAGTAAACTGTCGGCAGCTGGCTTCAAGCAGTCCAATGCAGGTACGCATCCTTAACCAAAGCGAAGCGCTGCCATTGGGATCGTCCACGGATTGCCCCAGCAGGTCTTCCAACAATTGCCAACGTTCGAGGGCGGTTTCCAGTAAGGTCGTCAGGGCGTGCTCGGCACTGTCGTCAGGGTCAAGCGGAATGGTTTCAAGCGCCTGGGGAGCCGCTTTGGTCGCCATTCCGGCGAGTCGATAACCGCGCTGCGCCTTACTGGCCTTCCCCAAACGTAAAGGGATGGTGTTTGCGAGCTCTGCAGCCAAATCAAGGAGAGCCAAAGGCTCGCCGGCCATCAGTTCAAACTCCAGCTCACACAGGGGCTCTTCGTTACCCGCAGCGCAAATCAGCCCCTGATCCAGGGCGATTTCGATGCGATTGCGGCCTTCTTCCACCAACCAGGTGAGACGTCTGAAATCGGTATTGAAAATACAGGCAAGCTCGGCCTGCGTTTCATTCAGGTTTGCGCCTTCAGGCCAAATATGTTCAGGAAACAGAGACAATACAGGTGAATCAGCCTCGATATCGACGTTATATTCGGGCCGGGTATGAATACCGCCTACCACCTTGCCTGCGGTCTTGATGGTTTGCTCGCGCTTGCCATTGCGACCACGCACCCTGAGGCCCATATCCCACTGACGCAGCTGCATGTCGGGAGTATCAAAGTATCCGTTGCTCAACTTTGCATCGTCGCGGATACTGTGCGTAAATCTGTTATTGAGTGCCTGAATGAGGCTATCTTTATATTCGGGAAGGAAAAAAAGCTTGAGTTCTATCTCGGCTTCCATTGAAAAGGACCCTGGAGTTCATCAAAAATTCATCAAACTGACACCTAAGCGTCATAATGTCATACTGTTGTCACAATTCTTCAGTATGATGCGCGCCGTGGGTTAGGTTATAACCCGATAGTATAAAGACTTGCGTTTTTTAGGTAAAAACACAGTTTCAATACGTGGACGCTTGGGTTACCATGCGCCCGCAATTTCCAATAGTGGAATAACCTACATAGGTAAACGGCTATGCCAGTAAACTCCATTTTGGGCGTGTTTGCAAAATCGCCAATCAAGCCGCTGCAAGAGCACATCGATAAAGTGCACGAGTGCGCCAACTTCCTCATCCCCTTCTTCGAAGCCACTACTTCAGGAGATTGGGATACAGCCACAGAGCTTCGCAAGCAAATCAACAAAGCAGAAAAAGAAGCGGACGCCCTTAAGCGTGAAATCCGTTTGACCCTGCCCGGTGGTTTGTTCATGCCTGTAGAACGGACTGACCTGCTGGAGCTTTTGACCCAGCAAGACAAGATTGCCAATAAAACAAAAGACATCTCCGGCCGCATCATAGGCCGTAACCTCGTCATTCCTGCACCTATCCAGGAACCTTTTATGGCTTACCTCAAGCGTTGTCTGGACGCTGTGGCCATGGCCAAAGAAGCTATCAACGAACTCGACGAACTGCTTGAAGCCGGTTTCCGTGGTCGTGAAGTCGCCCTGGTAGAAAAAATGGTCAGTGAACTCGATGCCATCGAAGAAGATACTGACGCACTGCAAATCACCGTACGCCGCGGTCTCTATGCCGTTGAAGCAGGCATGAGCGCCGTTGATGTGATGTTCCTTTATAAGATCATCGAGTGGGTTGGCGACTTGGCCGATCTCTCAGAGCGTGTCGGTTCCCGCCTTGAGCTGATGTTGGCTCGCGTATAACGAAGGTTATAAAAAATGGTTGATATATTTGTCACCTATGGCCCGTGGCTGATTGCCATCGCGGCCGCATTCGGTTTCCTGATGGCTTGGGGTATCGGCGCCAATGACGTAGCCAACGCCATGGGAACCTCGGTTGGCTCCAATGCCATTACCATCAAGCAGGCGATCATCATTGCGATGATTTTCGAATTTGCCGGCGCTTATCTGGCCGGTGGTGAAGTAACCAGTACCATACGTAACGGCATTATTGATGCCAGCTACTTTACCGAAGTACCGCACCTGCTTGTGTATGGCATGATAGCCGCACTGCTGGCGGCGGGTATTTGGTTGGTTGTAGCCTCTGCGCTGGGCTGGCCCGTGTCTACCACCCACTCAATCGTGGGCGCCATCATCGGCTTCGCCGCTGTGGGTGTCGGCTCTGAAGCCGTTGCCTGGGGTAAGGTAACCGGTATCGTGGGTTCCTGGATTGTAACCCCCGCCATCTCCGGCTTTATCGCCTTCCTGATTTTCCAAAGTGCCCAGAAGCTGATTTTCAACACCGATAACCCGCTGGAAAACGCCAAGCGTTACGTGCCGTTTTACATGGCACTGGCCGGTTTTGTGATGTCACTGGTCACCATCAAGAAGGGGCTGAAGCACGTAGGTCTGCACTTCTCTCCTTTGGAAGCCTACGCACTGGCCATCGCCATCGGTATCGCCGTTGCCATTGTGGGTAAACTCTTTATCGGCCGCCTGAAAATGGCTGAAAAAGCTGACCGCCACACCCAGTTTGCCAACGTGGAAAAAGTGTTTGCCGTGCTGATGGTGGTTTCTGCCTGTTGTATGGCCTTTGCCCACGGCTCAAACGACGTAGCCAACGCCATCGGCCCTCTGGCTGCCGTCGTGTCTGTGGTTAACAGCGGTGGTGAGATTGCCTCCAAGTCTGCACTGGTATGGTGGATTTTGCCTCTGGGCGCCTTCGGTATCGTGTTTGGTCTGGCAATTTTCGGTAAGCGCGTGATGCAAACCATTGGTAAAAACATCACTCACCTGACCCCAAGCCGTGGCTTTGCTGCCGAGCTGGCTGCCGCCTCTACCGTGGTAATTGCCTCGGGTACAGGTTTGCCAATCTCCACCACCCAGACTCTGGTGGGTGCGGTATTGGGTGTAGGCATGGCACGTGGTATCGCTGCGATTAACATCGGTGTGGTACGTAACATCGTTGTCAGCTGGGTAGTCACCCTGCCAGCAGGTGCCGGCTTGTCCATCATCTTCTTCTACATCATCTGGGGTGTGTTCGGCGGATAAGCAATTGAACAGCTTAAACCACTGACAACAAGCCAAAAACAAGAGGGAAGTCGCGAGACTTCCCTCTTGCATTGGCGCCGCCAAATCCCTAGCATGGTGGCACACTTTTGCTGATGGGATGTAATCTGTGTTCAGACCCTTGTTTCTTGCCGGAGCCCTGCTCCTCTCCCCGGCCCTGTTGGCTGAAAATCTGCCGCGCTATATTTCCGACGACATCTACATTTACCTGCATAATGGCCCGGGCAACGAGTACCGCATTCTGGGCAGCATCAACGCAGGCACCCAGGTGTCTTTCACCGGCAAAACCTCGGGTGACTTTTCAGAAATCGTCGACCATCGTGGCCGTGATGGCTGGGTTCGCAGTGATGCTCTGAGCAGTGACAAGAGCCTGAAACAAAAGCTGGAAGAGGCAGTGAAAGCGCTGGAAGACAATCGTGCCGAACTCGCTGCCGTGCGGGAAGAATTCAAAGACGCCGATGGCACCATCCGTGGTCTGCGTGAGCAGCTTGCCAAGGCCGATGAGCTGGTGAGAACCGCCATCACCGACAAGGACAATGCCGAAGCCGCAAGAGCGCAGGCAGAATCCGAAATGCAGTCGCTGAAAAACAACGAGCGTTTCCGCCTGTGGCAGGAGGGTGGCCTTATTGCCGCGCTCGGTATTCTGGTGGGAGTCATTCTGGTGTATCTACCCCGTCCGCAAAGGCGCCGAAGCGGCCGCTGGATGAACTGATATCGGCCCAAGGCCCCATTGATTTCAAACAGTGGGGCCTTGTCAATTGGGCGTTACGCACGCTTATCCCAATCCAAATCAAACAATCTTCACATTCCCTCCCCATCCAGTGTCGCCGATCACATTTTGCATGTATAATTTGCGCGCCCGAGACGTCAAATTGTATACAAAATGAAATAAAGGCGTCCGCCGGAGCGTCGGCCACCCCCAGTGAGCGTGCCCGATACCCCCTTAACCGGCCCAGATGGAAAGATAACTATGTTCAAAGCGAGTGAAGTACTGGCAGGTCGTTACGACAACGCCAATCTCGACGAATTGTTCAGTCTGATCAGTCAAAACTACATCGTTGATGAGGAAGCCTACCTCAAAGAACTGATTGCGCTGGTTCCGTCGAGCGACGAAGAAATCGCGCGCATCACCAGCCGTGCCCACGACCTGGTGGCCAAGGTTCGCCAATACGAGAAGAAAGGTTTGATGGTTGGCATCGATGCCTTCCTGCAGCAGTACTCCCTGGAAACCCAGGAAGGCATTATCCTCATGTGTCTGGCCGAGGCCCTGCTGCGTATTCCCGATGCCGAAACCGCCGATGCCCTGATTGCCGACAAGCTGTCCGGTGCCAAGTGGGATGAGCACATGTCCAAGAGCGACTCTGTGCTGGTAAACGCCTCCACCTGGGGCTTGATGCTGACCGGTAAAATCGTCCAGCTCGACAAGAATCTCGACGGCACCCCAAGCAACCTGCTGAGCCGCCTGGTAAACCGTCTGGGTGAGCCTGTTATCCGTCAGGCCATGTACGCCGCCATGAAAATCATGGGCAAGCAGTTCGTACTGGGTCGTACCATCGAAGAAGGCCTGAAAAACGCCGCCGACAAGCGTAAGCTGGGTTACACCCACTCCTACGACATGCTGGGCGAAGCCGCCCTGACCATGAAGGACGCTGACAAGTATTATCGCGATTACGCCAATGCCATTGAGGCACTGGGTACGGCCAAGTTCGATGAGAGCGAAGCCCCGCGCCCCACTATTTCCATCAAGCTCTCAGCCCTGCACCCACGCTACGAAGTGGCCAATGAAGACAGGGTAATGACCGAGCTGTATGGCACCCTGATCAAACTTATCGGGCAGGCACGTCGTCTGAACGTGGGTATCCAGATTGATGCCGAAGAAGTGGACCGTCTCGAACTGTCACTGAAACTCTTCAAGAAGCTGTACCAGTCTGACGCCGCCAAGGGTTGGGGTTTACTGGGTATTGTGGTGCAGGCTTACTCCAAGCGCGCCCTGCCGGTACTCATGTGGCTGACCCGCCTTGCCAAAGAACAGGGCGATGAAATCCCGCTGCGTCTGGTGAAAGGCGCCTATTGGGACAGCGAGCTCAAGTGGGCCCAACAGGCCGGTGAAGCGGGCTATCCGCTGTTCACCCGCAAGGCTGCCACCGATGTGTCTTACCTTGCCTGTGCCCGTTACCTGCTGTCTGAAGCGACCCGCGGCGTAATCTATCCGCAGTTTGCCAGCCACAACGCCCAGACTGTTGCCGCCATCACCGCCATGGTGGGCGATCGCAAGTTTGAATTCCAGCGTTTGCACGGCATGGGACAGGAACTCTATGACACTGTGCTGGCCGAAGCGGCCGTACCCACAGTGCGCATCTACGCCCCGATTGGTGCCCACAAGGACCTGCTGCCCTACCTGGTGCGTCGTCTGCTGGAAAACGGTGCCAACACCTCATTTGTACACAAACTGGTGGATCCCAAGACGCCCATCGAGTCGCTGGTGACCCATCCGCTGAAAACCCTGCAAGGCTACAAGACCCTGGCAAACAACAAAATAGTTAAGCCCGCCGATATCTTCGGTGCTGAGCGCAAAAATTCCAAGGGACTCAATATGAACATCATTTCCGAATCCGAGCCATTCTTCGCGGCCCTGGAAAAATTCAAGGACACCCAGTGGAGCGCAGGCCCGCTGGTCAACGGTGAGACCCTGTCGGGTGAAGTGCGTGACGTGGTCAGCCCCTACAACACCACCCTGAAAGTGGGCCAGGTCGCCTTCGCAAGCGAAGCAGCCATCGAGCAGGCCATTGCCGGTGCCGACAAGGCATTTGCCAGTTGGTGCCGCACCCCGGTTGAGACCCGCGCCAATGCCCTGCAAAAGCTTGCGGATCTGCTGGAAGAAAACCGCGAAGAGCTGATTGCCCTGTGTACCCGCGAAGCCGGCAAGAGCATCCAGGACGGTATCGACGAAGTGCGCGAAGCAGTGGACTTCTGCCGTTACTACGCGGTGCAGGCCAAGAAGATGATGAGCAAGCCCGAGCTGCTGCCAGGCCCAACAGGTGAGCTGAACGAGCTGTTCCTGCAGGGTCGTGGCGTGTTTGTGTGTATCAGCCCATGGAACTTCCCACTGGCCATCTTCCTTGGTCAGGTAGCCGCCGCACTGGCAACCGGTAACACTGTCATTGCCAAGCCAGCAGAGCAAACCTGCCTGATTGGTTTCCGCGCCGTACAGCTGGCCCATGAGGCAGGTATTCCAAAAGATGTACTGCAATTCCTGCCCGGCACAGGTGCCCTTGTGGGTGCCAAGCTGACCTCAGATGAGCGTATCGGCGGCGTGTGCTTTACCGGCTCTACCACCACTGCCAAGGTCATCAACCGTGCCCTGGCCGGTCGTGATGGCGCCATCATTCCGCTGATTGCCGAAACCGGTGGTCAGAACGCCATGGTGGTTGACTCCACCAGCCAGCCTGAGCAGGTGGTGAACGATGTGGTATCTTCCGCATTCACCAGCGCCGGTCAGCGCTGCTCTGCACTGCGGGTGCTCTATTTGCAGGAAGACATCGCCGAGCGCGTACTGGACGTGCTCAAGGGTGCTATGGATGAACTGACCCTGGGTAACCCAGGTTCGGTGAAAACCGACGTGGGCCCTGTGATTGATGCCGCTGCCAAGGCCAACCTGAATGCCCATATCGACCATATCAAGCAGGTGGGTCGTCTCATTCACCAACTGAGCCTGCCGGAAGGTACCGAAAACGGTCACTTCGTGGCGCCAACCGCGGTGGAAATCGACTCCATCAAGGTACTGACCAAAGAAAACTTCGGTCCTATCCTGCACGTGGTGCGCTACAAGGCTGCCGATCTGCAGAAGGTTATCGATGACATCAACTCTACCGGTTTCGGTCTGACCCTGGGCATCCACAGCCGCAACGAGGGCCATGCCCTGGAAGTGGCCGACAAGGTGAACGTGGGTAACGTGTACATCAACCGCAACCAGATTGGTGCCGTGGTTGGCGTGCAGCCATTCGGTGGTCAGGGCCTGTCCGGCACTGGTCCAAAAGCTGGCGGTCCACACTACCTGACCCGTTTTGTGACCGAGAAGACCCGCACCAACAACATTACCGCCATCGGTGGTAATGCGACCCTGCTGTCTCTGGGCGACGCCGACTGATAGTCGACTCCCCTTAAAAAAGCCGGGCTATTGCCCGGCTTTTTTGTGCCCCTTGCACGCCGGCGTCATTGGCTATACTTGATTAACCCCGATTATGACCGCCATCAGAGGAACAGCCCAATGAGCGATAAACTGCTGACACTGGACGAAGTTGCCAAGCTGCTCGATAAATCTGCCGTCACCATCAAACGCTACGCCAGGGAACACCTGCTGACCAATGTCGGCGAAGGCGATGAGCTTATGTTCAGGGAAGAGGAAGTGATGCGCTATCTGGAGTTTTCCAAACGCCTGGGTTAGCCGGGCTGAAGCCGACACTGCCCGGGAGTAAACCGGGAATACTGCATCATCTTAAGAACACAACCTTATGAGTTCGAATAAAAAAACAGGGCCAAAGCTGCCCTGTTTTTTTCGACTGCCCCTTACTCTCGGCAAAGGGACAGAGCCCGGTATTCCGGATGCTGAGCCACCAGGGCCTCGTGGCTGCCACTGGCCCGCACCCGGCCATTTTCCAGGATATGAATCGCATCCATCTCCGTCATGGCGGTGAGCCTGTGACTTATCATCACCAGGGTTTTGTCTTTGGCGTGCTCAAACAGGAGGGCCAGCATTTGCCGCTCGGTGCGCCGGTCAAGGCCTTCTGTGGGTTCGTCCAGCAGTAAAATGGGGCTGTCTTTCAAGAGTGCTCGGGCAATGCCGATGCGGCGGGTCTCACCGCCCGAGAGCAAGCGTCCGCCTTCGCCAATCCACTGCTTGAGCCCGTCGCTGCCCTCGGCCAAATAACCCAGCCCTACCCGTTCCAGCACCTGCATCAGCGCCACATCGGTGGGCGGTGTCTCACAGGCCATGGCAAGGTTGTCCTTTAGGGTACCGGCGAAGAGATGCACCCGCTGGCTCACCACTGTGATGGCGGAGCGCAGGGCTTTTTCAGTGACATCCTGAATGTCTGTCTCCCCCACCAGAATGCGCCCCGAGTCGGGGTTATATCCCCGGGTCAGCAGGGTAAAGAGACTGGATTTGCCCACCCCGGTTTTGCCGAGCACTGCCACCCTGCTCCCCTGGCGGATTCGCAGAGAAAACTGTGACAGCACCGGATGCCGGGGTTGGTAACCAAACTCGATGTCTTCGAAATAGATATCCCCGGCAGGCAGCTGCGCTTTATCGCCAAACGCGATATCGCTTTTCTTGTCGATAATGTCATTGACTCTGTCGCCCGCAGCAAGACACCCCGCCAGCTGACTGAACGCCCCAGCGAGCGGCATCAGCATTTCCATCACTGCCAGACTGGCAAAGAGCACCATGGCCGCCAACGGCCCGGGGGGCACCCTGTCGCCGACACCGCTCGATGCCATGACCAACATCAGCAGGATGAGCACGCCATGCACCAGCACCAGCACCGCCTGCGACAGCCCCTGCAGGCTTGCCATGGTGCGCTGCGAACGTTGCCATTGCTGCTCGGTAAGGTCCAGATCATGACGATACTTATCCAACGCCCCAAACAGCCACAGCTCTGCCAGCCCGCCCAAAAACTCCAGGGACTGCACCCGGTAGCGGCGCTTTTCATTGACGACCGCCACGGCGCTGCTGCGCCCAAGCAGATAAAAACTGAGGGGAATACAGCAAAGCGCCAACAACACCCCCCCACAAAGCAGCATGGCGAGGCGCGAGTCAAACCATCCGATAAAGGCAAACAGCGCCAGCAGCACAGCAACAAAGGCCCCCATGGGCACCAGGAGACGCAGGTACAGATGATCCAGGGTGTCGATATCGGCGACCAAACGGTTGAGGAGTTCAGACTGCCGCAGTCCCGCCAAATCCTTGTCCGCCAGAGGCATCAGCGCCCGCCATACCTTTACCCTGAGCTCGGTCAGCAGTCTGAAGGTGGCCTCGTGGGTGGCAAGGCGCTCACCATAACGGCTCGCGGTGCGGGCAATGGACAAAAACCGCACCCCACCCGCCGGGGTGAAAAAGTTAAAGGCCTGCGCCGTGGCAAGGCTCAGCCCCGCAACCGCGGTAGCCGACAAAAACCAGCCAGACAGTGACAACAGGCCGATTCCGGCCACCAGGGTGATAAAGGCCAGTAACAAACCGGTAAACATCATCAACCATTGACGGCGAAGCAGAGGTAAAAAAAGTTTAATCAGGTTCATGGCCTTACCTCCCATCACACACCGGGGTGTCCAGGCTGCTCGCAAGCCCCGACTCAGACAAGAGCTCGGCAAAAAGGCCGTTGGCGTTGGCAAGCTCCGCTGCCGTCCCCGACTCCACAATGGTGCCGGCATCCATCACCAGCACCCGGTCGAGCTGAGTCAGCGCTTCAAGGCGATGGCTCACCATCACCAGACTCAGGCCCTCACTCTCCCGCATAATGCTGTCCATCACCTTGCGCTCACTGTCCACATCCAGGCTGGCGCCGGGCTCGTCCAGTAAGAAGATTTTAGGCTGCCCTGCCAGGGCTCGTGCCAGCGCCAGTCGCTGGGCTTGCCCCACAGACACGCCGCCTCCACCTTCGGCGATGGCGTGTGACAGGCCATCGGCCGACCCGGCCACAAAATCCGCTATCTGCGCCTTGGCGAGCAACCCATGTATTTGCTCATCGCCAAGCTCTCTGCCCATGGCAATGTTGTCGCGAAGGCTGCCGTGGAAGAGATGTGGCTCCTGTCCAAGCCAGGCCACGGCGCCGCGCCACTGGGCCATATCCAGCTCGGTAAAAGGTATACCGCCGACCGTCAGCTCCCCCTTAAAGGGCAAAAAGCCGAGCAGCGCATGCAAGAGGCTGCTTTTGCCCGCCCCGGATGGCCCGACAATGGCAAGGCGCTCACCTTGCCTGAGGCTGAATGACAGCGGCCCTGCCAGCAGCGCACCCTGATGGCTGTAAATACTCAGATCCCGTGCTTCGATATCGAAACTGCCGGGAAGTGGCTCCTTGCCTTGCTGTTTATCGATATCGATGGCCAGCAGTTCAGACAGCGCCTCGGCGGCGGCCACCGCCTGCGCCTTGGCGTGGTAATGGGTACCCATGTCTCTGAGGGGCTGATAAAACTCAGGTGCCAACATCAGCACAAAGAGGCCGGTAAAGAGGCTGATACTCTGGCCGTAATGGCCAAAATCCAGGTGCCCCAGGTAGCTGAAGCCGAAATAAACGGCGACCAGGGCAAGGCTGACAGCGGCAAAAAATTCCAGCACCGCCGAACTTAAAAAGGCCATGCGCAGCACCGCCATGGTGCGGCTTCGAAATTCGTCTGAGGCTTTTTCGATAGCCCGTCCTTCGGCTTCTGCTCTGTCGAATAGCCTGAGGGTAATTATGCCCCTGAGCCTGTCCATAAAGTGCCCTGACAACCTTGAGAGGGCAGCAAAGTGCTTACGGTTGGCGTCGGCGGCCCCCATACCAACCAGGATCATAAAGAGTGGAATGAGTGGCGCCGTGCCCAGCAAAATCAGCCCTGCGGCCCAGTTCAGCGGAAACACACAGGCGAGAATAACCAAAGGTATCATGGCAGCCAGCGACAGCTGCGGCAGATAGCGGGCGTAAAAGTCGTGCAGATCTTCGATTTGCTCCAGCACCACGGCGCCCCAACTGCCAAGGGGTTTGCCCTTGATGAAGGCAGGGCCCAGTGCCGAGAGACGGTTTAATACCTCGCCTCTGAGCTCAGTGCGAAGGCGGCGGCCCGCTTCAAAGCTGACCCGCTCACGTCCCCACGCCACCGCCGCTCTGGCGATGATAAGCCCCAGCAGTGCGGTTATCTCAGCCCCAACGGCTGAGATGGTTTCACCCTGCATCACCACGGCGCTCAGCATACTGGCGAGCAGCCAGGCCTGGCCTATGAGTAACAAACCAGCGAGCAGGCCCAGCGCAACACTCAGCAGCAGAAAAGGACCACAGGCGGCCTTACGGGATTTGAGCCAGAAGGCAAGTTGTTTTTCGAGGGATTTGTCCATGTATATCCTGCGCCAACGCCCCTTGACCGGGGCCGGGAATTACGGCAGGGAGGCAGTATCTCAGTGTTTGAAGGAGGAGGAAACCCAAGTCGGTGGATTTGTTAAGGGATTCACAGAATTTGCGCTGGATCAAAAAAACGCTTAAGTCTGAGTTAAGCCAACCCCTTGTGTGTTGGGGGTGTGGCCGGTTGGCGATGGCGTTTTAGCATAAACAGGGAAAAGAATATCCACCAGGAACAGGCAGTCAGCTTGCTGAATTGTCCTTGGCTGTCGCCGCCGCATCACCGGCGTGAGACCCCTCTGTGGTTAACGCTTCCTCCAGACCATCTTCTCTGAATGTCTCTTTGTCGCAGGTAGCATCATTGCCAGGCCCTGACTCGGAGTGGGCGGTTTCCTGAAGCGATGCCAACTCATCGCCCCTGAAAGACGGCTCTCGTTCATCACGGGCTGCGCCGTAACGCACCAAGAGATGCCACAACCATTTGAGCTCGCTCATTACCTCGGCTTTATGACCCCGGGCGCGCCAGCGGGTTGGAAAACGGCTGACTTCCCGCGCCGCAACACCGATGGCATAGGCCGTGACTGTGCCATCGATGGCGACTCGCTGCGCCAGTGACGGCATGCCTGCACCGCGAAAATCCCGCACCACATGCTCAACATCCAGACTCAGGCCCGAATGCCAGTAAAGAGCTATCTGATAACGCTCAGCAATCGCGCGCAGCAGGGGTTCAATCTCTGTGCCTCTGAAACTCGGGTCGGCCACCAGCGCCTCTATGTCCTCTGCCAAAAGCAGCGGCCCGTGGATCTGCGCCTCGATATAGTGATCCAGATTGCCCGACAAGCCGCGCTCAAATCTGAGGCCTATGTCTTCGCCCAGGGTCGAGACGAGCCTCTCCACCAGTTTGGCCGGCGCCAGGCCATGCTCACCCAGGGCGTAACGCCGCTCGAAACTCTCGGTCAGCAAGGCCGCCATCACCATCTCAAAGGCGTCCGCTGTGCCCTTGTCGCGGGGATTGCGGTAAGAATCGTTAAAACAGAAGGTGGCCCGCGACAGCACTTCCGGTTTTGTCAGGAAGTAGCAACTGCCAAACCGCGGTGCCGGACCATTGGGAGCAAGCAGTAAATCGAGGGCGCCGTATTTGGGGCGGGCAGCTATGTCAGTTGTCAGCTCTCGGAAAAATTGCCGCTCCCAGTGATCCCGGGCACCACCAATCTCAGGCGATAACAGACCGGACGAAATATGGGTTTCAAACTGGCAACGATAACGCCCGTCCTGCAACAGGCCTTCAGCCACCGTCAGCCCCCGGGAATCGAGCCTGTCCGGATGAAAGTGCAAGGCAATGCGACCATGGATGGCCACGGCCTGCATGGCCGCATTGAATCGTCCCGGCGCGATGTCTGACATCTGCAGCACATTACGGATGATCCCGAGGGCGGATTCACGCTCTTCCCGGGCATAACGACTCAGGCTTTCTATCGCCAGATACTGGCTGCTCGGCGATCGCGGCATCATGCTCCTTGTGGCTGGCCGGAAAAGGTTGAAAACACTGCAAAGATAGCAGAGCGGCCGCTGGCTCTCCATCTAAATTAACAGCCTTTAATGAGAAGCATTTTCTCATCTCTCATCAGTTAGTTATCTGTTCATTTGACGTTAACGGAAAGTTTTTTTCGTCAGTTGACCTTCATCAATTGCTTTTTCGCCCATGGCGATAATTTAGTCACCAGAAAAGGATTCTCAACACAAAGCGCCTCCACACAGGGAGGCCATAAAAAACCATCACGCGATATCACAACCATGGAGTTTGGCATGAAAAACGAACAGCAATCTATCGAACATGGCGTGGACACCAACCGCAGACAATTTCTGGGTGGTTCTGTGGGCGCAGGCCTCGTGGGACTGGGGCTCGCCTCCGGGCTGATGGCCAGCCAAGCCAATGCCACCACCGCAGGCACCAAGGCCAAAAGCGATCGCATGGCCAACTACACCGCCGATCAACTGGAGCGCGTAAAACAAGAGCTGGTGCCCCCTCCATTCGTACCCAAACATGATCAGGTCGCCAGCGGCAAACCCAAGGTCATTGAAGTACGTCTCGAAGTGGAAGAAAAACAAATTGAGCTGGAAAACGGCGTCTATGCCTGGGTGTGTGCTTTCAACGGCAGTGTGCCCGGACCGCTCATTGTGTGCCATCAGCATGATTATGTTGAGCTGACTCTGGTCAACCCCAAGACCAATGTGCTGTCGCACAATATCGACCTGCACTCCGCCACCGGCGCAATGGGCGGCGGCGAGCTGACTCTGGTTGCCCCCGGGCAGGAAGTCACCTTCCGCTTCAAGGCCACCAAGGCCGGCACCTTTGTTTACCACTGTGCCCCGGGCGGCATCATGATCCCCTGGCACGTGGCCATGGGCATGCATGGCGCCATCATGGTGCTGCCACGGGAAGGCTTGAGTGACGGCGACGGCAATCCGCTGCATTACGACCGCGCCTATTACATTGGCGAAGCTGACTTCTACGTGCCCAAGGATGCCCAGGGCAATTACAAACGTTACAACCAACTGATGGAAAGCATGGAAGAAGTGCTCAACACCATGAAAACCCTGCTGCCTTCCCATATCGTCTTCAACGGTGGTGTGGGCGCCCTGACCGGCAAACAGGCCTTGAATGCCAGGGTGGGTGAGTCGGTGCTCTTTATCCACTCCCAGGCCAACCGCGACACCCGCCCCCATATCATCGGCGGTCACGGTGACTATGTGTGGCCCGCAGGCTCCTTCGCCGATAGGCCACAGCGGGATCTGGAAACCTGGATGGTGGCCGGTGGCAGCGCCGCCGCTGCACTCTACACCTTCCGCCAGCCAGGTCTGCACGCCTACGTTAACCACAACCTGATTGAGGCCATCATGAAAGGCGCTGCAGCCCACATCAAGGTGGACGGCGAGTGGGATGACAACCTGATGGTACAGGTGAGGAAGCCCAGCGCCATCGCCTGAGCTGTTGTCCTCTGACATACCGCGGCGAGAAACCCCAATGGGTAAGCCATCGCCGTAAGCACCTTGCTACGCCGGGCCAGGAGGCCCGGTTAAGGAGTCTGATATGACCGGTCCGCGCCATACCACAGGGTTTCGGGCACGCCAGCTTGCATGGTTGAGCGCCTTTGTGTGGCCACTCAGCCAGCCCCTGCTGGCCGCCGAGCCACTGAAAGACTACCGGCTGGAAGCTGCGGTTTATCAGTGGTATGGCGCACTGGACTCAGGAACAGCCACTGTATCCGGTGAGCAGGCGGTGGCTGTTACACTCCCGGAGTATCAGGGCACACAGGGCGGCGGTGCCCATCATATTCTCGCCATCACGCCACTGCCCGCCGCCACACCATTACCAGCCACCACGCCAGCAGCGCGCGATGGCTCGCCTTTACAGGCTTCAGTGTCCCTGGAGTTTTTGCCTCCATCACCCGGCGACATAACCCGGGGACACTACCTCGAAGTCACCCTGAGTTTTGATGCTGCCATGGCTTTAACGGCGCACAGTACCGAGGTGCACGAGCAGGACGACTTTGACTCTCGCTTTCGCCCCTCCGCCGACACCAACCTTATCCGGGCCCTGATTTATCGCTGGACGGCTCAGCTGGATGCGCCGGGCACCCGTTATCCAAACGCCCTGCCCCCTTTTACCAACGGTGCCAGCTTTATCACGCCGGAAAGGGGAATCAACACGGCAGAGGCCTATCTCAGCTACCTCGAAAGCCTGCAACATCAATCAAGCCGGCGGGAAATCAAAAATCTGATATTGCAGTCCAGCGTGCAACCGGGGGAATACCAGGTGAGCTTCGAATACCAATGGCGGGCACAAAACGCCCGGGGTGAAGAAGAGCTGTCCCAACTCCAGGTCGATATGACGCTCATCCTGCAGGATGGACAGGCAAAAATTTCTGCGTATCGGGAGCGCTTTCTCCCCCCAGTGACCGATCTTGGCGCCGAAGTCCGGTGCTAAGCCAGGAGAGCCTTATGATAAACAAGCGTATTCAAGCAGCCGCCTTCGTCGGCAACGCCTTATCCATCCTGTCTTTGCTGTTCGTGCTTGCCACTGCCCAGGTACAGGCGCAGATGCCTGTGCTCAAAGGCATTGGCGGCGATTTCAGCATGCAAAGCAGTAAAGGGACTCAGGTTAACCTCAGCGACTTTCGCGGTAAGGTGGTGATGATGTTTTTTGGCTATACCAACTGCGCCGACATTTGCCCCACCACCATGGCCCATATCAGCCAGCTGATGCAAAAAATGCCGGCGGAGGAACGCGCCCGGATTCAGGTGCTCTTTGTCAGCATCGACAGTGATTACGACACCCCAAAACACCTCAACAAATACCTGAGCTACTTTGACCCCAGTTTTATCGGTCTGGTGGACGAACGGGCCAAAATCGATGAAGTGGCCGCCATGTATCACGCCGATTACAGCAAACTCGCCGACGATAAGGTCACGACCGAGTACAAAAAGCTCCGTCTTGAACGTCAGGGCAGCGCCGGAAAGGGCTATCTCTATTCCCACACCGCCAAGATTTTTGTACTCGACCCCGAAGGCCGGGTGCGGGGCTTCTTTTACACTGGCACGCCGCTGGACGAAATGCAGGCCGACATTTCCTCTCTGCTCAATCCTGAAGCCCAGGGTTAGTCAAACCACGACTCTTAAGGAAAAGCATCATGACATTCAGTTTCAGACGCCTCATCAAACCCGCCCTGCTGCTGGCTCTGGTCAATTCCAGCGCCCCCTTCGCAGGGGAGGTCATGGTCCACGATGCCTGGATAAGGGCCATGCCTCCCAATGCCAGGGCTGTGCCTGTTTACCTGTCACTGCACAATGGCAGCGACTCATCCATCGCCCTCACCGCCATAGAAACGCCCCTTGGCCGGGTTGAACTGCACCAGAGTATTCAACAGGGGGAGATGATGAAAATGCAGCGCGTCGAGCGCATCGAGGTAGCCGCCCATGAGATGGTCAAACTCGCCCCCATGGGCTATCACGGCATGCTGCTGGACATGCAGGCGCCCCCGGCAACCGGGGAACAAGTCGCACTGACACTGCACTTTGACAACGGTGAAACCGCACGGGTGGAAGCGCCTGTGATAGCAGGGCAAGGAAAGATGATGGCCTCGGGCCATGAGCATCATCACTGATCCCGGCCTTATCCACCTAAGGCGATCCAGATCAATGATTTGAATGGAAATGTGACTTAGTCTGCCCTTCAGTAACCGAGCCGGGGGGCAGCATGATCACCGACATTCAAACCAGTCAGATTATTCACCAGCACCATCTTTTCTCTCCCCTTGCGCCGAGGCAATTGGAGCAGCTGCTGGCGGGAGCCGGTCGAATCAGCCTCGCGCCACAGGAGCACCTCTTTCACCGTCAGGATCCGGCCAAACGCTTTTATCTGGTGCTCAAAGGCAACCTGCAACTCTATATCACCAGCGCCCAGGGCCAGCTCAAGGTACTGGAAGTGGTGCGACCGAATCATTCCTTTGCTGAGGCACTGATTTTCAATCAGGAACCTTTTTACCCGGTATCGGCTCAGGCGGTGCAGGCCTGCGAGCTGGTGAGTTTTGATGCTGAGGCCTATCTTGCCATTCTCAAGCAGAGCCCGGATGCCTGCATCGCCGTGATGGCGGCCATGAGCATGCGTCTGCACAAGGATATTCAGGAAATTGAAAATCTATCGCTGCAAAACGCCGAGAACCGGCTGCTGATGTTTTTGCTCAGGCACAGCAAACCTTCCGGGGACAACAGCGGCATGCTGACCCTGGATGTACCCAAACGTACCCTGGCGTCTCGCTTGTCGATTCAGCCGGAAACCTTCTCCCGGCTGATAAAAAAGATGAACAGTGAGGGCATGATAGAAGAGTCGCGGGGGCTGATTAATATTCCGGACCTCAGCCGTCTTTACGAAAGTATTCAGCAGCTTGAGCCTGCCGCCTGTGGCCGTTGCCCCATGGCCATCAAGAAAGCGGCGCTGAAACAGGCCGCGGCCGCGAACAAAACCCCCTTGAATGCCAGAACGCTGGCGGACAGGATCCCGGCCAGCGTGGGTTAAACAGACTGAGCCGGTTTGGGGCTGGCGGCAAGCTGGCTCAGTTGGTCAGATTCCTGACTGAATGTGTCAGGTTCCGGACGGGGTTTCACAGCTGCCAATCAGGGTCTTGAAGTGTTGCCCCAGATCCTGACCGGCGAAAGACTGTGCCTGGCTTACCATCTGCGCCAATGTTTGGGAGGCCCCTTCCAACCCCTCCTGTTCAATCAAGGCCTTGGCATAGGCCGCCACATCGGCGCCCTGTTGCAGGAGGGCCGCCGCACTTTGCAGGTCAAACTCCTGCTCCATCATAGACTGCACATTGGCCAGCAGCTCAGCCACCTTGGCAGACTCCACCAACGCACCTTCAACCTTGACCAGCTCACCCACTGGGTCGTCGGCAAGCTTATTGGCCACACAGGCCGCCACTGAACCTGCCTCAGCGCTCTTCACCACAGCATCCAGCCCCTCGGCGCGAATTTGCTCAACCGCTTGCTGAATGTCAGCATTACGCGCGAGCCAGGCCTGCTCCATGGCCGCCTTTTCATCGCCCCCAAACCAGCCGCATCCAGACATCAGCAGGGCACCCAATGCCAAGGTAAGAATTTTTTGTGTCATTGCCTTTTCCTTTAAATCAACTATCCATAAACAAGGCATAGAGAACTATGCCGCCCCGTGTTGCCACAGTGTTCCAGAATCGCCTTAAACGGGGATGAACGAGGATAACCAACAAATAAACGCAGGTTTGCGGCCATTTACATGGCGGCATGCCCGGTGCTTTGGTAAGCTTGCGCCCCCTGTTACGGGTCTGGCCACCAAGCCTGTCCGGACACCTTTCCTGCAAGCAAGAGAAGACTGCATGAGTTTTGCCTCACTGGGCCTGTCGGCGCCCATCCTCAAAGCCCTCGATCATAAGGGCTATAAAACCCCGTCTCCCATTCAGGCCCAGGCCATTCCTGTGGTGCTTGAAGGCCGGGATTTGCTCGCCGCAGCCCAAACCGGTACCGGCAAAACCGCAGGCTTTACCCTGCCCTTGCTCGAATTGTTGTCCCAAACCCAAAAGGCAGGCCCCAAGCAGGTGCGTGCCCTTATCCTGACCCCAACCCGCGAGCTCGCGGCGCAAATAGCCGACAACATCAGCGCCTACAGCAAGTACCTGCCGCTGAAAAGCACCGTGGTATTTGGTGGGGTGGGCATTGGCCCACAAATCACCACCCTGCGCCGTGGTATCGACATTCTGGTGGCCACACCGGGCCGCCTGCTGGATTTGCACCAGCAAAATGCCGTGAGCTTCCATGGTCTGGAAATTCTGGTGCTGGATGAAGCCGACCGCATGCTGGACATGGGTTTTATCCACGACATCAAGCGCATCCTGAAATTGCTGCCGGCCAAACGACAAAATCTGTTGTTTTCGGCCACCTTCTCGCCGGAAATCCGCACCCTCGCCCATGGACTCTTGCACAATGCCGCCGAGGTATCTGTTACCCCAAGAAACAGTGCCGCCGAGTCGGTAAAGCAATGGATAGTCCCGGTGGACAAAAACCAAAAGCCGGCCCTGCTTGCCGAGCTGACCCGTTTTTACCGTTGGCAGCAGGTGCTGGTATTTTGCCGCACCAAGCACGGCGCCAACCGCCTGGTACGCCAGATGGAAGCCGAAGGCATCAAGGCCGCCGCCATCCATGGCAACAAGAGCCAGAACGCCCGTACCCAGGCGCTGGCCGACTTCAAACGCGGCGCCATCCGCATGCTGATTGCCACCGACATTGCCGCCCGCGGCATTGATATCAGTGAGTTACCCAACGTGGTGAACTTCGAACTGCCCCACGTGCCGGAAGACTACGTGCACCGCATCGGCCGCACCGGTCGCGCCGGCGCCAGCGGTGAAGCGGCCTCGTTGGTTTGCAATGAGGAAGCCAAGCAATTAAGGGATATTGAAAGGCTGATTAAGCAGTCGCTGCCCCGCAAAGAGTTTGTGGGTTTTGAACCGGTTCACGGCCTGCCGCCAAGCGAAAATCAGGGTAAGTCCAAGCCTGGAAGTCAGCAAGGTGCCAAGCCGGGCAATAAGAGCCAGGGGCGCAAGCCACAGGGCCAGAGCCGCAATGCACAGCCCAAACAGCGCCAGGGCAGCCGAGCGCAGGAAGAGCGGAACCTGCAGGACAAAGCCCCATCCCGCAGCGAACAGCCGCGCCGGGAAAGAAGCAGTAACGACCAGGCTCGCGCTGAAAAGCCACGCACTGACAAACCACGCAGCGACAGAGCCCGTAGCGACAAAGCCCGTAGCGACAACGCTCGCAGCGAAAGCGGCCGCAGCGATATCCGTAGTGACAGCGCTCGTAACGACAAGCCACGCACCGACCGCCCGAACACTGACAGAGCCGCCGGCAATAAGCCCCGCAGCGGCAATCGCCCCCAGGGACAGGGCCAGCAGCGTGCTCAGGGCCAGCAGCGCCCCCGCAGCAATGCCAAAGGTGGCGATCGCAATCAGGCGTAATCTTGCCCAAGCGAGACAATAAAAAACCGGCCAATGGCCGGTTTTTTGTTTGCGGGCTGTTTTCATCACTGCCCGCTCTCTTCAAGCTACTGGCTACAGAAGCTTGGGCTACAGGCTGCAGCGCATATCATCACAATCACCTCGTTCAAATGCCGCTGAAGTGCGATGAGCTGCATTGTCGGAATTCACCGCATTCTCAGATGTTTCTGCCAGCAGGGCTCCTATCATCTTACCGAGTTTCATATCTTCCAACGGCCCCAGGTGTTGCATCCTCACCCGGCCATCGGCATCCAGCAGCACCAGGGTCGGCGTGCCCTGAAATCCCCAGCGAGCCATGGTCTCGGGAATACGTCCAGCCGGACGGTCGATGGCAATGGGAAACCTGAGCCGATACTCATGCACAAAGGCCTGCAGCGCCTCTGGCCCCATCACCCCGTGGTGCTCAAACACCGAGTGCAGCCCCATGATGGCAATTTCATCACCGAAGCTATTTGCCACCCGGGCAAGTTGCGGCAGACCATGGCTGATGCATGCAGGGCACAGCATCTGAAATACATAAATCAGCAGTGGCTTGCCACGAAAATCATCAAGGCTTAAGGGTTTTGGCGTATTGAGCCAGCCACTGGCGGCAAGCGCCGGTGCCAGCGGGAATTCAACGTGCGACATAACCAGTTCCTCAGTGATTTACCTTACCCGGCAGACTCAGATCCCCTGAGGCCACATCGAACACATCCACCACGCAAAACAGCGGCGTATGCAGATTGGCGCTGACCCTGAGCCCGGACGTTACCCCATCAAAGCTGGCGGACGTGACAACATCGATATTGTCGAAAGGCACCTTCACCTCGACTCTGTCGCCGCTCAGCAGCGGGTCGAAGCCGGGACTGTCGATAAACAGCGGCAACCCGGGCCAGGTCTTGGGCAACTTGGGGCGCGCTCCTTCGGGAATATCCTTCACCTTGAGCTTTCCGGGGCCGCATGCCTCATCCGCTGCCAATACCACCCAGTGGCTGTGCCAAAGGTCGCCATCGTTGTCGGTATTGTTGTCGCCGTTTTCATCGAACAGCGGGGTATCGTCGAAGTCCGGGTGACTCGCCACCGCCAGCGCCAGAATACCTGCCCCGGCTTCAAAGCCCACTTCGCCACTGTCGATACTGGTCGGCCATACGTAGGCAAAGGCCGAGGCGCCCGCGAGCTTGCCACCGGCGTTGGGAGTGAGGCCCCCGGCTTCACCGGCAACGCCCATGTGGAAGGTTGCCACATTGCCCTTGGTGGTGATTTTGGCGTGCACTATGTCAAAGGCGGGTTCTATCGCCTTATCGGTTTTGGCCTGAATACCGCCCTGATGGGCGCCGTGGCCTATTGCGGCTGCGCTGAACAGCAAGCCTGACAGGGTTGCAATGGCAAGTTGTGACGATTTCATGGTGGATCTCCTTAATTGTTTTGAGTCGAAACAATTAAAACCAAAATGATCCAGCCTTGTCAACATAGTTTCGAGGCGATACAATTATTTCATGACCTCAGAAACCATCCAGATCCAGCAGTTGCTGGAACGCATTGCGGCGCTGCTGCGCGGCGAAAGGCGAAACAAATTAGTCGAGTTGGGGCTGCTTCCGGTGCAGTTCGATGCCCTGTGCTATCTGGGAGAGTGCAACCGCTACTCAGACACCCTGATGGCCCTGTGTGAATACCTGGGCCAGACCAAGGGAACCGTATCGCAAACGCTGAAGGTGTTGGAGAAAAAGGGGCTGATTGAGCGCCAGAGCGATGCCAAAGACAAGCGGGTGGTGCACCTCAAACCCTCTGAGGCTGGATTGGCACTGCTCGCCGAACTGGCCCAGTCTCCCCTGCTTTGTGCCTTGCACACAGAGCATGGATTCGACACCCGGCTGCAAGGCTCCCTCGCTGAGCTTTTAAAGCAGCTGCAACAGGCCAATGGTGGCCGCACCTTTGGCGTGTGCCGCCAGTGCCGCTACAACCAAAGCCCTGCCGAAGGGCATTTCCAATGCGGTCTGACCGGAGAAGCCCTGTCTGAGGCGGATACACGGCTTATCTGCCGTGAATATGAACGTATTGATTAGTAAATAAAAAACTGTATTGCGCCGGTTTTTTATGAAAGTACACAAGACCTCTATCGATAGCCCCACAGGCCAGCAGACTATCATGCATCAGCGCTGGCGTGCCTTCACCGAAGCGGTCGTAAAGCTGCCTGAACCTGTCGTCGGCAAGGTACATGGCCGCGAGCATGGGCTGCCGCGCCTTCGCCGAAGCGGTAGTAACACTGCCTGAACCTGTCGTCGGCAAGGTACATGGCCGCGAGCATGGGGTGCCGTGCTCCGGGGCACTCGCCATTGGTAGAGCGTCAGCGGCACTGCGCCACACTCTCTCCTTAAAAACGGTTCGTAAACACGTGTTTTAGCATTTCAGACGAATTTATTTGAGCCCCTTTCGAAAGTGCACCCAAAAAGCACCGCAGTCGGGCGTTACAGCGTTAAAATGGCTTGGTCCTGAGAAAAAGCCCCTTTATTTTAGCCTTGGAGCCTAAAGTGCATCCCACTAAAATCACCTTTTACGAGCGGTTCGAACCCATCATTCTGTCCGGTGACAAGACCATCACCATCCGTGATGAGGCAGAGTCCCACTATGTGCCCGGCACCCGGGTCGCCGTCCATACCTATGAGACAGACCGCTGGTTTTGCGATATTGAGATACGCTCTGTCACCCCCATTCAGTTCGATGACCTGAACGAAGAGCACGCCCGCCAGGAGCATCTGTCACTGGAGGATTTGAAACGTATCATCCGCGATATCTACCCCGAGCTGGATTCCCTCTATGTGATTGAGTACCGCCTTCTCGCCCGGGACCCAGCTGGGTAATGCGTAAGGCTGACTTTCAGCCCTCCAGAGCCCGTGGGCAGGGCTCCTGGGTTGACTCAAGGCAAACAAGCTGAAATAACAATACCTTGCATAACAATTTCTGAATACATTTCCGATATTGCTTCAAGGAAGTCCCATGGAAATAACCCTGTATCAGGTCGATGCTTTCGCAAGCCGGGTGTTTGAAGGTAACCCGGCCGCAGTGTGCCCCCTGCCCCACTGGCTGGACGATAAGCTGCTCGCCAGAATTGCCAATGAGAACAACCTGTCGGAAACCGCTTTTTTCGTCCCCAAAGACGGGGGCTATCACCTGCGCTGGTTTACGCCCGCTGAGGAAGTGGATCTCTGTGGCCACGCCACCCTGGCCGCAGCACATGTACTTTTTAATCACCTTGGCCACCAGGGGGATGACATAGACTTCCATACCCTGAGCGGCACTCTCACAGTAACGCACAGCAACGGACTCTATACCCTCGACTTTCCAGCCACTGAGCCACAGGCCATCGAGGTACCCGCCGCCCTGATTGCGGGTCTCAGTTCGGGCGCAGAGGCCGTGCTCGCCGGCTTTGATTATGTCGTAGTGCTCAAGGATGAAGGGAGCGTAAAAGCCCTGACACCGGACTTTGCCCCCTGGCACAGCCTGCCCCTGAGAGGGGTTGTAGTCACAGCGCCCGGTGATGAGGTGGACTTCGTCAGTCGCTGCTTTTTTCCAAAGCTCAAGGTGGACGAAGACCCGGTAACGGGATCGGCCCATTGTGAACTGACGCCCTATTGGGCCAAAAGGCTCAATAAAACCCGACTGACGGCCCGGCAACTTTCGTCCCGCCCCGGCAGCCTGGTCTGTGAACTCCGTGACGACAGAGTCAGGATCTCCGGTCAGGCCGTGGACTATCTCAAAGGCACCGTTTTACTGCCTGATGCAGAGGTTAAGGGCTAAAGCGCCTTCTGATACGACGGCCAACCGGCGCTAACTCCCGTTCGCCTACTTTTTTCCGTGAATTAACCTGGATCAAGGCGCTTTGATTCCCCTCCCTTAATCTTGGCGCCATCGCCCATCAAACTGACGGGGCGCCTTTGGGGAATCTTGACCTTGTACGCCACGATTTTACTGCTCCATGTGCTGGGGGCCACTCTCTGGACCGGAGGCCACCTGGTATTAACCCTAAGCATTCTGCCCGGTGCCATAAAAAACAACGACCCACAGCCTTTACTGGATTTTGAGTCCCGGTTTGAAAAGCTGGCCATGACCGCACTCGCGGTGCAGGTCACCACGGGAATGATGCTGGCGCGCCACTATTTGCCCAACCCGGCCCTCTGGTTTGCCGAAGCTCAGCCGTTTTCGGCCATCATCAAGGCCAAGATGCTGCTGTTGCTGCTGACGCTTCTGGTTGCACTGAATGCCAGATTCAGAGTGCTGCCACAGCTTGCCGCCCTGTCGTCTGGCACTCCGATGTCAACCAGCAAAACCCGTCTGCTTTACACCATGGCAACCCATGTCATGGTGGTTACCCTGCTATCTGTGGCATTTGTTATCGTTGGTGTGGGAGTGCGTACCGGCTGGTTTTACTGACGCCTGAAGACAGAGGTGTGGCAAGCAATCAGCAATAACTTGAATTTTAAGCCAATCCCTGTAGTTTAGGTTGGAACCACCACGCCACCGGACTGTGCAATGACACCCGTTTCCCGACGCTTATCATCCGGGCTGTTCCTGCCCTTGATGACACTCTGCCTTGCCCTCGTTGGCACAGGCGCGAAGGCGGAAGATCTCGTCACCATAGAAACCTCCTTGGGCGAGATGACCTTTGCATTTTTCCCCGATGAAGCCCCCCAAACCGTCGCCAACTTTAAACGACTGGCGCAAAGCGGCTGGTACGAAGGCAAGTCTTTCTACCGGGTGGTCAAGGGACATGTTATTCAGGCTGGCAGCCTGGATGAAAACAGCGAGCCCATGGTGGAAGCTGAGTTCAATCATCATCCCCACCTCAAAGGCACCCTGGGGCTTGCCCGGGACGAAGACCCCAATTCTGGCTCCACAGAGTTTTACATCTGCCATGGGGCCCGGCCACATCTGGATGGCCGTTACACCGTATTTGGCCAGCTGGTTTCCGGCGAGGCCGTGCTCGACGCCATCGCCAATGTAGAAGTCATTGAAAAATATTATGATGAAGACAAAAAAGTCGCCTTCCACGAACCCAAAACGCAGGTAACTATCAAGGCGGTGAGGCTGCATTAACCCAGATAAGTTCGCTCGGAATATAAGGCATGGCACCAAACCATCCCATTGGACAGCGTTAGGCAAAGTCTCGTCGAAGAGGTCTGAGGCAAAACAGGCATTTGCAGAAGCTGATAAAAAAGCTGCCCTGAGGCAGCTTTTTTAGTGGTTTGAACCCGGTGTCTGAGGGGTTGATATCACTGACCAAAGGCCGGCGAAATACAGCGTTTCACACTGTAGCTGTACCCCAAAGGAACGCTGTCGTCCTTCAGGATCTCCAGGATTTCGTAGTCGTTCAGCTCCACCACCTTACTGCCTTGCGAATGTTGGCAACGGGAGCGACTATCTGATTCGTATACATAAATAAAATACGCCAGCATCGACTGCTGCAGACTGTGGTAGCGTTCGGCTCGGGCCCGCATTTCACGTACCGGCATGGAAGCCAGATTGGTCGTATCTCCGTCTCGGGTGATATGTACACCCAAATTGGCGGCGGGCTCCTCGGGCTCGTCAATCACAGCGCCAGCCACAGACGCCGGCTCGGCGTTGCCCGTTGAGTCTGGGGCGGATGCGGGCAATATCCCGGTTTCTATCACCTTTTTTTGCACATCTTCATCGGCATGGAAAAATCCTTCATATAAGCCCGACGTGAAGGCGCTGGATTCCGAACCGACGCCGGTAAAGGCACCCAGCATCAACAGCTGGATAAGCAGCGCAATACTCCAAAACCAGCGCACCAAGGCGGTGGTAAACACAAAGCGGTAATGGGGTGGGTGCCAGAGCGCGTGAATACCAAAGGGCTTGAGCAGTAACAGCAGCAATAAGTAAAAGGGCATGGCCACCTGGGCCAGCAGTAACATCAGCAGCGAGGTGATAAAGAACCACCCCGGCAAACTGAGCAAAATCGCAAAGTTATGACTGTATGGCAGACTGGATGCCGCCACCCCGGTCACCTCATTGACCATGCCTGCCGCATTGCCCAGGGCAAAGTTGGCCACGACCGCATAGAACAGCAGGATGAGAGCCTTACCCGGCAGGCTGTGCCACACGTGTAAAAAGCGCGGCCAGAACTCACTCACCAGGCCGGTTAACATCATCAGGGACATCAGGGCGAGAAACCATGGGCCCAACTCCAGCATCAACACCAGCTCAACCAGCAGCAACACTGTGGCTGCCACATAGCAGCGCTGGGCAAAATTAAGGCTTTGCCAGAATCGTTTCAGGCTGATGAGGATGCGCGTGAGTGGTCGGGTGAAGGGGCGATTGAACAGCCCCGAAATTTTCATTTTTACCTGGGAGGTAAGTGCCGGTAATTCCATATTTAATAAGCGCCGCACTGTGTGTAATCCATTGTGCCCACAAGATACTGGAAACCAATTTTTTACACCAGCATGAGTGGCCTATCATCGCCCCAGCAATCGATAGAGCTCACCCCGTCGCACCTCGCTTTCGGCGCTCGCCAAAGTGCCATCGGCGAGCCATATTGCCAGTTGCTCTGCGATGATGGGCGCAGTTTGGGTGCGGCTCATGCCCGGTTTAAGGGCGTCCTGATACAGTAACCGGATCAGCACCCAGTCCATGGGGGTAAGCAAGTCTGCTGCGGCTTTATCGTTGAATACGGAAGGAAATATCGCCTCGCTATCGTTTGGCAGCCCCAGCACCTGGGTCAGCTCTTCCACCACGCAGGATACCAACTTGCCATGCATCCTGGCCTGATCCACAGGAATAAACACCTGTGCCCGGCGGATAACACCGCCCGGCGCCTCAAAATGGGCAAGGCACACGGCTCCGTGCAGATTGGCAGCGGCTTTAGCCCCCAGGCGCCGCTTCACTTCCCCCTCCCAATCCCGCTGGCGGGTAAAAAGAATATGAAGATTTGCCTCTTTAACACCCACTTCACGGATACGGAGCCCTGTGAGTTCACCAAGCTGCTTAAAATGCATAAGCACCAACTGGCGCTGCACCGGCTCCTGAACCTGCTCTTCGATGGCAAATCGTATCTCACCGACCCACTTGGAAAGGGGAAAACTGCCAGCCTCATACTCGCGGCCGTGAACGATAGCGGCAAACGAGCGTGCCACATACCCGGGGTTGAGATGATTGCCAGCACCGGGTTCAAAATCGGTGGCAAGCGGCTTTGCCGATGCAGTGGCAATGACCAGCAGCCCGGTCAGCAGCAGCCCTGCTAATGGGACTGCGGTTACCGTCACGGCTCTTGGCTGCAAAGCGACTCCAGTTCCCGGCCGCAAGGCGGCAGGGCGCAACAGCCGGTAGAACCATCCAGTACTCACATTACATCCTTTTTCACTATTACTTTTGGCGTATGCTGAAAGCTTAGCACGTCGCATTTCACCAGAGCGCTATATCCGTCATCCGGGCTGTGACATAATCGCCGCAATTGCATTAAGCGGCCAATGGAGCCAGCAACCGGGCTCACCCGAATTATGCCACCCCACCACGACACAAGGATATTCAGCCATGGATGAGCAGTATCACTATCAGCAAAGGGACGTGCCCCCACACCCCCACAAGGCCTTCCGACTCGGAGAAGGTAAAATCAGTGGCTACGCCAGCGTATTTTTAGGGGCGCTCTCCCTTCTGGCCGTGCTTGCCTATCTTTATCCTTCCTACCTCACCACCACCGAACTCAGGGCGGTTTACAACGCCGAAGAGCTTCAGCAAGTGCTGAAATACGGCATGTATTTTTCACTGTTTTTTGGACTGCTGACCTTTGTGCTTGGGGGATACAGACGCCTGGGCATGGCGGGGATCGCCCTGACCGGCATCGCGTTTTTACTGGGCGGCTGGCAAATCCCGGTTGGGCCTGTGGCGCCAAAAGCGCTATCCCTCGGTGTCGACTGGCTTATCCTGGCGTTCTTGGGGTCAGTATTTATTTTTATGACCCTGGAGAAACTGCTGCCACGGTATAAAGATCAGGTGATTTTGCGCCCCGGCTGGGGGCTGGATCTCTGGTATTTTGTGTTTAACCATTTGGCCATTTCTGCCATTTTGTTGTACGCCAACTACCATGTGAGCCACTTTCACTGGGCGGTAAGTGACCCTGTGCAGGCCTGGATTCAGGCGCTGCCGCTGTGGGTACAGGTGGTGGCCATCATACTCGCGGCCGATTTTGTGCTCTATTGGGAACACAGGCTGTTTCACGAGGTGGGCTTTTTGTGGCCCATCCATGCGGTGCATCACTCGGTGGAAGATTTAGACTGGCTCGCAGGCTCCCGAGGCCACTTTATTCAGATGTTCTCCGAGCGTGCCATGGTGATGGTGCCATTGTATCTGCTGGGGCCTGACAAAGCCGCGCTGGACATCTATGTGGCCTTTGCGGCGCTGCAGGCGGTGCTTATCCACTGCAACACCCGGCTGCATTTTGGTCCCATCAAATATCTGTTGGTGACGCCCTGGTTCCACCACTGGCATCACAGCTCGGAAAAGCCAGCCATAGATACCAACTACGGTGCCCACACACCCATTTACGACTGGCTTTTTGGCACCTTGCATGTGCCTTCAAAGCATTGGCCCGCCCACTACGGCACCACCAAGCCCCTGCCCCGCTCCTTTATGGGACAGCTCTGGTATCCCTTTGCCTGTTGGTTGGCCAGGCGCAAAGCATCGAGCGCTGACCAAGCCTGAAGCAACCTCGTTAGCGAAACGTAAAAACAAAACGCCCGGCAAATCAGCCGGGCGTTTTATTCAGATGAAGGCAAACATCAATCAACCGCGCCTGCGGCTTCTGCGGCGCATGCGGCCTTCGACATCGCCTTTTTGCGGCTTGGGCTGACCGGATTGCTCACCGCTCAGCGCATCCTCGCTAAACGCCTCGGCAGTCGAAACCTCATCCGCAGAGCCTTCTTCATCGACCTCGGTCTCTTGCTGAGCATCCTTTTTATCGCCCTTGAACACGGACTTGAAGATGCTCGTCACCGACGGCAGCTTGACTTTGGGCTCGGCTTTTTCTGCCTTTATGGAAGACTCAGCCTCCGGCGCCTTATCCTCAGGCAACTTTACTGACACAGTGGCGCTATCTTTAGCCCCGGGCTCAGTAGCAGACGCCTTCTGAGCCGTCCCGGCAGGGGTAAAATCCTCCGGGGAAAAGCCAAATAATCCGTCTTTACCCTGGGGGCGACTGGGCAACGGGTCTGGCAAAGTGCTGGGCATCAGGGACGCGAAAAAATCATCGGGGTTGGCCTTCACAGCGACCGGGTCCAACGACCGAGAATCACCTTTTAATGCCCCTGTGGGGACAGACACATCACCGGCGGCTGGCACCTCTGCAAACCCGATATCGGCTGTGCCCTTGGCCGCTTCGGCGGCATCGAGGGAAGCGATAAAGTCGTTTACCGAAATCATTTTGGGCCGCTTTACAGCAACAGGATCCTTGGGAACCAATGCGGGATCTTTTGCCGGGGTGGCAGCAGTGGCAGCCTGGGGCACTGTCATCCCGGACGCACCTGTCTCAGGCTTAAAAGCCAACGACGTGGCTGCCTGGGGCTCAGTACTCCCATCGGCGTCCTCACTCTCAACAGCCTCATCAGGCTCTGTACGGGAAGCTTCATTTGCAGTTTCCTTTACCACTGGCAGCGGCTCCAGTGCATTGGACAACTCCTGCTCCCAGGCCAGTGACAGAGCCAGATCGGCACTGAGCCCCTCATCATCTTCAGGCAAAAGCAGCTCGTGTTCGGCTTGTGCTTCCACCTCGCCTGACGCCATTGACGCATTCTCTATGAGTTCGAGGCGGATTACTGCTGACGGCTCATGCGATGGAGTCGCCGGGAGCACTGATTCAGCCTGCTCCAGCGCGATGGACTCAAACTCAAGAGGGGCGATTTCAATACTGGCCTTGGGTGCATCAACGAGCAGCTCGCTATCGACTTCGAGCGGGTCGCTGTCGATTTCAGACAGTTCAGGTTCGGCGCCAATCACGGGTTCAGGCTCAGGCTGATGCTTAAGCTCAGGCTCAGGCTGATGCTTAAGCTCAGGCACAGGCTTACGCTCAGGCACGGAGTCAGATGCAGGGGCTAAGGTGGCAGTAGAAACGGCAGCGGCTTCGATTCGAGGCGCCACCGTTAAACTTGCCATCCCCGAGGTCACCAGAGGTGCACTCACTGTGTTTGACACCGCATCCTGACCCGCATCGGCTTTTGCCTTGCGCTCACGCAGACACAGGTCAAACCCGTCGCTCACTTCGGTAAGTTCGACTTTGGCCATCGCCAGCGCGTAGCCAAGGTCGTCCAGTTGCTTGCGGTACTGGCCTGCATCTTCCTCAATGCCCGCAATCCCCCGTTTGACCTCGTCGCTGAGCTTATGGGTCAGGCGCTTGTAGGTGGTAATTTCCTGCTCCAGCTCACGGAGCACCCCCTGGGTGGTCGTCACGCTGGCCTCAAGGGCTCCGACCTGCTGTGTCAGTTGCTGACGTCGGCGTTCAAATGCTGCCGAGAGCGTGGGTGGCACAGTTGTCGCCACTGGAGCAGGCGTGGGGATGTGGCCACTGAATTCAGGAATATGACTCACGGGGAGCCACTGGGTATACGAAGGGTGCCAGCCATAACTCTCGGGTTTATCCTGTAAAAACGCGATAGCCTCGGCATGGGTCAATGGCGCGCTCTGGGCACCATTATGTGAAAGAATCCATTTCTTCATAGTGATCATTCTTGTTCATCGCCACGGCGACTGTGTGGAATGGGGTTAGCCTTGTCTTACGGCAAAACCGGCCAGCTTTTTCTGCAACGCCTCATACTGCTCATTGATGGTGCGCAGGGTCTGATTGACCTCTTGATTCAGGCTCTGAGTGACCGTTTTGCTGCCCTTGATATCGGCACCGAGTGCCGACAGGCTTTGCTGCAGTGACGTCAGGCTGGCGGCTATGGGTTCGAGCGACTGCTTTAGCCCTTGCTCTTTGGCGAATACCCGCTCAATCAAGGCCTGTGGCACGGCTTTGGGTGGCGGCGGGGGCGTTAGCTTAAGCTCAAACTCGTCGATGTGGCTTACCGGTACCCACTGGGCAAACGATGGCTCCCAGGCATAGCTGTCTGGATGGGCTGCGATAAACAGATTGGCTTCAGTCAACCCAAAGGGGCCACTGATCTCGCCCTGATGGGACAAATACCATTCCTTCATAGATCACCTCTTACCTTTTTGTATTGGTACTACTTGGTTTTTTCATTGTTCAGGCGTGATGTTCTAACCATTGCAGCGGGCTATCTGTTCTCAGGGGAAAACCCACTACAACAACCGGCTACATTAACCGATGTTTTTTTACAAGACCACCGATAAGGCGTAAATCCCGGATAAAAATTAATCGCCATTCGTACGGAAAAACCCTTACAAACCAGTCAAAAGACTGAAAACCTTGCGAATACCTCTATTCGAGGCTTAAACAAATCAAAGGATTGACCCCAGGTCTTAAGAAAGCCATAGCAGGTATCATGTTGACGAAGGAATGCAGGCCTCTGAACAACACCCCACTCCAGTAACACTGAGGTTTGATTGACGCAGGTATTCATTGGCAGACCTCAGTTAAAATCGAGGCTTAAGCCTCTCGTGCCCACTTTCAGGGATGAAGGAAAGCCCTGCTTTCTCTGGCGTTACTGCGACCTCAGGCACTATGAATAATGAATGAAACAGCGAATGTAAGATTGACGGTATCTGATTAAGAAGCACGAGATGTAAAAAGGCTTGCGGGTTTTCACCCAATCTTGCTTTGATATACTGGCTCACCCCCGCTTTTGGAGCGCTTTGCTATGTCGACACTGCCGCATCTTGGTTTTCAGCGCTACCAGCCCTGCGCCCTGCTGCAGCCCTATGTAAGTTGCTACTGGCAAATCTTCCGCCCCGCAGGCGCCGAGTCACAGTCGACTGAGTTTATGCACCCCGAAGGCGGCACAGGTATCGTGTTTAATTTTGGCGCGCCCATGCACCTGGATGGCTGGCAACACAGGGCACAATGCCTGATCACGGGTCCCACCAAACAAAGCACCAAACTGGAACTCTCCGGCAGGATTGATGCCCTGGGTATTCGCTTCTGGCCCGGCGCAGGGCGGGTATTTTTAAAGTCACCGCTGTCAGAATTGTTGGGACAACACCTGACACCGGGGGATCTGTCGCTGGCGCTGTTAAGCGATGAACTGGCCGAGCGCTTAGCGCTGCTGCCCACGGCACCAGAGCGCATTGCCCTGCTCGAAACCCGGCTGCTGCAATATCTCACCGCCCACGAGTCCCAAGCTCAGGCAACCGAGCCCAGGATGCAGTACGCACTCAAATGGATAGCCGCGCAAAAGGGTCAGGGTGAAATACGCAACCTGCTAACCGAGATGGATATCAGCCAGCGCCAGCTCGAACGCCTGTTCCAGCAAAATGTGGGCATGTCCCCAAAAAACTACAGCATTCTGCAGCGTACCGGCTTCGCCCGCGAGCTGCTTAAACACGACACCGCCGCCCCGCTCACCGACATCGGCTATCAGGCCGGATTCTACGATCAGGCCCACTTTATCCGGGAATTCAAGCACGTGATTGGCATCACCCCCGGACAATTCAGAAGCAAGGCGCAGCAAAGGCGCTGAGCCCGAGTTTGACGTAACAGTTATCCCAAAATAAAAAACGAGTGCCGAAGCACTCGTTTTTTATTTGTCAGTCTAGCCAGGGGTCAACAAGGCCAAAATTGCGTTGCCGACGTCAAGGCGCCAACAATGGCGTTACTGCCGCAGATAAGACAAGGAAACCTGCTGTTTTCGCCGCGCAGTTTACTCATGTAAAGAGCCACGAAAACAGTGGGGTGACGCCGTATTATCCAGGCTAAGTAGCCATTTACTCGTAGTCGCTCATCGGCACACAAGCACAGAACAAATTCCGATCGCCATACACGTCATCGATACGGTTCACCGTTGGCCAGAACTTGTGGGCGCGCACGAACTCAGTCGGGAACACCGCCAGCTCACGGCTGTATGGACGGGCATCGAACGCTGGGTCCATGATGTCGTCCATGGTGTGCGGGGCGTTGCACAGTGGGTTGTTGTCCACTGGCCACTCGCCGCTTTCCACACGGGCGATTTCGCCGCGAATGGCAACCATGGCCTCGATGAAACGGTCGATTTCGACTTTGGATTCAGACTCAGTCGGCTCGATCATCAGGGTGCCGGCAACCGGGAAGCTCATGGTTGGCGCGTGGAAACCGTAGTCGTTCAGACGCTTGGCCACGTCCATCTCGGTCACACCAGAGGCTTCTTTCAGCGGACGCATATCGATGATGCACTCGTGAGCGATACGATCGTTACGGCCGCGGAACAGCACTGGGTAGTGCTCAGACAGCTTCTTGGTCAGGTAGTTGGCGTTAAGCATAGCGGTCTGGGTAGATTGCTTCAGACCCTTGCTGCCGAGCAGCTTGATGTACATCCAGCTGATTGGCAGGATGCCGGCGCTGCCGAATGGCGCGGCAGACACGGCGCCATTGTTGTCGCTTTCGATGCCCTGCTTAACCACAGCGTGACCGGCCACAAAGGGTGCCAGATGCTTCTTCACGCCGATTGGGCCCATGCCGGGGCCACCGCCGCCGTGAGGGATGGCGAAGGTTTTGTGCAGGTTCAGGTGCGATACGTCGGCGCCGATAAAGCCAGGGGCGGTGAGGCCTACCTGAGCGTTCATGTTGGCACCGTCGAGGTACACCTGGCCGCCGTGCTGGTGAATGATGTCACAGATTTCACGCACGGTTTCTTCGTATACACCGTGGGTAGAAGGATAAGTGATCATGATGCACGACAGGTTCTCGGCCACTTCGGCGGCCTTGGCGCGCAGGTCGTCCAGATCGACGTTACCTTCTTTGTCACAGGCAGTTACTACGACTTTCATGCCAGCGAGCTGGGCAGAAGCCGGGTTGGTACCGTGGGCAGACTGAGGGATCAGACACACGTCGCGATGGCCTTCGCCGCGAGACTCGTGGTACTTGCGGATTGCCAGGAGACCGGCGTATTCGCCCTGAGCACCTGAGTTAGGCTGCATACATACGGCATCGTAACCTGTGATATCCACCAGCCAATCGGACAGCTCGCCAATCAGCTGAGTGTAACCCTGGGCCTGCTCGGATGGGCAGAAGGGGTGCATGTTGGCAAATTCTGGCCAGCTCACCGGGATCATCTCAACGGCGGCGTTGAGCTTCATGGTGCAGGAACCCAGCGAAATCATCGAGTAGTTCAGCGCCAGATCTTTGCTTTCGAGGCGCTTGATGTAGCGCATCATCTCGGTTTCGCTGTGGTAGCGGTTAAAGGTTGGGTGAGTCAGGTAGGCTTCTTCACGCACCAGCGCTGCAGGGATAGAGTTTGAACCCTTGGCAAGGATGTCGGCATCGATAGCGGCCACATCCAGACCATGACCGGCGCCCAGGATGATGTCGAACAGTTCGGCAACATCGCCACGGGTAGTGGTTTCGGCCAGGCTCACACCCACAACGCCATCGGCGTCGTAGCGCAGGTTCACACCGGCAGCCAGGGCGCGGGCACGTACGGCGTCCACATCAACCTTGAAGCTTAAGGTATCGAACCATTGATTGTTCAGTACAGTCACACCCTTGGCGGCAAGACCGGCGGCCAGGATGTCGGTCAGGCGATGGATGCGCTCGGCAATCACCTTGAGCCCCTGTGGGCCATGGAATACGGCGTAGAAAGAGGCCATGTTGGCCAGCAGCACCTGTGCGGTACAGATGTTGGAGTTGGCTTTCTCGCGGCGGATGTGCTGCTCGCGGGTTTGCATGGCCATACGCAGGGCAGTCTTGCCACGGGTGTCTTTGGACACACCGATGATACGGCCGGGCATAGAGCGCTTGTGCTCATCTTTGGACACAAAGAAGGCGGCGTGTGGGCCACCAAAGCCCATGGGCACGCCAAAGCGCTGGGCTGAGCCGAATACCACGTCGGCGCCCATGGCACCGGGGCTCTTCAAGAGCACCAGCGACATGATGTCGGCGCCCACGGTCACAATCACGTTCTTGGCGCGCAGCTGGGCAAACAGCTCGGTGAAGTCGGTCAGTTGACCCTGACGGTTGGTGTACTGGAACAGGGCACCAAAGAGGTCATCATGGTTAGCGGCATCAGCAGCAGGACCGGTCACAATGTCAAAGCCAAAACACTCGGCGCGGGTTTTTACCACGTCCAGGGTTTGTGGGAATACGTCATCGGCTACGAAGAAAGTGTTGGCTTTCTTGGCCTTGGATACACGCTTGGCCAGCGCCATAGCTTCGGCAGCGGCAGTGGCTTCGTCCAGCAAAGAGGCAGAGGCCAGGTCCAGACCGGTCAGGTCGATGGACAGCTGCTGGAAGTTCAGGATGGCTTCGAGGCGGCCCTGGGCGATTTCTGGCTGATATGGGGTGTAGGCAGTGTACCAACCCGGGTTTTCCAGCACGTTACGCAGGATAACGTTAGGCACTTCAGTGCCGTGGTAGCCCATACCAATGTAGCTCTTGAACACCTGGTTCTTATCGGCCAGCTGGCGGATGTAGGCCAGACCGGCGGCTTCGCCATTGGAGGCACCCACGTTCAGCTCGCGACCCAGACGGATAGACTCGGGTACGATTTGGGCGGTCAGATCTTCCAGGGACTCGGCACCAACGTAGTTCAGCATGGCTTGCTGTTCGTCGGCATCGGGGCCAATGTGACGGGTCAGAAACAGCTCGTGCTGTTCCAGCTCTGTGAGGGTTTGCTTGGTCATGATAAACCTTTCAAATTACGCCGATCTCAATTGCGACCGATCTGCTTTATGTCGGATAAAACAAACGAAGCCCCGGGGGGCTTCGTTTTTCCTGGCGAGGATTATTCCTCGTCGATAACTGCTTGATAACCTTCGGCATCGAGCAGGCTGTCCAGCTCAGACTCATCAGAAGGCTTGATGCGGAAGAACCAGCCGTCACCGTAAGCATCGCTGTTTACCAGCTCAGGAGAATCTTCCAGAGATTCGTTCACGGCAATTACTTCACCGGAGATAGGGGCATAGATGTCAGAGGCGGCTTTTACAGACTCGGCCACGGCGCAGTCTTCACCGGCAGACACAGTGTCACCCACTTCAGGCAGCTCAACGAATACCATGTCACCCAGCAGTTCCTGAGCGTGCTCAGTGATACCTACGGTGTAGGTGCCGTCGTCTTCCTTGCGGATCCATTCGTGGGAAGAAGCATACTTGAGTTCGGACGGGATATTGCTCATTGTTCTTGTTCCTTAATCGGGTCTTTTAAAATGCTTGTTTTCCGTTGCGTACGAAGCTGGGTGCAATAACACGCACCGTCACACGCTTCTTGCGCATTTCCACTTCGGCAGTATCACCGATGGCGCCGGGTACGCGAGCCATCGCGATAGAATAGCCCAAAGTGGGTGAGAATGTACCGCTGGTGATCACGCCCTGGTGCTCAACGCCATTGGCGTCGGTAAAAAACACTGGCATATCATGGCGCAGAACGCCCTTCTCTTCCATCACCAGACCGACTAATTTGTCGCTGCCCTTGGCCTTGATGGCTTCCAATGCTTCACGGCCGATAAAGTCGCGATCCGCCGGTTCCCATGCAATGGTCCAGCCCATGTTGGCGGCCAGTGGGTTGACGCTTTCGTCCATGTCCTGACCGTAGAGGTTCATACCGGCTTCCAGACGCAGGGTATCACGGGCACCCAGACCACATGGCTGCACACCGGCATCCAGCAGGGCTTGCCACAGGGCCTCGGCTTCGGCTTCAGGCACGATAATCTCGTAACCGGCTTCGCCGGTGTAACCTGTGGTAGCAATAAAGAGGCTGCCGGCCTGCTTGCCGAAGAAAGGCTTCATGCCTTCGATGGCGGCGTTTTGCTCGGCGGTAAATACGGTGGCGGCTTTGGCCTTGGCGTTAGGACCCTGCACGGCAATCATGGCCAGTTCAGGACGCTCGGTGATGGTAACGTCGAAGCCTTTGGCCTGTTCGCCAATCCACGCCAGATCTTTTTCGCGGGTCGCAGAGTTAACTACCACGCGGTATTGGGTATCGCTGAGATAGTAGGTGATGAGGTCGTCGATGACGCCGCCGTCGTGGTTCAGCATGCCGCCGTAGAGGGCTTTGCCGGGAACGGTCAGTTTGGCAATGTCGTTAGCCAGCAGTTTGCGCAGGAAAGCGCGGGCATCGGCACCTTCAACGTCCACCACAGTCATGTGAGATACGTCGAACATACCGGCGTCACGGCGCACGGCATGGTGCTCTTCGATTTGGGAGCCATAGTTGAGGGGCATATCCCAGCCGTGGAAGTCCACCATCTTGGCGTTCGATTCCAGGTGCTTGCTAAAGAGTACAGTTTTATTAGCCATTATTATCCCTTCTATCCGGGGCTTTGGTGCCAAAAATAGAAACGGCACCTGGTTAAAATGCGGCGAAATTATACCTTGCGTCACAAATTTGTATACAAGAGAATTTTCTAATCCGAACAACAAGGCATTAGTTTTTCTTATGAAAAAACCAGAAAAAACTAATCTTCAGAAGTCGCATTACAATTTTTGGCCGCCAATTGTTTGATATTTGCTGCAAAAATCGCCTTTAACGCCTGCCTGGTCGGCAGCTGTTATCAAATATTTCACAGAGACTGTTTGCTTATCTGCCCATGGCCTGTTTGATGAACACTGTTTTCAGTCCAGGCAGCTTATCCACCAGATTCAGCCCCAGATCCCGCACCGCTTGCTTAATGGGGTTGTTGCCTTCAAAGAGGCGTTTGAAGCCTTCCATGGTGGCTATCATTTCCTGGGCGGCGGCCTTACGTTCGCGCTCCAGCGGCCGCAGCAGGCGGTAATCGCCTATGTCTTTACCGTCGGCTTTCAGGCCACTGAGGGTATGGATTATGGCGGCGGCGTCCTGAAAACCCAGGTTTACCCCTTGGCCCGCCAGCGGATGTATGGTGTGGGCCGCATCCCCCGCCAGCAGCAGGCGGTGGCGGGCAAAATGGCGGGCATAGCGCATCCGCAGGTTAAAGCCGATACGCTCGCTCTTTACCTGGCACAGGCCCAGACGGGCATCGAAGGCGGCGGTGAGGGATTTTGAAAAATTTTCATCATCCATGGCCAGCAGCGCCTGCGCCTTGGGCTCGGTCACCGACCAGACGATGGAGCAAAGATTTGCCTGATACAGCGGCAAAAACGCCAGCGGACCGTCAGGCAGGAACACCTGACGGGCACAGCTCTCGTGGGGCTCGGCGGTTTCTATGGTGGCAACGATGGCGGTATGGCCATAGTCCCAGAAGGTCAGCGGAATATTGCACTGGCTGCGCACCCAACTGTTGGCGCCATCGGCGGCGATAACAACGGCAGCCGAGAGCATGTCGCCCTCTTCCAGGGTCAGCCAGGCTTCTTTTTCGCCAAAGGCGAGGCGGCTTAGGCGCACACCTTCGCGGTAATCCAGGTTATCGAACTCACCGGCGCGCTTGGCCAGTGCGGCGGCAATGTTGTCGTTTTCGATGATGGTGCCAAGGCTTGTCTCACCGAGCTCATTGGCATCAAAGCCAATCTTGCCCATGCCGTCTTTGTCCCAAACCTGCATTCGGCTGTAGGGGGCGGTGCGCTGACAGTCCATCAGTGGCCAGGCGCCCAGAGACTTTAGCAGATCTTCACTGGCACGATTGATTGCACTGACCCTAAGACGCGGCTCACCCTCCACCGCACTCTGACTGCCGGCATCCAAAACTGTCACCTTAAGCCCTGCCTCGGCAAGGCCGATGGCGGTTGCCAATCCCACCATGCCGCCACCTACAATGGCCACATCACAGCTTTGGGTTGTCATCATCTGTCAGTCCTCGGACGAAAAAGTTACAGGGTTGAAGTAAGGCGGATACCACGGCGCCAGCCCATGGCCCGGCTTGCCAGTGGCGCCTTGAGCGGCGGACACCAGGACAGCAGCCGAAGCCCCAGACTGCGACCGGCCACCAGCGGCCAATATTGATTGGAAAAGCCCCGAACCAGGGATTCGATGGCCAGCAGGGTCTCGCGTCTGTCGTGCTCGCGAAGCGCCAGATAACGATGCAGTATGCGGATATCGCCCACATCGGCCTGACTGTTTTCACTCAGAGCAAGCCTTAATACCCGTGTCAGGTCCACTATGTCCCTTAGCCCCAGGTTAAAGCCCTGACCGGCGATGGGATGCAGGGTTTGGGCGGCATTGCCCACAAACACGCAGCGATGATGAATGGGTCTGGGCATCCAGGAAAGTTTAAGGGGGTAACGCTGGCGATTACCGGCGCCAACAAACACTCCGGCTCTGTTGCCAAAGGCCTGTTGCAACTGGTTCACGAAGCGTTGCTCATCACAGTCCTGCAGCGTCTGGGCTTGCTCTGGGGGCAAGGCCCACACCAGCGAGAGCCGTGACTCTCCATTGATGGGCGCCATGGGCAACAGCGCCAAAGGCCCGGTGTCGGTAAAGCGCTCCCAGGCCCAGTGGTCGTGGGGCTGCCGGGTTACCACGTTGGCAATCACGGCGTCCTGGTCAAAGTCCACCTGCTCCAGCGGCAAATTAAAGTGGCTGCGCACGGCAGAGCCCAAACCATCGGCGGCGACGACAAGCTTTGCCGTGAGCCTTTTACCCGACTCGAGCAGCAGGGTGTGGGCATCCTGACCGGCCTCCATACCCACCAGGCTATCGGGGCACAGCAGTTGGATGCTGGTTTTGGCAATGGCATCAAACAGTGCCTTACCCACGGCCTCAAGCTCAACCACCTGCCCAAGGTAAGGCAGACCAAATGCACTGCTATTGAGTTCGGTCATACCGAAATGGCCACGGTCTGAGACGTGAATATCGGTGATGGGGGTGCCGAGCCGGCTCAGGTGTCGCCACACACCGAGGCGCTTGAGCTCCTCAATGGAGCCTTCGGCGACGGCGATGGCGCGGGCATCAAAGCCTGGATGTTCATCGCCCGGCGCCCTGGCTTCAATCAGGGCGACAGAAAGGGAGGCGCCTGAGGATTTGCAGAGCTGCTCGAGCGCCAGCGCCAGGGTTGCACCGGCCATGGCACCACCCACGATGGCAATATCCACCGCCAGCATTTGTGACGCGTGGGCAGGCTCCTGGTCACTGCGAGTTTGGTTAGTTTGACGGGTGTCGTCCATGGTGCACAGCTCCTCGAAGTCCCATCAAAATCAATGCAGATTGTTGTTGGGCTGCACGGCGCCGCCGCCATCCTGAGGGCCAAACTCCTGGTAGCAGTGAATGGCCGCCATACGAACAAATTCAAGGATTTCGACATAGGCGGTTTCAGATTCTTCATCATCCACCACATCGATTTCGACCTGGGCTACGGCGGCGAGATCGGCTATCACCTCACGCACATCTTCTGAGGCCTGATTGAGCCCGGGCTGGATAATGGCAAGCCCGGCCAGAAAACTCTGTACCCACAGGGACAGGGCTTCGACTCTGTCGCACAGGGGCTCTTCTTCTTCGGGCAACAGCGGCATAAAGCCAAATTCGATTTCGCCCAGACGGGCCAGCGTGTCCACAAACAGCTCTTCCACCAGGACCTGCAACTCTTGAGGCAATGACTGACCGTCATTCATCAGCTCTACCAGAGGTTTGAGCCAGGCGCCGCGGCCCTGCTCCACGCCCCCGGCAATCAGGCCGACCATGGCACCGTGAACTTCCACCGGATGCTGACCAATTTCGGCCGCTTCGAGTGCGCCGAGCAGTTTTTCAATCTTGAGGGATGGAGGGGTTGCCATAATTGAGTGTCCAGAGCCTAAACGCAATGGGCCAATGCTAACAGACCCCGGGGGCTGTGACCAAGTTTGCAAACAGGGGTTTGTGGCAATTTTGCGTGACATTGGCTCAATAATCATCTTTTGCCTCAGGCCGTTGCTCACGCAAGCAGCAAACTCGTTTTCAGTGTGGCCTGAACGCCGCTCCGGCCTTGCACTTTTGCAACCCGCCTTATATAGTCCGCCACATAAAGACCACCACAGGGATAGCCCATGAGCAGTAGCGCCATTGATATTATCCTCCTTGGACGCACCTACTCCATCGCCTGTCCAGTCGGACAAGAAGCGGCACTGAGGGCGGTGGCACAAAAGCTTGAGCAGCAGCTGACGTCACTTCGTGGCCGCACCAGCAATCTGAGCCGGGAAGATCTGGCCATGATGGCGGCATTAAATCTCGGTCACGAGTTGCACGAAGAACAGCGGAAGAATCAAGACTATATGCAGCAAATGGACGACAGAATCCGCCTGCTGCAGCGAACGCTCGAACAAGCTTTGGTTGAGCGAAGCCACAAGGAAGATTAAACTGATTACAGGTTTTGCGCCGGGTATAATCCCTGTGTAACACCACCAAATTTGCTCCCTGGGTTGTGCGCCAGCTGGTAATGTCCCTGTGCCGATATTTTTGACTTTAGGGCAGGTGTTTTACCGACATTGAGCAGGCTCGGCTCGTACCGAGAAGCCTTAGGAAGTAATCGCAGGCCCGCCTTGAACCTACGGTTCAAGGGCTACACCGGCAGCGGCATTCCGGGGAGCATCTCAACTTATGACGGTATCCGTCACATCCAACGCGACTATCGCCCAACGTGCTGAGGCACAAGAGGGCTTAAGTGCCGAGGCACAAGAAGGCTTAAGTGCTGAGGCACAAGAAAGCTTAAGTGCTGAGGCACTGGGCAGCATGAGTGCCGAGGCGCAAATCGGCATAAGTGCGAACGCGTCGCGCAGTACCATCCGAAAACACATTCGCGCCCTGAGGCGCGCCCTCAGCATTCATGTTCAGGCATCGGCTTCCCTGCAGGCAGCGCAGCATCTGTTAACTGAGCTGGATGGCGCTCGCGCCGTTGCCCTTTATCTTGAAAATGACGGTGAAATCAGCACCCGCCCCCTGATTGAGGCCCTGTGGCAACAAGGGGTTGACGTGTATCTGCCGGTGCTGCATCCCTTCGCCGAAGGCCATTTACTCTTTATCCGTTACGATAAACACAGCGAGATGCGCGACAACCTTTACGGCATCCCTGAGCCTGTGATGGCCTGCCATCGCCTGTGCCCAGCCTATAGGCTGGATGCCATCATCACCCCCCTGGTCGCCTTCGATGACCGCGGCAATCGCCTCGGCATGGGCGGCGGCTTTTACGACCGCACCCTGGCACATCTGCCAGACAGTACCCGGGTGATAGGCCTCGCCCACGATTGCCAGCGCCTGCCAGCCCTGCCGACTGAGGTTTGGGATGTGCCGCTGCCAAAGATAATTACCCCATCAAAGGTATTCGACTTCAGTTAATCCCCTTTTACTCACCTCAGCGGCAGGTGCTTTTGTGCTAACCGCTGCGCTAACACGCATTAGCCCCGGGGTGATAATTCACCGCTTAACAAGGCTTTCAGGCCTTAGTGTCCTTTGGGTAAGATAAGGTTACCCTTAACTGAATTGACTCCTTATGCCACCAAGACTCGAACGCGCAGGCAAAATCGACAGTGCAGCCCGGGCCCGCGCAAAACTGGAAATCATGGAAAATGCTTACCGTGCGCTGAAGCAGCGCCAGTCTCCCTACAAGACCCTGCTTGGCAGTCTATTGGGGGCGGTATTGGCGCTAATCGCTTTTGTGATGATTGCCGCAGCCGATACCGGCATGGTGTTTTTATACCTGCTGCCGCCGGCGCTGATTGGTCTTGGGGCCAGGATCATTGGCCAATGCTTTGATTGGCAGCTGCTGCTTATTCCCGTGGCCAGCGCCACCTGTGTTTACCTGACGGTGTTTGGCTATTTATTGCCATTTCACAGTGCCGATCTGATTGTGGTGCCACTGGGCGTAGCCCTTGCCGCCTTCCTTGCACGAAAACCCCTTTCTGATCTTGAGAAAAAAGCCCTCTGGCAGGCCAAACTGGGCAAGTTTGACTGAATTTTTTACCAACGAATCTGGTGCCGAGTGAGCCCTCATAGCAATGCAAGCATAACCCAAGCCAACTTTTTAACCTTTAAATCCATTTCTTAACAAAGCTTGCGCTGGCGCAAGCTTTGCGTCCCTAGCAAGAAACCGGCGCATTAAACTTGATTGCGATCAAATATCTGCATCATCAAATCTTCATACTGAAGCCATCAAAAGCGGGCGAGAAATAAGCCCCTTGTCCATGACAAACCTTAGAAAGGAATTCGGTTATGAAATCAGAAGTCGTTGTTCTGCTCCTCGCAACCCTGGCCCTGGTCGTGGCACTGGTAGGCCATATTGCAATCGGGTTTATGCTGAATGTCAGCGCATTGGGAATGGTGGCAGCGCCCGTGCCCTTCGTGTTGATGTTAGTGGCCGTGATTGCGGTGAAATATGCTGCCGCCCACGATAAACCCGCTCACTGAGTCCCGAAGAAGCATGCCTCCCTGGCCCGGATAACCCGGGCCAGTCGTATCCAAGGTCTGCCGTCCTGGCTCAGACCAGGGCATATCCAACAAACGGTTCCAACTGTGCCAGACAGCCCAGCGCTGATAAGTGCTTGGCATTCTCACCCGCTGCATCTACAGTAATCTCACGCCCTCTTTTTTTGCGGACCCGCTGAGACAACAACGTGGACTTTCCTGAAGAAATCAAACAGCAAACCTGTGCCGACTGCCTGAGCGGCGTCTCTCTTGGCTTTCGTATCCGCATGGCTTTTCAGCCCATCATCGATTGGCAAACCCGCAAAATCTTCGCCTATGAGGCGCTGGTCAGGGGCCCAGACGGGCAAGGGGCTGGCTGGGTTTTTGAACAAATCAACGAGACCAATAAGTACTATTTTGATCAGGCGTGCAGAATAACTGCCATCAAAACGGCATCAGAGCTTGGATGCGACACCTTTTTATCCATTAACTTTTTGCCCAACGCAGTCTACAACCCACAAACCTGTATCAAGGCAACCATAGAAGCTGCGCACCTTTACAACTTCGATTTGAAAAAACTCATTTTTGAGGTGACTGAAGGGGAAAACATTATCGACAAGGCACACTTGCGGAACATCTTCCAAAGCTATGCCAAGTTTGGCTTTTTAACGGCTATCGATGACTATGGCGCAGGCTATACCCATATCAGTTGGCTGTCTGAGCTGAAACCCCATGTGCTCAAATTGGACATGTCCCTCATCCGGGACATAGACAAAGACCCACTCAAACAAGTGCAAATCCGGGAAATTAAGGCCCAGTGCGACCTGCAGTGCACCCAACTTTTGGCTGAAGGCATTGAAACCCTCGAGGAGCTCGAATGCCTGACCGAAATGGGTATTCGCTATTTACAAGGGTATTTATTTGCCCAGCCCAGTCTCGAACACCTCACCACTGCCGGCGACATCCAATTACTGCAGGCAAATGATTTATAAAACAATTTATTTCTAGCATCCGGGTATGCATGGGGTCTCCCATGCACTCCCATGCATAGGCTGCGGCGGCTCACCACCGAACCCGGCGGTTTACAAAAAGCCGTGAGCCAACATCATTGCAAACCTTAAGCACATCGAGGTTTGCTCATATCGAGCTTTGCAAACATCGAGCTTTGCACACACCATTCGAGGGAAAGCATCTTAGACTGCCCCAAAACCTTCGGCACCCGCGATTTAACTCATCAGTCAACCGGGCTGCTGCCAGCGACAGGAGCCCGATGTCATGTCTCCCCGGTAGGCTTACACTTACAAATCAATGGTGTCTTCCCCTGAATATCGCCAGTCCAAATGGCGATATCCGGGGGGATATGGCAACACTGCGACTCGCCTCTACTCCCCTCTACTCCCCCTTTCGGCCAAAGGCTTTAATGGTCTGTTGCCAGAGTTCAAGAAGCTCTGCAGTCACCCAGGACGCGGCAGGAAAATACGATATGTTTGCCGGAGCGAAGCCACAAAACTGCAGGGTGAACCGGTCAAGCTGGGCCACCACGGGTTCAGCCTGCTGTTCAGCAAAGTCTGCCGGAGCATCCATGGTGAACATCAGACGCGCGGTTTTACCCTGCAGCAGCGGGATAACGGCTGCAGTATTGGCGTCGTAACGGAAGGCAAAGCCCGGCAACAGACTGCGGTCAAGCAAGCCTTTAAATGCAGCGGGCAGACCTCCCCACCAGACAGGACTGACAATTACCAGATGTTCGGCCCAGATAAGCGCCTGCTGAAAGTCCTCCAGGCAGGGCTCCAGCGTCTGCGGTGCATAGCCCTCACTCAGGTTGGCATCAAACGCCATGTGTGACAGATTGAAGCGCCTGACCCTGTGGTACTCCCGTGCCTCGATTTCATACATATCCGCCAAATGCTTGCACAGACTGTCGGCTTTGGGGTTGGCGTTTACTATCAGAATATTTTTCATCCCCGTACTCCTTTTCAAGGTTAACGAGGCCGATTCTAACGTCTCCCCTTAGGGGCAGAGTCAAGGGCTCAATCGGTGAGGCCGGGGCAATCCTCAATGGCCGAAAGACATTGCTCTACTGTCGCAAGCTGCTGCTTGAGTCTGAGTTGCTGCGCCCGGATGTCCTGTTTGATGCCACCAAGGAAGCGCCTTATCTCTTGCCAGTCGAGGGGGTCGTCCTTAGCTGGCAACACGGTCGTGAGTTTGGCGAGCGGCACACCCAAGGCTTTGGCATCGCGAATGAGGCGCAGCAGCTCAAGGTCTTTTGGCGAATAGACCCGATAACGACCATGGCGATGTGGCGCCGGCAACAACCCCTTTTGCTCGTAAAAGCGGATGGCCTTAATGGAAAGCCCAGTCTCTCTGGCAGCCTGACCTATATACATATGACTCCTTATCCAACTAATCCCCTATCCACTTTTCCACACTCACTGCATCAATCCGGCCGCGAGGGCCAGGGTCAGTTCTGCGGCCGGCACATCACAGCAGCCTGAGGTGTTTTGCCCGCACCACAAAGGCGAGAAGTCCCCAATGCCCTGCCGCTCCGCCGCCTGTCGCAGCAGTCCCATGTCGATTGCGGCAAAGGGAAATGGCGGCGCGGCCTCATGCAAGGGGCCAAGCTCTGCCATGGCGCGGTTGACTATACCCCGGGCAGGTCTGCCGGAGAAAAGCGTGGTGATTTGAGTCTGTACCGGCTGCTGGCCAATGGCGCGGCGATGTATGGCTGAGGTTTTAGCTTCATCGCACAGCAGATACGCAGTGCCAATCTGCACCGCATCGGCGCCTGCCTTAAGCGCAGCATTGATATCGGCAGCGCTGCCAAGGCCGCCGGCGGCAATCACGGGCACGGCAAGCTTATCCTTTGCCTGTACCAACAGCGCACGCAGTGGCTGCTGAGAGCCAAAATCCATCGACAAAAACATGCCCCTGTGGCCACCGGCTTCAAGCCCCTGCAGTATGATGCCATCTGCGCCATTGGCCTCTAGCCAAAGCGCCTCATCGAGGGTGGTCGCCGATGACAGTACCTTGGTGCCCCAGCTTTTTAATCGCTGTAACAAGGGCTTGTCAGGAAGCCCAAAATGAAAGCTGACAAAGGCTGGCCGGGCGGTTTCTATCACATCGGCGATGTCGTGACTGAAGGGTTGGCGACTGGCGCTGGCGGTACCTGCGGAGGCAGTAACGCCAAACTCGTCAAAGTAAGGTGCCAGCAGGGACTGCCAGCGCTGGCGAACAGGTTCGGGGTAGTCACTCACCCGATGGCAGAAAAAATTAAGGTTGTAAGGTGCCGGGGTTGCCGCCTGAATACGGCGAATTTCAGCCTGCAGCATTTCACTGCTCAACATGCCACAGGGCAAAGAGCCCAGCCCCCCGGCGTTACACACCGCAATGGTGAGCTCACTGTCCTGCACCCCGGCCATGGGGGCCTGTATGATGGGTAATTCAGTGCCAAGAAACGGCTGCCGTTTATTTGTCATCTCCACTCCCTGGTATGCTTGCGGGCAAAGCCCGTGATAAATCCCTTATTCCACACCTATGCCAAAAGACACAGGCACATCAGTACAGGTCCCTGGCGGCTCAGTGTGCTGTCTTAGCGGGTTTGAGCCTGGCAATGAGTGTCATCACCAGCACAGCCACTGCGCCCGCGACTATGCCAAAAAGCAGATTAAGCAGGCTCGGAGTAAAAAACTCAAGCACCGGGCCTATGGCCTCGATTGCCCCCACACGCACTGCGGCGGCATTGATGCCATCGTGAAGCACATGAATACCGTGGGTAAGAATACCGCCCCCCACCATAAACATGGCCGCCGTGCCCACCACAGATAAGAGCTTCATCAATTTGGGGGCTGCCGCCAGCAGCAGCTTGCCCACCAACCGGGCCAGAGCAGCCGTTTTACGCGACAGCCAGAGACCCAAATCATCCAGCTTGACAATGCCCGCCACCAAACCATACACACCTATGGTCATCGCCACCGCGATAATGGACAGGGTCGCGACCTGGGTCATAAAGGGTTGCCCGGCGACCACCCCCAGGGTGATGGCAATGATCTCGGCCGAGAGTACAAAATCGGTGCGTACCGCGCCTTTCACCTTTTGTTTCTCATACTCTTTGGGATCCATGCCCTCCGGCGCCAGGGCATCGTGGGGATCTTCACCTGCTACCGGCACATGTTTGGCCTTCGCATGCCACAGCTTTTCAAAGCCCTCGAAGCACAAAAACAGGCCGCCGAACATTAAAAGGGGCGTGACCAGCCAGGGAACGAAAGCACTGATGAGCAGCGCCGCCGGAACCAAAATCAGCTTGTTCAAAAACGAGCCCTTGGCAACGGCCCACACCACTGGCAACTCCCGGTCGGCATTGACTCCGGTCACCTGCTGGGCATTGAGGGCCAAATCATCCCCCAGCACTCCGGCGGTCTTTTTGGCTGCGACCTTACTCATCACAGACACATCATCCAGAATGGTGGCTATATCATCCAGCAGGGTGAGCAAACTGGCTCCGGCCATAACAACTCCTTGTGAAAACTCCGAAATCGATTGCGGTTATCCTAATCCATCCCTTCGGCAAAACGCACCCCCGGAAGGCAAAAGTACCCAGATGTCATTAAAGCAGGCAGGATTTTTGTTAGCCAACAACCACTTTTGTGGCCACTTGCAGGTATAATAAGGGCAATTTTTTTGCATTAAGTCTTTTACAGGATCTCACCATGACTCAAGACGAAATGAAAAAGGCCGCCGCCTGGGCTGCACTCAAGTACGTTGAAAAAGACAGTATTGTGGGCGTGGGCACCGGCTCTACCGTTAACCACTTCATCGATGCGCTGGCTACCATCAAGGCAGAAATCGAAGGCGCCGTGTCTTCTTCTGAAGCCTCAACCGCCAAGCTCAAAGCACTGGGGATCCCGGTTTACGATCTCAACAGCGTCGACAGGCTGTCGGTTTATGTGGATGGCGCCGATGAAATCAACGGCCAGATGGACATGATCAAGGGCGGCGGCGCTGCGCTGACCCGTGAAAAAATTGTCGCCGCCGTGGCCGACAAATTCATCTGTATCGTGGATAACACCAAAGAAGTGGCCATCCTCGGCGACTTCCCGCTGCCGGTGGAAGTGATCCCCATGGCCCGCTCCTATGTGGCCCGAGAGCTGGTGAAACTGGGCGGCGACCCCGTGTACCGTGAAGGTGTGGTTACCGACAACGGCAACGTGATCCTGGATGTGCACAACATGAAGATCATGGAGCCCAAGAAGCTTGAGCAGCAGATAAATGGCATCGTGGGCGTGGTCACCAACGGCCTGTTCGCCCACCGCGGCGCCGATGTGCTCTTGGTCGGCACCCCTGACGGCGTGAAAACAGTCACTGCCAGATAAGCGACCCGATAAATACGAAAAAGCCACCCTTGGGTGGCTTTTTTATTGCGTTGAGCCCCATCAGGACTCATTTGGCTTCAATTTGCTCCACCAGGAGCTGCAGGCTTTGATTACCGCGAAACTCGTTCACATCGAGTCGGTAGGCAAGCTGCACGTGGCGCACGCTGGCGTCTGGCCAGGCTTTGAGATCCACATTAAAGGCGATGGCATCCAGCATCAGTCGGCCACACTCGGTTTCCACCAACATCTTCAGATGCTTTTCGCCCACGAGACGCTGCTGCAATAACCTGAAATGACCATCAAACAGCGGCTCTTCGAAGCCCTGCCCCCAGGGGCCGCTGGCACGGATAAGGTTGGCGGCTTCCAGGGTCAGGTATTCGATGGGCAGTTCACCATCCGAGAGGATTTCGCCGGTGAGGAGCTCAGGTGCCAGCAGCTCCCGCACGGTTTCATCAAACACGGTCTGGAACTTGCCGACATCAGATTTGGCAAGGCTCAGGCCAGCAGCCATGGCATGGCCACCAAATTTGGGAATAAGCCCGGGGTGACGGCTGGAAATCAGCTCCAGCAAGTCGCGCATGTGCAGGCCCTTGATGGAGCGGGCCGAGCCTTTGACCTCGGTATCCGAGGCTTCGGCAAAGGCAATAACGGGTCTGTGGTACCTGTCTTTGATACGGGACGCCAAAATGCCTATCACCCCCTGATGCCAGTCATCCTGATACAGGGCTATGCCCCAGGGCAGTTGTGATTCTTCCAGCTGCAAACGCTCGAGGCTCTTTAACGCCTCGGCCTGCATGCCGGTTTCCAGCTCGCGACGCTCCTGATTCAGGCCATCCAGCTCGGCCGCCATCCTGCGGGCATACACGATGTCGTCACACAAGAGGGTTTCGACCCCGAGGGACATTTCATCGAGGCGCCCGGCGGCATTGAGCCTGGGGCCCACGGCAAAACCAAAGTCGGCGGCCACGGCGCGGGCAGGGTTACGCTTGGCCACTTCCAGCAGCGCCGTGATCCCGGGCCTGCAACGGCCGGCCCTGACGCGTTTAAGTCCGGCATCCACCAGAATCCGGTTATTGGCATCCAAACTCACCACGTCTGCCACAGTCCCAAGCGCTACTATGTCCACCAGTACCGCCAGGTTGGGCTCTTTTATACCGAGCTTTTCAAACCAGCCGCGGTTTCTGAGTTCGGCCCTCAGGGCCAGCATCAGATAAAAGGCCACGCCAACACCGGCAATAGACTTGCTGGCAAAGGGGCAGCCATGTTGGTTGGGGTTGACTATGGCGTCAGCGTCCGGCAATACCTGCCCGGGTAAATGGTGGTCGGTGATCACCACCTGCATCCCGGCGGCCTTGGCCGCCGCCACGCCGTCGATACTGCTGATGCCATTGTCGACCGTGATAAGCACCTCGGCGCCCTTTTCCACCGCGAGCGCCACCAAAGGCACACTGAGGCCATAGCCATAATCGAAGCGGTTTGGAATAAGGAAGTCAGCCCCCTGAATACCCAGCATCTTCAGCGCAAGCAAACACACACTGGTGGAGGTGGCACCATCGGCATCGAAGTCACCGACAATCAGCATACGCTTTGACGCCAGAGCCGCGTCGGCCAGGAGGCGCGCAGCAACATCGAGGCCCAGCATGGTCTCAGGGCGCAGCAAGCGCGACAGTTCCTGCTCACAGTCATCGGCGGCAACACCGCGGCGGGCAAGCAATTGCTTTATCAGAGGGTGTAGATGGTTTGGCAGGTGGGAGTCATCCACCGTTTCGCGCCTGGTGAGCTTGTACTTCACGCAGGGACTCCTTGCTTGAACCTTTGGGGACACGGGTACAACAAAAAGGTGAGCCTGGGCTCACCTTCGCTGTGGTGCTGCATGCAGTTACTGCTTAACCGCACGACGCTCCAGTACATCAAACAGCGCCGAGGCAGGCTGGTAACCGGGGATCATGGAACCATCTTCCAGCACCATGGCCGGGGTACCATTTACGCCGAAGGCGCCACCCAGATTGTACTGACCGGCGATATCCGCATCACACTTGGCGAGGCTGATATTTTTACCGGCTTTGGCATCGTCCATGGCCTTGTGGGGGTCTTTGGCACACCATACGGCTTCCATTTCGTCGGCATTGGGCGAAGGCACGCCCTGACGGGGATATGCAAGGTAGCGCACCGTGATCCCCAGGTCGTTATAGTCTTTCATCTCGCGGTGCAACTTGCGGCAATAGCCACAGGTAATGTCTGTAAAGACAGTCACTACGTGCTTTTCGTCTTTGGCTTTATACACCAACATCTTGCTTTCAAATTCTTTGAGCATGTCCAGACGCGGACCAGCCAGGGCTTTTTCGGTCAGGTTGTTCATCTGGTCATTCAAATCATAGATATTGCCGTGAAGCAGTTTGCTGCCATCGGCGGTGATGTAAAGTACACCGCGGTTAGTGATGGCCTGATACAGACCTTCAACCGGTGAGGCAGTAATAATGTTCACTTCCAGGCCAAGGGTGCTTTGAATTTTCTGCTTCAACATGTCGTTTGGAGTGGCAGGCGCAGCCATCACCATGGGTGCCAGGGCCAATGAGCCCAGAAGCGTCAGGGTACGGGTGAATTTCATCTTGAGTCCTTGAATACGACTGCGGGTGTAGTCTCTTGATTATAAGACCCGCGAATGGCCTGAAAAGTTACCGTCTAACGATAACAAAAGCAAATTACCCGAGAGTGAATTTGTATCAGTCGGTGTTTTTGCCGGCCTCATTATCCCCTCGGGTGATGTTTTTGATGGAGATCCGCAAGGCGGGTTCTGGCCACGTGGGTATAAATTTGGGTGGTCGATAAGGAGCTGTGCCCCAGCAGCAACTGCACTACCCTGAGATCGGCGCCATGGTTGAGCAAATGGGTGGCAAAGGCATGCCTTAAGGTATGGGGCGACAGCTCAGTGGAAATGCCTGCTCTGAGCGCATACAGCTTGATGCGGTGCCAAAAGGTTTGCCGGGTCATTTGCTGGCCACGGCTGGATGGAAACACCACCTCGGAGGCCCCTTGCCTGAGCAGCATCTGCCTTGGGCCGGCAAGGAACTGCTCCAGCGCATCCTGAGCCACCTCCCCCATGGGCACCAGCCTTTCTTTACCCCCTTTACCAATAATGCGAACCAACCCCTGACGCAGCCCCAGCTCCGACATCCCCAGCCCCACCAACTCACTGACCCGAAGCCCGGTGGCATAGAGAAGCTCCAACATGGCTTTATCGCGGCACTCCACAGGGTCGTCACTGTTTGGCTCCGCCAGCAGCAGCTCCACCTGCGCCTCCGACAGGCTGCTGGGCAGGGATTTGGGCAGCTTGGGCGACTCAATCAAGGCCGTGGGGTCTTCACTGAGATTGCCGGATACCAGCTGATGACGATAGAAGCGGCGCAGGCTTGAAAGCATGCGTGCCGTGGAGGTTTTGGCCATACCCTGCTCAAATCGGTGGGCCAGGTAGTCCCTGAGTGTCAGGCTATCGAGGGCCAGCAAGCCAATACCCTTTGCTGTGAGAAAGGCATCAAACTGGCACAAATCGGTTCGGTAGGCACTTAAGGTGTTGTCAGACAGCCCCTGCAATGACCAGAGATCATCCAAAAAGGCATCTATCAACGCCATGCCTGCCTCGCTGGGCTGCAATGAAGCGCCGGATTTTTTGGGGCGCTTGCCACCCTTGTGGGCAGAATTAACCTTGGCGGACAAAAAAGACTCCAACAGAAAAAAACAAAAAAGCCGGACAAGGCCGGCTTTTTAAAGATGAATCTGGCTATCAGGCCGCGGCCGGCGTGCGCTTGCCGATAAAGAGGCAGATTACCATGGTCACTGCGGTTGGCAACAACCAGGCCATGCCTTCGGCATAAAGCGGCATAAAGCTCAGTGACTCCATGTTCACCCCGGCGGCCTTAAGACCATCGATGGCACCAAACAGCAAGGCCACCGCCAGTACCAGTCGGTGGCTGATTCTGGGATTGGGCAGGTATTGGGTCATAAAGGTCACGGCCACCAGTGCAATCACCACGGGGTAAACACTCACCAGCACCGGAATACTGACGCTGATAAGCTGGGTCAGCCCCACGTTGGCCACCACGGCACAGATTATCGAAAACAGGATCACAAACTGACGATATTTAATGCGCGGGAACAGCTCATTGAAATAATCAGAGCAGGCACTCACAAGGCCAACGGCGGTAGTCAAACAGGCCAGAGATACCACAGTCGACAGCATCAGCGCCCCTAAAGTGCCAAACTCGCGGTCCACATACCGGGTCAGGATCTGGCCGCCATTTTCAGCGCCCTGGGCGATCTCCCCCGCAGTGGCGCCAAGGAAAAACAGCGAAATATACACAAAGGCCAATCCGGACGCGGCAATAAAGGCCGCACGCACCAGTGCCCGGGTTTGGTCGGCCGGGGCATCGACCCCTTTCTTGCGCAGCAGGTCGATGATAAGCATACCGAACATCAGTGATGCCAGGGTGTCCATGGTGTTATAGCCTTCAATCACCCCCTTGATAAGCGGACTGGAGGCATAGTCACCCACCGGGGCTGAAGTGTCACCGGATGGCAGCATTATCACCGAGATAGCCAGCGACAACAGCAGCACCATCAGCACCGGCGTCAGCACCTTGCCGACGCTGTCCATCAACTTGCCCGGAAAGAGTGCCAGCAGCATGGTGACGGCAAAGAAACCCAGGGTAAAGATAAGCTGGGCCACATTCAGGCTGATGCTGCCGATTGCCCATACGGTACTGGTATCGCCGAGGAAAGGTTTGGCGCCGATTTCAAAGGCGACAAGGCCGGTGCGGGGCGCCGCAAAAGCCGGGCCTATGATGATGTAAATAGCCACGGCCAGGGCGGTAGCTGCCACAGCAGGCAGATACGCCATCACCTTGCCCTGAGTCTTGGCGACAGCAATCAAACCGACCAGGGGCATACCCACGGCAGTCACCAAAAAGCCCATCATGGCCAGTGGCATGTTGTCTCCGGCAAGCATGCCCGCGAATGGCGGGAATATCAGGTTGCCGGCCCCCAAAAAGAACGCAAAAGTCATAAAACCCAGACTTAAGGTGTCTGAGAAACTCATCTGCTTGTTTTGCACAAGAAGCCCCATCTTATTTATTAGTGTTTTTCGAACAAACTTAAGTGATTATCTGTAACTTGGCTACCGAAGAAGGACTGAGAAAGCCCCCGTGTAACGCCAGAATTACAGTACTGGAGAGGTAAATTTGGCGTTGCACGCCGAAAAAACCACCTGCCTCGAGGTGAATTTTGGCCAAAAACGCCACCGAGGGGCCCGAAGTCGCAAAATTTGGCTACGGGAAAGGGGAAAACTAATACCAAAGCCCGGACAGCAGCGCAAGCAGACCGGCCTCTCTTGCACAAAAAAGTGTCCCATGCTGCACTCGCGCTAACAACATGTTGCGCCGGATCACGGCCCTTGGGCGTTTTCGGGGTGCGACCATCACATTCCGGCAACAGCACCGCGAAAAGTAGGCCATCAAGGTCAGACCAGCCAGCAGGGACCGGTGTCTTTTTGCGGGCAAACCCGGGGCACGACTGGGGACTGGCGCATGATTCTGCTACCATGCCGCCATTAAATTGCGATTGGTTATTTGGCGACCCCATGGGATTCAGTTTTAAAGCATTTCACGTGGACGATTTCGGTTGCGGTATGCCGGTGAGCACAGACGCCGTGCTGCTGGGAGCCTGGGCTAACCTCTATGGCGCCGAAACTGTGCTCGACCTCGGTGCCGGCAGCGGTCTTTTAGCCCTGATGGCAGCACAGCGCTGCAACGCGCCCATCACCGCCATTGAGATAGACCCGGTTGCCGCCAACGCCTGCCGAGCAAATATTGCCGCCAGTCCCTGGCCCGACAGGATAACCCTGATAGAGGCCGACGCCACCGATACGACCGTGCTGGCGGGCAAAGTGTTCACTCACATACTCTGTAATCCCCCCTATTTTGAAACCGGGCCATTGTCAGAAAAGCCCGGCAGGGCGTTGGCACGGCACACAGGGAGCCTCGGCTTTTCAGTCCTGTGCCACTTAATTGCGGCACACTTACGCGCCGATGGTCTTGCCAGCCTGGTGTTGCCGGTGGAGAGTGAAGTCACATTCAGGCAAGCACTCACTCACGCTGGACTTGGCATTCGGCAACGGGTTGAAGTCAGCACAGTTGAAGGCAAGCCGCCACGGAGACTGCTGCTGGCACTGGGCCAGGGCGACGGGCCTTGTGAGAATGAGAGCCTCGCCATCAGGGATATTCACGGCTGCTACACTGAGGCCATGACGGCCCTGACCCGAGACTTTTACCTGAAACTGTAACTCTTGGTTTCAGTAACCGAGTAAAGCACCTATAATAGCGCGCCTGTTAGAGTAGGAATGCCACCATGCTATTTGAAGATTTCCAATTGGACCCCGAGCTGCTGGAGTCCCTGAAAGCCATGGGGCACAACACCCCCACCACCATTCAGCGTATGACCATCCCCCTTGCCATGGAGCAAAGGGACATTTTGGCGCGCGCTCCAACAGGTACCGGCAAGACTGCCAGCTTTTTGCTGCCTGCACTGCAGCACCTGATAGATTTCCCCCGCCGTCGCCCGGGTCAGCCCCGGGTGCTGGTACTTACCCCGACCCGAGAACTGGCCAGCCAAATCCATCGCTACGCCAGCCATTTGGCCACCAATCTGGAACTGGACATCAAACTGATTACCGGTGGTGTGCCCTATGGTCCCCAGGAAGAGATGCTAAAGAGTAACGTCGATATCCTGGTGGCAACTCCGGGGCGTTTGCTGGAATACCTGGACAAGGGCCACTTCAGCGCCGAACTGGTGGAAGTTCTGGTTATCGATGAGGCCGACCGCATGCTGGACATGGGCTTTGGTGAAGTGGTGAAAACCCTTGCCGTGGAAGCCAGTGGCCGTAAACAGGCCATGCTGTTTTCAGCCACCCTGGAAGGTGGCGGAGTAGGCAGCTTTGCCCGGGAACTCCTGAACGAACCTGTATTTGTCGAGTCTGAGCCACCCCGCAGCGAAAAGGCCAAAATCCACCAGTGGATCCATCTGGCCGACGACAAGGACCACAAGTTTGCCCTGCTGACCCATCTGCTGAAGCAGGAAGACGTCAAACGGGCCATCGTTTTCTGTAAAACCCGCGACGTGGTCGCTTCACTGGAAGGCCAGCTGCAACAGGCCGGTATTGCCTGCGCCTTTATGCGCGGCGACATGGATCAGAAAAAACGTTTCCAGGCACTGGGCCGCTTTACCAAGGGTGAAGTTAACGTGCTGCTGGCCACCGACGTGGCTGCCCGGGGTATCGACATTGAAGACATCACCCACGTGATAAACTTCGACATGCCACGCTCCGCCGACACCTATGTGCACCGCATTGGCCGTACCGGCCGTGCAGGCGCCAAGGGCACAGCCATCTCCCTGGTAGAAGCCCATGACATGCGTATTCTGGGTAAGGTCGAGCGTTACATTGAGCAGCCGCTCAAACGTCGGGTGATTGAAGAGCTTCGCCCCAAACACAAAGAAGCCAAGGTGCCCACCAAGAAAAAGGTCAAGGCCAAGGATGCCAAAGCCAAGGCCAAAAACCCCAAGCCCAAAGCGGCCCCGGGCCGTGGCCCCGCTACGCCAAACGCCAAGACCGATGACAACCGGGGCGGCGACAACTTCAGATCTGGCGGCAGAGCGTCGACACGCCATGCCGGTAATGACGACAAGGGCGAAGGCCAGGATAAACACGAGCGCAGAAGCTACGACAAGCAAGAGCGCAGAAGCCACGACAAGGGCGATACCGGCCGCAGCCAACATGGCACCGGACGGAATGAACGCAGTGCTGATGGCAAAGGTTATGCGCCGAAAGACGGCCCCCCCCGTGGTCCAAAGCGTGAAGCGGGTGAAAAAACAGCCCATGGCCGCGCAGACCAGCGTCACTCCAGGGATGCAGACCCAAAGAGCGATAGAGGCTATCAATCGGCCGAACGCAGCAATGCCCAGGGCAAAGAGCGCTCTAACGCCGAAGGAAAGCAGCGCTACAGTGCTGAAGGGAAACAGCGTTTCAGCGCTCAAGGTAAAGACGGCAAACGCAGTGATAAAAGCGGTGACTACCGCGCATCTGCATCAAAGACCACAGGCGGCAAAAGCCGCAAACCGTCCAAAGCCGACTGACACCACAAAAATTGTATAAAAACAGGGGCCTTGTGCCCCTGTTTTATTTTGTGGCCAAAACCGCCAAAACCACTCCTGCTCAGACAGGCGTGACAAGACTTTTCCATCTCTTCGATAAAAATCAGATACATTTCTGTTACAAAAACTGATTGGTATAGCAGGGCGCTTTTGATACCTTAACCCCCGTTACCTGTTAATGGACAAGCGGGCCCCTATGAGCACTATTTTAAGACGTACCCTCCCCCTTATCATTCTCGCGCTATTCATTCTGGCCGCCATGGTACTCATGGCCACCAAAGAAGCCCCGGAACAAAAGGCCGAAGAGGCCGATATGCCAATTATCGAAGTGACTGAGGTCCGGCAGGAAACCATGTCGCTGAATTTGCCGTCATACGGGGTGGTAATGCCAAGGCACAAGACCCAATTGGTGGCCGAAGTGCAGGGGCGCCTGACGAGTGTATCGCCCAATTTTGTTGCCGGCGGCGTGGTGAAGGCCGGCGATCAACTGGCGGTGATAGAACCGTCAGACTATCAGGCCGATCTGATGCAGGCAGAGGCTTCACTGGCCCAGGCTACAGCCGCGCTCAACGAAGAAATCGCCCGCGGCGAAGTGGCAAAAACCGAGTTCAAGGGATATGACAAGGGCGTCCCCCCTGAACTGGGTCTGCGTATTCCACAGCTCAGAAAAGAACAAGCCAACGTCAAATATGCCGAAGCCGCTTTGGCCCGCGCCAAGCGCAATTTGGAGCGCACCGTTATCCGCGCGCCTTTCGACGGCATAGTCAAAGCCCGTGGTGTCGACCTGGGTCAATACGTCACCCTGGGCACCAAGCTGGGCGAGCTTTACGATACCAGTGTTGCCGAAATCCGCCTGCCGCTGGCCAATGCCGACCTCGCGTATCTGGAGTCGGTTGACAACCCCGACACCGAAGTCACCCTGACCGCCTCCCTCGCCGGACGTGATGTGGTGTGGACCGGCGACATAGTGCGCAGCGAAGGAGTTATCGATGAAGGCAACCGCATGGTGTATTTGGTGGCAGAAATTCCCGACCCTTATTTGCGCAAGCAAAAAACCCAGGGCCAGCTGCCACTGAAATACGGTACCTTCGTCAACGCCATCATCAAGGGCCGCACCGAAGACGGCATAGTGCGTCTGGACCGCCATCTGGTACGTGAAGGTAAGGTGCCCGTCGTTCGCAGCGACAATACCCTGGAGCTGCGTGACGTGAATGTTGTGCGCTCGGATCTCAACTACGCCTACATCAAGGACAGCCTGAAGACCGGTGAGCGCGTCTCCCTGACCAACACAGGTACCCTGTCCACCGGCCAAATGGTGAAAATCCGCGGTGAGGAAACCCCGGACAGCACCCGGGATAGCGAGGCGCCATCCAATGAGCGTCTGGCACAGGCAGGGGATAAGTAATGGACACCCACAAAGGCATAATTGCGTGGTTTGCCCGCAACAGTGTGGCGGCAAACCTGTTGATGATAGTACTGCTGGTTGGCGGTCTTTTTAGTACACAGCTGATTAACAAAGAAATATTCCCAAGTTTTGAGCTCAATCTGCTCAGAATTTCGGTGGCCTACCCCGGCGCCGCGCCACAGGAAATCGAAGAAGGGATCAACATCAAAATCGAAGAAGCCATCCAGGATGTTATCGGCATTAAAAAGCTGACATCGGTGGCAAGCGATGGCGTGGGCAGTATCACCATCGAAGTGGAAAATGGGGTCGATGCCAAAACCGTACTGGATGAGGCCAAACTCCGTATCGATGCCATATCCACCTTCCCGGCCAATATCGAAAAACCCAACATTTACCAGATAAAGCCGGAAAACAACGTGATTTGGCTGTCTGTGTATGGCGATATCAATGCCCACGAGATGAAGGAGCTGGCCAAGAACATCCGTGATGAAGTGGCCGCCCTACCCTCGGTGACCCGCGCCCAGGTGGCCGGTGCCCGCAACTATGAAATCGGCATCGAAGTCTCGGAAAATAAATTGCGTGAATATGGCCTCACCTTCACCCAGGTTGCCATGGCGGTGCAAAACTCCTCTCTGGACTTACCCGGCGGTGCCATTCGTGCCAAAGATGGCGATATCCTGCTACGTACCAAGGGTCAGGCCTACACCGGCGAAGACTTCTCCAGCATAGTGGTTGCCACCAGCAAGGACGGTAGCCGCATCATGCTGCCGGACGTGGCCACCATCAAGGACGATTTCGAAGAACGCCTCGACTACACCCGCTTTAACGGCAAACCCGCAGTGATAGTGGAAGTGCTGAGCGTGAAAGATCAGGACGCCGTGGCCATCGCCGAGGATGTGAAAAACTACATTACCGAGCGCAAACTCAGTTTGCCCGCCGGCGCCGAGCTGGATTACTGGGGAGATTTGACCCACTACCTCAACGGCCGCCTCAATATGATGCTGTCGAACATGACCATGGGTGCCCTGCTGGTGTTTGTGATCCTGGCACTGTTCCTGGATCTTAAACTGGCATTCTGGGTAATGGTGGGCATTCCCGTGTGTTTCCTCGGCACCCTGCTCTTGATGCCGGTGGAGCCCTTTGCCCTGTCCATCAACATGCTCACCCTGTTCGCCTTTATCCTGGTGTTGGGGATTTTGGTGGATGATGCCATTGTGATTGGGGAGAGCGTCCACACCGAGGTGGAACGCCACGGTCATAACATGGACAACGTTATCCGCGGTGCCCAGAAAGTGGCCATGCCCGCCACCTTCGGGGTACTGACAACCATAGCGGCCTTTATTCCCATGCTGATGGTGGATGGTCCCATGGGGATCATCTGGAAATCCATCGGCATGGTGGTGATCCTCTGTCTGGCGTTTTCGCTGGTGGAATCCAAGCTCATTCTGCCTGCCCACCTCGCCCACATGAAGCCAAACACCAAGGAGCCCACCGGGCCACTTGGCCGCATGAAAGTACGCTTTAACGAGCGCGTGGCCCATTTTATCCATCACAGCTACAAGGCGTTTCTTGAGCGTGCCATTCGCAACAGATACAACTGGCTGGCCGGCTTTACCGGGGTATTGATCCTTTCTATCGCCCTGGTTGCCAGTGGCAAGGTGCGCTGGGTGTTTTTCCCCAGCATTCCTTCTGACTTTGTGCAGGTAAATCTTGAGATGGAAGAAGGCAGCTCAGAGGACAACACCCTCAAGGCGCTGCAACAAATCGAAGATGCCCTCTACCGCATGAACGGTGAAATGGAGCAGAAGTACGGTGAACCTGTGGTGAAACACAGCTTCTTCAACATGAACTCCCGCACCAGTGCCTTTATTTTTGCCGAGCTGACCAAGGGGGAAGACCGCGAGCTGGATGGCACCGCCATTACCGATGCCTGGCGTGACGCCCTGCCGGAAATGGTGGGAGTGAAGAAGTTGTCCATGAATGCCACCACCAACGATGCCGGTGGCGATGTGGCTTTCCGTCTGTCTTCCAGTGACCTTGAGCAGCTGTCACTGGCGGCCAAAGACCTTAAAACCAAGCTGGCAAGCTATGAAGGCCTGTACGATATTGCCGATAACTATTCCTCCGGCAGCCATGAAATTCGCCTGAAAATCCGCCCCGAGGCCGAAGCCCTTGGACTGACACTGTCAGATCTGGCGCGCCAGGTACGTTATGGCTTTTATGGCTACGAGGCCCAGCGCATTTTGCGCAACAAGGAAGAAGTGAAGGTGATGGTACGCTATCCACTGGAGCAGCGACGCACCCTGGGTCATCTGGAAAACATGCTGATCCGCACCCCCGATGGTACCGCGGTCCCCTTTGCCAACGTGGCCGAAATCGAAATGGGCGACTCTTACTCGGCCATTACCCGGGTAGATGGTCGCCGGGCTATCACCATCACGGCCGCCGCCAACAAAGACAAGGTGGAGCCGGGCAAAGTGGTTGCAGAAATTCAGAAAGACTTTATGCCGCTGCTGAAACAAAAGTACCCCCATATCGACACCTCCCTCGATGGTCAAAGTCAGGAAGAGGCCGATGCCATTTGGGGGCTGCTGCAGGGGCTGTTCTTCGCACTTTTCACCATCTATGCCCTGATGGCGATTCCGCTGAAGTCATACAGCCAGCCGATGATCATCATGTCGGTGATCCCCTTCGGTATGATTGGCGCCATCATAGGTCACCTGCTGCTTGGGCTGTCTCTGAGCGTCCTTAGCCTGTGCGGTATTATCGCCCTGGCCGGGGTGGTGGTGAATGACTCGCTTATCCTGGTGGACTTTGTGAACCGTGCCCGGGCACAGGGTTTTGCCCTGCGTGAAGCCGTGGTGAATGCGGGCTGTTTCCGCTTCAGGGCCATCATTCTGACCTCCCTGACCACCTTCTTCGGTCTGGTGCCCATCATCCTTGAACGCAGCTTGCAGGCTCAGATTGTCATACCCATGGCCACCTCTCTGGCGTTCGGCATCCTCTTCTCCACCTTGGTGACCCTGATACTGGTGCCCTTGCTGTACGTCATACTGGCCGATTTCGCGAGCCTTTGGCAGCGCTTCTTCAATTGGTGGTGGCAACCAAACCATGGACACCAAGAGCGGAGCGTTTCTGCCGAGCGTATCGCTGAGCAGGGGCACGGTGCCTCACTGGCGCAGTCGCTTGAGGGTGCAAAGCACGACTGAGGCAAAATACTTGTCTGTCATCCCAAAAGGGAGAGCCGAGGCTCTCCCTTTTTGATCCCGGGAACATTTTGCACAAGATGCCTCTGTTACACTGCCCCCACGTTGCCCCCAGGCCCAACCGGGCGAAGCACCATGAATCCAAAGGACTCCACTCCCCCAAACGGCATACCAGACGCGACCCTCGTTTACGATATCCGTCGCAGCCGATACCTCAATATCACGGGTCGCTGTACCCTCAGATGCGGCTTTTGCCCCAAACAGCAGGGCAGCCGACAAATTCATCAGTATCAGCTGGCATTGGATAAGCAGCCCAGTGTTGATGCCCTCCTCCCCCTGCTTGGGGATGTGGACGCCTTCGATGAATACGTGTTTTGTGGCTATGGCGAGCCAACGCTGAATCTGCCCACCTTGCTCGGTGTCGCCCGCGCCATTAAAGCCCGGGGCGGCCGGGTCAGGGTGAATACCGATGGGTTGGGCAATCTGTTTCATAAACGCAATATCCTGCCGGAACTGGCCGATTGCGTGGATGCGCTCTCGGTGTCCCTCAATGCCCAGGATGAACTCATATACCTGAAACACTGCCAACCACGACTGAAAGGGTCATGGCAGGCCGTAAATGACTTTATTCGCATGGCACCGGCTTACATTGACCGGGTGGACGTGTCCGCCATCGATGGTTTGCCCGGCGTCGATATCCAGGCCTGTCGGGCACTGGTTGAAGCGGCAGGCTGCACATTCAAGCACCGCCACCTCGATATAATGGGCTAGTTTTGTCCCGCCAAACCCGGCGCACGGGCCTGTACCGGCGGGGGAATCGTGTTAACATTGTGCCCACTTTTGGTCCAAATTTAGCTCTGGCATGCTCAAACCCAATACCGGATTATCGTCGCTCTCCTCTTTGCTGACCGATGAACAAAGTGTTCGCTGGTCACATCAACGTATGCTGGCCATCGCCAGTCAGTTGGCGATGCTGGTGATTAGCGTAGTGTTGGTGATTAATGTCATCATTACCCTGGGCGAGCGCAGACTGCAGCAGGAATGGGCCACCCAGAGATACAGCGAGCTTCAGTCTGTCGGCACCATGATTGCTGACAAGGTCACCTTCCAGCAGTTCCGCACCCAAACCTTTGCACGGGGTGAACTCCTGCGCCAGTACCTTGAGACAGGGGATGAAGCCCTGAAGGAAAAGCTGCTGCTGCAGTGGACTGGGCTGCAAAAGAACATGCCTGAACTGATGGGGATTGCCCTGTTCAATGCCAATGGCGAGTTTCTGTTTGCCTCCACCGATGTGTTCGGGCGCCAGACCCTGCCACCTTCACTGCTGGGCGGCGCCCGCAATATGGGCGGTAACGAAATCTACAGCTCCCCCATGGAGTTTTTGTCCGTCAATGGCGACCTCGAACCCTACATGTATCAGCTGGCATGGCTTGAGAATCCCGACCAGAGCGTACGGGGCTATCTGGTGACCTATAACTCCATGCTGCGCACCCTGGATATGGTCAAACCCGCCCTCAGTGCCAATCAGCAACCCATGATGATGTTTGATACCCAGGGCCTGATGTATGCCGGTGCCAGCGATGCGCCTCTGCCCCGGCTGCCAGAGGGCTTAAGCGGCAGCCTTCGTCAGAGTTACCCTGCCCTGTGGCGACAGATGGCCATGAGCAACTTTGGCCAGTTCCACGGCGATGACGCCACCTTTGTGTATCTGAAGGTAGACCTCACCACCCAGTATGAAACCCGTCGTGAATACTTTTTGGTGTCCTATATCCGCAACGATGACATCGCATCCCGCTTCTCCCAGTGGCAAACCATTCTGGTGATAGGCGCCTTCATACTGACTCTGCTGGCCGCAGCCGTGGTGATACTCACCCATCTTTTCCGCCTCGAGCAGCGCGCCCGTCACAACAGTATCCAACTGGCGGCGGATCTCTTTACCGGTGAAGAAGGCCAGCTGCTGGTGAACGATAAGGGCAGGGTCCTCAGTGCCAATCCCAAGGCCGGCAGTTTATTGAATCTTGCGGCCAACCAACTGACAGACCGCAGCCTGCAGCGCTGTTTGCAGCTGGATGATGAGAGCTTTGAGAAAATCATCGCCACCGCCAAGGCCAAGGGCGAATGGCGCGGTGAAGTCAGCCTGGATGAACTCCCCGGCGCCGTGATAAGGGTGGTGCTGCGTTACACCCGCGCCAACACAGAGCGCCAGCGTTATTTCCTGGTTAGCCTCAGTGACATCAGTGAACTGGCACAGAGCCGCCGTGAAGAATCCATGCACAGATTGCTGGCCGACAGCGCAGTGGCAACCGCACTGACACGGGCCGACGGCACCCTGCTGAAATTCAACAACGCCTTCGAACAGCTGCTGGAATACAACGAGCCCCTGGGCGCCAATCTGGCCGATATTCTGGAAAATGACCTGGGTAATCAGTGGCCGCGCATCACACAAATGGTGGCCATGCAGGGCAGCTGGCAGGGGCAGATTCTGTGCAGCAACAACGCCAGCACCTGTTTGCAGGCCACCCTCAAAGGCCACCTGGACGACGAAGGTGATATTGAGTATCTGGTGTGTACCCTGGAGCAGGCCAGTAGCCGCAACCGAAACCGCGAAAACAGCCAGCTCATCCCCAACCGCAGCACCATTCTGGCCAACCTGGAAGATCTGGAACGCTACTACGATGCCCTTGGCGAGCAAAGCCGTAACCAGTCCTGCCTGATGTTGATGGACATCAGCCCCGCCGGCATGCTCAGCCATATGAGTGATATTGGTCAGCTGGAAAAACGCCAACAGGAAGTGGAGACTCTGCTGCTCAAAGAGCTGCCCTCCAATTCACAAATTTCCCACTGGCAGCTGGGCAAGCTGGTAGTCATATTACCGGGCACCGACAGCAACGCCGTCCACAAGTACGCGGTAGATGTGCTGGATGCACTGAACAGCATGGGGCTCGGCGAAGGCATCTCCATTGGCATTGCCGCCCACCAGCAGGGGCAAAACCTCGAGGCCTTTATCAGTCACGCCGAAATTGCCCTCAAGCGCGCCAAGCAAACCGGCGATCAGAAGATTTGTCAGGCCTTTACCCGCTGACACCCAGTAGCTGTTCCGGCAGGGATTTTTCACTGACGCTGATAATCCCGCTGCGGTTTAAGGTTACCTTGTATCTGGCATAGCGAGGGCCCTTACGCCCTTCGCGGTACACCAGCACCACGTTGATTTGATAACGACGCTCAGCGGTTTCGGCGCAGATCCCCTCTTCGGTCTCACGAAACACCTTCACCTTGCCCCGCTCCAGATAGCGCACAAAGGGCACCAGGCTGAATGACACCTGTTCTGAGAGGGTGTCATAACCGGCCAAAAATCCCTCATCATTTACCCGGGTCGAAATGCCATAGTGCAGGTATTCCGCCTCCAGGCGGTTTTGCTGATGTCGACGGCTTAAAATTTCAGTCACCGCCGGCGGCAAGTCCTTGCTGCGAACAAAGTCCAGCCACACCTGCTGGCGGGCCACCACCTTCTGGCTTGAGGTATCACGGAGCAATCGGCTCCAGCGGGGACGACCGCGCTGGATAACCCGCCACATGGCGTTGCGGATATCCTCTTTAAAGATTTCCCGGAAACCGTAGATAACCGCCAGGGTCAACAGCAAACTCATGGTGACGCCGCTGAACACCCCCTGCGCCTTGATGATAAGCGCCGACACCACCAGCATCACCAAGCCTGTGGCGAGACCCGTGACAAACTTTTTCAGGCCTACTCCCAAAGGTTTGAGCTCTTCTTTGAGTACAACCCCCTGCTGAATAAGGCGTCTTAGCAGCAACATCTTGTTGGAAATACGGTTGTGATCCGACTTGGTCTTTTCCGAGTTGTAATGGCGGCTGTCACGATAAAGCGCCTCGGTCCGACACAGTGACAGCACAGCATCTCGAACAGTGCCGGCGCCTTCGGCGTCTTCTGTGGGAATGTCCGGGGCGTGCATGATGAGCTGCAGCAATTTTTGCTCACAGTGCCATGACAGGTAGTTGTCGGCGTGCTCAAACCAGGGTTTCCATTTGGGATCTGTGGGCTCGCTGCGACGGAATTTTTTGAGGATGGCGCCCACCTGCTCCCCGAGCTCACCGAGACGGGGAAAAAACTCCTCGGCGTTTTTCAGCTGCAGCAGCTCCTTGGTGTCATTTTCCATGGCAACCGCGAACTGGTAGGCAAAGAGATTCAGATAGAGCCTGAACTCCTCCATGGTGCGCTTGTTGAGGCTGACAAAGCGGCTCTGCACCAATGGCAGATGCAGACCGTCGGAATAATAGGCTCGCCGGCCGATAATGGCGCTGTGGAAGTACTCTTCTTCATCGAGGCTTTCGGGGCCTATGCCCATCTCCTTGGGCAGGGCAAAATACAGATCCAGCCGGCAACTGTCGTTGGCACCAAGCTGATGGGAAAATTTAATCGAAAGTGCGTCTTCTTGCTTGAGTTGAATGTTGGCCACAGGGCTCCTCTATGCCAGGCTGGTGAAATACCTGCGATTTCTGCCGCCAGCCCAACTGACTTGACTCGTCCAGTGTGCCAAATCCTCCCTCAGTGGATCAACCGGCATCCGCAAACAGTATTGCTTGGCTGAAACAGTACGATGGCATAATCCCTGGCCTTATCCAGTTCAAGGATCTCCAGCTCTATCTCGTGCAGCCCCTTGCCAGAAAGATTCAGCCCACTGACGTAGGAAACATAATTCATGTGCATGGGTTTGGGCGCACCGTTTTTGGCGGTTTTCTCTTCTTTACTGTGAATGGCAATGCTGTATCTGTTACCGGCGCCGGCAGAGGCTTTGAGCTCACCTTCCATACTGATACTGCCCGCCAGACTGCCATCGAGGTTGAAATAACGATAATGCATCTGCGCCCGCTTTCCCTTGGTAACCAGATCAACCAACAAATACTGTTTGGCCTGAGCCCCATCGCCGGGCTCATAGAGTTCCGATGAGCAGTTCAGCAAGGTGGTTTCTGCGCCACGGGTTAAGGAAAAAATCGTCCCCAGTGCCAGCAGCAACAGCAGCAGAATGCACAGGTTAATACTCCAGATCCAGGCTCTAGTCACAGATGTCCACCTCTTTGAGCCAGTCAGGACTAATAAAGCGTCTTGGACTGCGGCCGTCGCTTATCTTCAGGTTGCGTACCACAGCCTGGCCAAGATAATCGCCCCTCAAGGTCAGATTCAGCACCCTTGAGTCGTGGCTTAACGACATAAAGACATCGCGCCAGCGGGAATGGCGGCAATCTCCCAATACTGTCGCCAGCTCGGCGGCTTTTTCCAGCAACAGGGTATTGTTGCTGCGGGAGTGTGCGTAGAGTACAAGCTTCACCATTTGCCCGTCGGCCTGCACCAGTGACTGCACCTTTAAAGGCGCCGTGGGCGACATTTCCCCCACCCGCAAGGCAAAGTAGCCACCGACAAACAGCAGTGCTAACATCAGCAGCGCCGGGATCCAAATAGGCACAGGCCCCAGGCGGCGGCTTGGCAGGCGTCTCTTGGCCGGCACAGGGGCTTTAATGGGGGTAAGATGCAGCCGATATCCCTGACCTTTAACGGTTTCAATCAGGAGTTCGCTGCCCGGACCGAGGAAGGAGCGGATCATAAACACAGCCCGCGCCACTGAGGAATCACTGAGCTCGCCATGTTCATCGTCGCCCTGGCGCAACTGTGCCTTGGTGACGACCTGATCTGCCTGGCTGAGCAAGAGTCTAAGCACCTGGGCTTCCGCTCTGGGTAAATGCCAAACGTCCCCGGAGGCGCGGTTAATCAGCTCCCCTTTGGCATCATCAAACCAGCAGTTACCCAATTGCATCCAAAATCCCCACCCAAAATACGGTGTTATTTTACCCTGTGCCAGCACGAGCAACTGTGATCTGGATTAAGTGATGGCTTCTTTGCGCCAAAAGGTGCCGGCGTTAGAAAATGTGATATTGAACAATATGTTGAATGTAAACATCACCCAATATGAATGCCGCTGAATCTCGCTGAATTTACATGAATGCTACAAATAGCGTGAGGCCGCACCATTTATAGCCTGGCCGCTCAATCAATCCATACCACCTTAATCGACCATCCCTCTCATACTCAGTCATTCGCAGCGCTTGGCTTCAAGCGCGGCAAATCACAGTCTTCCTTTTCATGCCCGACATACTGATGTCACGGCCCCAGGGCCCTTTTATCACAACACCCTTGAATAACAACAAGAGGACAACAGCATGAAAATCGACAGACGACAGGCGCTCGGACAAATTATCGGACTTGGCAGTGCAGCAGGCCTTGGCCTGGTCAGCACTTCACTGATGGCGGCCACCGACGAAAACGGTAACTATCAACTCGCCCTCGGTGAAAAGCTCAAATATGTTCCCCTGGATCCCATGGCCACTGCAAAGCTCGCCTATGAGACGGGTGGCGGCTGTATGCACCAGGTATTCCACGCCACAGTCACCATGCTGGCCAATTCAGCCAGCGTGGATGCCGACAAGTTCAAGTCTATTCCCACCGCACTCGCAGGCTATGGTTTTGCCGGGGTGACGGGTCAGGGCACCCTGTGCGGTAACCTCAACGCCATAGGTATGCTGGTCAATCTGCTGGACGACATCAACGGCCAGAACGCCGCCGTGATTGGTGCTGCATTCCGTTGGTATGAAAACACCAAACTGCCATTGGATACTGCGGAATTTATTGCAGGCATTGGCTCCACCGCCGAGAAAACCGAACTGGTTGTCAGCTCATCGGTCGCAAACAGCGTGATGTGCCACTCCTCCATCAGTAATTGGTCCAAGGCCTCGGGCAAAACCTTCAGCCAGAAAGGCGAGCGCTGCTACCGTCTGTCGGCTTCCATGGCCTATCACCTGGTTGAACTGCTTAACCGCGCCTACAAGGGTGAAGTCATTGCCGGTACACCGGCAGCCAAACCATCTGAAGAAGCCCAAGCGTGCCAGACCTGCCACGGCAGCACAGAAACCATGGGCCCTGCCGCCAGCGTTAAGACCGACATGGAATGCACCACCTGTCACACCGGCCACTTCAATTAAGGGGGCACCATGAAACCAAGACTTCTCTACCCGCTGCTGGCGACACTGCTTGTGGGTGCCTGCGGCAGTGACAATGACCCGCAAGAGCCCACCATACCTGAGCCACCCGAGCCACCGGTGGCAGAGGTTGTGCATGTGGACGAGGCCAACAGCATCGCCCTTGAGGTCGTCAGCTTTGAGCCCCTCTCAGGTGCTGTGGAATTCACCCTCAAAAACGAGGCGGGGCTTGCTGTCACTGGCGCCAGTCAGTACGAGCTCATCTATTTCGGCTTACCGCCGGAAGAGAATGCATCTCGCAATCCCAAGGCCTGGAAGCGTTGGCACGTTTCCCAGAGTTTTCGCTGTGGTGAAGACACATCAACCTGTGAGGGTGTGTTGACAGAGGGCAACACCAAGGGACGCTACCTGTTTGAAGCACAGGGACTGGATTGGAGCCAGGATGCGCCGGAAGGCACACTCAGCAGATACCGGTTGGCAATTACCCTCCAGGGTGCCAAGGCCAGCAGTGACATGCAATTTGTCGCAGAAGCGCCATAATGCGATAACGGGGGCAAAATCCGCCTCACGCCCCCGACTTTTTTTTCCATACAGCGGATAGCGCCACGGCGTTATCCGCTTTTTTGCGGTCGTTAAGACCAGATAAGCAGTACCAGAAATACCGCCAACATGCCGATACAGGCCAATGCAAAACAGTGAAGCCAGGGTAAGTCCCTGACGGGCCTTGCAAATAGCCGCCCCATGGGATGCATCCCCGAATGCAGCAAATAGCCCTCACTGCCCACCTCTTCGAGCAAATAACGCCACGCCGGGCCCATCAGCACCCCCAGCGCGCGCATTTCCTGCTCCAATTTACGCTCATTGGCCCCCACTTGCTTGAGGGCGCCTCGCAAACTCGAGCGTGACACCACACGACCGCGCTCGGCGCCGAGCATCAACAGCAAGGCTCCCTGAGCCTGGGTCAGGGTATGGCGGCGACCATCGGTGAATTCGAGTGTCAGGGTGCTGGCCGTAAAGTGGGCCTCACCAATTTGCATGGGTTGTGTATCCGAAAAGTATCAAATGGGCTCAGTATAGAGAATCCGTCCCCCTCGGGTTGTGATCCCGTCTAAGCCCTGAGCAGGAAAAGCCGAAAATGTGAACGGCGCCGGATTACAAGGGATACAAACACTTACCCTTGTAACCCGGTGTCATCGACTGTCAATGAAAGGTTGCGGCATTCAGCCACATGTGCACCAGAATGCTCGCCACGTACCCCAGTGCGATAACCGGCGTCCACTTAAGGTGAGTACCGAAGGTGTAGATGCCACGGGCCTGCCCCATGAGAGCGACACCGGCGGCGCTGCCGATTGACAGCAAGCTGCCGCCCACACCGGCGGTCAGGGTGACCAGCAGCCACTGCCCCAGTGCCATATCCGGGTTCATGGTCAGCACGGCAAACATCACGGGAATGTTATCCACGACCGCTGACAGGAGGCCGACGGTAATGTTGGCATAGGTAGGATCCCAGTGGCTGTACATGGCTTCAGACACCAGGCTGAGATAGCCCATAAAGCCCAGACCACCGACACAGAGTACCACCCCGTAGAAGAACAGCAGGGTATCCCATTCGGCGCGGGCCACCCGGCTGAACACATCGAAGGGCACCACGTTACCCAGGTAGGTTAAACGCTCCCTGTTTTGCTCGGCTTCGGCCTTGGCGATGGCCTTGGCAACCGAGTGGTTGAAGGTTTTGCGCAGGAAGAAGCCAAAGAATTGCAGGAAACCAAGGCCTGTCATCATCCCCAGCACAGGAGGCATGCCCAGCAGGGAGTGAGCCATGACCGCTGAGGCAATGGTCAGCAAAAACAGGGCGACAATCCGCCTGGCACCGCGGCGCATGTATACCTTTTCCTGTACGGCATCCGGCCGGGCATTGCCAACAAACAGGCTCATCACCACCGCAGGCACCATAAAGTTCACTACAGAAGGAATGAAGAGAGCGAAGAAATCTGCGAAGGATACGATACCCTTTTGCCACACCATGAGGGTAGTGATGTCACCAAAGGGACTGAAAGCGCCACCGGCGTTGGCGGCCACCACAATGTTAATCGAGGCCAGGCCAATAAAGCGGCGATTATCCCCGCCCACCTTCATCACCACGGCGCACATCAACAGCGCCGTCGTCAGGTTATCAGCCACCGGCGAGATAAAGAACGCCAGCACACCCGACAACCAGAATACCTGCCGCAGGCTGAAGCCCCGGCTGACCATCCAGGCACGCAGCGCATCAAACAGACCCCGCTCTTCCATGGCGTTGATGTAGGTCATGGCCACCAGCAGGAACAGCATCAGCTCAGCGTATTCCAGCAGGTTATGCTTAAAAGCCACTTCGGCGACCTGGGGCATACCGTGCTGGGAATACACATACCCCAGCATGCTCCAGATGATGCCCGCCGCCACCAGCACGGGTTTGGACTTTCTAAGGTGCAGCTTCTCTTCCAGCATCACCAAGGTATAAGCCAGCACAAAAATCAGAATGGCCGCATAACCGACCCCGGAATGGGTCAGATTCAGCCAGTCACCCCCGCCCGTTTCACTGGCCCGGGCGAGCGGCGCAAACAATACCGCCATCATAAAAGAAATCACAAGCCCCGCTTTGCGGTGGACTCCCCCAATCCAATGCTTCGTTCTCATAGCTAGCCTTATTCGTTGGAAACTGGGCAGAAAGTAGCACGCCGCCGGAGGGGCAAATGTTGATTGGGCGCAACTTTCTTGGAATAAGCTTTGCCTGAATCACAAAAAATTTCAGTATTTTTTTACATTTACCTACAAGGTGGTAATAAAAAAACAAAAAAGCGCCCTGAGGCGCTTTTTTATCCCACTATGACCTGTACTTAGAATGAATACAGCAGTGTCATGTTGGTTTCTGTGTCAGTGCTCTTTTTACCATCCAGCGGCTCATTGTTGTAACGCACCACCACGGCAAATTTCATCGCCAGCGCGCCAACGATATTGGCCGTCAGAGAGGTTTCAGAGCGGGCTTCCAGCTGTTCGCCATAGTCAGCAACGATGAGTTGCCTGAACTTGGAAGAATCGCTGATCCTGGTTTCAAAATTCAGCACGCCGTGGGCAACCACGCTGTCTTCCGAGCTGTATCCCAGCAGGGTGCTCTGCTCATCATCCAAACGACGATACTGGTAACCCGGACCCACTTCCACGGCAAGCGTGGTACTTTCGGTATTGATAAAACGATGACCATAACCCACGGCACCGCTCAGCTTGTAGTCATAACCGGTAAAAGGGTCCTGCTCGTAATTGGCGTTGGCAAACAGGTAGTTGTCATCGTTAAACTTATAGTTGCCCTGGACACCGGCGAAGTAGCGCTCGGCTGTCACTTCATCCGTGTCTTCCTTGTAGAGCGCTTCCAGGTCGTACTGATTTTCCCAGTTACCCAGCTCATGTCTGAGCCCGAGACGGCCCTTGAGTGACGTGGTGTCTGTATTGCCTGTGGTCAGAGTGGCACCCAGTTCGGCTTCACCGGCAAAAGTCTTGTCGCCTTCCACGAAGTCGGCACCTGCCATGGCGGCAAAAGGTGTCACCGCCGTCAGGGCGGCGGCAATCAGCAGTTTGTTCATCATTCTCTTATCCTTATCAGGTGTTTTCGCTCCCAAAAATCGCCGCACATGGTACCACCTGAGGTCGAAAATGAGAAATACACCACAAAATCCGGCAGTTGACAGCGCAACTATGGGCAGGATTCCTATACGGATAAAAGGGGCTTATCAGGTACCGCAAAAGGTGCGGAAGGGGCCAAAATCCTGTGGCGCGCCCTGTCCGTAGGCTTCACAGCCCTCTTGCTCCTCAAAGGGGCGGCACACCACCTCAAGCAAACGTTCAAAGGCGGCCATATCACCGGCTTCCGCGCTATCCAGCGCCCCCTGCAGCAAGTGATTGCGGGGGATATAAACGGGATTGACGCTCAGCATCAAGGTCCTTACTTGTGCTGCTGATACCGCCTCAGACGTCTGTTCACGACCGAGCCGCTCATGCCAGCGGGCAAGCCAGGGCGCAAGCCTTGAGCTATCGGGCGTCAGGGCCTCGATTCCACCAGGGGCTGCACTATTGGCACTGTCCGCCAAGGCACGAAACGCCTGGGTAAAGTCGAGCCTCAGCTCACCGAGCAACGTCAGGAAGTCCATAAAGAGTTCAAGGTCGCCGTCCTGTACGGTTTTCAGGCCGAACTTGGCGGCAAACACCGCCAGCCATTCGTTGGTATACACCTCGGCAAAGCCATCGAGCACCGACTGGGCATGGGCCAGCGCCTCGGTTTCATCCTCCGCCAACAGCGGCAGCAGGGCTTCGGCAAAGCGGGCCAGATTCCAGCGGGCAATGCCAGGCTGATTGCCATAGGCGTAGCGGCCGTCGTGATCGATGGAGCTGAACACGGTGCGGGCATCATAGGTGTCCATAAAGGCGCAGGGACCATAGTCAATGGCTTCACCGGAAATGGTGACATTATCGGTATTCATTACCCCATGAATAAAGCCTATGCCCATCCACCTGGCCACCAGCTTTGCCTGTGCCCGAGACACCGCATTGAGGAGCGCAAGAGCCGGCGCTTCATCGCTCACAAGCTCGGGATAGTGGCGCTTCAGGCTGTAATTAACGAGTTCTCGCAGCCCTTCATGGTCACCGCGCGCAGCCGCGTATTCAAAGGTCCCCACCCGGATATGGCTCGATGCCACCCGCGCCAGCACCGCGCCGGGCTTGATGCCATCGCGGTAAATGTCTTCACCCGTGGTTACGGCCGCCAGCGCTCTGGTAGTGGGAATACCCAGGGCATGCATGGCCTCCCCCATCAGATATTCGCGAAGCACGGGCCCGAGCACCGCCTTGCCGTCACCGCCACGGGAAAACTGCGTACGCCCCGACCCTTTAAGGTGCAGGTCGCGACGCCTGCCATAAATGTCTTTAACTTCGCCAAGCAATAAGGCACGGCCATCCCCCAGCCTTGGCGAAAAGCCCCCAAACTGGTGGCCCGCGTAGGCCATGGCAACAGGCTCGCTGCCTTCTGCGGTCAGCATGCCGCAAAAGAAGGCAGCCAGTCGGCTGTCTTCCATGGCGTCGGCATCCATCCCAAGCTCTTCAGCCAGCTGCTGGTTAAAACACACCATGGCGGGCGCAGGAACCCTTGCCCCTTGCCAGGGCTCAAAAAAGCCCTCCATGTGCCGGACAAAACTGTTATCGAATTGAAACGGGGAAAACACCTTGGACATCCTCTGCTCCGACATAACGGCGATGGGCTAATGCTAACCCGTTTGTCCGGCGAGCATAAGCAAAAGCGCACATTTACCCGCTTATGACAGATAGCCAAATAAAAAAGCCCGCAATGGCGGGCTTTTTCAGTTCAGAGCGATTAGAGGTTGATCTTCGGATCCAGCTCGCCGGTCTGATAACGCTTGTACATGGCCTGCAGTGACAGCGGCTTGATTTTTGATGCCATACCGGCACAGCCGAAGGCTTCGTAGCGCTCGGTACAGATATCGGCCATGGCTTCCATGGAGGCCTTGAGGAACTTACGTGGGTCGAACTCACTTGGGTTCTCGGCCAGGAACTTACGTACCGCGCCGGTAGAGGCCAGACGCAGGTCGGTGTCGATGTTCACCTTACGCACGCCGTGCTTGATGCCTTCCACGATTTCTTCCAGAGGCACACCGTAGGTCTCAGGAATGTCACCACCGTACTGGTTGATGATTTCCAGCCAGTACTGGGGTACAGAAGAAGAACCGTGCATTACCAGGTGGGTATTGGGGATGCGGGCGTGGATTTCTTTGATACGGTCGATACGCAGCACGTCACCGGTAGGCTTGCGGCTGAACTTGTAAGCACCGTGGCTGGTACCGATGGCAATGGCCAGGGCATCCACGTGGGTGTCGGCCACAAAGCGCGCGGCTTCTTCGGCGGTGGTCAGCAGCTGATCGTGGCTCAGCACACCAGCGGCGCCGATACCATCTTCTTCACCGGCAGTACCGGTTTCCAGGCTACCCAGACAGCCGATTTCACCTTCAACAGACACACCACAGGCGTGGGCGAATGCCACGGTCTTACGTGTCACGTCGACGTTGTACTCGTAAGAAGCCGGGGTTTTGCCGTCAGACATCAAGGAGCCGTCCATCATCACCGAGCTCATACCCAGCTGGATAGAACGCTGGCACACGTCGGGGTGGGTGCCGTGGTCCTGGTGGATACACACAGGGATATCAGGATACTGCTCGAGGGCGGCGTTCATCAGGTACTTGAGGAACTGAGGACGTGCATACTTGCGGGCACCGGCAGAGGCCTGAACAATCACAGGGCTGTCGGTAGCTTCGGCCGCCTGCATGATGGCGCGCATCTGCTCAAGGTTGTTCACGTTGAACGCAGGCACACCGTAACCATGCTCTGCAGCGTGGTCCAGCAGTTGACGTAGGGAAATAAGGGCCATTTTTTACTCCATTAATAGGGTGACATCCATGCTGAACTTGGGTCACCGAGGTCGCTATCGTTTGGACTGATTTTTATACCTCCCGGTCTCCCGGGAGGCGGTTTCTTCTAATAATAGTAATGTGTTGCAGTGTTATGCCTTGGCACCACGGGCGGTGAGCATGGCCACGGCTGGCAGCTCCTTGCCTTCGAGGAACTCAAGGAAGGCGCCGCCACCGGTAGAGATGTAAGACACCTTGTCGGCGATACCGTATTTGTCAACGGCCGCCAGAGTATCGCCGCCACCGGCGATGGAAAACGCTGAAGACTCGGCAATCGCCTGGGCGATGCGCTTGGTGCCTTCACCGAACTGGTCGAACTCGAACACACCCACAGGGCCGTTCCATACGATGGTACCGGCATTCTTGAGGATGGCAGCCAGGGCCTCAGCACTGTCTGGACCTATATCGAAAATCATATCGTCTTCGGCCACGTCGCTGACGTTTTTCAAGGTAGCAACCGCAGTTGGGCTGAACTCTTTCCCCACCACCACATCGGTAGGTACAGGGATATCGCCGCCGCGGCTCTGGGCATTGGCTACCAGACGCTTGGCTTCATCAATCAGGTCAGCTTCATACAGTGACTTACCGACCTGATTACCGGCAGCGGCAATAAAGGTGTTGGCGATACCGCCGCCAACCACCAGCTGATCAACGATGCCGGAGAGTGACTCAAGCACGGTCAGCTTGGTTGATACCTTGGAGCCACCCACAATGGCCACCAGAGGACGGGCCGGGTTGTCCAGCGCCTTGCCCAGAGCATCGAGCTCAGCAGCAAGCAAGGGGCCGGCACAAGCGACAGGGGCATACAGACCCACGCCGTTGGTGGAGGCTTCGGCGCGGTGCGCGGTACCAAAGGCATCCATCACGTAGACGTCACACAGGGCTGCCATCTTCTTCGACAGAGCCTCGTCGTTCTTCTTCTCGCCTTTGTTGAAGCGCACGTTTTCGAACACAACCACTTCGCCAACGGCCACATCAACGCCATCGAGGTAGTCGCTGACCAGACGCACCGGGCAATCCAGCGCGGCAGTCAGGTAGTTCACCACAGGCTTCATGGAGAACTCTTCGTTGTACTCGCCTTCGGTGGGACGGCCCAGGTGAGACATCACCATTACCGCGGCACCTTGTTCCAGCGCCAGCTTGATGGTGGGCAGCGAGGCGCGCAGACGGGCATCACTGGTCACCACGCCATCGGCCACAGGCACGTTCAAATCTTCACGGATAAGCACGCGCTTGCCGTTAAGATCCAGGTCTGACATTTTGATAATTGTCATGGTATTGCTTCCTTATTTTTAATCAAAAACAAATTCTTGTGAGAAAAGCTTGTCCCTGCTCTTCTTCATTATCCAGTAGGGTCAATCGGCCTGTGTGGCGGCCATGGCCAGGGCGGTATCGAGCATGCGGTTGGCAAAACCCCACTCGTTGTCGCACCACAAAAGCATTTTCACCAGATGCCCGGCACTGACACGGGTCTGGGTACCATCCACCACGCTGGAGCGCGGGTCATGGTTAAAGTCACATGATACCAGAGGCTCGTCGGTATAGCCCAGTATGCCGCTGGCGCTGCCATCGGCGGCTGCCTTGAGCGCGGCGTTGACGGTAGCGATATCCACCCGGGTATCCAGGGTCACCGAAAGGTCGATGGCGGTGACATTAATGGTAGGCACCCGTACCGAAATCGCCTCAAACTTGTCTTTCATCTGCGGCAGAATCCGCTCGATGCCCCTGGCAAGCTTGGTGTCCACCGGGATAATCGACTGACTGGCGGCGCGGGTACGGCGCAGGTCGTCATGATAAGCATCAATCACCTGCTGATCGTTCATGGCCGAGTGAATGGTGGTGATGGCGCCGCTCTTCACGCCGAAATGGCGGTCGAGCACGTCAATCACAGGCACCAGACAGTTGGTGGTACAGGAGGCGTTGGAGACGACGGTATCTGTGGCTTTGAGGCTGGCGTCGTTTACACCAAAGACGATGGTGGCATCGACATCGGCAGACGATGGGTGGCTTATCAGTACCTTGCGGGCACCGGCATGAATATGGGCTTCGGCGCTTTGCCTGTCATTGAGGGCGCCGGTGCATTCGAACACCAAATCCACATCCAGCTCACGCCAAGGCAGCGCGGCGGCATCTTCAACAGCCAGCAAACGAATGGCGTCATCCCCCAGATGCATCATGCCTTCATCGAGGGTCGCACGGGTATGGAAACGGCCGTGGGTGGTGTCGTAATTGGTCAGGTGAACTATGGCCTCGGGCTTGGCCAGTTCATTAATGGCGACCAGCTGCATCTGGCCCCGTTTGCCGGACTCATAAAGCGCCCTCAGTACGGAGCGGCCGATGCGGCCATAACCATTGATAGCAACACGGATCATAGTGGTGAGCAAATCCTCTGGGGAGGGTGAAAACCCTGTCGGCTCCCCTGCCGACAGAGGCTGACCGGCAACGCCGGTCAGACCGGTGGCAGCTAAGCTGCCACCTTGCTCGCGTCAGTATTAACCCAGCAGCTCTTCGGCGGCAGCAACCACCTTGTCGACGGTGAAGCCGAACATTTCGAACAACTGATTGGCTGGCGCTGACTCGCCGAAGCTGGTCATGCCGATGATGCGGCCATTGAGGCCCACATACTTATACCAGTAATCGGCAATACCCGCTTCCACTGCCACACGTTTTGTGACGCTGGCAGGCAGAACCGTTTCTTTGTAAGCCGCATCCTGCTTATCGAACACGTCGGTAGATGGCATTGACACCACACGCACCTGCTTGCCCTTGGCGGTCAGTTCGGCCTGGGCCTTCACTGCCAGCTCAACTTCAGAACCGGTGGCGATGATGATGAGCTCAGGCGCAGCAGCGCTGTCGACCAGCACGTAGCCACCCTTGGCGACATTGGCCAGCTGCTCGGCGCTGCGTGGCATTTGCGCCAGGTTCTGACGGGAGAAAATCAGCGAGGTTGGGCCGTCTTTACGCTCGATGGCGTATTTCCAGGCCACGGCAGATTCAACCTGATCACATGGGCGCCAGGTGCTCATGTTTGGAGTCACACGCAAAGAAGCCATTTGCTCAACCGGCTGGTGAGTCGGGCCGTCTTCGCCCAGACCGATTGAGTCGTGGGTGTAAACCTGGATGTTCTGCACCTTCATCAGGGCAGCCATACGCATGGCGTTACGGGCATATTCCATAAACATCAGGAAGGTGGCGCCGTATGGCACAAAGCCACCGTGCAGGGCGATACCGTTGATGATGGCGGTCATACCGAACTCACGCACACCGTAGTGCAGGTAGTTACCGCTGGCGTCGTCACCTGTGATGGACTTGGAGGCTGAGTACATGGTCAGGTTGGATGGGGCCAGGTCGGCACTGCCGCCGAGGAATTCAGGCAGCATGGCACCAAAGGCTTCGAGAGCGTTTTGTGAGGCTTTACGGGAAGCGATATTGGCAGGGTTGTTCTGCAGCTTCTCGATGTAAGCCTGAGCTTCTGTGCCGAAGTTGGCAGGCAGTTCGCCCTTCACGCGGCGCTGGTATTCAGCGGCCAGCTCTGGGTAAGCAGCGGCATAGGCAGCAAATTTTTCGCCCCAGGCTTTCTCAGCGGCGATACCGGCTTCTTTGGCATCCCACTGGGCATAAATATCAGCTGGGATAACGAATGGGTCGTGCTTCCAGCCCAGGAATTCACGGGCAGCAGCGATTTCAGCATCGCCCAGTGGCGCGCCGTGGCAGTCGTGTGAACCGGACTTGTTTGGCGAGCCGTAGCCAATGATGGTTTTACAGCAGATAAGGGTTGGACGTGGGTCAGCCTTGGCAGCCTTAATGGCAGCATCGATGGCGTCGCTGTCGTGACCGTCAACACCGGCAATCACGTGCCAGCCGTAAGATTCGAAACGCTTTGGCGTGTCGTCAGTAAACCAGCCTTCAACGTGACCGTCGATGGAGATGCCGTTGTCATCCCAGAAGGCAATCAGTTTGCCCAGACCCAGGGTGCCTGCCAGAGAGCAAGCCTCGTGGGAGATACCTTCCATCAAGCAACCGTCGCCCATGAACACATAGGTGTAGTGGTCAACGATGTCGTGACCGTCACGGTTGAACTGAGCAGCCAGCACTTTCTCGGCAATGGCCATACCCACACCGTTGGTGATGCCCTGCCCCAGAGGACCTGTGGTGGTTTCGATACCAGGGGCATAACCGTACTCAGGGTGGCCTGGGGTGCGTGAGTGCAGCTGACGGAATTGCTTAAGATCTTCAATAGACAGGTCATAACCGGCCAGATGCAGCAGCGAGTAGTGCAGCATGGAGCCGTGGCCATTGGAGAGGATGAAACGGTCGCGATCGGCCCACTGTGGATTGGTGGGGTTGTGCTTCAGATGACCGCGCCAAAGGACTTCGGCAATATCTGCCATCCCCATTGGGGCACCGGGGTGACCGGAGTTGGCCTTTTGAACGGCGTCCATGCTGAGTGCGCGGATAGCGTTGGCGAGTTCTTTACGAGACATGCTCTCTCCTGCTTGTATTGAGGCTTTTCGGGCAATTGTGGGCACATATTTTCCCTTAACAGGGCTTGTGGACGCAAATTTAAATTTCCATATTGACGGCTGGCAAAACCAGTGAGGCGCTATCGGGGGCTTCTTTCGCTGGTCGCATACAAAAACACATGGAAGAAACCACAGCACACCAGGCCTTTATCACCCTGAATTTGTTAAAGTAATTGATTTTCTCTATAAAACAGTCCCCTCACCCAGTCCTATCTTGGTCACAATTGGCACTAAATTTTCTGATCCGGGGGATGATCGTGAACGTAATTTCAACTAAAATGGCCGTCTAGATGTAGATGCTTCTACACGTTTAACGCTTAAAAAGTCGAGATATTCCAAACATGGCAAAACACTTGTTTACCTCTGAGTCGGTCTCAGAAGGTCATCCCGATAAAATTGCAGACCAGATTTCCGATGCTGTGCTTGATGCAATCCTGGAGCAGGATCCCAAGGCCCGCGTAGCGTGCGAAACCTACGTGAAAACCGGTATGGTGATGGTGGGTGGCGAAATCACTACCTCTGCCTGGGTCGATATCGAAGAACTGACCCGTAAAACCGTACGCGAAATCGGCTATGTGCATTCTGACATGGGCTTCGATGCCGATTCCTGCGCGGTACTGAGTGCCATCGGTAAGCAGTCTCCTGACATCAACCAGGGTGTTGACCGTGCCGATCCACGTGAACAGGGCGCCGGTGACCAGGGTCTGATGTTCGGCTACGCCAGCAACGAAACCGACGTGCTGATGCCAGCCCCTATCACTTACGCTCACGCACTGGTTAAGCGTCAGTCAGAAGTCCGTAAAGACGGCACCCTGTCCTGGCTGCGCCCCGACGCCAAGTCTCAGGTCACCTTCGCCTACGACGAAGGCAAGATTGTGGGTATTGATGCCATCGTACTTTCTACCCAGCACTGTGACTCTGTGTCTCAGTCTGATCTGGTGGAAGGCGTGATGGAAACCATCATCAAGCCTGTGGTACCTGCCCAGTGGCTGAACAAGGACACCAAGTTCTTTATCAACCCAACCGGTCGTTTCGTTATCGGTGGCCCTATGGGTGACTGTGGTCTGACTGGCCGCAAGATCATCGTTGACACCTACGGCGGCATGGCCCGTCACGGTGGTGGCGCCTTCTCCGGTAAAGACCCATCCAAGGTTGACCGTTCTGCTGCCTATGCCGCCCGCTATGTTGCCAAAAACATTGTGGCCGCGGGTCTCGCTGACCGCTGTGAAATCCAGGTGTCCTACGCCATCGGTGTAGCCGAGCCAACGTCTATCAGCATCGAGACCTTCGGTACCGGTAAGCTGCCGGAAGATAAGCTGATTGCCCTGGTACGCCAGCACTTCGACCTGCGCCCATATGGCCTGACCGAAATGCTGAACCTGGCACGTCCTATCTATCAGGCCACTGCCGCTTACGGTCACTTTGGCCGTAACGAGTTCCCTTGGGAACAAACCAACAAGGCCGAAGCGCTGCGCGCAGACGCGGGTCTGTAATCAGACGCTCGCCCATGAAAAAAACCGCCGCAAGGCGGTTTTTTTATGTCTGGCTCAACCCCTGAATGCATCACGCCAGCGCGGCACGAGGCAATTCAGCCGTTGGCTGTGGTCTACCCGTGGCTGTGGTCTACCCGTCGCTGTGGTCGACTAGTAGCTGTGGTCGACTAGTAGCAGTGGTCAAAGTGCGCCGCCTGCACCAATAAAAACCCCAACTGGCTTTCTGGCACGGCTTCCAGCTTCAAAGGCTCCAGAGTGCCACCCGGCGTGATGTCCCATTGCCAAGCGGTACTGGCAGCATGAAGGGCACCACAATGCACATGACCTTCGGGTACTTGCAGCCAATAAGCCTCAGGCTCCCCGCCCCGAAAGGCCTTAACCTCGACGCCCCCATGTACACAGAGGCTGTAACCGAGACGCAATCTGTCCCAGGCACTGAGAGAATGTTGTTGGTAAGGCATTAACAGCTGTTGGATATGTTGCATGGTGTCAGATGGTGTCCAAATCGTTAGGGGTTATTTTGCCATGATTGAGCGCATATTCCATTGCCTGGGCTTGTGGCAATGCCCTGGCATACAACCACCCCTGAACATAATCCACACCCGCATCACCGACGAAGCTTGCCTCCGAGGGCGTTTCAACCCCCTCGGCCACCAGCTGGAACCCCAGGGATTTACACAGCTGGCAAATTTGCCGGTAAAGCACCCTACCCTGATCGGTATCGGTTTTGCCAAGGATGCTCCGATCAAGCTTGATGCCATCCACGGAGATCTGGGTCAAGAGACTGAGACTGGAAAATCCCGTGCCGAAGTCATCCAGCAAGAATCGGAACCCCAACGTCTGCAATTGGGCAATGGCGCGGTTAATGCCTTGCAGATCCCGCATAAATGCCCGCTCGAGGATTTCCACTTCGACCTGATGGGCAAATTCCCCCAGGGTGGTGCGCAGCCTGTCGAGCATAAGCACATCGTTTAAGTTGTTGGGATCGAGGTTAATACTCACCTTGGGTGAAAAGCCGGCCGCCTGCCAGCGCCGCAAATCCTCCGCCACCGTAGTTATCACAAAGCGGTCTATCACGTGGGAGTAACCCGCCCGCTGGAAGTTATCAATAAACCAGGGGCCCTTTATGTTGCCGTCGGCATCCTTAAGCCTCAAAAGCGCCTCGAAACCAACCACTTCCTGCCCGGGCAGCTTGAGCTTTGGTTGATAGTGCACCAGAAGTTCACCGCTCAGCACCTCGCGAACCGTACGCTCCAGACTGCGACTGGCGGCGAGGGATTCAGACTGATTACGACTATATTGACGCTCGGACATGCGCTCAATATCCGTTTGTAATTCAGTGCGTTTGATAAGTTCACGGTCGTATTGATTGGCATCGGCGAAGGCACTGTATTTCCGAATAAATGGCCGATAGATGAATACCCCGACCACGACCAGTAACAGCTGCAGCACCACGACGGCAAAACCGCCGGATGCAATCCAGCCATTTAAAAACAGAGGTGTCACCCAGGGAAAGGGTTTGCCATCAAAACTCAAAAGTCCGGCGGAAATCACTGACCAGGCAATGAGCACATTCAGGCAGGGCAGCAGAACAAAGGGGATGGCAAGGCGCAGGTTAAAGACCACTGGTAAACCGTAAATCAGGATTTCATTGATGTTTACCACCGAGAAAGGCACCGCAATTTTGGCCAGGTGCCGGCTCTGCTCGTCGCGGCTTTCCAAAAAGATGGCAATCAGCAGCGGAATGGTGGCACCACTGCCTCCAAGTAAAACAAAGAGATCCATAAATGCGCTGAAGGTCAGGTTGGGCGCCAGGAATTGCAGCCCATTATCATCGCCAATCAGCAGCAGGAAGGCATTATCGCCATGTACACCAAAACACCAGAGTATGTGTGTCAGCAGTACCCGGAAAATGATTTGCCCAAGCGGGCCCAGTTCACCCACGGCATCCACCATGGGCGAGATCCCGAGCAGCAACAGCATACTCATGGCCTTGAGGATCAAAAACACCAGGGTGAAGGTCAGCACCATGGGAATAATCAGGTTCAGGTGCTGGCTCAGGTAAGCACTGATTTCGGCACTTCTGACCAGATGCAGCTGGGGGAACTTTAAGAATGGCCGCATTACGTAGGCAGCCAATATTGGGGTAATCACCATCCTCGGGTCCCCAAGCACCTCCACCAGATAATCGCTGAACACCAGTCCACCGCTGCTGTGCACATGGAGCGAAAAGACAATGCATAACGACAGAGTGGCACAGGCCACCGCAGAAATATCCAGATACTTGGCAAAGTGATACGACAGCGACAGCATAGCCAGCAAAGGGAAAAGCCGCCCGAGCGTATCACTTATCCCCTCAAACCAATGAAAAGCATCGGATCCCGACAACTCAGGAGCCAGCGCAGTGGCAAGTACAGGGAAGAGCGCCAGGAGCGCATTGATAAGCAGAAACGGTAACAGCGCAATAAAGGACTCGCGCACCGCCAACAGAAAGCTGCGATCAAACAACTGAAAATTTACCTGCATAGGCTGCCGTACAATATGACTGCTCGTTAAATTAACTTAACCCATAAACCGCAGGTGCGACAGTCCGTGCAGGAAAAGCGCATTAAAGGCGCTGCAGCAAGTAAAATCCCCTTCCGTCATCCTCGAAAAAGTCCACCACCTCCATGCCGGCGCGCTTCACATGCACGTTCAGCGAATGCTGATTCTCCTGTGCAATAAAGGTAAACAAGGATGAGTACCGCCCCATTGAAAGCGTCAACACCTTGTCAAACAAAGCCCCGAAAATCCCTTTGCCGCGGTAGCGGCTATCCACCCACACAGGACCATAACAGCCTGGCGCCGGGCGTTTCCCGGCGCGGCCTCGTGTCGAAGTGTTAGACTGCTGATGGCTGCCAAGTAGCTGATAAAGCTTGCGATAAAAAGACTGCCCCTGATAAAAGCCTTCATCAGCAACAATGGCGTATGCCACTATTTGCCCCGCGTCATCCGCCACCACCACCAGATGATCCGCAATAAGGGATGTGAATTCCCGACGCCCATTAAGCTGAGCCTCAAGGCGAGAATCATCATTGCCAAGCTCATCCCGGCCAAAACGCTGTTCAAGCCTTACCAACTGGTCAATGTCATCGGGGCTTGCCTGCCGTATCTGCATCAGAACTTCTCCTTTGGAAAGCAGTCATTATACTGGGAGTTAGACCGATGAAAGCCAACAATCAAAATCAGCCATTAATTTGCGGTTCCTGCGGTTCCTGACCACACTGTAAGACAGTTCCCAGCGAAAGGTGCTGCCCTTTATGTTGCCTGAAACCATCAATCCCCATGCCAGCCTGCTGGAGTCCGACAGCCCCCAGGTCAACCTTGTGCGTTGGATGCATCAGTGTGAGCTCATCAAGCGCTACTACGAAGCCGACTATGTGTTTGTCGTGCAAAAGGTATCCCTTGGTTTCGAAGTACTGGTGAGTGCCATCGCCAGCCTGCCGCACTTCACCTCGGGGCAAATGTTTGACCGGGACACACCGCTGTTTCTGGATTTGGTCAATGCCATGCCCGATGGTGTGTCACTGGATTTATCCAAATACCACGCCGGAGACTTACCCAACGATTTTGACAGCTGCCTTGGGCTGCTCGCCAGGCCCATCCTCTGGCCCGATGGCTCAATTTTTGGCTGTTTGTGCGTGCTTTCCCACAAGCGGGTAGAAAACCAGAGCATTAACAGCCTGATGCTGGAGCCATTTCAAATCCTGTTGCAGCAAGATCTCGCCCTGCTGTGCCAAAGCCACCGGGTGGAATCACTGTCCATGCGGGATAGGGAAACCGGCATGCTAAACCACTATGGTTTTATCATGATGGCGCCAAGACAGTTGAATCTTGGCCGCCGCTTCGGAGCCCATGCCGGCATTTTGTTTTTTGAGTTGCAACAACAAAGCCCCGATGCAGAGCTCAACGAAAAGCATCACCGGCTGCTTGGTGGCATCATACAGCACACCATTCGCACCGCCGATATTGCCGCGCACTACAGCGAAACCCTGTTTGTAGTGCTGGCGTTTTTGGACAATGAGCGGGATCTTAACCATATAGTGCAGCGGGTTGAACGCCAGCTGGCCCAGCAGGAACCCAGTCTCAAGCTGGATTACAGCTTCCGGTTTTTCGCGCCGGACTCAGGCAGTAAGCTCGGCCCCATGCTGATGTTGGCCAAAGAAAACCTGCAATCCTGGCAGCGAGAGCAAAAGGCAAGAGCCGCAGAAATCCCATTGACGGCCACCACCCAATAGCCCGGTTGGCACCCCGGGCTGGCTTTTTCAGTGATTCGCGACTAACGTATTATGGAATAACAACAATTACATCAATGAATACCCTATGTCAGAATCTGTATCCTGGTTATTGGATTCCCCCCACACTGCTATCGATGAATCCCGATGGCAGCATTTGACGCAGCTGTTGTGTCAGCTGTTTAAAGCCAGTGCCTGCGCCATAGTGCAGTATCAGTTTGGCGACGCCAAAATCCTTACCCTGAAACAACCTAAAAACGTTGGCCTGACCCTTGGCGCCGCTGAGTCCATAGACAATCTCAAGCAGCGGCTGGCCAATACCGAATTGCCCGAAGAAGGCATTTGGCAGCAGGGGTTGATTGAGTTTCCGCTGAACTGGCCCGGTGGCAGCCCCTTCGGCGCTGTGCTGCTGGTGTGTGACAAGTTGCCCCCCAACATCGACAGCGGTCGGACGTTGGCAGAACCCATGTTGTCACTGATAGAAAGTGAGTTAACGTTATTCCGCCAGGCCAGCCGCCTGGAGCGTATGTCGCTTCAGGATGAATCCACACAAATGCTCAATGACAATGGTTTTAACCTGATGGCCCCGAGGCAGCTGAACCTGAGTCGGCGCTTGGGATCCCACGCCGGTCTGGTGGTGATGGAAAACGGCACCCAGTATGACGCCGAAGAGTCGCAGGAAAAGCTGCGAGCCCTGGCACAGGTGGTATTTGAAAACCTTCGTGAGGCCGACGTGGCCGCCCGTATAGGGGAACAAATTGTGCTGCTGGCCTTTGTCGACAGCGAAGCCAACCTGGACTCCCTGGTGACCCGGCTGCACAAACAATTCAGCCGTAAACTGGAAGACCAGCGGGTGATGACGGGGCACAAGTTTTTCACCCCGGACTCCCATCTTGAACTGGCGCCCATGCTCGCTGAAGTAAGGGATGAGCTGGACAAGACCCGCAGCCGCCTGTATCCCAAGCCCCAGAGCAGTGACGAAGCACAGACACCTCCAGAAGCTTAAGCGCCTAGAGGCAGCCTGACAGGTTACCCCCTCAGGCGCTTGATTGTCCCCTGGCCCACTCGATGGCGAGCACTACCGGGAAAGGGGACATAAACACCAATCCCAGCCCCAACAAGACTGACGTCCACAGCATGCCACTGACTTGCTCCGTCAGGTCTGTACCCAGATGCAGCCAAACCACGCCCAGAACCATGGTCAGACCAAGCCAATGCAGGATTTTCAGAAATTTCATTACACTTTTCATCTGTTCCACCACATAATCGCCCCAGAATGGCGGCATGCCGACGTCGCCCGTCAAAGTACAGTATGGAAACCCGCATGATCAAGAAATTTGCCCTGCTGGCCGGCGCACTGGCGCTGGTGGGCTGCCAATCATCCCCATCCTCTCACGCTGATACCGTGAATTTGCTCGGAACCTGGCTAATAGAACAGGTTAACGATCACCCTGTTATCGACTATAGCCCCGCAAAACTGGTGTTCGAAGAAGGCAACAAACTTCATGGCAACAACAGCTGCAATAACTTTTTTGGCAGCTTTGAACTCCAGGGCAATCAGCTGCTGCTTAGCCCGTCGGGCACGACCCGCAAGGCCTGTGTCGATGCCTTGATGGATCAGGAAGCCAGGGTAGCCGACGCCCTCCCCAAGGTGAGATCGCTGGCACAAGGCGAGGGTAAATTGCGCCTGTTCGACAGTGAAGGCAAGCTGCTGCTGATTTTAAGCCGCCTCTGAGCGCTCTTTGCCACATAGCCAAGGATTGACTGGCAGCCTGCGTCCTCACTATCAATAAGAAGCCCGGCCAAAGCGGGGCTTTTTTATGACTCAGCGGCTCAGGTAATCATGCCTCTTCCCTTGCCTGCGCCATCTCGGCGCTGGTTTCCATGTCGGCGTTGTAGTGGGCAATATCTATCTCACCCTCTGAGCGTGCAATCACTGTGGTAGCCACCAGGTCACCGGACACATTGACCACGGTGCGGGCCATGTCCAGTATCCGGTCGATACCGGCAATAATGGCCACCCCTTCAAGGGGCAAGCCCACCGTGGTGAGTACCAGCGTCAGCATGACAAGCCCTGCTCCGGGTACACCGGCAGTACCGATTGATGCCAGGGTCGCTGTCAGTACTATGGTGAGGTAATCCACCCAGGTTAAGTCCACCCCAAATGCCTGCGCCACAAAGAGTGCCGTCACGCCCTGATACAGGGCCGTCCCATCCATATTGATGGTGGTGCCAAGGGGCAACACAAAACTGGAAATCTTTTTGTTTACGCCCAGATACTCGCTGGCGCACTTCATGCTGGCCGGCAGGGTGCCTGCACTGCTTGAGGTGGTAAAGGCCACCGCCATGGCATTGCTAATGCCCTTGAAAAACTGGATGGGATTAAGCCCTGCCACCAGTTTAAGCACCAACGAATAAAAGCCCAGAATATGCAGGGCACAGCCCAGATACACGGCAACAATCACCTTAATCAGCGGCAGCAGCATATCAATGCCATACTCGCCCGCCACCCAGGCCATCAGGCCAAATACGCCATAGGGCGCAAGCTTCATCACCATGTCGGTGAGTTTGTACATGGCTTCCGCGAGGCTCTCAAACACCTTGATGGCAGGCTTGCCATGGTCACCAATCAGTACCAGGGCCACACCCAGGGCCACGGCAAACACAATCACCTGCAAAATCTGACCACTGGCCAGCGCCGCCACCGGATTGGTGGGCACTATGTTAATCAGGGTATCCATCACAGAGGGCGCCGTTTTCACTTCGGCACTGAGGTCGTGTCCTTCAAGGCTCAGACCAGAACCCGGTTCCAGCAGCCAGCCAACCAGCAAGCCCACCGAGATGGCAATGGCAGTCGTGGCCAGATAAAACGCGAAGGATTTAAAACCGATACGCCCCATGCGCGCGGTATCCTGCATCGAGGTAACACCCACAATCAGCGAGCAAAACACCAGCGGCACTATCAACATCTTGATGGTGTTAACGAACAGGGTACCTATGGGTTTGAGGGCGCTGGCATCGGGCCCAAGGACAAGGCCAACACCAATACCGAGCAACATGCCGGTGAGAATTTGCAGCCACAGGGGCACAGCGCACCAACGGCGCCACAAGCTAACGGGTGGAGTAACGGACATACAGAACCTTTTCAGACTTGCCTAAGGGGCACGCTCAGCATCCATCCCGGCGCGCTCGGCATCAGAGGGCCGAACGCGAATATTAACATTTGCTGTGGGAAGGCGTGACGATCGGCCTCACAAGTTAGCAGGCTTCAGGCATCAAAAGTCCCGCGCTGCTCGGCACTGAATCTCTGTGGGTACAGGGCGGCGGGCGGCTGCTCGCGCTCAATCAGGTAACTCCAGTAATCGTCATCGAAGCCCGTGAGTATGTCTCGTTTTCCCTGTTGTTTCAGGATGAGGTACCACCACACCAGGCCCCACAATCCGAAGGTAACCAGCGTCAGACAAAAATGCAGAGGATGCTGAACGCCCGGCACCTGTTGGTGGTGTAACGAATTATCTATTTGATGTGACTTAGAAAAAAACTTGGGACGCGCAACACGGATACGCTTGGCCATAGGATCCCCCAAAATTCACACCTCTCTCAGACCTTAGCTAAGTGTAGCTGCATTCGACTTTAGTCGAATATTGCACGCCGACATTTTTATCTTCAGGGCCGCGCGCAGATGCCGTCGGCACATCAGGCTGCACGCTTTGTTGCATTCTCCCTGGCTGCATAAGCATGTGCCGCTGTGCTAGATTATCGGGTCTAAAACAATAACAGGAATGACTGATGAACATACGCAAGGCTGTGGCGGCCGACTTAACCGATATCGTGAACTTTAACCAGGCCATGGCCTTGGAAACCGAAGGATTGCAGCTCGATACTGCCACCCTCACCAAGGGCGTCTCGACCCTGCTGGAAAACCCTGCCAAGGGTTTTTATCTGGTGGCCGATATTGATGGCGAGATTGCCGGCTCCCTGATGGTCACCTTCGAGTGGAGTGACTGGCGCGCCAAGGATTATTACTGGATACAAAGCGTGTACATTCGCCCCGAGCACAGGCGCAAGGGCATCTATACCCGTCTGTATCAGGCCGTGAAAGACATGGCCGCAGCCGCCGGTGGCGCTGCCAGCTTCCGACTCTATGTTGAGCAGGAAAATGCCAATGCCCAGCACACCTACGAGGCCCTTGGCATGGAAAAGAGCTACTACCTGATGTACGAGGAAAAGCCGAAAGGCTAATCAGGGCAAAGCCCAAAAGCGCAGTAAATCACCAACACAAAAAAGGCCATCTGTGATGGCCTTTTGCTTATGTTCCCGATTGAGGCACACTCAGTCACAGATACTGGTGACCTTGATGGCAAGGCCACCCAGACTGGTTTCACGGTACTTGGCGTGCATGTCTTTGCCTGTCTCGTACATGGTGGCAATCACCTTATCGAGGCTTACACGGGGGTCTGAGGTGCGCCTCAGCGCCATGCGCGCCGCATTCACCGCTTTCACCGCTGCGATGGCATTGCGCTCGATACAGGGCACCTGCACCTGGCCTGCCACCGGATCGCAGGTCAGCCCCAGGTTATGCTCCATGGCGATTTCGGCCGCCATACATACCTGAGCTGGGCTCGCGCCCATGAGTTCCGCAAGGCCCGCCGCCGCCATGGAGCAGGCTACGCCCACCTCCCCCTGACAACCCACCTCGGCGCCCGAGATAGAGGCATTGCGCTTATACAGGCTGCCAATGGCGGCTGAAGCCAGCAAAAAGCGGCTGTATTCCTTTTGCCCAAGCGGCTGAATAAAGCGATCAAAGTAAGCCATTACCGCCGGAATAATCCCCGCCGCACCATTGGTTGGCGCGGTCACCACCCTGCCACCGGCAGCGTTTTCTTCGCTCACGGCGAGGGCAAACAGGTTCACCCAATCCACAATCTCCATGGGATCGGCACTGATACGGCCACTGCTTTCCAGCTGCTTAAGCAGCGCCGGCGCCCGGCGAGGCACCCGCAGTGGCCCGGCGAGGACGCCTTCGGTGTGACAGCCCCGGTCAATGGCCTGCTTCATGGTCAGCCAGATATCGCGAAAACCGCGGTAGATAAACTCTTCACTGTGGCAGGCTTTTTCATTGGCCAGCATCAGGGTCGAAATACTCACCCCTTCGGCGCGGCACAATTTAAGTAAACCCTCCGCGTTTTCAAAGGGGTAAGGAAACGGGATGTCACCGCCCTGCACCTTGCCAAAATCGGCTTCTTCCACCACAAAACCGCCACCGATGGAGTAGTAGGTCTTGGACAGCAGCAGCTCATCGTCTGCAAAGGCGCTTAAGGTCATGGCGTTTTCATGCAGAGGCAGGGCATGGGGATGAAACACCATGGCGTCACGGGCAAAGCGCACCGGTCTGCCGCTTTCAAGCCACAGGGTTTCGGTGTCATTCACGGCGGCTATGGTGGCCGGGATGGCATCTATATCCACACTTTCCGGGCTTTGGCCCATCAGACCAAGCAAAATGGCGATGTCGGTGTGGTGCCCCTTGCCGGTGAGTGACAGCGACCCGTACACATCGGCTTTCAGGCAATCCACCCGGCCTGAAAAATTAAGATTATCAAGGGTATCTACAAAGGCCTTGGCCGCCTTCATCGGTCCCACTGTGTGGGAACTCGAAGGCCCGATACCAATTTTGTAAATATCAAAGGTACTGAACATGGAAGACTCCAAAAGCAACGGCGACGCAGTGCGTCGCCGGTCAATCAACTCAGGCGGCCAGACCGTAGAGGATGGCAGTCATCGACAGCAAACCGGCAATGATCACGAACACATTGCTGATACGGCCTCGGTAGGCCTTGAGTGCAGGCACCCGATACACGGCGTACATGGGCATCAGGTAAAGAATGGCGGCAATAATGGGGCCGCCGAGGGCTTCAATCATGCCGAGGATACTGGGGTTGATTACCGCAACAGCCCAGATGGTCAGGAACATAAAGCCCAGAATAAAGCGGTTCAGTTTGGCTTCGTTGACCGGCTTGCCCTTGCCTTCGAGCTGTTTCTTGATAATGCCACTCATGCCTTCGCTGGCGCCCATGTAGTGGCCAAAGAAGGACGACACTATGGCCACAAAGGCGATGAAAGGACCAAAGTAGCTGACAAAACCGCTGTCGAACACGTTGGCAAGGTACGACAGGATCGGCAGGTTCTGGCTCTTGGCTTCAGCCAGCTGCGCAGGGCTTAAGGACAACACGCAGGAAAACACAAACAGCATCACAAACCCCACCAGCATCATGGCGGTGTTGCGCAGAATGATATCAGCCTTGCGTGACGCATTGGTGCCGTGTTCGCGCTTGAGGGAAACCGCAAACTGACTGATAGCTGGCGAGTGGTTAAAGGCAAAAATCAGCACTGGAATCGTCAGCCAGATAGTGCCGAGGAAGTCTCCGGCGGCAGGCACTTCTTTCACCGCGGCCAGGTTCCAGTTGGGCATCATATACAGCGACATAAAGGCGAGGATGGCCACCAGCGGATACACCAGGAACTGGGTTACCTTGAGCATCATTCTCTCACCGGCCACCATCACCGACATCATGCCGAGAATAAGCACACCCGACAGCAGCCAGCGCGGCAGCGACTCCATACCCAGCTGGTTGACCATAAAGCTGTCGACCACGTTGGTAATACCCACGCCATAAATAAGCACAATCGGGTAAATCGCGAAGAAATACAGCAGCGTAATGGCTTTACCTGCACCCTTGCCGAAGTGCTCTTCCACCACCTGGGTGATATCACTGCCGGCGATGGATGAGGAGCACACAAAACGCGACAGCCCGCGGTGGGCCAGATAGGTCATGGGGCCAATCAGGAGCGCCATCATCACCAGGGGCCAAAATCCCCCCATACCGGCATTAATGGGCAAAAACAAAATACCTGCGCCCACGGCGGTGCCGAACAGGCTGAGCATCCAGGTGGTATCCTGCGCCGTCCAGGGCATGGCAGTGTTGGACTGTGAAACGGTTGGGGAGGCAGTTGCTTGCCGGGTAGCGGCAGTCATGGTTTCGTTGGACATGGGCTCAACCTTGGCACCAGAGGTGCGATAAACGTTGGGGTCTGAGTCGTGACTCAAAATTCGCGGCAAGGATAGTCAAAAGGCAAGAGCCCGCCTTTGATCGATGGCCGTTTTACGTAATTAAATTTCACCAAATGCTGATATTGGGATCCCGATCCCGTATGTCGCGTAATTTATTTTCAGTTAAGTTGCCATCTCTTAACCCGGGCTTAACCACAGGCAACCAAGCCGATACAAGTGCGCCCCTGAGTGGAGCCTGCAAAACAAAAACCGGCCTCAGGGGCCGGTTTTTTTTCTGCGCAGTTTGCTGCGAATGTTAACGAATGCTGTCGCCCGAAAGCTCCAGCGTCTCTTTTACATCCGCCTCAATATCGGCTTCAGCAAACAGGAAGGGGCGGAACCGCTTCTGGGTGGAATACAGCAGTGTCTGGTCGGCAAACTCGGGCCTTAAGATATTGCTGGTTTCCGAGTAGGTCAGAATGCCGCGGGCATCCACCCCGGTATCGGTAAAGTTCACCGCCATCATCCAGCTCGAGCCATAACGAATCTGATACCCCTTGTCGGTGAGCCCAGAGCGAAGTGGCTTGCCGCTGAGTACATCCAGGGATGGCGCATAGCTGTGCTGGGGAATAAGGGTGTCATCACCACTCAAGCTGGTGGAAAATACGTTAAAGCCACCCTCGGCATTGTGGGTACCAGGCCATGGCAAGCGCTGACCGCTTGGCAAACCGTTGGGCAGCGAGCGCTCCACAAACTGCACACTGCCCAAGGGCGCATCCACCGCAAAACCGGCGTTTTCCAGGTTCAGCGCTGCCAGTGCCAGTGCCTTGAGGGCACTGCCGTCTGCCACCAGCGTATTTGGCGTAGACGCCGCAGCCTTGAAATCAAAGGGCACAGTAAGCATGGTGTCTTCGCTGAAGTTATGGGCAAACTCTCGCAAGAGCGCCCCACCTATGCTGTCGTTATCCTGCTTGCCGTTCCAGCGTGAAAGCGCATCGCAGGCACCGCTGATGTCTTTGGAAACACCCTCTGCCACCATCACCGGGGTTGAGCCCTGGGCATCGCACTGGGCCAGCAGTTCCGGCAACACCATCTCGGCCAGATAGCTGTGATTACCCAGCACCGCCGCTTCCAGCTCGTCGAGGTTAAACTTGCCATCGCTGCCACCGGCCTCACTCGTCAGCTTAAGCCCCATGCGGGTTCGCATGCTCAAGCGGCCGCGCTCGGGTCCATACATGGGCGAGAAAAACTCCAGCGGCTCCTGAAGGTTGGTTGACCAGAATGAGTTATTGGAGTTTTGCACAAAGTCGGTGCGCTCAAGCTTGGGCGCCCTGTCGTATGGCATGGGCCCATCGAAGGCAAACAGCGAAGTGTTCCCCGGCAAAATGGTAAAGCCTGCCCGGGCGCGGGCATCACGTATGGCCTGCTCGGTGCGCAGCAGCATCACAGCGGCATCCGATAAACCGGGTACGGTGGAGTCGTCGATATAGAAGGCATTGCCCTCTCTATCGGCGTACATGGTGTTGTTGAAAATCACCCCGTCATAATCTTTGAATGCCTGCTGGAACTCGTCCTTGTTGGTGGCAAGGTTCATGGCCAGCCAGTGGTCCAGCGGGTCCATGTTGGCCATGTTGGCATCTTTGAGCATAAAGGCCTGGCCATCGTCCCAGCCAAAGGGCGCGAGGTTGGCGGGGGCCTCTATCATCACGGCATCATCCGTGTAGTACACCTCTTTTTCAGCCACCAGAATGCCGGCAGGACCGGCGTTCACCAGCACCTGCACTGTTTCTTCGTGAACGTCTTTGGCTTCACCATCCACCAGATATTGCATCCTGTCGCCTGACTTAAGCTCCAACTGATACACAATAAAGTGCTCGGCGGTTGAGAAGGTGTGGGTCCAGGCGAGGTTTTCGTTAAAGCCAATGTTGATGGGACCCGGCATGCCCACCAAAGAGCCGCCCATGACATCCAGATGACCGGGGATGGTGGCATGTGACTGCCAGAATCTCAGGTTACCCGTGTGGGGGAAGTGCGGGTTGCCAAGCACCATGCCGCGGCCATTTTCAGTTTTGTCTTTACCAAGGCCCCAGCCGTTGGAGCCCAGTTCCCGTGGATTGGTGTCCGGCGTTTGAATGCGCGCGGCGCGGGCAATAAGGCGCTGGTTGAGATCGTCCACAAAGGCCTTGGTGGCGGCCGAAGCAGGGGCAGACTTAGCGGACGCAGAAAGAGTGGCCGGGCCCACGATGCGCGGCAGGTACTCGGTGCCATCGCCGGGGTTGGCGTAAAAAATCAGGTCGAGAAAGTTGGCGGCACCGGGCAGCAGGGCAATAGAGAAGAGATAGGTCACCACATCTTCCGGCACTATGGGTTTCACCCAGGGCTGACCGGCACAGAAGGGCTCGGCCTGCTCTTTGCCTTCGGCCACATCGCTGAGGTACTGGTTGTAACCGGCCACAAAACCCGAGATCAGGGCGCGGGAGTTGTCGCTGAAATCCGGCCATTTGGCTTCGGCCAGGGCCCTTATCTTCAACGCCTTATAGGCAAAGTCACTGATAAGGTTACCGTTATCCTCCTGCTTTGGCATACCTGTGGTGAAATCCAGGCTGGCATGGGGGCCAAAATACAGGGAGCGCTCTGAGTTGGCCTTGATAAAGCCGTCCGCCAGAATGCAGAGGTTATCCTGTGCCTGCACATAGCCATTGCCAAAACCCAGACTCTCAAGGTTGTCGGCCTTGATATGGGGAACCCCGTAGGAGGTGCGGCGGATATTGACCGAGAGCTTGCCATCCGGCGCAAAGGCCTGCAGGGAAGTGTCGGAGGGAGGCGTGGTTACAGCGTCGTTGTCGCTGTCGTTACAGCCGGTCAGCAAAATCATGCTGCCCAGCCCCATGGCGATAAAGAGTTTGTTGAATGTCATCATTATTGGTCTCGTTAGATTCCCTTTCCTGCGACAGGAACCCCTGTATCCCTTTATTAAGGAACGCAAAAAAGCGGAGTAGATGTCGTATCCCGAAGGGTGCTTGCCCTGACTCGCCGCTAACGCCAAAATACCGGTCCGTGTGGAGCAAAAACACCTCGGACCATTTAAACAGTCATTTAAACAAACGTCTACATGTTGGAAATAATTAACACAATGACATTAACAAACATCAGGGTGCTGGTCGGCTCCAAAAACCCTATAAAGGTTGCCGCCGCCAAAGGCGCCATCGAAGCCCTGTACCCACAGGCCAAAGTCGAATGCCATGGCGTCTCTGTGCCATCCGGTGTACCTGACCAACCCATGAACAGCGCCGACACTCGCCTTGGCGCCATCAACCGTGCCAGGGCCTGCCGCGAGCTTGGCAATGCCCACTTTTACATGGCCATGGAAGGTGGCGTGGACGAACTGGAAGACGGACCGGCCACCTTTGCCTACGTGGCCATTATCACTGACTCGGGGCAGATGTCGGTGGGCAGAAGTAGCCAGTTACCCCTGCCAAGGCAGATTTTCAGTGCCCTTCAGGCCGGTGAAGAACTTGGCCATGTGATGGACAGGATGTTCAATACTGTGAACATCAAACAGGATGTGGGCGCCATCGGCTTGCTGACCCACAACGCCGAAAGCCGGGGCAGCAGCTATCGTCAGGCACTGATCCTCGCCATGGCACCCCTGCTGCACCCCGGGCTCTATCGATAATGGGACGCACGCCTCTTGCCTAAGGTTAAAAAACTGTTAGATTGGTTGTAATTCGCAACCAACCAAACTGCATCATGGTCAGAAGTACCCAAGTTCAGGAATCCCAGGCCCGTGAAGTTCGTCAGCTTTCACGGCAACTGATACGTCAGCTCGGCATGTTGGCAGGCGCCGTTGGCAAGCTGCCCTTAAGCCCGGTTCAGGCCCACGCGCTGATAGAGCTGGGCCAGCAAAGCCTGTCCATCAAACAGCTTGCCCATTTGCTGAACATCGACAAATCCAATGCCAGCCGGGCCGTGACCCATCTGGTTGAAAAAAAGTTGGTTGAAACCCGGGTGCACCAAAGGGACAGCCGCAGCCTGCAAGCCAGTTTAACCCCCAGAGGGCGCACCATGCTCGAGCGTCTCGACGAGCAGCAGGACAACTACTTTTTGCAAGTGCTGGCACAGCTGACCGACGAAGAAGCCGGGCAAATTGCCCTGTCGCTGGGGCGCTTTCAGCGCGCCATAGTGCAGGCCAAGGCCCAGGATGGCATTGAGATCCGCCCCCTCACTCCCGACGATGATGTTGCCATTGCCGCTGTGATCCGCGAAGTGTCGGCCGAATATGGGCTGACGCCGGACAAGGGCTACGGCGTGGCCGACAAGACCCTCGACTGCCTCAGTGAGGTGTACAGTGTGCCCGGCGCCGCCTACTGGGTGATTTGTCAGGATGGCCAGGTGCTTGGAGGCGGCGGCATAGCGCCACTTGCCAGTGAGCCCGGGGTCTGCGAGCTGCAAAAAATGTACTTTTTACCGGTTATTCGCGGCAAGGGTCTTGCCAGACGTCTGGCCAACCACAGCCTCGCCTTCGCCCGCCAGGAAGGCTATCAGGCCTGCTATCTGGAAACCACAGCCGTGCTCCACGAGGCGGTAAAGCTCTATGAGTCACTGGGCTTTGAACACCTCACCGCTCCCATGGGCAACACAGGCCATGACGCCTGCGAAATCCCCATGCTCAAACGCCTCATTCCCTGACGCAATTTTGTGCAAGCGATAAGGCAAGGCCCTGTGCTGCCTTGCTTTATCAGCCAGAGTTGATAGCTTCAAACTCATAACGCCTATCATGCTAAGGATGTTTTGATGGAATACCGCCGCCTGCCCCACTCCAATCTGGAGGTCAGCTCCCTGTGCCTTGGCACCATGACCTGGGGTGAACAGAATACCCAGGCCGACGCCTTCGCACAGCTTGACTACGCCATTGGCCGGGGCATCAACTTTATCGACGCCGCCGAAATGTATCCTGTGCCACCCCGCCCGGAGACCCAGGGGGCCACAGAAGAGATCCTCGGCAACTACCTCAAAGCCCGTGGCAATCGTGATGAACTGGTGATTGCCACCAAGATTTGTGCCCACGGTGGCAAGGGCGACTATATTCGCCCCAAGATGGCACTGGACTGGAACAACATCCACGAAGCCGTGGATGCGTCTTTAACCCGCCTCGGCATAGACACCATCGACCTGTACCAGCTGCACTGGCCCGACAGAAACACCAATTTCTTCGGCGAGTTGATGTACAGGCGTGACGACGCCGAGCACCAAACACCCATCATAGAAACCCTCGAGGCCCTGGCCGAGCTTATCCGGGTGGGGAAAATCCGCTACATAGGCGTCTCCAATGAAACCCCATGGGGCATCATGAAGTATCTGCATCTGGCAGAAAAACATGGCCTGCCGCGCATCGTATCGATTCAAAACCCCTACAACCTGCTCAATCGCAGCTTTGAAGTGGGCATGAGCGAAATCAGCCACAGAGAAGAGTTGCCACTGCTGGCTTACTCGCCACTGGCCTTTGGCACCTTAAGCGGCAAATACCTCAATGGCGAATGGCCGGAGCAGGCACGCCTGACCCTGTTCAAGCGTTTTGCCCGCTACAGCAGCGACCACGCCAAAGCCGCCACCGAGGCCTATGTCAATCTGGCGCGGGAGTTCAACTTAAGCCCGGCGCAAATGGCGCTGGCCTTTGTGAACAGCCGCAGCTTTGTAGGCAGCAACATCATAGGTGCCACCTCGCTGGAGCAGCTCAAAGAGAACATCGACAGCCTCGATGTCAGCCTGCCTGACGCGCTTTTTGATCGCATCGATGCCCTTGGAGAAATCTACCGTTTGCCCTGCCCTTAAGTTACGGACTGCAGTTAAGGGCTGCCAATATACGTCAATTATTGCTGCAATTCCTGTTTCAATCCCGGCGCGGCCTTGCAATGGCCGCGCAAATCCTTAAAGATCAACTCAATCCCATTACGGCCACTGCTTTGACAGCGTTTTAATGAACATTTCCAGCCTTCGTAACCAGTTTCCTGCGCTTGACCAACACATTGGCGACTATCCGCTGGTGTATCTGGACACAGCCGCCACCAGTCAAAAGCCCCGGCAGGTGCTGGATGCCATGGCGAACTTTCTGACCACAGACAACGCCAACGTGCACCGCGCCGCCCATACCCTGTCTGGCCGCGCAACCGCAAGCTACGAAGCCGTTCGGGATAAACTCAAAGCCTTTATCCAAGCCGCCCGCCGGGAAGAAATCATCTTCACCCACGGCACCACAGAGGCCATCAATCTGGTGGCCAATGGGCTTAAACACCGCCTCAATCCCGGCGATGTCATTCTGGTGGACAGTGCCGCCCACCATGCCAATCTGGTGCCCTGGCAGCAGCTTGCCGCGCAAACCGGTGCCCGGCTTGAAGCTATTCCCCTCACAGCAGAGCTGCGTTTGGATACCGCCGCCTTCGACGCACAGCTCGAAGCCGGTGCAGCCCTGGTGGCGCTCGGTCATGTCTCCAACGTGCTCGGCACAGTGAATGACGTCAAAACCCTGTGCGCCAAAGCCCGCGCCAAGGGTGCCCTCACCCTCGTGGATGGCGCCCAGGCCGTGGCGCATCAGGCGGTGAATGTGGCCGATATCGGCTGCGATTTCTATGTGTTTTCCGGCCACAAGATGTATGGTCCCGATGGCGTGGGCGTGCTCTATGGCCGCTTTGAGGTGCTCGATACCCTCACGCCGCTCCTCACCGGTGGCGAGATGATTAAAACGGTAAGCTTTGCCGGCACCGAATTTGGCGAGCTGCCAAACCGGCTCGAAGCCGGCACGCCGCCCATCGTCTCAGTTATTGGGCTTGGGGCTGCCATCGACTTTATCAATAGCCTCGACAGGCATGCGCTGCAGGCCCACGAGAGTGAACTCATGGCCAGGCTTCGCGCTGGGCTTGAGGCGGTGCCGCAGATCCGTATTCACAGCCCCCGCGATGCCAAGGGGGTTATCCCCAACAGCGGCGCCATCGCCTTCAATCTGGGGGATGAGCATCATCAGGATGTGGGTATCTTATTGGATCAACAGGGGATTGCGGTGCGCTGTGGCCATCACTGCGCCATGCCGCTGATGAGCCTGATGGGGGTAAAAGGCTGTTGCCGGGCCTCAATCGGCCTCTACACCACCCCGGATGATATCGCACGTTTTCTCGCCGCCATCAATGAAGCGGCCGAGCTCTTATGCCCATGATTTGCTGCGAGGAAAGTATGGAACAACGCCCCAGCGCCACCGAATTTTTAAGCCGCTTCCAAGACAGCAGAGCCTCCCTCACTCAGCTGGTTAATCAGGTGCAACAAGCCCCCAACTGGCAGGAAAAGTACCGCGCCCTGATGCTGGGTGGCAAAGCCCTGGCGCCGCTGGCGCCTGAGTGGCAAACCGAGGATGCCAGAGTGCGTGGCTGCGAGAGCGCCGCCTGGTTGTATCACCATGGCGAGCAGGGCAAACACTATTTTATTGCCGGATCTGAGGCCCGCATTGTCACCGGCCTGATAGCCCTGCTGCTGGGTGCCTGTTCGGGTAAAACCAGCGACGAGCTAGCCGCCTTCGATGCGGCGGCCTATTTCAGCGCCCTGGGTCTGGAGGGTCAGCTTAGCCCGTCACGCACCAACGGCGTATATGCCCTGGCAAACCGCATTAAAGAATTAAGCCGCGAGGACACCCCATGACCAATCTTCACCGGCGCAGCCTGATAAAAGCCCTCGGCGCCAGCGCCCTCTTATCTGCCCTGCCCCCGGGGGTGCTTGCCGCCAAGGCGCTGCGGCCGCTGTACATAGATGGCCTGTCGTTTCTGCCTGACTCCCTTGACGATCTCGCCGCCTCCGGCCTCTCGGCCTTCCTGTGCGATATCTCCGCCATCGAAGAAGTGAAACAGGAAGACGGCACCCTCAACTACAAGCGCACTTACAACGCCTGTATCAAGTCGATTGCCGAAGCCGGTCAGCGTGTGAGAGACAACCCCAGGCAGCTGCTGCAGGGTCTTTCGGCCAAAGACATACAAAGCGCCCGTGAGTCGGGTCGCACTGCGGTGTTTTTCCAGATTCAGGGGGCAGACTGCGTGGAAGAGCGCCTGTCCCAGGTGGATGAGTTCTACCAAAAGGGCCTCAGGGTGCTGCAGCTCACCCACCACTATGGCAACAGCTTTGCCGGTGGCGCGCTGGACAGCGATGAGCGCGGCGGCCTGAATCTCCCCCTGAGTCCCAAGGGCTACGCCCTGGTGGATAAACTCAACGACAGCGGCATTCTCATCGACCTCAGTCACTCCAGCCCACAAACCGCTCTGGACACCATAGCCGCCTCCCGCATGCCGGTGGTGCAAAGCCACGGCGCGGCCCGCGCCATCGTCAACCACGCACGCTGCTCACCGGATCAGGTGATCCGCGCCATCGCAAACAGTGGCGGTGTGTTCGGTGTCTTTATGATGAGCTTTTGGCTGACCACCAATAGCACTCCCAGGGTGGAGCACTATCTGGCGCAGCTGAAACATGTGGCCAATGTGGGCGGCATGGATGCGGTGGCCATTGCCAACGACTATCCGCTGCGGGGCCAGGAAAACCTGCTCAAACTTAATAATGATAACGCCGAAGGGGTGAAGGAGTTTCTGGACTGGTGGCACAGTCTGCGCGCCAAAAAGGTGCTCGGCTTCGACCATGAGCCGGTGCACGTGGTGATCCCCGAGTTCAACCATATTGAGCGCATGAGCCGTATCCACGATGCCCTCAAGGGCGCGGGTTTCAGCGCCGCTGATGCCGATAAAATCATGGGTGGCAACTGGCAACGGGTGCTTCATCAGGTGCTGGTGTAACCCAAGGCCTGCCATCCATGAAAGAGCCCGCTTAAGCGGGCTCTGTTTTTACAGTATCGGTTAATTTTCCCCGGCGAGTCGCGGCGGCAACTTCGACTGAGCAGGCGCTAAAAAGCGCCCCTGTTTCCAAGCCACAGCAGAGAAGCCGTCATCACCAACGTCACCATGACTACTGTGACTATAGAGTCTTGCCGCCACATCGTTTGGCGCGTGAAAGTTAAGCAAAGGCTGATAAACGTTTGTAGTTTGTACGGGGAGGATGCCGGCCCTTACATCAACTCAAGCACTGACTCAGATATCCACTCAGTTACCGACTCGGACACCGACTCAGCTATCAAAGTAAGGCCGCATCCGCTTCAGCGGAAAAACCCGTGCAAAGCAGCTGGAAATAAACCAACAAAAAGCCCGCTCTCGCGGGCTTTTTGTATTCATTGCCGATGTTTATCACAAGCCAAATCAGTGGCGCGGTTTACCTTCGCCCAGCTTCTCAATAATCAGCACCAGAGCTATACCCACCAAGGCGCAAACGATGGCAAAACCGAGCTGGGATGACTCGCCGGTGAGCTGCTCGAATCCCCAGGGCGTGAGGTTTTGCTGCGCCAGCGGCACCTCTTCGCCGTGGGAGTTGGTGCGCCAACTTATGGTTTCTTTCCAGGGCCAGATTTTACCCAGGGTGCCCAGCATCAAGCCGGTGAGGAAGAAGATGGTGGCGTCGTGGAATCTACGTAAAAGCATCGACAGCAAATGGCTGAAACTCAGGATGCCACAGATGGCACCTGCCGCAAAACAGGCAAGGATATCCAGCTGCAGGCCCTTGGCGGCGGCGAGCACCGCAGGATAGAGGCCGAGCAGAAGCAAGATAAAGCTGCCGGAAATGCCCGGCAAAATCATGGCACAAATGGCGATGGCGCCGCCAAGGAACACATTGAGGTAGGTGGCAGGTATTTCGGTGGGGGTGATAACAGTGATACCCCAGGCCACCACAGCGCCGAGGGCAAAGAGCGCGATACGCCCGGCATCGAAGCCCTTTACCTGCCGCAGCATATGCCACACAGACACCAAAATCAGGCCGAAGAAGAAGGACCAGACCGGAATGGGGTGATGTGTCAGCAGGTATGAAATCAGCTTGGCGAGACTGAAGATGCTGGTAAGAATTCCGCCAAGGAGACACACCAGAAAGGTGCCGTTGATACGCGCCCAGGCGGCCTTGCCGCCCTCTTCCCGTATCACCTTGATGAGAGAGGGATTAATGGCGCGCACGCTGTCCAGCAGCTTGTCCAGAATGCCGGTAATAAAGGCGATGGTACCACCGGATACACCGGGTACCACATCCGCCGCGCCCATGGCGAGCCCTTTAAAATATGTCAGTAAGTTATTCACCCAATTCCCCAAAAAATACCGGCACTTGGCCGAAGCTGTCCTTAAGTTGCCGCCGATTATATGTCGGGTGGGCGGCGGCTGAAAATGAACTTTGCGTTAGGAACCCAAGAAAGCCATGGGGCTTACTCTGGAGACACCTGCGCTCTTGCAGATGGTTAATGGCATGTTACACTGCGACAAAACAAACAGGCCAGACCAGTTATGGGTTAACAGCCCGACAACCGATATGGCCAGATAACAGAATGCAGTACGCACAGACAGGAAGCAAAACCATGGCAGGCAAACCCAATAAGGTGATGGCGCTTTACCAGAAGCTCATTCCCTATCCCTTTGGCAGGGTTATTTTCTCCAAAATGGTGGCACGTATGGCGCCCTACTTTGGCACCATCAAGCCACTCATTACCGAACTTCGGCCCAATTACTGCGAATGTTTTATCAAGAAGCGCAACGCCGTGCATAACCACATCAAAACCGTGCACGTGATTGCCATCTGTAATGGCCTGGAAATGGCCATGGGCGTGATGGCCGAGGCCTCAATCCCACCGCATCTGCGCTGGATCCCCAAGGGCATGACGTTGGATTACACCGCCAAGGCAGGCAGCGATATCCGCTGTGTGGCCGAGGTAAAGCCAGAAGACTGGCAGGAAGGTGATTTGCTGGTGCCCGTGACCGCCTACGACAAAGACGGCGTGGTGGTGGTAAAAGGTCATATCAAGCTGTGGATCTCCCTTAAACCGGCCAGGGCCTGAACCGATTTCCCCCAAATCAGGATCGGGAGAAAAAAGACTGAGATTTCAGTCTTTTTTTGTTTTGAGCCGTCTGCACTCAGTCGTTTGGCGACTCGGCGCCTTGCAGACAGGCCAGCTTTTCATCGTCGGAGAGTGGCCGCCACTGCCCGGGAGCAAGCGCCGGGTCCAGCCTCAGGGCGCCGATGCGGTGTCGATGCAGTGCAACAACCGGGTTTTGAAAACGGCCAAACATGCGCTTGATTTGATGGTACTTGCCTTCGCAAAGCTCTACCCTGGCCTCGCGCTCACCGAGGATGGTAAGCCTGGCAGGCAGTGTGGTGATGCCTTCGGTCTCAAAGTAAAAGCCGCGCTCAAAAGCGGCGACGTAATCTTCTGTGAGCACATTTGCCAGAGTCACCCGATATTCCTTGGGCACATGGGCGCCGGGCTGCATCATGGACTCGGACCAGCGGCTGTCGTTGGACAGAAGCACCAGCCCCGAGGTATTCAAATCCAGCCTGCCGACTATGTGTAAGCCTGTTCTGAGCGCATCAGGGATAAGGTCGAGCACGGTTTTATGCTCTTTGTCTTTGGTGGCCGACACCACCCCCACGGGTTTATGCAGCATCAGGTAGCGCGGCGTTTCGGCGCGAAGGGCGGTATCGCCTAAATAAATCTGGCTGAAGGGGCCAATTTGCTGCGCCATCTCCAGCGCAAGCTCGCCATCCACAGTCACCCGCTCGGCTTTGAGCAGTTCGCGCACTGCTTTTTTGGGAATATTGAGGGTTTTGGCCAAAAAGCTGTCGAGCCTGCCACGGGGGGAAATCATAGTTTTGTGCCTTATTCGGCAATGGCCTTGGTGATGCGATAGGCGCAGCGGCGCGCCCCTTCGATGATGTGTTCGCTGCGCTCCACGGTGACGTCCTCGCTCAGCAGACGGCGAAACAGCATGAGCTCCGAGCGGCAAAAACTCTGGCAACTGGTGGCGGCGGCGCAAATGGGGCAGTGATTTTCATACAGCCACCAGACATCGCCTTCGTTTGCCACAGTCGCCATATAGCCTTCTTCGCTGCGAATAAGTGCCAGCTGCCCGATGCGCCCGGCAAGAGTACTCTCTCCCGCCATACGCTCGAGGTAGACCTGCTCGGAGGTCGCTTCGCGGTGGCTTATCAGGGCATCCATACCCGCATCGCCAAAAATCACCTTCACCGAATCAATCAACCTTAAGGTCAGCTCGCTGTGGCGATCGCCAAAGTGCTTTTGCGCCGATTCAGTGAGGTTCCAGTAGCGCGCCGGGCGGCCGCGGCCCTCGCTGATATCTTCATAGGCGAGATTGCCTTCGGCTTCCATGGCCTGCAGATGTTGCCTTACCCCCATGGACGTCAGCCCCAGCGATTCGGCCAGACCGGCTGCGGTCATGGGCCCTTGCTGCTTCAGCAAATCGAGGATTTTTTGGCAGGTTTTCATGGTTTCATCCAATACATAAACGCGGCTGTTCTGGGCTCTATTATGGATAACAAAAGTATTAAGTAAACTTTTTTGTTTATTTTTAGCTTTACATAATTAAGTAAAGTTTTTACCTTACAAATTAATTTAGAAACAAAAAACTTTACTAATAAGGACGCACCATGAAACTCAGCATCATCAATGGCAGCCAGCGCCGGGGTTCACAAAGCGGCAGGGTAGCCGAATTCATCAACGCCCAAAGCAACAGCTTCAGCGATGTGGAAATCATTGAACTGGCTGAGTATTCACTGCCGTTTTGGGATGGCGACAGCCGTGAAAGCAAGGGCGAAGACTGGGCCATTATCGAGGCCAAACTCAGTGCCAGCGATGCCTACGTGCTCATTACCCCGGAGTGGAGCGGCATGGCCACCCCAGTACTGAAGCAACTGTTAATGAATGCCAGCGTACCCGTGACCGGCCATAAACCTGCGCTGCTGGTGTCGGTTTCATCCAGCGTTAATGGCGTGTTTCCACTGAGCGAACTCATGGTAAGCGGCAATAAAAACAACAAGATGGTATTTATTCCTGCCAACGTCATAGTGCGCAATGTGGAAGAGGTGCTCCATCCGGTGGCACAAGGCGAGCAAAGCCGCCGCGACAGGGCGATACGTGAGCGGATTGCCGAGTCAGTGACTTTACTTGGGCACTACACAGAGCTCTTGCTGCCGATGAGCAAGTACCGGGATCCCTTCCAATACGGCATGTAACCAAACCGCAAAGGCACAGGAGGCACGATGAGACAGAATCAAATCACCCTGGGCGTCACCGATATGGCCGCCGCCGTGGAGTTTTACCTGACACTGGGCGCAATACAGATAGTGGATACGCCCCATTACGCCCGCTTTGCCCTGCCCCAGGGCGACGAAAGCTTTTCACTGCACCTGCGAAAGGAGCCACCTTCACCGGGCCACTGCCTCTATTTTGAGAGCGAGCGATTGGACGAATGGGTGGCAGAACTGAAAACCAAGGGCATATCTTTTAAGGGTGAGCCGGAAGATAAACCCTGGCTGTGGCGCGAAGCCGAGCTGACCGACCCCAGTGGCAATGCCATCAAGCTGTTTTATGCCGCCGACAATCGCCTGAACCCGCCCTGGCGGGTGGAAAAACGTAAACACTGATACTGACCATTCACAACTCACCACGACAAGGAACGCAATCATGGTACATCTGGAACACATCAATTTGGTCGTGCATGACCTGGAAAAGAGCCTGACCTTTTACAAAGCCGCCTTTCCACATTGGCAGGTAAGGGGTGGCGGTGAGGGCAGCTGGTATGGCAAACCCCGCCAATGGCTGCACTTTGGCGACGATTATCAATACATTGCTTTAAATAACGACGGTGAGGGAGAGAGCCGGGATCTCACCGGCCATCAACCGGGTCTGGCCCACTTTGCCTTTGTGGTGTCGTCGCTGGATGCCCTGATTGCCCGCCTCGAAGCCGCCGGTTTTGCCATTGCCAAAGACGGCGCACCCGACTCGGGCCGACGCAACGTGTACTTTATCGACCCCGATGGTATGGAAGTGGAATTTGTGGAATACCTCAGCGATCTGCCTGAAGTTCGCAATCAGTATCCTCAGTCTGCTTAGCCGCAGGGGTCAGAGAGGTATCGAGGGGCTCGAGAAAGAGCCCCACAGTGCTGCTGACATCGAGGTTGCTTTCCTGCAGGCTTTGATGGGCAAACACATTGAGTCTGAACCGGGTGTCGTCGGTGAGCAGCTTAACGCAGTAACATTTACCCGGATGGGTCATGGCCCTGTCGTTGGCGCGCAAGTGCACCTCAATGCCGGGCTTGCCATCTGTGTCGCCAAAACCCTGCCATAACAGCTCACCTTCAATCACCTCGATTTGGCTGTAAAAGCCGTTTCGGGTACGATGCTGGGACAGCAGCAGCTCAGGTAAATCATTACCGCCGAATATCCGGGTAGAACCCACTGGAACATAATTTTTTGGTATCAATGCCATGGGCGCTGTCTCCGGTTTCACCTCAATTTAAGGCTGTTTTGGGAACACACCCCCAGCCACCAAACTCTTGAGCATCGCAATGCCGACAAGTTTAAACCACCAGCACAGTTTTATCCTGAATCGCGCCCATTTTGAAGAGTGCTTTGATGAATCAGTCACGCCATTGACAGGCCCCAAACGCCATATCAAAACCCTCGGTTTTGGCCTGATGACATTTGCCCTGCTGGCAAGCCCGCTGCCATCCTACGTGGGGTGGTTTTTCCTCGGGTTAACGGTACTGGAGTTTTTGAGTGTGCGTTATCAGCGTACCTGGTGGCTTTGGCGGCAACTCATGAGTCGCGCCGCTGGCAATGAAGTCACTGTCACTCTCACCGACAAGCTGCTGATAACAGAATCACTGGGGCAAAAGCGTGAGCTGGCCTGGGACAGCCTGGATGCGATTACCCCAACGGCAAGAGGCTTTTTATTGCAGCGGGGCCGTGCCCGTCAGTATTTATCCGCCTCAGGGTTATCGCCCGAGGCGCTGGCTTTCCTGACAAACTTTAACAGTGCCCATGACGAAGCGCAGATGGAACAATAACCCGCGACAGGCTGTCAGATCACAGTCAATTTGAGTACAGACCTTCCCGGCACACGCTTCAGCCGAAGTCGCGACAGCTGGCCATCAAAAAGGCGTCAACGTATTCACCGCCCCGGAAGGCGTAACCTATGGCCTCGCCTTCAATCACAAAACCATGTCGTTTATAGAGTTTGATGGCGGCATGGTTATCTGTGTACACCTCAAGCTCGATGCGCCTGACCGCAAGCCAGTTGTGGGCCAGCTCCATCATGGCGGCCAGGAGCGCCGAGCCCACGCCAATGCCCTGATAATCTTCGCTCACCGCCATGCCCAGATTGGCCACATGTTTGCGTCTTGGATTCACGAAGACTTCCATTCCGGCCTGCCCCACTACCTCACCATCGATTTCGGCGACCAGGCTGTAGCAGTTCTCGGGTAAATCCCCCAGGCGACGCTGCCATTTTTCCAGTGAAGGAAAGGGATGTTGCAACGTATTGGCAAAGCAACTGGGCTGACTGTAGATGGCGCGAATGGCACCTATGTCACCGGCATCACTGTGGCGCACCTGAATTCGGCCATCTGTTGTCCGGTAGATGCTGGGCGATTGCGCACTCATTACTTCTAATCCCATGTAAGTTAAAGAGATCACTATGCCATTTCCAACAATCACATCACAAGGGAAAGACTTGCTGTGCCAAGGAAAAAAAAACTTTCCGACACCTCGAAAAACTCGCGATATCCAAAGGCTAAACTTACTGTCACAATAGCGCCACCTCCGGGGCATTGTAAGGATGCCGAGCGGCACCTTGGTCCCGGTTGCTCTAACCCCTTGAAGGAACCCAAAATGCGCACCCCCTCAGCTATCCTCACCAAAGTCGCCCTGGCAATGGCGCTTGTGGTTAGCTTTGCCGTATCCGCCGAAGAAGAACCCACTCTCGACCTTCCTCCGGCTCCCAGTGAAGATGTCAAACAAATCAAAGAAGTCTGTCTGGAGCTCATCACAGAGCAGGAAATCCCACTCGAAGAGCAGGAAAGCTATTTGCTCACTTGCGTAAACGACCAGTTATTCGAGATGGGCTATTTGGCGGTGGTGCAACAAGATCTCAACTGAATCAGTCTGAAGTCGAAAAATCAAAACGGCCCAAGGGCCGTTTTGTTGTTATTTTACTCCTGACTACTGGCTGCCGGGCTTCAGTGCCAATGGCCGCTGGGCGTCCATCCCCATGGCGATAAGTCTGGTGTCGACTTTTTGCCCCTCACTGAAATCCGCCTTTTGCCGCCAGCCAAACCAGTGGCAACCAATAAGACTCTGGGCTACGGCGCCGCCAAGGGTGGTGCCCGGCCCCAATATCATCACTCTGTCGGGGGCAAATTCTTTCACCGCCACCTGCACTGCACTGGTGAAGTCGTAAGGCTCGGTAACCTGATGGCCGAGGGTGTAATCCCACAGCTTGTCAGTGTCTGTACTGTACTGGGTCCAGATGGCGCCGCGGCCATCCACCATAGGCACCTTGGGCGCTTTAAAGAGGCTCTTTGGCAACAAACTTTTGCCCTTGGCCGACACCTCGGTTAACAGCGGCGAGTGGAAGGCACCGTGGTTATAAAGCCGCATCGGATAACGCTCATCGATTTTCGGCAGTCGCTCTTCGGCAAGTTTAAGCCCCGCTTCGTTGCCCGCCAGCACCCTGAAACCACCGAGGCGAATAGAGGTGTAAAGGGCGCAGCCCTCGGTACCCGCAGCCTCGGCGAGCAGGGCATCGAGCATTTGCGTCCTGGCGAGACTCGGATGCCAGTTATCATCCATCTCGGGATAAATCATCTGCCCGCCAATCAGGCCATCCTGCATCATGGAACCCATGGTGTTAATCACCCCGATGGCGCCCTCTTCATCGAGCGCACCCGCGCAGGCAAGGGCAATATACCAGCCCATGGAGTTGCCGGTAACCGCCACTATCTCGAAGCGTTCCCGGTCGATATCCATAAAATCGGCCATGGCACAGGCGTAGATCAGCGCCGAAGCGTTTTCGCCGGGGGTATGCAGCTTGAAGGAGTACTTGTCCATGGCATCCAGTTCGGCAATGGATTTTTGCCCCTCGTGGCGCCGAAAGGCATCGATACCGGCGATAAAGTCACCCTTATCCGCGTGGAGGCGCTTTAGGTACCCCAGCTCCTCTTTGTTGTAACAGCCACGGCCCGGGGCTATCACCAGCACCCGCTCTTTACTCGCTGTTGTGCTTAAGTTTGAGCTCATGCCGATGCCTCCAATCCAATCACTATGGCAGTGTCCTTGCCAGCATCCGTCCCCAGCACCAGCTTGAGCGCGGCGGCCACTATGCTGTCTTTGCCCGGCAGCGGCAAGGTTGCGGCGTCGGCGAGCGGAATAAAACAGTCTTCGGCGTTAAGCCGCGCCACAGGTGGGCAATCGTTGCCAAGCCTTTCATGGAGCGCCGTGACTATGGCCTCGGACACAGAGCCTGAGCGGCGACACTCATCCACCACCAGCACATGGCGGCAACCGGCGGCGATATCGCTGATGGCAGCTTCATTGAGCGGTGCGAGATAGCGAAGGTCCACCAGGGTGCAATGGACACCGGCCTTGGCAAGTTCTTTCTCGGCCTGACGGCTTAAGTAGTAACCATTGCCATAACTGATGATGCACAAATCCTTGCCCTCACCGAAACGGCCCGGCTCACCAAAGGGCAGCTGGGTTGCTTCACGCTCGGGTACATATTCCGCCGCCCACAGGCTATCGCCAACCTCATGCAGATCGCGGGTCATGTAGAGTGCAATGGGCTCAAGGAAAATCACCAGTCGCTGCTCTTCACGGGCAAGGCGCACGCACTCCCGCAGCATGCCCTGGGCATCGGCGCCATTGGATGGGCAGGCGAGGATAAGCCCGGGAATATCGCGAAACACGGTAAAGGAGTTGTCGTTGTGGAAGTGGCCACCAAAGCCCTTTTGATAGGCAAGACCCGCAATGCGAATAACCATGGGGTTGGTGTATTGACCATTGGAGAAAAATGGCAAGGTCGCGGCCTCGCCGCGAATCTGGTCTTCGGCGTTATGCACATAGGCCAGAAACTGGATTTCGGGAATGGGCAGCAGGCCATTGTGGGCCATGCCGGTGGCGAGCCCCAAAATGGAGGTTTCATCCAACAGGGTATTGATGACCCGGCTGGGACCAAAGCGCTCCACCAACCGCGAGGTCACATGGTACACCCCACCCTTTTTGCCCACATCCTCGCCGCACACCACTATGTTGTCGTGGCTTGCCATGAGCTCTGTGAGGGTGAGATTAATCAGTTTACCCATGTGCACGGGTTTACCCAGCGACTGCTTGTCGGCCGCAAAAAGACTCGCAAAGGCGGCTTCATCCAGCGTCTTCACCGCACGGGGATTGGCAAGCTTTGGCGGCACCACGCTCGCCATGGCATCTTTTGCCGTTTTGAGCTTGGGTCGGGTGGCAGCCACCCTGGCAATGGCAGCAATCCTGTCTTTAAGTTCCTGATACATCGCGAGGATTTGTCCTGCGCTCAGTACGCCTGCCTCTATCAGCATGGCGGCGCTGCGAAGCAGTGGATCCAGCGCTTCGTTTTCGAGGATTTTCGCCTTGGGCAGGTAGGCAATCTCGGCATCGCTGCCTGCATGGCCCATCAGGCGCACTGTGCGCACATGCAAAAACACCGGCTGGCGGTGGCTGCGACACCAATGGGCCGCCTCTTTGCCCACCTTGAAAGTGTCCAGCAAATCCAGGCCATCACAGCAAAAATACTTAAGCCCCGGCCTTTGGCTGAAGTTGGCACCAATCCAGCCCTTGGGCGTGGGGGTAGAAATGCCTATGCCGTTGTCTTCACAGACAAACATCAGCGGCATGGGAATATTCTGAAACGCCGCCCAGCAGGCCGCGTTTATGGCAGTCTGGGCGCTGGCGTGGTTGGCTGAGGCATCACCGAAGTTACACATGGCGATGGCATCAGGGGGCAAAGTCCCTTCGACACCCAGTCGCTCGGTGAGTGGAATGCTTAAAGCCACCCCCACCGCTTTGGGCAGGTGGGAGGCAATGGTGGAGGTTTGCGGCGGAATATTGAGTGACTTGCTGCCCAGCACCTTATGGCGGCCGCCGGAGATGGGGTCTTCGCATGAAGCCGCAAAGGAGAGCATCATATCCCACAGCACAGTCTCACTCGCCTCATGACGGCTGCGCTCCACCATAAAAGCACCGCTGCGGTAGTGCAGCAACGCCATATCGGTGGTATTGAGCACGGCGGCAATGGCCGCATTGCCCTCATGGCCCGAAGAGCCAATGGTGTAAAAGCCTTCGTTACGCGCCCGCATGCGGCGCGACTCCAGGTCGAGCAAACGACTCTTTAACTGAGATTCGAAAATCCCCACAAACTCGGCATCACTGAGCCCAAGGCGGCGATGGTCCCAGCCCTGGGTATTATCGATAAAGGCACTGATTGAGCCGGTTTCCAGCGCCTCAATAAACTGCCGCTCAACGGCAATAGCCCTGTCTTCCATGGTTATCCCTCACTGGGTGAACGATACAAAAGCGGGGGCGCGCGGCCCCCGTTTTCCCATCAGCAAAATGCCTGCAGATCGGTCTGGGCGCGTCCCAGGATCAGGGCATGGATGTCGTGGGTACCCTCATAGGTGTTCACCGCTTCAAGGTTCATCACGTGACGGATAACATGGAATTCGTCGCTGATACCGTTGCCGCCATGCATATCACGGGCGATGCGGGCGATATCCAGCGCCTTGCCACAGGAATTGCGTTTAATCAGGGAGATGGCCTCCACCGGCAGGGCGTCGGCATCCATCAGGCGACCGGCCTGCAGACAGGCAAAGAGACCTGTGGTGATTTCGGTTTGCATATCGGCCAGTTTCTTCTGATACAGCTGATTGGCCGCCAGAGGGCGGTTGAACTGAATACGGTCCAGACCATACTGTCGGGCCGCATGCCAGCAAAACTCGGCAGCGCCAAGTGCGCCCCAGGCGATGCCGTAGCGGGCCTTGTTAAGGCAGCCGAAAGGCCCCTTGAGCCCTTCCACATTGGGCAGCAGCGCATCTTCGCCCACTTCCACATTGTCCATTACGATTTCGCCGGTGATAGAGGCGCGCAGGGAGAACTTGCCTTCAATCTTGGGCGCCGACAGGCCCTTCATCCCCTTCTCGAGCACAAAGCCACGGATGGCACCATCGAGCTTGGCCCACACCACAAACACATCGGCAATGGGTGAGTTGGTGATCCACATCTTGGCGCCATTAATGCGATAGCCGCCATCAATGCGCTCGGCGCGGGTTTTCATGCCGGCGGGATCAGAGCCCACATCCGGCTCGGTCAGACCAAAGCAGCCCACCCACTCGCCTGTGGCGAGCTTGGGCAGATACTTGTGGCGCTGCGCTTCGGTGCCATAGGTATAGATGGGGTGCATCACCAGAGATGACTGTACGCTCATGGCCGAGCGATAACCGCTGTCGACCCGCTCGATTTCGCGGGCCACCAGGCCGTAACTCACATAATTGGCATTGGCGCAGCCGTATTCTTCCGGCAGGGTGGCACCGAGCAGGCCCAACTCACCCAGTTCATTCATGATCTCCCGATCGAAATGTTCTTCACGGTTGGCCATCAGCACCCGCGCCATCAACTTATCCTGGGCATACTCGTGCACCATGTCGCGGATCATCCGCTCTTCTTCGGTCAGCAGGGAGTTGAAATTCAGCGGGTCTTGCCAGTCAAATTGCACGCGGGCCATAGGGTAGTCCTTTATTGAGTCTTATTGTTTGAACGGGTTTGCAGGCAGCTTAGAGGCCAATACATACAGCCACAGCGCCACTTGTGATTTGCACTAGCATAGGCATAATCAATCATTAGGAAAAATATTCTTTTTCTCTTACTCCCATAGCTATTTTCTATACCTTACGCGCAGGGAAATATGAATCTTAAGGCATTGAATTACTTCGTCGCAGTTCTGGAGAGAGGCAGTATCAGCGCCGCTGCCAAGCACTGCTACATAGCACAACCCTCGATTTCTGCGGCCATTGCCGCGCTGGAGTCTGAGCTCGGGGTGCAGCTCTTTGCCCGCCACGGGAAAGGGGTGTCGGCCACCGATGCGGGTATGCGCTTATATCCCCTGGCCAAGCGGCTCTTGAATGAGTCCAAAGCCATTCAGTCGCTATTCTCCAAGCCTGAAACCCAGGTGCCATTCAGGCTTGGGCTTATCCGCTCGCTCGGGGTAGCGCGCATGAGTATGCTGCTCAAAGACTTCACTGCCGCCTGCCCGGATATGGATTTAACCTTGGTGGAGCCCAGTGAAGAGTGCGATGGCCGCATCATCACCACCGCCGATTTAACCCCCAACGAAAGCTTTCAGGCCATGTGGCACGACACCTACTTACTGGCCATTCCCCCGGCTTTGAGTCTGGCGCTGAAAAACAGCATCCGGCTCGAAGATTTGCAGGGGCAACCCTTTATTCACCGTGCGCCCTGCGAGGCACTCACCAGCCTGCAGCAACTTTTGGACATGGAAGGGATAAAGATGCAGGTGCGTGCCCGCATTCAAACCATCGAGTATGCGGTGGGCCTGGTAACCGCCGGGTTGGGGATAGCGCTGGTGCCTGCCATTCCGGCACTGCTGGATCAGCAGGACATAGTGTTCCGGCCATTGGCTGACATTGAGCTTAAACGCACCGTGGGACTGGCTCTGCCTCTGGGCCGCCCTCCGACACCGCAGCAACGGCAACTTGCAGCCCTTTGCCGACAGTGCAACTAACCCCGCAGGTACCTTTTACGCCGCACCTTTTGCGAAATACTGGTATCAAATTGCAACAGTGACAGCTTGACCACTGCTGCACCGCCATTTACATGCTAATCTGTTGCAATCTTTGTTAATGGATAACCCTGATTGCCACCAAGATGAAGTCATCCTTTTTTGGTTTTTTACTCAGCGTCTTACTCCTGTCACCCGGTGTGGTGATGGCGCAGTGTGACGACACCACGGACTGTATCGAAAAAGGCAGTTGGGATCTGGGCATTGCTTTTGGTTATGGCCAAAGAACCAATCCCATCAAGGATTTCGATGACATTCCCATCTATGTGCTGCCCACCATCGCCTATTATGGCGAGCGCTGGTTTTTTGATAATGGCGCCATAGGTTACACCCTCACTGAGCAGGAGAGTTTTACCGTGAATCTGATCACTGGCTTTTCCAGTGACAGGGCCTTCTTTTACCGCTGGGATCCATCCAATATTTTCCTCGCCGGCAGTTCCCATTCCTTCCAGCAGACCCCTTTTGTTGAATCAAAAAGGCCCGTAAAAACAGAGTCCCAAAACATCGGTGAACTGGAGTCCCGCCACTTTACTTACCTTGGCGGAATTGAGGCTTACGTATACAACAGATTCGGCACCTGGCGGCTCGCACTGCTTCACGACCTGCTGAATGTGCACCAAGGCTCAGAAGGCCAAATCAAATGGAACTACCATTGGGGTCATAAAGAGTTAAGTGTTGATTTTGCGGTATTCTTTGATTGGAAAAGTCAGGAAATCGTTAACTATTACTATGGCGTGCGCCCGTCGGAAAGTGCATACTGGCACGAGCATTACCGCACAGAAAACGGCTGGAATCGGGGGCTCGAACTCACTGCCCGTTACAGCCTAACACCTGCATGGGAACTCCTGATGACGGCTCGCTACACCCAACTCGCTGATACCATAGCGCAAAGCCCACTACTGGACGAAGACTACAGTTACGCCTATTTGATTGGCGCTGCCTACAGGTTCTGATACCGTTGAAGACCTGTCGTCGACTTTTACTGTTGCCTTTAATCAGCCTGCTGGGGCTCTCTGCGTCACAGGCAAATGAATCGTCCAAACCTTTCGAGGTCACCCCCAGTCTTTGCCTGACCGATAAGGCAAGCGGCCGCTGCGATATCCGGGTCACCCTCACCTGGTATACCGATGACCCTGTGTGTATTGAGGTGAACTTGCCCGACTTACCCCGTTGGTGCATAAGTGATGATTCCCAGGACTCGCTGACACTGGATATCAGTACCGATAAGGACCTGCATTTTGTCATGCGGGATGAAAAGAGTAACCAACCGCTGGCCGATGCGGTGCTCGAGGTCAAACCCCTGAGCGAACCCCAGACCCGGCGACGCTTTCGTAACCCGTGGAGTATTTTCTGATGACGACTCAAGTACCACACAGAGTATTGCTGGTTGAAGACGATGTGCGTCTGGCAAACCTTATCGTGGACTACCTGAAAGCCAACGGTATGCATGTAGAGCTGGAACGCCGCGGCGATACAGTGCTGACCCGCCTGCTTAACTACAAACCCGATATCATATTGCTGGACATCATGCTGCCCGGCATGGACGGCCTGACGCTGGTTGAAAAGTTGCCGGATTACTTTGCCGGCCCCATCCTGCTGATGAGCGCCCTGGGCACCAATGAAGATCAAATCAAGGGGCTGGAGCTCGGCGCCGATGATTATGTGGTTAAACCGGTCGACCCCGCCTTGCTGGTTGCCCGAATCAACAATCTGCTGCGTCGCCACAGCGCGCCGCCCAAGCAGGAAAGCCATTGCCTCAATTTTGGCAAGCTCAGCATAGATCCCCACACCCAGACCATACGCCTTAACGACCAAAGAGTGGATTTAACCAGCCATGAGTTTGAACTCTTGTGGCTGCTCGCCTCTCAGGCAGGGCAGGTACTGAGTCGCCAGTATATTTACCAATACCTGCTCAATATCGATTTCGATGGCAAGGACCGAAAGATCGATGTGCGCATCTCTCGCCTGCGCAAAAAGCTCGACGATAACCTGGAAACCCCCTTCAGGATCAAGACCGTTTGGGGTCAGGGTTACCTGTTTGCACCCGAGGCCTGGACAAGCTGAACCGTGAAGCGCCTCTTTGTCAGCCTCTATCTGCTGCTGAGTCTGTCTATACTGGGCATAGGCTGGACCCTGGATAGCCTCTGGTACCACAATGTAGACGACTCGGCCGCTGAAGACGCCCCCTTCCTGGCGCTCGCCAGCCTGCTGTCTGAAATGCCCGAAGCCGAGCGGGCAAAACACCTCGCCAAATTCGAAGAAGACAAGACGCTGCCCCTGTCGCTGCTGAGCGCCAGTCAGGTGGCATTGTCCAACAACGAGGCCCTGAGCAGCGGCACTGTGTTTACCATTGCCCTGGATGACGACAAAGAAATGCGTCTGGTACGGGTTGGTGAGCAGGTGCTGATGGCAGGCCCCATGGAGATTGACCCCAGAGAAAATCTGCGCGGGCTCTTTACGCTGTTTTTTTATGGGCTGCTTGCCGGTGTTGCACTGCTGTGGGTGTGGCCGCTGTCGCGGGACATCCGCATTCTGAGGGAGGCCACCGAAGCCTTTGGCCGCGCCAAATGGGATACACGCATCGCCCTGTCAAAGCGCTCTCAGGTGAAAAGCCTCGCCGATACCTTCAATGAAATGGCGCGCCATATCAGTGCCCTGATGGAAAACCAGCAGCACCTGACCAATGCAGTTTCCCACGAAATCCGCACCCCGCTGGCGCGACTCAAGTTTGCCCTGGCGCTGTTGCCCGGTTATTGCGGTCAGGACTGCAACGATGAGAAGCTCAACCAATTCCTTGCGGATATGCAGTTGGATATCAAGGAGATGGAACAGCTGCTTTCTGAACTCTTAACCTATGCCAGCCTGGAAGCCCCCATGAAAGGGCTGAAATTTGAAACCAGTAATCTCAGTGCCCTCACCCGTCAGGTGGCACAGCGGCTGCAAAGTTTAAGTCAGGTACCCATTGAGCTGCATTTGCCGGAAAAAGACGTACAGGTGCCCGCCGACCCATCGCTTATCGAGCGCGCCCTGCAGAATCTCATCACCAATGCCATCCGTTTTGCCCATACCCGAATTCGTATCGAACTGGTACGGGTCGACAATGAATGGTGCCTCTCGGTAGAGGACGACGGTGAAGGGATCCCGCTTTGCGATCAGGGCAAGATTTTCGAGCCTTTTTATCGGGTGAGCAGCAGCCAGAACGGCAACAAGGGACATGGCTTGGGACTGGCCATCATCAAGCGCATCATGCAGCGCCATAAGGGCAAGGTAAGCCTTGAGAGTGAACCCGGCAAAACCCGCTTCACCCTGCACATGCGGGCACGCAGTTAGTCATCCTGAAGGGTTATTTTAGCGATACAGTTCAGCGCGGCTGACAGTCAATCCAGACTGAAATGGCCAAGATCCAGTTCATTGTCATGACTATCTGTTGCCTGCTCATCATCCAGCGCCAGACGCCCATTGGCAAAGGCACGCTCAGCATTCAGGGCTTCCAGTCTGGCCTTGTGCAGGGCATAAGCACGGCGACGCTTGCGGTCACGGCACAGGCGAATCACTTCGGTCTTTTGGGCATCACTCAGATTTTGCCAGTGAAAGCGTTCGTCACGACTGCGAAAACAGCCCAGGCAATAGCCACGGTTGTCACTCTGACACACGTTAATACAGGGGCTGGGAATTTCGAAAAAGACTAACTGTTCCATGGATTCTTGGCACTGAACGCTGTCCGCTAGGTATAACATCAAACCCTGAAAAAGGCGAAATAATCTACAGCCTGCGGGCTTGCCATGACCTTCGCCAGGGCGCAAAGTAGATAAAAAACGGGAGAATAACCATGTTGAGAACCCTGACCCTGTCACTTGCCCTGTTGGCTCTGACGGCTTGCCAGAGCGGCCCGAAAACCGATTACGACCCCAACACCAACTTTGGGGCAATGAAGCGTTTTGCCCTGCAAACTCCTGAGCAAACCAACGATCCCCTGAGTTCAGAACGCATCGCCATGGCGGTGACCCAAAATCTGATGGCCAAAGGCTTTAGCCAAAGCGACACTCCGGATATCAGGGTGACCTGGGTATTTCAAACCGGCAGCAAGCCACCGAGTTCCGGCCTGTCCATCGGGTTGGGTACTGGCTCCTGGGGGCATTCTGGGGGCGTATCTGTTGGCACCAGCGTTGGCATTCCCTTGGGCGGCGAGAAACAATATCAGCAAATTCAAATCGATATATTAACCGCCAGCGGCGATCGCCTGCTGTGGCGCGGCAGCGACAGTTTTGAGTTCAGCGATGGCGGCGAGGATAAGGCCGAGGCCACCCAAAAGACGGTAGCCAAGATACTGGCCGCCTTTCCGCCCACACCAAAGTGACCCCTTCAATGTCAAAGCGCGGATGAAACCGGCTTTCCCAATTACACAGCCATTAAAAAGCCACCCAAGGGTGGCTTTTTAATGGCTGTAACCAATCAGTGGTGCTGACTAATCCAGATGGGCATTAACCGTGCGACCCTTTGCCCAGGCCCTGAGGCCATCGATTTTTTCCCGCATCACCACTGAGAGTGGGCGGGTGCGGGACAACTCTTCCAGAATAATGGCCTGATCCACCGGCTGGCGGCGACTGGCCGCTGCATAGATGGCTGAAATCACCACCTGCTCAATTTCGGCGCCACTGAATCCCTGACTGGCGCGGGACAAAAGCCCCAGATCCATACTGGTCACGTCAACTGCACGCTTTTTACAGTGGATAAGGAAAATGGCTTTACGGATTTCCTCATCGGGTAAGTCGACAAAGAAGATTTCATCCATACGTCCCTTTCGCATCAGCTCGGGGGGCAGAGCCTGAATATCGTTGGCAGTGGCCACCAAAAATACATCGGATTTACGCTCCGCCATCCAGGTCAATAAGGTCCCGAGTATGCGCTGTGATGTGCCCTCGTCACTGCTGCTGCCGCTGATGCCCTTTTCAATTTCATCCACCCAGAGCACACAGGGCGCCATCAGATCAGCCAGCTCCAGCGCCTGACGCAGGTTCTTCTCGGTTTCGCCTATGTATTTGTTATAAAGCGCCGCCATATCGAGGCGCAGCAAGGGCCGCTGCCAGGCACCAGCCACCGCCTTGGCGGCGAGGCTCTTACCGCTGCCCTGCACGCCCAGCAGCAGTATGCCCTTGGGAGGTGGTGCGCTGCTTTGGGGAGAGAGTTCTGGCGTACGGGCCTTGAGCCACTCCTTGAGATTATGCAGGCCGGCAATGTCGGAAAAACTGCTGGTGTCGTACTCGTATCTCAGCACCCCATCCATGTCCATCAAGCGGAACTTGGCCTGATTAACCCGCTCCACATCATCATGGGTGATGGCACCATCATCCACAATCGCTTTGTGGATCAGGCGGCGGGCATCATCAAAGGTCACGCCACGCAGGTTATCGGCCAATCTGGCAATGGCGGCCTCATCGGCCACCAGCGGCAAGCCCTGACGGCGTACCTTATCAACTTCTTCCACTATCAGATTTTCAAGCTGGTTGCGGCTTGGCAACGACAGACGGAAATGGGCACAGTAGCGGCGGATTTCAGGCGGGATCTCAAAGGCATGACTGACCAGCACCAGGGTATGTTTCAGGGCATCGTATTCGAGTGCAATTTCCTTCAATAATCGAACATTGCGCGGCGCATCCTGAACGAAGGGATGAAAATCACAGAGCACATAGATGCCCTGCTGCTGGGTCGATTTGATTTGCCCAAGCAACTCGGCGGGATCGGTATTGAACTTTTGGGTACCCATGTCCTTGTCTACCCGGGATAACCCCGAGGTGACAGACCAGGTAAACAGGGGTTGATACAGGGTCATGGCGACCCGTTTAAGCAACTCTATGACCCGATATTCTTCGTAGGTTTCAATTACCACTATGGGTGTATTCGATCTGAGTACCGCTGTTAAATCCTTGATATCCTGCATCTTGTCTTCCGGTTAACAAAAGAGGCCCTCGGGTGGGGCCTCTGGATTATGCATGGGTTTACTGAGTCTGGACAGAGGCTTAGCCTCAGTGCCCCTCACCGAAGAGGTAATTGAGCCAGCCCTGCATCCTCAGCAGCACTTTGCGCATTACGGCAACGTGGGAGAAGTGGTCTGTGTATATGGCTACCTGCCCCGCAACCCCGGCAGGAAATGCCTGCATCTCATCAGAGCGCTCAAACTCAATCATCACCAACACCCTGCCCCGCTGGAACATTCTGGCGGAGGATTGCAGCTGGCCATTGGCCTGTACCTCCCCTTCCGCCATGGCTGGCAGGATCTGGGCAACCCGACCTTTAAACACCTGCCCGGGGGCGGCATCCAGTATGACCTCAGCCTCGTCACCGGCTTTCAGCCTCAGCATGGAGTTTTGCCAAAACGCCCCAACAAAGTAACGCTGCCCATTGGGGATAAAACTCATCACAGGCCTGAGTGGCATGGGCACCACCACCATACCGGGACGCAGCGCCATGTGAGTGACAACACCGTCGGAGGGCGCGCGCACCACAGACTGTTCAAGATCAAACTCGGCCCTGGCAAGTTCGGCCCTGGCCGCAGCGACCTTGGTGTTCACCCCGTCTATGTTGGACTCATAGGCATAGCGCACCCGCATTTCCTCGGCTCTGGCGGCGGTGAGCTGCGCCTCGGCAGCAAAGTAAAGCTGGCGTTTGTTGTCCAGTTCCAGCGCGGTAAAGGGCGAGTTGGCACCGCCTTTACGACGGCCCGCTTCATAGCGTTCATACTCAGACTTGCTTCTGTCTCTGTCAGCCTGGGCGCGCTCAACGCTGGCCTTGGCGGTTTCCCACGCGGCCTCTAGCTGTGGCACTTCCTGCTCTGCCGCCTTCAGTGCCGCCTGCTTCTGGATAAGGGCCGACTCAAAGGGTCTGGGATCCAGCCGGAACAGCACGTCTCCTTCGCGAATTGGGTCATTGGGCGTTACGGCCACGTCCACCACCTTGCCGGTGACCAAGGGGTTAATGGGCACGGTAACAAAATACTCACGGGCAAAGCGGCTGTAGGGATGGTTGTAATTCATCAGCAACAGCAAGGTGCCCAGAAGCACTATGCCGCCCAATACCGCTGTGGGTACAGTCCATTTGTTGAGGGGAATTTTAAAGACTTTAAATATCACCACGCAGATGGCGGTGTAGGTCAGGATAAGCAGTAAATCCATGTTTATTCCTCCCCGCCCTTGGTGGTTGATTGGTGGGCATCACTCACTCGTGCCGCGCCCGCCTTGTCCAATTCCAGCGCCTGCAGACGGTTTTCCATTTCCATCAGATTGGCACTGAGATCTTTGACTTTTTCTTCCAGTTCAAGCTCACGCTTAACCACAGTGCCAAAACCCCAGCCACGATCTTCGCGATAGAGGGTCGCCCAAATCCACAGGAAGGGCCAAATCACATGCAACGTAAACAGGCTCACCCAACCGGCAATGTGCAAGGCATCCTGCTGGGGATGATTGCGCTTTTTAGCGATTTCATAAGGTATATCGTGAATGGCGATGATGCCGTAAAACATCACTATCACCACGAAAAAGAGAAGCACCAGGGCAAAGTAGTCCAGAAACACAGACACCTCCATCGATGTCGTCCATTGAGTTTTTGTTAGCCAAGATTAGCGCATCTTGCGCTGTCGGCAACAGAACCCCGCACAATTGTTTTGCAATTTCCGTTTGATTTTTCCCATTTTTTACGATTTTCAGCCCAACATTTTTCATCAAGGCAGGTTATGATTTTTGGCTGCCAACAAAAACGAGGTAATCAAACCATGATAGGCACTCCCTACACCCAGGGCGCTACCCGCGCCATGCTGCTTGGCTCCGGCGAGCTTGGCAAAGAAGTGGCCATTGAATTAACCCGTCTCGGGGTTGAGGTGATTGCGGTTGACCGCTATCCCAACGCCCCAGCCATGCAGGTTGCCCACCGCAGTCATGTCATCAATATGCTCGATGGTGAGGCGCTCAGGGCGCTCATTGCCAGTGAAAGGCCCCATTTGGTGATCCCGGAAATTGAAGCCATCGCCACTCAAACGCTGGTCGAGCTGGAAGCCGAAGGGCTTAAAGTTGTACCCACCGCCCGGGCAACCCGCCTGACCATGGACAGAGAAGGCATTCGCCGTCTCGCCGCCGAAACCCTGGCGCTGCCAACCTCGCCCTATGTATTCTGCGATAGCCTGGCCGAGCTGCAGGCCGCCCTTGAGGTCACAGGCATTCCCTGCGTGGTGAAACCTGTCATGAGCTCTTCCGGCAAGGGCCAAAGCGTTATCCGCAGCCTTGGAGACGTTCAAAAAGCCTGGGATTATGCCCAAAGCGGTGGCCGCGCCGGTGAGGGCCGCATTATCGTCGAAGGCTTTATCGACTTTGACTACGAAATCACCCTGCTGACCATCTCTGCGGTGGACGGCATTCATTTCTGCGCCCCAATCGGCCATCGCCAGGAAGATGGCGACTACCGTGAGTCGTGGCAGCCCCAGGCCATGGGCAGCCTGGCACTGGAGCGGGCACAGCATATCGCCCGCGAGGTGGTACAAAACCTAGGCGGCTACGGCCTCTTTGGGGTGGAGCTCTTTATCAAGGGCGATGAGGTGTATTTCTCAGAGGTGTCGCCCCGCCCACACGATACCGGCATGGTGACCCTCATAAGCCAGGACCTGTCTGAATTTGCCCTGCATGTACGTGCCATTTTGGGGCTGCCAGTGGGGACAATCGTTCAGCATGGCCCCAGCGCCTCGGCAGTGGTTTTGGTAGAAGGTGAATCCAGCAATATTGCTTACTCGGGCCTTGCCGAGGCATTGGCGCTGCCCAATACCCAGGTGCGCCTCTTCGCCAAGCCGGAAATCCATGGCAGGCGACGACTCGGGGTTGCCCTGGCCCGAGGGGCCAGCATAGATGAAGCCCTTAACACCGCGCTTGCCAGTGCCGCCTGTATCAAGGTGCACTTTAACTGACCAGTAAGGTAAATCGAGCCAAGCTTTAACTGGCTCTATCGCCACGTCACGGAAAATCTGAGCTTCGATGACGTGGCATATTTCCCCTGCCTCGCCCTGATTTTTTGCCTGCAACCCCCTTTTGTAAATCCCTCCCCCTTTTTTGCGCATCTGCCCTGACTGCCCGGGTTAACCGGAACATTCGACTTGAGGGTAAAGACTCCCGCAACACTGCCGGTGTAAACATTGTAAATAGTCTTTTGGTGAGAATTACTCTCAATTAGATTTAGGCCATTGTTGTTGAGCACCTCCCCGGCGGGAGTCACGGTTTCCCTATGTCTGTATCACTGCGCCCCTCCAAAAAGGCGCTTTCCATCGCCCGAACGCTCCATGTGTATGTGTCGATGGCACTCTTGCTGTTGATGCTGTTTTTTGCCTTTACCGGCATCACCCTCAATCACCCCGACTGGTTTGGTGCATCCAACGCCAGCAGCCATACCGAGTCAGTGGCGTTGCCCGACTTCCTCCTGCCCATCACCGCCGATGACCCCCATTGGCAGGAAGCCGCCGCCCATTGGATGGCAAGCCAGTGGCAGGGTCAGCGCCAACAGGTGGAGGTGAGTGTCGATGAGTTGGTGCTCATTCAAAAGGGCCCTGGTCGTTACCGCACCGTACTGCTGGACACCGAGATGGCCCAAGTGCAGGTGGAAAGCCTGGACTATGGCATCGTGGCCGTGCTCAACGATTTACACAAGGGCCGCAACAGCGGCGACATCTGGAGCCTGGTAATCGATGCCAGCGCCATACTCATGCTGCTGTTCTCCCTGACCGGTGCCTTTTTGCTGCTGCCCCAGAGTCGCAGACTCAAACGTTCCCTTGGCTACATGACGGCGGTCAGTGCCGCCTGTGTGGCCATCTATTGGTTATCTATACCCGGATGAAAACCTGATGAAACTGAAACCTTTGTTATTGGCGAGCGTCCTTTGCGGCATCAGCACCGGCGCCTTCGCCCAGATGCAGCTCGAACTGAGTCTTAAAGAAATCGCCACGGGCCAGTATCACAGGCCCTATACCGCCATTTGGGTGGAAAACAGCCGCGGTGAATCGGTGAAGACGCTGGCGCTGTGGGTACAACACGATGGCCACAAATGGTTTAAAGACATTCGCCGTTGGTGGCGCAAGGCCGGTCGGGACAATCCCGCCATGGTGGATGCTGTGTCGTCGGCCACCCGGCCTGCAGGCAAGTATCACCTCGACTGGGATCTGTCCAACGATGAGGGGAAGCCGCTGGCCGAGGGTGATTACCAGCTCTTTATCGAGGTCGTCAGAGAACATGGTGGCCGCGAGCTTATTCGCCACCCCTTCAACCTGCCCGGCGATGATTTCAACGTTAAGCTGCCCGCCACCAGCGAAACCGGCGAGAGCCAAATTCACTATTCCCGCCAAGCCAAGCGCTAAGGATCCCTATGAAACGTCTTATCCCACTGACTGCACTTCTGTTTCTGCCTCTTACCCAGGCCCATGATCGCTGGATACTGCCAACCCATTTCAACGTGTCTGCCGAAGATGGCAAAGGGGTTTGGATAAGTGCCGACGTCAGCGCCAGCAATCAGGTGTTTGAGGTCGATAAACCCTTCGGCGCCGAAGATGTACTAATCATCACCCCAGAGGGTAACACCGACAGGCCAAGTTCCAGCTACCGCGGCAGTCGCCGCAGTGTGTTCGATTATCAGTTGACGGATGAAGGCACCTACCGCCTCGAAAAAGAGGCCAGGCCGCGTTATTTTTCCCGCTACAAAATCAAGGGACAGGATACGCCGGTCAGAAGCAACCTCGACAAGGCCGCTACCCGCGCCGCTATGCCAAAGGATGCTGTGGAGCTCGAAGGTGCGCTGTATTTTTCCCGGGTTGAGTCCTATGTAACTCTCAACAAGCCCTCGGACAAGGCCTTTGCTCCCAAGGGCGAGTACCTGGAATTGGTCCCTGTTACCCACCCGGCCGACTTTGTGGAGGGTGACCCCTTAAGCCTCAAGCTGCTGTTTAACGGTACGCCCGCGCAAGGTGTGAAGGTAAATGTGGTCGCCGATGGCACCCGCTATCGCAACCAGATTGAAGAAATAAGCCTGGTCAGCGACAAAGATGGTCTGGTGCAGTTTACCCCCGCCAAGGCCGGGCGCTTTTTACTGCACGCCGAGTACGAAGAAGCCATGAAAGACACCCGCCTCGCCGACAAGACAGTGAGCGAAATTTTCCTGACCTTTGAGGCCGCGCTTCAGTAAGCCTGTAGCAAAGAAGACATAAAAAACCGGGTCAATCGACCCGGTTTGCTTTGTCGCCACGACAAAATGCCCTCAGGTTTTCAACCGCTATATCCAGCAGTCGCTGGCGCGCTTTGACTGTGGCCCAGGCATTGTGAGGAGTAATGCTGATATTGGCGGCATGGAGCAGCGGGTTGTCCGGCGATGGCGGCTCGGTTGAGAGCACATCCACCCCCGCCCTGACGCGCCCGGCATTGAGCGCATCCGCCAGTGCCACTTCATCCACCAAACCACCGCGGGCGGTATTGATAAGCAGGGCACCAGGCTTCATCAGCGCCAGGCTCTCGCGATTGACCATGTCACGGGTGTCGTCGGTCAGCGGGCAATGGAGCGACAACACATCGGATTCGGCAAACAGGGTGTCCAGCGCAACAAACTTCGCTCCCTCTGGCAAATCAACGGGTTTGCTTCGACTGTGTACCAGTAACTTCATACCAAAGGCCATACCGATACGCGCCATTTGCCGCGCAATGTCGCCAAAACCCACCAGCCCCAAGGTCTTGCCGGACAGAGACTCCAGCTGCCCCAGAGTAAAGCAAAAGTCGGCCTGGCCGCTCCACGCCCCCTGAATAACCGCATCATGGTGGACACTGACCCGGGACATATGATGAAGCACATGGGCAAAGCCCATTTGCGCCACCGCATCCGGGCCATAACCCGGCACATTGGTAACCGCTATCCCAAGACGCTCAGCAGCCGCCACGTCCACCACATTGGTACCTGTTGCCAGCACCCCTATGTATTCCAGCGCAGGCATAGCCTCGAGGGTGGCGGCATCGAGCACGGTTTTGTTGGTCAGCACAAACGGCGCGCCACCGGCCCGGCTCAGGATAAGTTCTTTTGGCGTTCTGTCGTGGACCTCAAAAGGGCCAATATCAGACAGGGGCGACCAATCCAAATCCCCGGGATTCAGGGTAAAGCCATCCAATACACAAATCGCTGTCATCATTAAAACCTGAAACTGACGCCGACATTAGCCTGACCTTGCCACATCAGGTCGGCATTCACCCGCCACAAACAGTTATTGGCATCACAAAAGAGACTGTTTTCACTGTCGATGAAAGTGGCAAAGGCCCGAAGATCGGCAAGCAGGGAGAAGTGCTCACCGAGGCGATATTCTGCGCCAACGCCAAGCCCCAGCGAAAAGCGGGTTTCATCGCTGTAGTCATCTCCCGGCCGCATCTGAGTCAAGCCCATGGAGGCGGTCACATAGGGCAAAAAATCACCACTGGGGAAATACAGGCTGCCACCCACATGGGCGTAGTCGAGTTTGAGGGAGGTAATGCGCTCGTTTGAAAAGTTCCCCCCCGCTTTGAGGTCGGTGCTTTGGGAAGAATAGAGCACATACATATTGCCGGGATGATTGGTGGTGGTTCCCAGAATGATGCCGTAATGGGAAGACTCTTCGGCACTGACGCTGCCATTGGTCTCCAGCCCGTCACGGTTGGCATCCAGACTACTGGCGGCAAAACTGTAACCGGCAAAGGGGGTAACATACACTTCGGCGGCCACCCAGGGTGACACCGACAGTGATGCGGCAAACAGTAAACTGAGCGGGTATTTCATGGCACTCTCCCTGAAATCAGCGCATCTTTCGCGCGGCCTTGACCGCCTCATAGGCGGCCTGAATGTCCTGAGCCTTGCGCTTGGCGAGTTCCATCATTTCCTCCGGTAAGCCCTTGGCCACCAGTTTGTCAGGATGATGTTCATTCATCAGTTTACGGTAGGCTCGCTTAACGTCCTGATCAGTAGCAGATTCTTCTATGCCTAACAAGCCATAGGCATCCTTGAGCGAGGTCTTGCCAGTCCCGCCCCGACGGCCAAAATTCACTTCGGCCTGCCAGCGGCCAAGCAGCATTTCCAATGCATCATCCCGAAATCCCAGCTCCGATGCGACTACCTTGAGAATTCTGTGCTCATTGGGGTGCAGCTCACCGTCGGCCAAGGCTACCTGAATTTGGATCTCCAGGAACATCTGCAACAATTCGTTACGGCCCATGGATAATAGCCTGAACGCCCTGAGATTGCCCTTGAGATCGAAGTCTCCGGCCTTGCCATCCCGAAACGCCTGCTGCGCCTGACGGCGGGCTTCGCTGTCGAGCCTTAGCTGATCCATCAGATCCGATGCCAAACGGATATCGGCTTCGGTGACCCGGCCGGATGCCTTGGCCACATGCCCCATCACCGCAAAGGTCGTGCTGAAAAACACCTGTTGGCGCTTACTGCCTGAACCGGCGGTGCCGGCAAATCGTTTGTCGAACCAGTGCCCAACCACCAGGCCAAGCAAGGCGCCAAAAATTTTGCCGAACATAAAGCCAATCAGAAAACCAAAAAACTTGCCTTTGTACTTCATAAACGGACGTTACACTCCAAGCGCCATAAGTCGTTGATTGAGGGCATCGAGCCTCTCGGGCGTACCCACATCGCACCAGTACCGGTCAAAATGCTCGCCGCGAATGCGTCCGCCTTCCATGTGTTGCCGCAGCAGTGGTCCCAGCGCATGACGCCCGGGTGCCAGCGCCCGAAAGAGCGCAGGATGATAAATGCCAATGCCGGAGAAGGTGAATTTCGGACTGCCCTGGGCGCTGAGTATGCCCTGTTCGAGCGCAAAATCTCCCTGAGGATGCTGGGGCGGATTGTCCACCAAATAGAGATGCGCCAGAGTTTCACCCGACAACAGTTCAGCGCTCGGTGAAAACGACGGCAAGGCGTCGATATAGATATCACCATTGACCACCAGGAAAGGCGCACCCCCGAGCAAAGGCAAGGCTTTTACAATACCGCCTGCGGTTTCCAGCGCTTCATCTTCGTGGCTGTAGTGGATAATCAGGCCAAACCGGCTGCCATCTTCAAGGGTTTCCACCAACTTGTGGCCAAGCCAGGCAGTATTGATGACCACCTCACGCACCCCGATGGCCGAGAGCTTTTCGAGGTGGTACTCAATCAGGGGTTTGCCCGCCGCTTTCACCAAGGGTTTGGGCACTGTGTCTGTAAGCGGCCTTAAGCGCTCGCCCCGCCCTGCCGCCAGTATCATGGCCTTCATGCTTTTGCCTCCAGCGCAGGCATTACCCGCCCCATGATGAACTGGGCGAAGTCCCCCAGTTCTTTATAGCGAACGGCCACATCGCGGATGTAGTGCATCGTAAGCGGAATGTCCTTCAGGTACCCGGCCTTGCCATCCCTGTGATTGAGGCGGGCAAAAATACCGGCCGCCTTGATATGGCGCTGCAGCCCCATGAGTTCAAACCAACGTCTGAACTGCACCATGTCTGTGTCTGGTGGCACTAATGCGTGCTCATGGGCAAGCACAAAGAACGCCACCAGCATGTCATCCACCAGATCTTCGCTCCAGCGAATGTAACAGTCCCGCAGCAGCGACACCGCATCATAGGTCACAGGCCCGAGCACAGCGTCCTGAAAATCCAGCAGCTTGAGCTCGCCATCAACGACCATCAGATTGCGGCTGTGGAAATCTCTGTGCATGCCCACCCTGGGCTGCTCCAGTGCGTTTTGGGTCAGCATTTCGAAAGCGGCCGCAAGAACGGCCTCTTCGTCGCGGCTTAACTCAAGCCTGAGATGGGTGCCAAGCAGCCACTCGGTAAAGATACCCAGCTCGCGGCGCACAAAGGCGTCATCATAGTCGGGCAAGGGGCCCAGAGCCGTTTGGGTGACTGCGGCGATGCCCGGCAAGAGTGCCAGCGCCTTGGGATACCAGTGGCGTGCGCTTTGGCTATCGAGCAGCGCCAATAACTGTACATCGCCGAAATCTTCCAGTGCCATAAAACCCTGCTCATCGTCCCTGGCGATGATGGCGGGCACCGGTAAACCGGCTGCGGCATAGGCATCGCGCACCGCCACAAAGGGCTCTGTGGGGATAAGGGCTACCGGGGTATCCATGATCACCATGGCGCGGCCCTGATGCACTGCCCGAAAGTAGCGTCTGAAGCTGGCATCGCCGGAAATCAGTTCAGGGTAAAGGGCTTCTCCAAAGGTATTGGAAAGCCAATGATTAAGGGCAAGAAATCTCGAATCTGACACGGTCGTTCCATGGCTCTTGGCAAAAAATTGCTTTATTATAGCCAGCATATTTAATGGAAACAGCCAATTCGTTGATACAGTCCTATTGGCTCTATTGTACTGGGGACGAGTGCAACTTCTCCCTCCTCTCAGTCTCCAGGTAAAGCCCGGATAGTGAAATCCAGATAACGAATATCAAACTGAATACTCTTAAGATGCAGATCCGTTACTTATTGGCCCTCGGCCTGCTTTCATGCCAGGCCACGGCCAACGATGCCGTGCCTGAGCCCGCCCCGGATCAATGTCTGGTGGTGCCTCCCATTCCGTTACCAAACCCATCTCAGGATGCCGGTGCTGAAGAACAGGTGGAAATTCGCTCTGTATTCTCCGATGCAGTGATGAATCAAAACGCCATCTTCGAGGGCGATGTGCAGTTCCGCCAGGGCAATCGCTCCATCTCCGCCGACCGTGCGAATATGGATTACGAGAAGCAGCAATTGGATGCCGAAGGTAACCTGGTGTTTCAGGAGAGCCAGTTTAGCGTTACCGCCGATAATCTCAGTGCCAAAATCAAGGACAACAGCGCCACGCTGAGTGGCGCCCAGTATTGGCTGCATGGCCAGCAGGTTCATGGCAATGCCCGCAAGCTTGAGATAACCAAAGACAACAATCTCATTCTCAACGGTACTGACTTTACAACCTGCCCGCCGGGTGACAGTTCCTGGCTCCTTGAGGCCGAGCGGATCAAGATTGACTCCAGCGAAGAGTGGGGCGAAATCTGGAATGCCAAGATGCGCATTGCCGATGTCCCTGTGTTTTATGTCCCCTACATGACGGTCCCGGTTTCGGATAAGCGCAAAACCGGTTTTCTGTTCCCCCAGTTCAGCACCAGCACCACCAACGGGGTGGAAATTGCCACGCCCTGGTACTGGAACATTGCCCCCGAATACGATTTAACCCTGACGCCCCATTACATGTCGTCACGGGGTTTGTATTTGCAGAGTGAGTTTCGCTATCTCGCGGGCGATGCCCAGGCGGGCCGGGTAAATCTGGAATACCTCGGTAGCGATCGTCTGCTGGAAAACAGCGACGACCGCTACCTGTACCACTGGGAACACAGGGGCGCCATAGACAAACACTGGCGAGTCAACGCGGCCTTTACCGACGTCTCCGACAATAACTACTTTAACGATCTGGATTCCGAAGTCGCCAGGGCCACAGACAACCAGCTGTCCCGCATCGGCGAAATGAGCTATTTCGAGAACGACTGGAATATCAGCGCCCGGGTGCAGGATATCAAGGTTCTGGGTGAGGACGAAGTACCTTATCAGGTGATGCCGCAGCTGAGCGTTAACTACCGAAGCCAGGATTTGCTCAATACGCTCGAGTTCAGTTTCTTTGGCGAAGCCACCAACTTTGAGCACAAGGATCAAGATCAGGTCACGGCCACCCGTCTGCATCTGCAACCGACGCTGAGCCTGCCAATCCACGGTCCGGCCGGGTCGTTAACCAGCGAGTTAACCCTGCTGCAAACCAACTACTGGCAGCGTAACACCGATTGGATGCCCAACTCAGAACTCGCCAGCTCTGTCAGCCGCACCCTGCCAAGGGCCAAGTTGCATGGCCAAATCAATCTGGAGCGCAATACCCAGTGGCTGGGTGAATCCTATCGCCAAACCCTGGAGCCTCAATTCCAATATTTGTACGTAGGACACGAAGATCAGGATGATATCGGCATTTACGACAGTGCCAGGTTGCAGGATGACTACTATGGTCTGTTCCGGGCTCGCCGCTTCTCGGGGCTTGACCGTATCGCCGATGCCAACCAGCTGACGCTGGGCTTGACCACCCGCATCTTCGATGAACACAACCAGGAACAGTTCAAGTTCAGCCTCGGCCAAATTCTCTATTTCTCAGAGAGCAAGGTATCCCTGACCGAAGGTATTGCCGAAGAGCGCCCCAGCTCCTCGGCGATTGCCGCCGAACTGGACGCTCATCTCTACGAAGATTGGTATTTCAGTGGCGCCCTGCAATACGATGCCCGCACCCGGGATAATAAAAAGTCGGAGTTCACCCTGGATTACCGTCCCGGCGGCGAAAAGCTGGTGCAGTTCAGCTACCGCTATGTGCCGGATTTGGTGAACACCAACACCAATGAAGAAGTGGGCATCAGCCAGGCCGGTATGCGCACCACCTGGCCTTTGACCGATAGCCTCTACTTTGTGGGCAACTGGTACTATGACCTCAACGAAAGCCGTTCGGTGGAAGCCTATACAGGTTTTCAATATGAGAGCTGCTGCTGGGCCGTACGTTTGAGCTATCACTACCGGATAAAAACCAACTACGATGACGATTTCAATACGGTACAGGATAACCGCGAGCTCTTTGAAAGCGGTGTATACCTGAATTTCGTGATAAAAGGCCTTGGCGGCTCAGGCCCCATGGGTGTCAGCGACATGCTGGATGAAGGGCTGTTCAACTACAGAAAGCCGCTTTATCTGAGGAATTAACACAGAAATGTGGTAGATTGCGAAACCACATTCAGGACGCGTTGTCCAAACAGGTTAACACTGCCGGGTTTTCTGTGCCGGTGAGGTGGAAGAAAACCGAAAAACGCCAAGGATTTATTTGGATGAAACCCTGTAAGAAACTGATTTTTGCCGCTCTGGCCATGACAATGGGCTTTCAGAGCTTAGCTGCACCCCAACCCCTGGATCGCGTTGCCGTGCAGGTAAACGACGGTATTGTGCTGGAAAGCGAAATCCAGAATATGATGGATACCGTAAAGAAAAACGCCTCCGCCGCCGGCCAGACGTTGCCCTCTGACGATGCCCTGCGTACCCAGGTCATTGAGCGCCTGATTCTGACTCGCCTGCAATTGCAGATGGCCGAACGTATTGGTCTGCACATTGGTGATTTGCAGCTGGATCAGGCCATCGAAAACATCGCCCGCGAACAGAACATGACTGTGGCCCAGATGCAACAGGCGATTCAGGCCGAAGGCATGAGCTTTGCGCAATACCGCGAGCAGCTGCGTGAAGAAATCACCCTTGGGGAAATCCAGCGCATCCAGGTACAACGCCGTATCCAGGTTTCTCCTCAGGAAATCAACAACCTGGTGAAAATGATTGAAGAACAGGGCAACAAGGACGTGGAATACCAGATTGGCCACATCCTGATTGAAGTACCAAGCAATCCCACCAGTGCCGAACTGGAATCTGCCAGCAAGCGTGCCCAGGCCGTCATGGATCGCCTGAACGCCGGCAACGACTTCCGCTCCATCGCCATCGCCGCCTCGTCCGGCCCCAAGGCGCTGGAAGGTGGTGTTTGGGATTACATGAACATCAACGAAATGCCTACGCTGTTTGCGGAAGTGATTGGTGATGCCAAAAAAGACACCATCATAGGTCCTATCAAGAGCGGCTCAGGTTTCCACATCCTGAAAATCATTGACATCCGCGGTCTGCAAACCCGTGAAATCGAAGAAGTGCGTGCCCGCCACATACTGCTGAAGCCTTCACCAATTCTTTCTGAAGAGCGCGCCAAGGCCATGCTGGATCAGTTTGTGACCCAGATTAAGAGCGGTGAAGCCAAGTTTGCAGATATCGCCCGCCAGTACTCTGAAGACCCCGGCTCTGCCACTAAGGGCGGCGAGCTGGGCTGGGCCGAACCCAACATCTATGTGCCTGAATTCGCACAGATGCTTGGCCAATTAAGCCTGGATGAAATCAGCGCACCGTTTCGTACGGCCCACGGCTGGCACATAGTGCAGCTGGAAGAAAAGCGTAAGACAGATGCCACCGAAAAGTTCAACACCAACCGTGCACATCAGCTGATTTACCGCCGTAAATTCAACGAGGAGCTGCAAGGCTGGCTCGATGAAATTCGCAGTGAAGCCCACATCGATGTGTGGGAAGCCGAAGCTAACAGAGGTTAATCAGAGTGACAGTGAAACGCATCGCCATCACCCCCGGAGAGCCTGCCGGTATAGGCCCAGATCTGGTGATCCAGCTTGCCCAGCAAGCCTGGCCGGTACAGTTGGTGGTATGCGCCGATCCTGAACTTTTGCACAGCCGGGCCCGCAAACTGGGGCTGCCACTGACACTGGAGCCCTATGATGCCAGCCTGCCTGCCAAACCCCAGTCTGCGAGTACGCTCACCCTGGTACCCTTCAAGCTGAATGCGCCAGCCGAGTGCGGCAAGCTCAATGAGCAAAACGGCAGCTATGTGGTCGATACCCTGAGCTTCGCCGGTGAAAAAAATATGACCGGCGAGTTTGATGCCGTGGTCACTGGGCCTGTACACAAGGGCATCATCAACCAGGCGGGTATTTCTTTCAGTGGTCACACTGAATTTTTTGCCAATCAGGCGGGTTGCCAGGATGTGGTTATGCTGCTGGCCTGCCCCGGTTTGCAGGTGGCACTGGTGACCACCCATATTCCACTGGCGTATGTGGCCAAAGCCATTACGCGGGAAAGATTACATAAAATTATCAAGATCCTGCATCAGGATCTGGTCAGCAAGTTTGGCATTGCCTCACCCAAAATTTATGTCTGCGGCCTCAATCCCCATGCCGGGGAAGATGGACACCTGGGCCGCGAAGAGCTGGATGTGATCATCCCTGCCCTCAATGAACTCAGGGAAGAGCTGAACTTTAATATCGTCGGCCCGTTGCCTGCCGATACCCTGTTCCAGCCAAAGTATCTGGACGATGCCGATGTGGTACTTGCCATGTATCACGATCAGGGATTGCCGGTGCTGAAAGCACAGGGTTTTGGCAAGTCCGTCAACATCACCCTGGGCCTGCCTTACATTCGCACCTCGGTGGACCATGGTACCGCCCTGGAGCTGGCAGGTACGGGTCGCGCCGACATCGGCAGTTTTGTTTGCGCCCTCAACAAGGCCATAGAACTGGCTGCCAAGACCAACTGATAGAGAGTCATGAGTAATAAAGTCCATTTGGGCCATACGGCCAGAAAACGTTTCGGTCAGAACTTCCTGACCGATGGAAACATCATCAACCGCATCGTCGGCGCCATTTCACCCGACGATGAGCACGTGATGGTGGAGATTGGCCCGGGCCTCGCGGCCCTGACCGAGCCCGTTGCCATGGGCATCAAAAACCTCACGGTTATTGAGCTTGACCGTGACTTGGCCGAGCGCTTGAAAGTTCACCCCACTCTGAAGGATAAACTCACTATCCATCAGGGCGATGCCATGAAGTTTGACTTCAGCCAGTTGGTAGAGCCTGAGCGCAAGCTCAAGGTCTTCGGCAACCTGCCATATAACATCTCCACCCCGCTGATGTTCCATCTGTTCGAATTTGCAAAGCACATTGAGAACATGCACTTTATGCTGCAAAAAGAAGTGGTGCTGCGTCTCTCGGCTTCTCCCGGTACCAAGGCCTACGGCAAGCTGACCGTCATGGCCCAGTACTACTGTCAGGTAGTGCCTGTACTGGAAGTGCCGCCCAGCTGCTTTACCCCGCCACCCAAGGTGGATTCGGCTGTGGTGCGTCTGGTGCCATATGCTGAAAAGCCCTGGCCATGTCATGATGTGGAAATGCTGCGCAAGGTGTGCAACACCGCCTTTAACATGCGTCGCAAGACCCTGCGCAATAACCTGAAACCCCTTCTTCAGGACGCCGACTTTGACGTTCTTGGCATAGATGCAGGTCTACGCCCCGAAGACATCAGCGTGGCCCAATATGTGGCCATGGCCAACTATTTGTGTGAAAAGCGATAAACTCCAGTAACAGGCAAATAATCCGGAATGACGATGACCGACGTAGATCCCGCAATCAAGGTTGAGGTAAACACCGAATACCTGGAAGAGCAATCCACGCCCGCCGAGCACAAATACGTGTTCAGCTACACCATCACCATCATTAATCTGGGTGACAGAGCGGCCAAACTGGAAAGCCGTCACTGGATAATCACAGATGCCAACGGTCACATGACCGAAGTGCAGGGTGCCGGCGTGGTGGGAGAAACCCCCACCATTCCACCCAACACCGCCTATCAGTACACCAGCGGCACTGTGCTGGAAACGCCGGTCGGCTTTATGGAAGGTCGTTACGGCATGGTTTGGGAAGACGGAAAGCCGTTTCAGGCTGCCATTCCCACCTTCCGCCTCGCCGTCCCCGGCGTACTGCATTAATTCTCCGCCATGGCGCGATACTTTGTCGGTGACATCCAGGGCTGTTATGAAGAGCTGATGCGGCTGCTGCTGCGGGTCGACTTTCATCCCTCAAGGGATGAACTCTGGGCCGTCGGCGACTTGGTTGCTAGGGGGCCCGAGTCCCACAAGGTGCTGGGCTTTTTCAGCTCACTGGGGGATGCCGCCAAAGCTGTGCTTGGCAACCATGACCTGCACCTTTTGGCCATACATGCCGGCCTCAAACGCCCCAAACCCAGCGATAAGCTTAAAAAGTTGTTGGACTCCAAACACCTGCCGGGGTTTATCCACTGGGTGCGCCATCAACCCCTGATGCGGGAGCTTCCCGAGCACAAACTCATCATGACCCATGCAGGGGTGCCTCCCCAATGGGATCTGCCAACATTGCGTGAAGAAGCCAATGAAGTGAGCAAGGTACTGATGAGCGACACCTACCTTGAACTCATTGGCAGCATGTACACCGAAGAGCCCGAAAGCTGGGATCCCAATGCGTCCGGGTTTCTCAGACACAGGTACTGTATCGACGCCCTGACACGGATGCGCTTTCTCTACCTCGATGGTCGACTGGATTTTGCCTGTAAAAAGCCGCCCGTCGACTGTGACGGCATGGCCTTAAAACCCTGGTTTGAGTTCCCATCGAAGTTGGACGACTATACCCTGGTGTTTGGCCATTGGGCCGCACTGATGGGCAAAACCGATAATCCAAGGCGCATAGCCCTCGACACAGGCTGCTGTTGGGGTGAAGACCTCACTCTCTGGCACCTTGAATCCGGGGAAAAAATTACCCAAAAGAAGTTAAAATAGAGTTAAACTAAAGCGCAAAGAGGCCGATACAAAAGAGCCGCGCGTCACAGCACCATACTGCTTTCTGATTCGGGAAAAAAACTAAAACATCGCCGGAGTGTCCTATGAAAATCAAAGTCGCCACCAGAGTCATTGGCGGGTTCAGTTTTGTTACCCTTCTGTTGGTCATACTCGGTGGCGCTTCGCTGGTCACCAACAACAATCTCAAAGACAGTACCGCCATTATGCAGGAGTTGAGTATGCCTGCACTCGAGGCAACCGGGCATCTTTCCGAAACCCTCAGCGAACAGCAGCGGCTCATTCTTAAAGCCTTCCACAGCAAAACCTCGGCGGCCGTGCCTGGGCTGGAGAGGTCATTCGATCAACTGAGCACTGGCTTTGACAATCAATTTTCCCTGCTCTCCGGCCTGCTGAATAACCGTGATAATTTTCAGGGCCAACTCAGCGGTCTGAGCAGCAGCTATCAGTCGCTCGAAAGCAACAGCAAGGCCATGCTCAAGGCCCGCTTCGACGCCCTTTCCCAACAAGAAGAGCTGCTCAAACTGCGTGAGAGGCTGGAAAACAGCGCCGACGACGCCTCTTCCAATCTGTTTGATCTTATCGATTTGGAAAGCAGCCAAAATCAAACTGAACGCGAGATTGCCGCAGCCGCCAGCGCCATAGATACCACCATGACGGGTATCATCACCACGGTTTACGATCTGGTTGCTGCCGAAGAGCGCAGCAAGTATGAGCTCATCGCCAAAGAGCTGGACTACATGCTCGGCGAAGTGAAAACAAAGATGGAGTATATCTCCCGCCACGGTGAAGGCATTATTGATGCTGATTTGGTCAGCACCCTCAATGATGACAGTAACAAGGTGCTTAAAATGCTGGAAGGCAAGGACACCCTGGTCACCCTCAAGTCGCGCCAGATTGACAGTGACCTGCTGGCATCAGACAAACTGACCGTGGTGGAGAAAAATGCGCTCACTGTTACAGAGCAGATGAAGCGCCTTGCCAAAGACATAGAAACTGTCACTAACGACATCAGCAATCAGGCCCTGAACGACATCAACAATGCATCCCTCAGAACCCTGGTCCTGGTGGTCATCGCCATAGTCGTGGCTGTGGTGATTAGCTTTGCCGTGGTGAGCCCCCTGAAACGCTCACTGGATGAAGTGAACGGCGCCCTCAATGTGTTGGCCTCCGGCGACCTCACACACAAGCTGGACGACACGGGTCACGATGAATTTGCCGAGCTGTCACGCAACTGCAACCGCTTGGTCGACAGTCTGCGCAGCCTGATTGCCAGCATCCTCGACCGTTCGAACCAACTGGCTGCGGCCGCTGAAGAAACCTCTGCCATCACATCACAAACCACCATAGGTATTCAGGAGCAGAAGAGTCAGGTCGATCAGGTTGCAACAGCCACCACTGAATTGAGCTCCAGCGCCCATCAGGTGAACATGAGTGCCGATGATGCCTTGAGCCAGATTAAGCAGGCTGATGAAGAGACCCAGCACATGCGTACCATCGCAGATGAAAACAAGCGCACCATACTGTCGCTGGCAGATGAAGTGGCCAAGGCCAGCAAGGTGATCAACAAAGTTCATTCCGATAGCGCCTCTATCGGCTCTATTCTGGATGTTATCCGCGGTATTGCTGAACAGACCAATCTGTTGGCCCTTAACGCCGCCATCGAAGCTGCCCGCGCCGGTGAACAGGGACGTGGCTTTGCGGTGGTCGCTGACGAAGTTCGCAGCCTGGCATCACGTACCCAGGACTCCACCCGTGAAATTCAGCAAATGATTGAAGTGCTGCAGCAAGGCACTCAGCAGGCAGTAGCCGTAATGCAGCTGGGTCAAAACCAGGCGCAAAGCTGTGTGGAAAAAACCGAGCAGGCCAATCAGGCACTGCAGACCATCAGTCACTCAGTGCACCGGGCCTACGATGCGGGTACTCACATTGCCCAGGCCGCTCAGGAGCAGAATCTTGTCAGCCAGCAAGTTTCCGAAAAGCTGGAGCATATTGCGGCCATCTCTGAAGAAACAGCCTTGGGGGCAGAACAAACTGCCAAGTCCAGCCACGAGGTAGCCCGCCTTGCCGAAGAACTGCAAAGCTCGGTGAAAGAGTTCCGGGTGTAAACGCCCTGTCTTTTAAAAGCCCCTGTATGGGGCTTTTTTATTGGCACTTTAAACGCCTTCTGCCGCACTTGGGGAGTGGAGTGCGACAACTCAAGGCTAGGACTAGGGGGAAGTGAGATAAGTCGGTTCCATAGTGCTCAGCACCGGTTAAATCTAAGCTCTGGCGTGGCGAGTGATGGAAAATAACAGATAACGGCAGTGACGGGCAGGCGGCGTTGGGGTACAAAGCGGCAGTAAAAAGCCGGGCAATCGCCCGGCTTTTTTGATTGTGGGGGGATAAAATCAGTCGTCAGACTCTTCGCCACCGCCAGACAGACGCTCTTTGACAGCAGCAGTGATAGGGCTGCCGCCATGACCATTGGCTTCGGCCCAGGCCACTATGGTCATGCCATCGGCCTCAGTCGCGCTCAGTTCAGTGGCCGACAGACGCTTGGCAACAAATTCACCCACATCATTGGCACCGGCACCCATGGCGGTACGCAGCAAGCTCGCACCATCGCAGCTAATACCCGAATAGATGTTGCGCAGTTTTACACGGCTTTCCTTGAGTTTTTTACGAAGACGATTCTTGTCGTTCGCTTTCACATAGTCACAAATACTGGCCACCAATGGATCTGTATTTGCCATGGCGGGTGAAGGGAGGAAAGAAGCAGCAATGGCAGCTGCAAGGGCCAGGGGCAAAACACGCATCTCATACTCCTCGGATTGTTTTTTTATATTTATCAGTAAAGCCGAATTTTCGAATTTACCTTTAGGGCACATACCACGGCGATTAATTTAACACTTTTTTACCAAGGTGATAAAGCGATATCGAAGGCCTTTGTCTGACACATGTTCAGTGGATTCAACCGTTTCCCAGCTACCATCATCCCATTCCGGGAAGTGGGTATCGCCCTCAACATCCAAGGCTATCTCGGTTAAATATAGCTTATCTGCCTGGGAAATCAGGGTTTGGTAGAGCTGACCACCACCAATCACAACCAGCTCCTCGCAATTACCGGCCAGATCAACGGCTTCTTCAAATGAAGACACCAGGCTAATACCTTCGTGGGGGTAGTCACTCTGACGGGAAATCACAATATTGTGTCGACCGGGCAGTGGACGTCCGATGGATTCGAAGGTTTTCCGCCCCATCACCACGGGTTTACCCAGCGTCATGGCCTTGAAATGCTTAAGATCTTCCGGCAAATGCCAGGGCATTTGATTATCTTTTCCTATCACCCGGTTGTTGGCCATCGCGGCAATCATGGCGATACGCATAAAAGCTCCCTCTTTGAGTTGTGTTTATATGATGGGGCGGGTACGAAAATACAACAGACTCGGCAGGGCCAGGCCCACCGACAAGGCGCCAAGGATAAAGACGGTTTTCAGTCCATTACTTATCACGGCGCCGGTCAGCTCTGGGCTGACCTGAGATTGCGCCGTCAGCTGTACCAGCGCAATCACGGTGTTAAAAGCATAGGTTCCCGGGATCATGGGGATAATGGCGGCAACCGCGTAAAGCAAGGGTGGCGCCAGGTGACGTTTGGCAAATCCTATGGTCACAGTGCCCACCAGAGCCGCCGCAGCAAAGGTTGCCCATTCAATGGGTAAACCGAAGTGGAGGATAAGGGTACGGAAACTGTGTCCCAGGGCACCTGCGAGGGCGCAATAGGGTAAAAAACGTTTTGGAACGTTAAATACCATGGCAAACCCCACGGCGGGTATGGCCGAGAAGAAGGCGTCGTTGAGCAAGGTAAGTGCTAAATTCACAGAAACTTGCCCCCCAACTGCATCGCTATGGTAATGCCAATAACAGAGGCCACTGTTAACAAGGTCGCGTGCCCCCAGCGGGAAATCCCGACGTTCATATGCCCCTTCACCATGTCAGAGATGGCATTGATCATCGGAAACCCCGGCACCAACATCAGCACGCTGGCCGCCATGGCAAGCTCAGGGGTTTTGGTCAGCGGGCACTCATAACTGAGCTGTGCCACCGCCGTGGTAACAAAGGCGGTCAGTGAAAAAATGATCAGTGGGTTAAAGTGCCTGCGCGCCAGTGACAAGCGCACACTCATGCCTATGGCCGCTGCGATAAAGGTGATGATGGATGACATCCAATCGCCGCCAAACAGATGGCAAAAACTGGCACAGGACAGGCCAATCATGGGGATCACCAGCGCGGCGGGGTAACTCTTGGGGGTGATGCGGGCCACCCGTTTTCTGACTTCGTTGGGGCCATAGAGGCCTTTCTCAGCTAGCAGGCAAATCCGTTGCAACTCGCACACAATCCGCATATTGATGCCATGCTCACGAATACGGCGGGTGGTGGTGATACAACGGCCATGTACCAAGCTGGTCAGTACGAGGGAATTGGATGAGATGGACAATTCGACACTGGCCAGTCCAAGGGCCCTGCCCAGGCGCTGACTGATTTCTTCGACCAAATCAGACTCGGCGCCATAGGCCAGCAGGAGCTGCGCAACGCGCACCACCTGCCGGGTTATGTCATTCTGGGTATCTGCGTACACCGCTATCCCCGATTGAAGGCTTATCTCTGGTAAATGACTTCCACGTCGTAGTCGTCATCATCGAAATCATCGTCATCATCCGAATCATCGAAATCCGGGTTCAGATCGTCAAGCTGAGCCTTGTGGTAATTGTCCCACTTGAACTCCACTTCCTTGTCAGGATCGGCGGCAGCAGCCTCATCTGGCAGACTCTTGATGAAGTCGAACAGCTTTTCAGCCAGCTCTTTGGTACCTTCGCGGGTTGCGGCAGACATGGTGTACACATCGCCTTCCCAGCCAAGCTCAGCCACAATGGCGTCAACACGCTCCTGCAGCTCTTCTTCCAGCAGCAGGTCGGTTTTGTTGAATACCAACCAGCGAGGCTTGGCAGCCAGCTCAGGTGAATACTTTTCAAGCTCAGCCACAATGGCGCGGGCACTTTCAGCCGGGCTTGAACCATCAATGGGCTCAATATCCAGAATGTGCAGCAGCACGCGGCAACGCTCCAGGTGCTTCAGGAAGCGAATACCCAGACCGGCACCTTCGGCGGCGCCTTCAATCAAACCAGGAATGTCCGCAATCACAAAGCTCTGACCGGGACGCGGGTTCACCACGCCGAGGTTTGGCACCAGGGTGGTAAAGGGATAATCGGCAACCTTTGGCGTCGCGCGGGAAACCGCACGGATAAAGGTCGATTTACCGGCGTTTGGCATCCCCAGCAGGCCCACATCAGCCAGCAGCAGCAGCTCAAGGCGCAGCTCACGAACCTCACCCTTGGTACCCAGGGTCTTTTGGCGTGGAGCACGGTTTACGCTGCTTTTAAAACGGGTATTGCCCAAACCGTGGAATCCACCCTTGGCCACCAGCAGCTTTTGACCTACTTCGGTCAAATCACCCAGCACTTCATCGGTGTCAATGTCCACTGCACGGGTACCCACAGGAACACGCAGGGTCAGATCGCTGCCGCCTTTACCGGTACAGTCACGACCACGGCCATTTTCGCCGCGCTCTGCCAGATAAAAACGCTCAAAGCGGTAATCAATCAGGGTGTTGAGGCTGGCATCGGCCACCAGATACACACTGCCGCCATCACCACCGTCGCCCCCATCGGGACCACCGTCTGGAATGTATTTTTCACGGCGAAAGCTTACGCAACCGCTGCCACCGTCACCGGCCTGAACCTTAATGACCGCCTCGTCGACGAACTTCATATCAACTCCTCACCACAGAATGGGGCAATTATACCGCCTGCAGCGCGGCAGACCAAAATCTCTATCAAACATAGGGCAAAGCCCCAGACAAAACAAAAGCCCCACCAGAGGCGGGGCTTTATCAGCTTAGCTGTTACGAAGCTTATTCTTCGATGCTAACGAACTTGCGGTTGTTAGGACCTTTAACTTCGAACTTAACTTTGCCGTCAGTCAGGGCGAACAGGGTGTGGTCACGACCAATACCTACGTTCACACCGGCGTGGAACTTGGTGCCACGCTGACGAACAATGATGTTACCAGCCAGAACTGATTCGCCGCCGAAGCGCTTTACACCAAGACGTTTGCTTTCTGAATCGCGGCCGTTACGAGTAGAACCGCCAGCTTTTTTGTGTGCCATGAGTCAGACTCCTATTAAGCGTTGATAGCAGTGATTTTAACTTCAGTGAACCACTGACGGTGGCCCATCTTCTTCTCGTGGTGCTTACGACGACGGAACTTCTGGATAGTTACCTTTTCGCCGCGGCCGTGAGCAACAACAGTAGCAACTACTTTGCCGCCAGCAACCAGTGGAGCACCCACTTTCACGTTTTCACCATCAGCAACCAACAGAACCTGATCGAACTCGATGGTTTCACCAGTAGCAACTTCGATTTTTTCCAAACGTACAGTATGGCCTTCAGCAACACGGTGTTGCTTGCCACCACTTTGAAAAACAGCGTACATAGCTATTTTACTCCGAAAAATTCTGACGCTTCGCGCTAAATCCCCTCAGGGCGTGAGCGATGCGCCATAAAAAACTTTAATGACAATGGGCGCGGAGTTTACGCTAAGAATGCCCAGCTGACAAGCCCTAATTAGCAAAGATTAAAAAAAGACCCGCATAACTCCCACATTAACCGGGCAACTGCTGCCATCGTCATTATTTTTAGGTAAGATCGCGGCTATTATAACACTTATGCCTAAATCAGGGCTTAGTTATGCCCAGTCCTGACAATCAGAGTCTATCTATGGATTTGAATGCCATTCGACAGCTGGCCGACGCCGATATGCAGGCAGTCAATCAGCTGATCTACAAACAACTGGAATCCGATGTTGCCCTCATCAACCAGCTGGGCTTTTACATTATTAATGGAGGCGGCAAACGTTTGCGCCCTCTGTTATCGGTATTGGCCGCCCGCGCCGTTAACTATAATGGTGAAGGTCATCTCAAACTCGCCGCCATTATCGAGTTCATCCATACGGCCTCACTGCTCCACGATGACGTAGTGGATGAGTCTACATTGCGTCGGGGCCGTGAAACCGCCAACGCCCTCTTTGGCAACAGTGCCAGCGTGCTGGTGGGTGACTTCCTTTATACCCGCTCTTTCCAGATGATGACCGAGCTTGGCAGCATGAAGGTGCTGCAGGTGCTGGCCGACGCCACCAACGTGTTAGCCGAAGGGGAAGTGCTGCAGTTAATGAACTGCAACGATCCCAACACCACTGAAGACAGCTACATGCGGGTCATCTATTGTAAAACCGCCAAGCTGTTTGAAGCGGCCACCCGTCTTGCCGCCGTACTGGCAGGCAGTGATGAAAAGGTCGAAGAGGCCCTTGCCGACTACGGCAAGTATCTGGGCACGGCCTTCCAGCTGATTGATGACTTGCTGGATTACACCAGCGACGCCGAAGAGCTTGGCAAGAACATCGGTGACGATCTCGCCGAAGGTAAGCCTACCCTGCCACTGATTTACGCTATCGGCCATGGCAACGAGCACGAGCAAGCCCTCATTCGTACCGCCATTGAAAAAGCCGATGGCACAGACGCCATTGAGGAAATCCTAACAGCCCTGCATCGCTGCGGCGCACTGGATTACACCCGCAGACGCGCAGAAGAAGAAGCAGACAAGGCCATTGCGGCCCTCAGCGTCCTGCCGGAAGGTGACTTTAAGATGGCGCTCGAGTCACTGGCCAGAATCGCAGTCTCCCGCAGTAACTGACAGTCCGCAGTAACTGACAGCCAGCATCACCCAATAAAAAACCTCGCATCGGCGAGGTTTTTTATTGGGCTGCATTTTTAAACATAAAGAGAGTTACAAGCGCCAGTCGATGGGCTCACCGCCCTGAGCCTGTAATAGCTCATTGATTTTTGAAAAGTGGCCACAACCAAAAAAGCCACGATAAGCTGACAAGGGCGATGGATGCACACCCGACAACACCTGATGCTGAGGTGCGGTAATGCCCTTGCCCTTCTTGATGGCATGGCTCCCCCAAAGCACAAAGACGATGGGCGCCTCACGCTCATTGAGCAGCTTAAGCGCGGCCGCAGTAAAGGTTTCCCAACCCGCCTTGGCGTGGGAGTGGGCCTTGCCCTCCTCTACCGTTAGCACGGTGTTAAGCATCAAAATCCCTTGTTTGGCCCAGGGCAACAAGTAGCCGTGGGACGGGGTTTCAAAGCCGGGAATATCCGTGCTGAGCTCCTTATACATGTTCACCAGGGAGGGCGGCGGCTTAATGCCGGGTTTGACTGAAAAACACAAGCCATGGGCCTGACCGGCACCGTGGTAGGGGTCCTGACCTATCAGTACCACCCGCACCTTCTCCAACGGCGTGTGCTCAAACGCAGCGAACACCTCCTCTTCGGGAGGATAAATGGTTTTGCCGCTTTGACGCTCTGCGGCGACAAATTCGGTGAGGGATTTAAAGTAGGGTTTCTCAGATTCGGCGGCAATAAAGTCCTGCCAGCATGCAACGGCCATGGGGCTCCCGGGCTGAATGATTTACTGCGCCGCAGTGTATCTTATCGGCCATGGCAAATCAGCCTCTCTGCCCGGATAGCACACCAAGGGTCACGACGAAGATCCCAATCGAGACGAAAGTCGGTGGTCAGCCCCGTGGATTTGGGTAAAATCAGCAAAGATGAAAATACAGGACACAACCATGTCAGAAAACGCCAACAGTCTGTTTGAACTCGCCGATAAGTTTATTGCGCTGGCCAACGAGCTCACCGCCACCGAAGGCGATGTGGGTAAAGTGGGCACAGCGCTGCGTTTTGCCGCAGCCCGCTTCAATGCCTTCGAAGCCGCCATCAAGTCGGCGGATCTGCAAAACGAAAAGGCCAACGCCCTCAAGTGGTTCAGCGATGATTACCAGGACATGCTGAACGATAACCTGGACGACCATATCGCCAACCCGCCGGTGGCAACACCCGATGCGGAGCCTGCCGTTGACACCGCGGTGCAGACATTCAAGCTCTGAGCCGCGCCAAGCGCATTAAAAAGGCCGCATTATGCGGCCTTTTTCGTTCCTGCAAGGGTTCATCACAGACCTTGCCACAGGGTCCAGATTACCCTTAGGCCGAGCAGTATTAAGATGGCACCGGACAGCTTATCGATAATGGCCGCCTTCTCACGAAGTTTGGGTAAAAGCCTTGGGTGCGACAGCATCAGTGCCACGATTGTGTACCAGAGACCATCCACCACCAGCGGCGTCAGCACGATAATTGCCTTACCTTCGAGGGTGGATGACGCCATCACAAACTGGCTGAAGAGCGCCAGAAAAAACAGCAAAATCTTGGGATTGAACAGCGATATGGCAATACCGTCACGGGCCGCTTCGATAAGCGTGGATGCCTTGCCTGCGGCGAGCTTATCCTGCATGCCCCCTTTTGAGTTGAGCGCCCCCCAACCCATCCACATCAGGTAGAGGGCACCTATCAGCGCAATGCCATTAAACACCAGTGGCGCTTCTTTCATGGCAAGGGCGAGCCCAAGCAGGGTGATAAGGGCATACACGCCAATACCTATGGCATGGGCCCAGGCACAGGCGATACCCGCGCCCCTGCCGCCACCCAGCGTATGGCGCACCACCATGGCCAGGCTGGGCCCGGGCGACATGGCCCCCAAACAACACACAGCCAGCAGCGCCAGCCAAACACTGAAACTCATACTTCCCCCAATTTACTGCGAAATCCTGTTTATCTTTTTACTGCTGGCCAGGCTTACCACTGCTCTTCGCGGCACTGATAAGCAGATACTTAAGCACCAAAGCGCAGCACACAAAACCTGAAGGGTGCCACTATACTGCAGCCTCCTCAAAAGGTTGAAGTAAGAATTACCCCGTTTTGCTCATGGCCCCAAAGCATACCCTGGCGCCCCATTATCACAGACTCCCGTCGGTGAGAAACTGTTCCATGTGCATGGATATCACGATATTTCGTGACTTATTCAACAAAGATCCACCCTGAGTCCATGACGCCCCAACAGGGGCAGGCTATACTGCCGCCATTCATCAGTCACAGCCCCGACCAACGCCCATGCCTACACATGAAAGCTTTTTACCGGAGAACCGCCTGCTGCTGGATGCTGTCAGCGAAGGTATCTATGGTTTTGATTTGGATGGTCATGCGGTGTTTATTAATCCTGCGGCCGAACGTATGACCGGCTGGAAGGCAAACGAACTGCTGGGTAAAACCATCCATAATTTTCATCACCACAGCCATGCCGATGGCAGCCACTATCCCCATGAAGATTGCCCCATCTATCAAACCCTGAAGGATGGCAAGGCGCGGGAGATCAGCAACGAGGTGTTCTGGCGCAAGGATGGCAGCAGCTTCCCGGTGCATTACAGCTCCACCCCTGTGTGGCAGGACGGCAAGCTCAAGGGTGTGGTCGCGATATTTCGCGATATCAGTCTGCAGAAACAAACCGAACAGTCGCTGCGCCAGGCGCTGGAGCAGGTGCAGGCGCTGTCGGAGCAGCTGGCCTCTGAAAACTCCCTGCTGCAGGCAGAGCTTGAAGACAAGCGCGGCCCGTCGCAAATCACCGGCAGCAGCGACTGTATTCAAAACCTGCAAAAGCAAATCCGCCTGGTGGCCAACACCGACAGCACAGTGCTGATACAGGGCGAAAATGGCACCGGCAAGGAGCTGGTCGCCCGGGAGCTTCATCAGCTCAGCAGCCGCCGTGATAAGCCGATGATCTCGGTTAACTGTGCCGCCTTCTCGGCATCCCTGTTGGAAAGCGAGCTCTTTGGCCACGAAAAGGGCGCCTTCACCGGTGCCAGCAGTCGCCGTAAAGGCCGCTTTGAACTGGCCCACAAGGGAACCCTGTTTTTGGATGAAGTGGCCGAGCTCAGTCTGGAGGCACAGTCCAAGCTGCTTCGGGTGATTCAGGAGCAGGAGTTTGAGCGTGTGGGTGGCAGCGAGCGCATCAAGGTAGATATCCGCCTGATAGCCGCCACCCACCACGACCTGCAAAAACGGGTCGAGCAGGGGCTGTTCAGGATGGATCTTTTTTACCGCCTGAACGTGTTTCCACTGAAGGTGCCTCCCCTTCGCCAGCGTGCAGGAGACATTCCCGAGCTGGTTCAGCAACTGCTGAAGAGCCTGTCACAGAAGCTCGGCAAGCCGCTGGCAGGGGTCGATGCCACCAGCCTAAAACGCTTGCAGCAATACAGTTGGCCGGGCAATGTGCGCGAACTGCAAAACCTGCTGGAGCGTGAAGCGATTCTCACCCACCAGCCTATTCTGAAAATGAGCTCCATCCCCGGCAGTCAGGCAGTACCTGTCGCGGGAAAAACCCTGGCCGAGGTGGAGGCAAGCCATATTCTCTCGACCCTGGAAGATTGCGACTGGCGCATCTCCGGCCCAAACGGGGTGGCGGCGATTCTTGGACTCCCGCCCAGCACCCTGAGATCCCGAATGCAAAAACTCGGGATCCGCCGACCTTAGCCCAAAGTGCCGTTAACGGAGCGCCGCTTAAGTCACGACATATCGCCAAGTCACGATATTTCGTGATTCATCAGATTAAGCAAAACAAAATTAATCAATAATATCAGCTAGATGTAAACAAGCACCAGCTGGCACGGCTCTTGCCATTAGGCCCCTGTGTGAGTCATTCAGGAACAACCAAGGTGCAACAGAGCAATCAATCCCAGCAAAGCATTCCCGTTACTTTCATCCCCTCCAGCGAAGAGCCTTCAGCGCACAAGGAGCCCTCAGCGCATACAGAACCCTCAGCGAGTGGAGAGCCATCGGTCCCCCAAAAGCCGTCATCAAAAACGGCAGCCAAAAGCGGCGGTAAAATCCAGTTTCGAAGCCAGTCCGGTCTGTTTCAGCGTTGGCGCAGCGCCACCGGAGCTGGCCTGATAGCACTGTTTTTTCTGCTGCCCTTTATCAGCTGGCATGGGCGCCAGGCCATTTGGTTTGATTTAAGCAATCAGCAGTTTTACTTCTTCGGCACCAGCCTGTGGCCCCAGGATTTTACCCTGCTGGCCTGGGTCTTTATTGCCGCAGCCTTTGGCCTATTTTTCGTGACCCTGTTTTGGGGCCGGGTCTGGTGCGGCTTTTTATGCCCGCAAACCCAGTGGACTTTTATGTTTGCCTGGGTAGAAGAAAAGTTTGAAGGCAGCCGCAATCAACGCATCAATCTCGACAAGGCGCCCTGGAGCCGGGAGAAACTCACCAAACGGCTCGGGAAACACAGCAGCTGGCTGCTGATGTCACTGCTGACCGGCTGCGGCTTTATCGCCTACTTCGTACCGGCGCGGGAGTTGTATCCTGCCATCTTCAGTTTCAGCGCAGGATTCTGGGACACCGCCTGGGTATGGTTTTTTGCCATCTGTACCTACCTCAACGCCGGATGGATGCGCGAGCAAATGTGCCTGCACTGCTGCCCCTATGCCCGCTTCCAATCTGCCATGTTCGATGAATTCACCAAAACCGTCACCTACGATGCGGCCCGTGGCGAAAGCCGTGGACCGCGCAAGCGTAAGGCCGCCACCGAGCTTGGCGACTGCGTGGACTGTAATTTGTGCGTGGAGGTGTGCCCCACCGGCATAGATATCCGCAACGGCTTGCAGTACGAGTGCATCAACTGCGGCGCCTGTGTCGATGCCTGTAACCAGACCATGGCCAACTTCGGCTATAAGCCCGACCTTATCGCCTTCACCAGTGAAGCGGGCCTCAAGGGGAAAACGCCGCCCCTTTGGCAGCGCAAACGCTTTATCGGCTATGGTCTGGCACTGATTGCCATTCTCGCCACCATGGGACTGGACATGGCAAGTCGCAGCAGTATCGAGCTCAACGTGCTGCGGGACCGCCAAAGCCTTTACCGTGAAACCACGGGCGGCCAGATTGAAAACACCTATCTGCTTAAAATCCGCAATAAAACCCAGCAACCCAGGGAGTATCGGCTGGCCGTCACAGGCGCCCTGCCGCTGGCGCTGTCGAAAACTGAGGTAAGCATTGCCCCCGGCGAGCAGATTGAACTGCCGCTGACACTCACTGCTGCAGCAGGAGCCATCAAAACCAGTCGCAGTAAGCTCACCTTCACGGTTTCTGAACTCGTCTCTGAATCAGAGACTGAGTCAGGGGCTGGGGCTGATGAGGAAGCAGAGGCAGTCAGTCAGGATTCGGTGTTCTTCGCCCCCTGAAAAGCAGGACGGCAACCTGAGAAAGAGATGTGGGCCAGCTCAAACTCCGATGCAGGAGTTGGCCCCTTTCACCTTGGCTTAAGGGCGCATCATTATGCTGAGTGGGTTTTTACGAAAGGAATGACCCATGATCCTCACTCTCAGCACCCTGATGACCCTGCTCCTCGTTGCCGCCGTGGTGGCGCTGCTCATCGCCCGCAGCAAGGGTGAAGCTATCCCTCTGGCGGTTGTCCCCGTTATCGGGATGATGGCGCTGATGGTGGGTTCGGCCACCTACTTTGTGCACAGAGCCAGCGAGCAGCAGGACTATCGCGAGCTGTTATGGCAGCCTCTGGCTGCGGATAAAATTCCCATGCTGGTTCAGGGTGGCTATACGGTGTTTGTGGATTTGCATTCCGACTGGTGTATGGCCTGTCAGACCAACCGCGTTGGTGTGCTGCATCGCCCCGAGGTGGTCAGCACCCTGCTTTCTGGCAAGGTGGTGTTGATGCAGGCCAACTGGAGCCAGGAGGCCGAGCGCATCTCGCCCCATTACGGCAAGGTAGCTGCACCCGGTTCGCCCTTTAATAAGGTCTATGGCCCGGGAATGCCAAGGGGACAGATATTACCATCGGAACTGAGCCCGAATGATGTCATCACTGCCATCCGAAGCGCCAAAGGCAGCTGATACCACATAATAAAAACGCCGGCAAATGCCGGCGTTTTTTATGCTCGCACACAATGCTGTGCCCAGCAGGATTAAATCTCGTAGTGCAATCCACACTCACGCTTTAACCCATTAAAGCGGGTGTCTTCTTCGCTCATGCCGAGCTCCAGTGGCTTGGTGGAGTGGGTATCGCCCACAGACACATAGCCCTGCTCCCACAGCGGATGATAAGGCAGCTCGAATTTGGTCAGGTATTCATGCACATCCTTGTTGCTCCATTCAATAATCGGCAGCAGCTTAAAGCGCTTACCGTGAATGGCAAGGATGGGCAGCCCTTCCCGGGTCGATGCCTGGGTGCGGCGAAGGCCAGCAAACCAGGTGCCCATTTCCAGCTCATCCAGCGCCCTTTGCATAGGCTCAACCTTGTTGATGCGGTTGTAGCGCTCAAGGCCATCCAGCCCCTGCTCCCACAGCTTGCCGAAGCGGGCTTCCTGCCAGGCAGCCGTCATCGGGGCGCGGTACACCTTAAGGTTAAGCTTAAGGCGCTCGGTCAGTTCATCGATAAAGCGGTAGGTCTCCGGGAACAAATACCCGGTATCGGTCAGCACCACAGGAATATCGCTTTTTACCTGCGTCACCAAATGCAGCATCACCGCCGCCTGGATACCAAAACTGGAGCTTACAATATGCTCGCCGGGTAATTCACGCAGTGCAAATTCAACCCGCTCGGCAGGCGTGGCCTTGGCCAGCTGTAAATTGATGTCCGCAAGCGCGGCCGCTTGCTCGGCTGCGTCCAGACTAAGTAAATCGTGATAATTCATGCTTATCTCCAAGGGTTCTGGCGTCGCTACACGTCTTGGCACCGGCCATCGGGCCGCCAAAACAAATGGGGGAAGCTTTGCTTCCCCCTGACTGGTCTCAGGCGTGGAAGTCGGTTTTACTGACTTTCACTTCGGCAACAACACCCACCCGAATAACAAAATCACCAAAACATTCACCTGGGTTACGCTCAACTGACCAGCGGCCAATCAAGGTATCCAGTGCCGCCAGAATTTCCGCTTCGGCCACGTTATCCAAATACAATTTCGGAATACGGGTTCCCGCAGTGTTACCGCCCAGATACAGGTTGTATTTGCCAGGACCACGGCCCACTAAACCTGCTTCTGCCAACATGGCGCGGCCGCAGCCATTCGGGCAACCCACGACGCGCAGGATGATATGGTCGTCGGCAATGCCGTGCTTGCTCAAGATCCCTTCAACGTGGGTGACCAGCGTTGGCAGGTAACGTTCGGCTTCTGCCATCGCCAGCGGACAAGTTGGCAGTGACACGCAAGCCATCGAGTTTTTACGCTGAGTAGTCACGTTTTCCAACAAACCATGATTGCGCGCCAGCTGCTCAATCTGCGCTTTATCTTCGGCTGCAACCCCTGCGATAACCAGGTTCTGGTTTGCCGTCATGCGAAAATCGCCTTTATGCACTTTGGCAATTTCAGCAACACCCGTTTTCAGCGGCTTACCCGGGTAATCGAGCAGACGGCCGTTTTCGATAAAGAGTGTTAAATGGTGCTTACCATCAATGCCTTCCACCCAACCAAAGCGATCGCCACGGTGGGTAAATTCGTAAGGACGGCTTGGGCCAAAGGCCACGCCAACCCGTTGTTCCACTTCAGATTTGAAAGCGTCAACGCCGATACGATCTATCGTGTATTTGGTTTTGGCATTTTTCCGGTTAACCCGATCGCCGTAGTCACGCTGCACTGTGACCACGTGCTCTGCGACTTTCAGCACATGCTCAAGACCGATAAAGCCCAAATCTTCTGCCCGGCGCGGATAAGTCGCTTTATCGCCGTGGGTCATCGCAAGGCCGCCACCAACCAACACGTTAAAACCAACCAGCTGGCCATTTTCGGCAATGGCCACGAAATTTAAGTCGTTGGCGTGTACGTCGACGTCATTGTGCGGTGGGATCACCACCGTGGTTTTAAACTTACGCGGCAGGTAGGTATCACCCAGCACCGGCTCAGTTTCCGTGGTTTCTACTTTTTCTTCGCCCAGCCAAATCTCGGCATAGGCGCGGGTTTTTGGCAGCAAATGTTCAGAGATTTTCGCAGCCCACTCATAAGCTTGCTGGTGCAACACCGATTCCACAGGGTTTGAGGTACACAGCACGTTGCGGTTTACATCACCGGCGGTTGCAATCGAGTCGATGCCAATTTTATTCAGCATCTGGTGCATCGGCTTGATATCCGGTTTAAACACGCCGTGGAACTGGAAGGTCTGGCGGGTGGTTAACCGAATTGAGCCGTACATGGTGTGCTCGCGGGCAAATTCATCAATCGCCAGCCATTGCTCAGGCTTGATAATCCCGCCGGGCATGCGCGCCCGCAGCATCACATTATGCAGCGGCTCCAGCTTTTGCTCTGCGCGCTCAGCACGTAAATCGCGGTCATCCTGCTGATACATGCCGTGAAAACGCACCAACATGAAGTTATCACCGGTGAAACCACCGGTAATTTCGTCTTTTAAGTCTGTGGTGATAGTGCCACGCAGATGGTTGCTTTCAGCCTTCAGACGCTCGTTATCAGACAGCTGGCCCTGCACCTGCAGTTCAGGTTTAATTGGATATTGGCTCATTAATAAACATCCTTCTGATAACGCTTGCTCTCGCGTAACTCTTCAAAATACTCGTCGGCTGCTTCGTCAGACAAGCCACCGTGGGTTTGGGCAATTTGCAATAACGCCTGATGTACATCTTTCGCCATCCGGTTACCGTCACCACAAATATATAAGTGAGCGCCTTGTTGCAGCCAAGACCACACTTCGGCGCCTTTGGCAGCCAGTTTATCCTGCACATACACTTTTTGTGCTTGGTCGCGGCTAAATGCCACATCCAGGTGGGTTAACACGCCACGCTTCAAGTAGTCTTGAAGCTCCACCTGATATAAGAAATCACGGGTGAAATGCGGGTTGCCAAAGAACAGCCAGTTCTGGCCGGTCGCACCTGCGTTATCACGCTCTTGCAAGAACGCCCGAAACGGCGCAATACCGGTGCCGGGGCCAATCATCAACACTGGCGTATCATTGCTGGGCAGGCGGAAGTTGTCATTGTGTTCAACAAAGACTTTCACCGGCTCTCCTTCAGCCAAGCGCTCAGCTAAAAAGCCTGACGCACCACCTAAATGGGTGCTGCCAAAAGCATCGTAACGCACCACGCCAACGGTTAAATGCACTTCTTCGCCCACTTCGGCTTGGCTTGAGGCGATGGAATACAAGCGTGGCTGCACTTTGCGCAGGCTGTCCACCAGTTGCTGTGCGCTGATGTTGGCAGGGTTTTGCACAATCACATCGGCACTTTGTTTATCGGCCAGATAAGCGCGCAGCGCGTCTTTGTCTGCGCCAAGCGCTTGCAATTCGGCATTGTTGCTCGCCTCTGCGTACTTGGTCACCAGTGACGGGTAAGCCTGGGTGAGCTCCAGCTCGTCGGTTAACGCCGCTTGCAGGGTTAACGTTTGGCCAGACAGTTCAACTTGCTCGCTGCCAGTTAAACCTGTGGCGGCCAGCACGCTGGCGACAAGCTCCGGTGCATTGCGGAAATACACCCCTAAAGCATCACCCGGCTGATAGGTCAGGCCGGTGCCTTCCAGCGAGATCTCAATATGACGCACGTCTTTGGTGGAATTACGCGCCGTGATCTTTTGATTAATACTTAACTCAGCGGTAGCTGGGTTTTGCTTATCATACTGGCTTTGGCTAGCCGCGGTGCCAGTCGCACCAGGCCATGCAATCACTCGCTCGCTACCGGCGCCTGATGCTTTAAGCAGCGGTGTAAACACATCCAAGGCTGCTTCCTGCCAGTTTTTCGCACCCTCGGCATAATCGACGTCAAGCAGGGCGGGCTCATACAAGCGTTTTGCACCTAATACAGCCAGTTGGCTGTCAAAGTCAGTGGCGGTTTTGCAGAAAAACTCATAGCTGGTATCGCCAAGGCCCAACACGGCAAATTGCAGCTCGGGTAACTTCGGTGCCTTTTTGCCAAACAGGAACTTATAGAAACTCACTGCGCTCTCGGGTGGCTCACCCTCGCCATAGGTCGAGGCAACAATGATGAGGAATTTTTCTTTTGCCAACGCATTGGTTTTATACGAGGCAATATCCTGTAACTGCACCGCTAAGCCACGGCTTTCTGCCGCCGCTTTGATTTTACTGGCCACGCCTTTGGCATTGCCGGTCTGCGATGCGTAAAGCACCGTTAAAGTCGCGGCTTCCTGGGCAGCTGGCGCTGCAGCAAAAGCCCCCCCAGCGGCAGATTGCGCGCTTGCCGCCAGATAACCACTGACCCAGGCCAGTTGCACGGCATTGAGCTCAAAAGTCAGTTGCTTGAGCTTGTCGACCTGCTCGGCACTGAGCGGAGACGCGAGAGAGGATAATTCTTTTAACAGCATGAGGACGACCCAGTGACATTTTATTGCATGCTAGCTTAGTGCCCTTTCGGACAAGCAAAAAAGAATAAAATTTAATTTTTTATTCTCTTTGGGAATATGCAGAGTCGAATTTTTAAGCTACAAAAGTGTGGCCAGGCGCAAATTTTTTGCTCCGACCAGTGGCTTAAGTCGCCTCATGAAGAATATGCGCTTGTGTCGGCAGGCAGACTTGCCACAATGAGGTCACACCGTACAGAGCTCTGTCCCCTACAGACAGCCGGTTGCAAAACCGCCCAGCCTGTCCCTCCTGTTTCGCCCGACACAGGAAGCGGTGTGTTCACGTTTCAATAACCATCAGGGAATCGTCATGCAAATTGGAATTCCGAGAGAGAGTCTCGCCGGTGAAACCCGGGTCGCCGCGACCCCGGCAACGGTTGAGCAACTTAAAAAACTCGGCTTTGAAGTGGCTATCGAATCTGGTGCCGGCACCCTTGCCAGCTTCAGTGATGCCGCCTTTGAGGCGGTGGGCGCCAGTGTAGTGCCCTCCGTATGGCAGGCCGACCTTATTTTTAAGGTCAATGCCCCTACCGAAAATGAAATAAAAGAAATCAAAGACGGCGCTACCTTGGTGAGTTTTATCTGGCCTGCTCAAAACCCTGAGCTGGTTGAGAAATTATCACAGCGCAATATCAACGTGATGGCGATGGACATGGTGCCGCGTATTTCCCGCGCCCAGTCGCTGGATGCCCTGTCATCCATGGCCAACATCGGCGGCTACCGCGCCGTGGTGGAAGCCGCCCACGAGTTTGGCCGCTTCTTTACCGGCCAAATCACCGCTGCCGGTAAGGTGCCCCCTGCCAAGGTGCTGGTGATTGGTGCCGGTGTGGCCGGTCTTGCCGCCATAGGTACCGCAGGCTCCCTCGGCGCCGTCGTTCGCGCCTTCGATACCCGCCTCGAAGTGGCGGAGCAAATCGAGTCCATGGGTGGTCAGTTCCTCAAGCTCGACTTCGGCGGCGAAGACGGCTCCTCCTCCGATGGCTACGCCAAGGTGATGAGCGAAGAGTTTATAAAGGCCGAGATGGCCCTCTTTGCCGAACAGGCCAAAGAAGTAGACATCATAGTCACCACCGCCCTGATTCCGGGCAAACCGGCACCGCGTCTTATCACCAGGGAAATGGTGGATTCGATGAAGAGCGGCTCTGTGATTGTGGACATGGCGGCCGCCACCGGCGGTAACTGTGAATACACAGTCCCGGGCGAGCTGTTTGTCACCAAAAACGGCGTCAAGGTGATTGGTTACACCGATCTGCCCGGCCGTCTGCCAGCCCAGTCCTCCCAGCTTTACGGCACCAACCTGGTGAACCTGATGAAGCTGATGTGCAAAGAGAAAGACGGCAATGCCGTTATCGACTTTGACGATGTGGTAATGCGCAACATGACAGTGGTGAAGGCCGGTGAAGTCACCTTCCCGCCACCACCAATTTCTGTGTCTGCCGCCCCCGCCAAGGCTGCCCCCAAGGTCGAGCTGAAGAAAGCCGCGCCCAAGGAGCCTTCCAAGCTCAAGTACATTCTGGGCGCTCTGGGTTTGATTGGTTTTGGTGCTGTGGCAAGCGTGGCGCCGCCTGAGTTCTTGTCCCACTTTACCGTGTTCCTGCTCTCCTGTGTGGTGGGCTACTACGTGGTGTGGAACGTAACTCACGCGCTGCACACGCCGCTGATGTCGGTGACCAACGCCATCTCGGGCATTATCGTGGTGGGCGCACTGCTGCAGATTGGCAGCGGCTCGACGCTGGTCACTGTGCTGGCCTTTATCGCCGTGCTCATTGCCAGTATCAACATCTTCGGCGGCTTTACCGTCACTCAGCGCATGCTGAAGATGTTCCGTAAGGATTAAGGGGGAATCACTGTGTCTCAAGGACTGGTAACAGCAGCCTACATAGTAGCAGCGCTGTGTTTTATTTTGAGTCTCGCGGGCCTGTCCCGTCAGGAGACCGCCAAGCAGGGTAACCTCTTTGGAATCACGGGCATGGCCATTGCGCTTATTGCCACTATCCTCAACCCGGAAACCAGTGGTGTGCACTGGATCATTCTCGCCATGGTTATCGGCGGCGCCATTGGCGTGCGTCTGGCCCTCAAGGTGGAAATGACCGAAATGCCGGAACTGGTGGCCATTCTCCACAGCTTTGTGGGTATGGCGGCCGTACTGGTTGGCTTTAACAGCTTTATCGACGTGCATCCCCAGGCGGTCACCGAAGTGGTGATTAGCGTGGGTGGCAACATCGACCAGAGCCTCGAAGCCGCCAAGGCCGCATTGCAGGAAGCGAGCAAGGCCGCCGAAGGTCATCAGCTGACCGGTGCCATGCTCAGCATCCATCTGGTGGAAGTCTTCCTCGGCGTCTTTATCGGTGCCGTGACCTTCACCGGCTCTGTGGTGGCCTTCTGTAAGCTGCGCGGGCTGATTTCCTCCAAGCCACTGATGCTGCCACATCGCCACAAGCTGAATTTGCTGGCGGTACTGGTGTCCTTTGGCCTGATGGTGCTCTTTGTAAAAGCCGACGGCGCCATGGTGCCGCTTATCATCATGACCCTTATCGCCTTTGCCTTTGGCTGGCATCTGGTGGCCAGCATCGGCGGTGCCGACATGCCGGTGGTAGTGTCGATGCTGAACTCCTACTCAGGCTGGGCGGCGGCAGCGGCGGGCTTTATGCTCTCCAACGACCTGCTTATCGTCACCGGTGCTCTGGTGGGCTCCTCGGGTGCCATCCTGTCTTACATCATGTGTAAGGCCATGAACCGCTCCTTCATCTCGGTGATTGCCGGTGGTTTTGGTACCGATGGCGCCGTGTCCAGCGGTGATGAAGAAATGGGTGAATACCGCGAAACCAACGCCGAAGATGTGGCCGACATGCTGAAAAACGCAAGCTCAGTCATCATCACCCCCGGCTACGGTATGGCGGTGGCCCAGGCCCAGTATCCGGTGGCCGAAATCACCCAGAAGCTGCGTGACCGTGGCATCGAAGTACGCTTCGGTATCCACCCTGTTGCCGGTCGTCTGCCAGGCCATATGAACGTGCTGCTGGCCGAGGCCAAGGTGCCTTACGACATAGTGCTGGAAATGGATGAAATCAACGAAGACTTCCCCGAGACCGACGTGGTGCTGGTGATTGGTGCCAACGACACCGTGAACCCGGCGGCCTCGGAAGACCCAGCCAGCCCCATCGCCGGTATGCCGGTGCTGGAAGTGTGGAAAGCCCAAACCGTTATCGGCTTTAAGCGTTCCATGAACACGGGCTACGCCGGGGTACAGAACCCGCTGTTCTTCCGCGATAACACCCAGATGTTGTTTGGCGATGCCAAGGACAGTGTTGAGGCGATTTTGAAGGCACTGTAAGCCTTCCAGCATCCCCGGCTGTTGTTACACAAATAGTGCACAGCTAAATTTAAAAAGGGCGCCTTCGGGCGCCCTTTTTTATCCCTGCTTTACGGAGGCTCCAATTGCCATTGGGGTGACTCGTCTCGTTCTGTTGCGTCGCTTTGCAAGCGACTGAAGATCGTGGGTCAAATGCATCCATTCATAACGGCCAGTTCACCATCCATGGTTCTCGCTCGTAAGCCTGTCGCGTGACGACACTCGCCCCTGATTCGACTGACGCTGCCTAGCGCTAATAAGCATGTCTTGTCGCGTTCCGACATTCACCCATGCCTCATCCACGCACGGCCGCTTAGGGCGGGAACTGTATATTCCTTAGTAAAAGTGTTTTGGGTGTCCTGACTCACCGAGGCAATGCCCGAATTTGGCGCAACCTTTGAAAACTGAGTCATGCCTACTATGGCTATTGCATTGAATTGCATTGAATTGCATTGCATTTTCATGTTGGGCATAATACACATACAGACAACAAGGACGTAACAAATGAAAAGGAACAGGTCTAGATGAAATGCCTTCAATTAATGTTTTTAACAATACTTGTCACATTCATTTTTAATACTCAAGCTCAGGCAGGGCTGACTGAAACCATGGCCTGCGATGACTGTGACTATCAGAATGCAAGAGCAAAAGCATTGTTGTTCGCTCCTTTACAACCGTGCAGCCAAGGTTTACCGGGCGAGCAATTGTTTACCCAACCACTCACCGATGGTAGCGGGAGCCTGGAGAATACTGCATGCTCCTTATCTAAAAACGTCATTTTTGCCAATGTAGCAACAGGGCAAAGCCATAAGTTTATTGTCACCGCTACGACCTCTGGATTTGATGAAACTCAAATTACGGTCAAAGACACCTATATTACCACTGCTGAACAAGGCGCATTGGAGCGGCTTTTCGATTTTTATGATGAATACAAACAAATTGATGGGCACTTCACATTAATAGCAACTCAGCACAGTGAGTTACAAAGAGTTCTTGCATCCTCCCCTCAATATTCTAGCGAGGATAATAATTGTGATAACCACCCAATTAAATATCTACAACCCAAAGGCCAGGATGAGATTCATCAAGCAATAAAACGCGATATATTTGATAGAATGGGAAGTCAATCATGGAATGACATTTCTCAAAATACACAATGGAGCGGTTGGACCCTCAATATAGCTCATCCCGGAGGAGGAGCTAGTGTTCATTGGAATCTCGTGACTAATAAGGTTGAAGCTGCATATAAGTTTGGGGATGATAACAACATGTTGTGGTTTGAGGTTCTGCCTTATGGTGAAATTGACACAGAAAACAACAAAAATTTGAGCCTTACATTCAAAATAGATGACCAAATTAGTCGGGTTGATGGCCAAAAATATGCCTATATTGTAAATAGTGTCATTTACGATACGACACATCCCAATATGGGTACTTTTTCTGATTGTGCTCAAAGAAAATTGGCGGACATGGCCTCTGAAGTAGAAACTGAAAAGTTATCCAATGATACTGATGATTATTGGGATGCACATGATCAACTAGGCTTGGAAACTGATTACTCAACAACCTATGAGCTTTGCAAAACGTCGATTCAAGCCTATACATGTCATAATGAGAACTGCAAACTGCAAACAGTTACTTGGTATGAAAAGTGTAGGTTTGGTTTTTAAGACATATATGTTCACCTCGGTTACACACAGCGTCAGAAAATCTCAGAGAGTGCCCCAGCATATATTGAGCTGATTGTCTGTTACCCGACCATATCAAAAAAGCGCCCTTTTCGGATTAAAGAGGCGCTTTTTACTTTTTTCTGTGCGCAAAGATTGAGCTATCAGCGGATGTAGTGCTTAAGCTGGGTGAACACCTCGGCAGCGCTGGCGTTGTTGGCGATGGAAAACGCGCGGTAGCCGTCACCGCGAAAGGCGCGGTCGAGTTCGATTAAGAGATGCGTCTCGGTGGCATCACACACCAAAGAGATTTCCACTTCGCGCAGGCTGGAGAAGCCAAAGCTGCGGGGGTGGAATTCCAGCTCCTGATAGCAGCCGGAGCGGGAACGAAACCCCGGGGCGCTCAAATAGCCCTGCTCCACATCGGCCTTGGTGAGGGCAAAGCCCAGCTCCTGCATGGCGTTCAGCACATGCCCAAGCAGCGGCGTTGGCAGTATGTCGATAACATCGGCATCGGTTGGGTCGATTGCCGAGTCAATGTCAGCGCCGGTTTGCAGCCACACACGGCATTGATTGTTGCGTACCGGCAGCGCGGTAAAGGGGGTTTCGGGATGCAACTGGCCGCTGAAGGGGATTTCACGCACTTCGCCGGGCTGGATCTCAAAGCGCTCGGCCACCCGCCAACGGGCGAGGCAATGATTTTTAAAGTAGTCGCCATTGTCAGTGCTGACCTTGGCCTTGGTCATCAGCGCCAGGTCGATACCATCGATTTTTTGCGCCACGTCACCGCCCTGCACCACTATGGTGGCGCTGAAGGTTTGCCCCGGCAGCAGCTGGCTTTGGTGTAAACGGGTATCCACTTTGGCACTGCCAATACCAACGGCAGCCAGTATTTTTTTAAACATGCTTGAATCCTTTGCAAGTACAGAACCGGCTTCGAGCCAATCCGAAAGTCGGCCATGGTAGCAGGCGAAGGATTAAAACAGGATTAAAGTTCGCTGCCGCCAAGGCGCTGCCAAAGCCGTGTTGCCACCGGGCCCGGCACAGCAGCGCTTCGGCGCACCAGATGATAATCAAACCGCTGGCGCGCCGGAAAGTCGGCGAGCTCCAGCACTCTCAGGCACCCTGCCGCCAACGCCTCTGTCAGCATCCACTCGGGCAAGCGCCCCCAGCCCATACCCTGCTCTATCAAGGAGAGCTTGGTGGCAAAGCTATTCACATACCAATGCCGCTGGGCAGTTTGCACGCCAAGCTTAAGCCCGAGGGTGCCGCTGCCGGAGTCCTGTACCAGTATCTGATACTCTTTTCGCAGCTGCTCTACACTGGAAAGCGCCGGATAGCGGGCCAGCAGGCGGGGCGCGGCCACATTGAGCATCTGCCCCTGACTCAGGGGCTTTGTATCGAGCCGGGTGCCCGGACTCAGCGCCGGTGCCAGCGGTGTAATGGCAAGATTTGCCTGCCCCTGCTGCACCCGCTCAACGGCGCCTGTGAGGTATTCCTGTTGAATCACGATGTCGGTTTGCGAAAACTCGGCCTGCACCGACTCCAGCGCCCGGAGGATGGGCGTCAGCTCGAATGAGGCTTCCACCGTCAGCACCACCCTGTCTTCATCCCCCCGGGCCAGATGCTGCGCCAACTGCTCAATCTCCGCGTGGCTCTCTAAAGTTTTCAGCGCCAGCTGATAAATGCGCTCGCCATTGCCGGTAAGCACAAGCCGGTAGCCATCACGATTAAACAGGGTCAGCCCCAACTGAGATTCGAGCTGTTTGAGTGCGTGGGTCAATGCGGGCTGGGTTTTGCACAGCGCCTCGGCCGCCTGGCGCAGCGACGGCTTTTCCACGGCGGCGCACAGGGCCTGAAGCTGAAAAACAGAGGGCATAAAGATAAATCCTGTGAATCATCTTAATAAAAGATAATCAATATATTTAATTTTTTGACTGATGAATACTGAGGCTATCCCTCAAAGACCCACGGATTGTCGTCAACCATGCCCTCTGTCCCATCCTTTGTGCGCTTACTGCCCATATTCCTGCTGGCACTGCCCATGGCAGGTTTTGGTGTGGCCAAACTGCTCGGCGTCCCCGAGCTGCACCGCGCTTTTCAGGCCATGGCGCTGCCTGCCTGGTTTGGCTACTTTATTGGCGCCGCCGAACTGGCGGCCGGTATAGGGCTCTTGCTGCCGCGCTGGAGCGCTCTGGCCGCCACGGGCTTAATCCCCATCATGCTTGGTGCGGCCGGATTTCATCTGGCCTTCGATGTGCCCTCGCCCATTCCGGCGCTGATCTTTTTGGCGCTGTGCCTCTATATCATCACCCTGCGCCGCAAAGACGCCATCTGGTATCCCTTCTGACCTCTGGCTGTTTAGGTGTTTTCCCTGGGGAAGGGAGTGCCTTGCACTCCCCTTTTTTTGGTATTCATCCGGCATTCTGTCCCGGATTTTTTGGCCTTTGACGCCAAAGCCTGTAAAGTGAGCCTGCCGGTGGCAGACTCCCCCGGCAGCGGCGCTATTCAAACGTACAATAGCCGACGATAACAACAATGACAGGATGAAAGACGGACTATGAGTCAACCAACGAATCTTTCGGGCAACGACCTCAGCGAGGTCAAACAGCTCGGTATGTGGGCCTCCATCATGAGCCTTGGCTACATTTTCTGGCTGGTGGGTGGCATGGAGCTGGTGGAGCGTATTGCCTATTACGGCGTGAAGGCCAGTGCCGGCCTCTATGCCAAGGCGCCCGTTTCCGAAGGCGGCCTGGGTATTTCCCTTTCTGACTACGGCATCATTATTTCGACCTGGGCGATACTGCAAACCTTTATCCCCGTGTTTACCGGCGGTATCTCCGACCGGGTGGGCTACAAAGAAACCATCTTCGCCTCCACCATCATTAAAATTGCCGGCTACCTGTGTATGGCCTTTTTCCCCAGCTTCTGGGGCTTTCTGGCAGGTGCCATGCTGCTGGCCGCCGGTACGGGTATCTTCAAGCCCGGTATTCAGGGCACCCTGGTACTGGCCACCCGTCGCGACAACAGCTCCATGGCCTGGGGTATTTTCTATCAGGTGGTGAATATCGGTGGCTTCCTCGGTCCTCTGGTTGCCGTACACATGCGCCAGTTGTCATGGGACAATGTGTTCTATGCCTGCGCCGCGATTATCTCGCTTAACTTTTTGTTTTTGCTTACCTATAAAGAACCCGGCAAAGAAGCCCGCCTGGAGCGCCAGCGCAAAATCAAAGCCGGTGAAATCAAACAGGAATTCCTGTGGAAAGACGCCTGGAACGAGCTGAAAAAGCCGGTGGTGATTTACTACATGCTGGTGTTTGCCGGTTTCTGGTTTTTGTTCAACTCCCTGTTCGACGTGCTGCCCATTCACATTGCCGAATGGGTGGACACCAGCGTGATTGTTTCTACCCTGTTTGGCGAAGAAGGCACCCGCAGCGGCATTTTGCAGTTCTGGCTGGGGCTGAATAACGAAGGCACCAAGGTGATGCCCGAAGGCATGCTGAACCTGAACGCGGGTCTGATCATGACCAGCTGCTTTTTGGTGGCCGCCCTGACTGCCAAGTACCGCATCACCACCGCCATGCTGTGGGGTTGCCTGTTGTCCATCGGTGCCTTTGTGATGATTGGCGCCACCCACGCCGCCTGGTACATAGTGCTGGCAATTGCCATGTTCTCTCTGGGCGAGATGATGATTAGCCCCAAAAAGAACGAGTTTATGGGGAATATCGCCCCCGAGGGCAAAAAAGCCATGTATCTGGGCTTTGTAATGCTGCCACAGGGTATCGGTTGGGGTCTTGAAGGCTATTTCGGCCCCAAACTGTATGAAATGTACGCCTCCAAAGAGAAGTTCGCCCGCCAGATGCTGGGTGAAGAAGGCATGAGCGCTGCTGATGTGGCCGCCATTCCCAACGGCGAGGCCTTTAACCGTCTGGTGGAGTTTACCGGCCGCGGCAGCCGTGAACTGACAGAGGTTTTGTACAACGCCCACAACATAGGTATGGCCTGGTACATTATCGCCGCCATCGGCACCCTCTCGGCGGTAGGAATCTTTATCTACGGCAAGTGGCTGTTTAAGATGCAGCAGCAAAACCCGGCATAAATGAAGCCTAAAGGCTTGATTTAAAGACGGAACACGCCCAATAAAAAAGCTGCCGATGGCAGCTTTTTTTATTGCCTGCTGGTTCAGCCGGCGTATTTTTTCAGCCACTTGGCAACATCGTTGCCCAGGGTATTGACCGTGTGCTGCAGCACGCTGCAGGAGCCCTTGAAGCCGCCCCACATACCACCGGTGGAAAAACGCGAAAAGTCACTGATTTTGGTTTCTTCACCATCAATCACCAGCACGGCGGTGGCAGCCACATGCTTGCGATGGGGGTTAAAGGGGTTGGCATTGCCTTCGCTGTAGACATTGTCGATGGTGATTTTGACTGAATAGCCAGCATCCGGGAGGGTGTCTACCCGCTTAATCCGCAGCTTTTGCTTGTTGCCGTATTTCACGATGGAATCGGCGAACTGGCGGCCAAGCTCGGTGCATTCCAGCTCCACCTTATCGACTATGTTGCTCTCGGGGTTATAGGGAATGTCAGTGAGGATATACACCACGCCCTCTTCGGCGGCCTTCACGGCTTTCGGCGCGGGCGCGGCCTTGGGTGCAGGCGCCGCTTTTACGTCAGGCGCTGTCGGGGCAACCGGTGCGGCGGCGGTTTCAACTGCCGGGGTCCCGGCCGTTTGGGCGGCGTTGGTTGGCGCCTTATCAGTGGCGAATTTGTCGGTGGCGCCGCAGGCTGCAAGCATCAGCGCCAACAAAGGGGCGGTGACGGCTGCGGAAAAAGGCCGTTTTTGCATTTCAGTCTTCCTTATGAGATTTCCTTGTTGGTGCAGGCAAGCTATCGAAAAACAAGCAAAAAGAAAAGCCCCGATACTGGATACCGGGGCCTTGAGTGTGATTGCTCACGAAGCGTCGCTCACGGAGCGTTTACGGATAACTGACGGACTATTTCACCACCAGTACCGGGCATTGGGCGCCATTGGCGACAGCCTCAGCCACATTGGTGTGGAGAAAATGCTGAATACCTGAGTACCCATGGCTGGCGATAACCACCATGCCTATCTCACCGCTGTTGGCTTCGGCAATGATTTCATCCGTCGCATCGCCCATACGGATTTGGGTTTCAACCGGCAAATCGGTATTGAGTTTGGCAAGTAAGGATTTCATCTTTTCGGCCGCCGCGTCCTCCATGCTCTTGGCGAGTTCTTCAGGGGTAATTGCCAATATCATGAAATTTTCATCCCCCATGGGTCGTGGGACCACATGCAGAATCTTCAGTCCCACCTTATACAGGTTGGCCATTTCCACCGCATACCTGAGAGCATGGGAGGCCGTTTCAGTAAAGTCTGTGGGCCAGAGTATTGTTTTGTTTACCATATCTACCTCCCGAAACACCTTGTGTTGTCAGAGTTGCACACTGGGTTACTCAGTCGCCCAACCACTCCAGGGCATCCTGCCTGTCGACAAAAAATCTGGCGTCGGCCGGGGTAAACCAGTCCGCTAACTTGGTCATCCATTCCTGCCAGCCCGGTCTGCCGAACACGGCGATTTTCTCGAAGTGGCGGCCATGCTTAATGCCCAGTTTCAGGTCATCCCACATAGCCCTCGCTTCCCAACCGTCAAGCTCGGTGGCGTCCACCAGCATATAAATATCGGGGTCACTTACGCCGGCAATGGCGCCCTCCAGCACGGGCACCATGCGCTCATAGTCCTCGTGGGTGAGTGTGCCCGTGACCTTGAGCACCACAAAAAAATCATCCTTTCCGTGACGCTCAACCCCTATGGTTAAACCATGTCTGAGTATTGTCATCTCCATGCTCCTTGCCACTGCACCTGAGGATATTGTAGGCACCGCCCAGCAGGGAGAATTGTGATCCAGGTCAAGCTTTTTCCCCGGCGCTTGCCTATTTCAGCCACAGGCATTAACCTAGACCGACTAATCAGTCGGTTTCTTTTTACACCAATCTGCAGCCGCCAACTTATTAATCTCCAGGATATGACCATGAATGCAGCCGCCCAGGTTAAAAGTATGCCCGCCAACGAAATCGATGCCATGCAGGCGCTGTTCAGAAAGCAAGCCGACCATTTTGCCAGCCATCCTTACCCGGACATCGCAGCCCGCAAAGCCACGCTGAAACACTTAAAGCAATGCCTGATTGATTCGGCTGACTCACTGATTGCGGCACTCAGTGCCGATTATGGGCACCGAAGCGCCGATGACAGCCGGATATCAGACATCATGCCGGTGGTTAACCATATCAATTACAGTCTGGCCAACTTAAGCCGTTGGTGCAAACCCAGCCGCCGCCATGCCGGCATCCTCCTGGCACCGGCCAGTGTCAAAGTGACCTATCAGCCCAAGGGCGTGGTTGGCATCATAGTGCCCTGGAACTTCCCGGTGATGTTAAGCATCGGCCCGCTGGCGACAGCCATTGCCGCCGGTAACAGCGCCATGCTGAAGATGTCTGAATTTACCCCCGAAACCAACAAGGTCATCAGGCAGTTGCTGGCCAGGGTGTTTCCCGAGCATCAGGTCGCCGTTATTGAGGGTGAGGCCGAGGTGGCGGCGGCGTTTTCGTCCCTGCCCTTCGACCATCTGCTGTTTACCGGCTCCACCGCCGTGGGCAAACACGTTATGCGGGCCGCCAGTGCCAATCTCACACCGGTGACCCTGGAGTTGGGGGGCAAGTCCCCTGTGATCGTGGCGCCGGATATGATGCTGGACACCGCCGTTGAAAGGCTGATTTACGGCAAGTGCCTTAACGCAGGGCAAATCTGTGTCGCGCCTGACTATGTGTTGGTGCCGCGGGGCAAGGAAGATGCCTTTATCAAGGCCTATCAGGACAAGTTCGCCGCGCTCTACGGTAAGGTAGAGTCAAACAATGACTATGGCGCCATCATCAATGAACGTCAGTGGCAACGACTGATGCAGGTGCTGGACGATGCCAAACAGCAAGGCGCCAAAGTGCACAGCGCCAGCGGCGAGCCGCCGCTCGGTGCACTGCGTAAACTGCCCACCCAACTGCTGACCCAGGTGACGGATGAGATGCTGGTGATGCAGGAAGAAATCTTCGGTCCGCTGCTGCCTGTGGTGCCCTACGACAGCCTCGATGATGCCTTGAGCTACATCAACGCCCGCCCAAGACCGCTGGCGCTTTATCTGATGAGCTTCGATGCCGCCACCCAGGACAAGGTACTCAGCAGCACTCACTCTGGTGGTGTTTGCATCAACGAAACCGTGTTCCATGTGGCCGCAGACGATGCGCCATTTGGCGGCATAGGCCCATCGGGAATGGGGCACTACCACGGCGAAGAGGGGTTTCGCACCTTCAGCCACGCCAAAACCGTTCTCAAGCGTGGCCGCCTCAATACCGGCAAGCTGGTGCATCCTCCCTATGGAAACACCATTCAACGACTCCTGATGAAAGTCTTTTTGCGCTGAGGGCTCAGGCAGATGGCGATTCCGCAAAAGGGCACAGACAAGCGCTACCAGATATTGACGGCGGCCCTGGGTCTCTTCAACCATCAGGGATTTCACGGCACCTCCACCGCCAGCATTGCCAAGGCGGCCGGGGTAGCCACAGGTACCCTGTTTCATCACTTTCCCAGCAAAGAGGCACTGCTGGAAACCCTGTTTTTAACGGTGAAGCAGGAGTTTGCCGACAGCCTTGCGGCCATGGCGATTTTGGAGGGAAATCTCGAAGACAGGGCCAGGCAGCTTTGGTTTGGTGCCATCGACTGGGCGCTTGAAAATCCTGATAAACAGCAGTTTTTTCAGCAATTTTCCATGTCGGTGGAAATCCCCTTATCCCTTCGCGAGCAAGCCATGCAAGGGATCCTGGGCTTTATCGGCGTGATGATAGCCGAGGGGCAAACCTCAGGGGCTCTGGTGCGGCTACCGCTGCCACTGATGCTGGAAAATTGCCACGGTCAGTATCTGGCCGCCACGCGCTTTTTTTTGGACCATCCCGACCTTGGCAATGACGCCGGGCACAGAGAAGCGAGTTTTCGCCTCTTCTGGCATGCCATGACGCTCTAACCCGCAGCCCTTGCTGGAGTGCAGCTCAAGCGGCCGAATCCAGAAAGCCCAAATGCGTTAAATGAAAAAGCCGCTGAACAAGCGGCTTTTTCATTTCGATTGCGGGGTGTGGGGAGCACGCTGTCAATCTTCACCCAACTGCTGACTGCCAGGAGCCGACTGCGAAGCCGACCAGTAGCCCTGTGCAACGCCCTTCTCAATCATCTCGGCAACCGCCACTTCGATGGCTTGCTGCACACAAAACTGCACCGGCTCGTTGGTAGTAAAGCCCACCTCGGCTTCGGCCAGACGATTCAGGCTGGTAAAGCGGAACAAACCGGCACGCATCTCCTGAGACATCACCCGCTTGGTGGTATTCACCGACATCAGCACCTTACCCGTGTGCACATCCACGGCGCGCAGGTAAATGGTCACCTGATCCTCACGGTACAGCTCCGATGCGCCTATCCCATAGTATTCCACACCCGTGCCGCCGGTATTGGTGTTGGTTTCGTAGCTGATAATGCCGCCCTCAAGCAACAATCTTGCATTGGCCATCACCGGCAACTCGGCAGAGTTCTTCTGTTTATTGATGAACTTGCGCTCGGTTAACAGGTTTTGCAGCCCTTCACGCTCCACCGGTGTAAACCAGCCCGAATCCAGCAGGGTTTGCACCAACATAGAGGTCGCGCCCTGGGTCACGGCGGTGGAGAAGGAACTGACATTGGCCTGGGGCTTATATTGCCCGGTCTGATCACGGAACGAATACACCGCCACCGGAATGGGGTATCTGGGGCCGGGTTTGGCCTTCAGGCTTTCCATGGTTTGACTCAGGGGATTGACCTGCGCCCCGGTAATATTGAGGTCAGGTTTGGGGATAAGGCTGCAGCCACCCAATGACAGCAGCGCCACCGCAAGCAGCAGTCTCATGAATTACCTCCATAAACGGGCATCTCAATCACAGTGACTTCGCCCGTCAGCTGGTTGGTAATGGTGAGCACCACCCCGCTGCCGTTGGATGCCACCTCGATGCGGTAATCGCCCGTGTCATACACCCCATCGGTGATTTCACCGTCGGCGACCTTGCGGGTAATGGAGTTGATGATGTTGCGCTCCAGCGATTCCTTGAATCGGGTCACGAAGTCCTTTTCACTGGAGGGAGACTGGTTGTCGTTCTGGCTCTGTGCCTTGTTCAGCAGGAAAGAGCCATTGAGAGGCGAACCGCCGAAACTCGGGTTGATGGGGGTATACACCAGCTCTGTTGCCTGGGCCGAGCCCATCAGGGCCAGCGCCGCCGCGAATAACGTCCTTTTCATTTTCAATCCTGTGTGCTGATGGCGAGATCGGCGCCCTCACCCAGCAGGGCATTGGCCCTCACCTGGGCCAGATAGTCCACCGTGATGAGTACCGCTTGCTCGGCCTTGTCCTTGATTGAGCTGGCCCTGCGGCCAAAGTGTGTGCTGTAAATCTTTTGGCCGTTGATCTCCATCACCAGCAGGGTGCCGGCCTGGGGAAATACGGTTTCGGTGAGGGTAACGTTAAAACCCTGGGTAAAGGGCAATTCACGCCAATAGGAGGAATAGTAAAAGCTGAACTCCTTGCCAAAGCGGGTCAGGGTTCGGTCAATCACCAGACCACTGATCTCCACCTCATCGTCCATCGCCCGCGCCTCAAAGGCGCAAACCATAGATAATGAAAGCAACAAGGCTGCCCATAATGCCTGCTTCAAGATGCCTCTCCCCTGGCCAAAAAATCCTTGATCCACTTAACACAAACAGCCAGCAATGTATCAGGACAGCCACGGGGAGGTCATCAAAAAAGATTAATCTTTACAGCAAATTAGCTCGAAGGTATAGGCGGTGGTTTTCCGGATAACACTTTTATACTAGAGAGGATTGCGGTAAGAAAAGCTGCACCTGAAGGCCGCCACCACTGCGGTTTTGCAGGCTGATGCGGCCATCGTGCGCCTCTATGATTTCCCGGCACAGCGCCAGTCCAAGCCCGGTGCCCTGCTGTTTGGTGGAGTAGAATGGCAACAGTGCCTGGGACAAGACCTCTGGCGACATGCCCGGCCCCCGGTCGCTGACTTCTATCAGCACCCCGGGCTCACTCGATTGCTGACGACGCACTGACAGGCTCACTTCGCCGGGATCCGAGCCACTCTCATGGGCATTTTTAATGAGGTTAATCAGCACCTGTTGCAGCTGTATTTCGTCGGCCCACACCGGCTCGGCAGGTAATTCTCCCTCGATATTGAACGCCAGCTGCAACTTGAGTTCATGGCACAAACGGCCCATGTCCACCTCAGTCTTAATAGGCCGTGGCAGCCTGGCAAAACGGGCATAGCCTTCGATAAACTGCCCCAGATGCTCGGTGCGCTTGTCGATGGTATCGAATATCAGATTAAGCCTTGGCTCTTTCAGCCGCCCTGCCAGCACCCGGCCCGAGTTGACCATGGAGCGCATGGGCGCGAGGGAGTTATTCAGCTCATGGCTTATCACCCGAATAACCTTCTTCCACACCGCCACTTCCTGACGGTTAAGCTCCCGGGTCATCTGCTTGAGCAGAATAAGCTGATGCTCAAGACCGTTCAGGTGAAAACGGCTGCGACTCAGGTGCCAGGTCTCGGTCTCGCCGTCGCACTCCAAAGCAAACAAGCCATCGGTCCCCTCCTGCAACATGTGAGCCATGGCCTCATCCAGTTGGTCAGCCAGCCCAGCCATCGTCATGCCAGTCAGGGGCTTACCCCCCACCAGCCCATGACGCGCCGAGTCGTTGGCATAAATGATATGGCCGCTGCCATCAAGCAGCAGCATCAGATTGGGAGAATTCTGGATAACCTTGTCCAGCAGCAGTTCCCGCTGGTAGATATGCTGACGCTCGCGGCGCAGCTCCCCGGAGGCGCGATTAAAAAGCACCGCCAAATGCCCAAGCTCGGGGTCTTTACTCTGGGGTAAAGACACACTGAAATCATTGTCGATAAGATTAAGCAGCCCAAGTTCCATGGCCTTGATGGCATCATTCACAGGTCGGGTAAGCCAGGCGGTGACCAGCAGCGACATCAGGGCCCCCAGGAACAGTGCCAGCAGAGGCAAAGGAGATTGCCAGTCGCCCCCGAGCCAATAGGCCAGAGCACCGCCGATAAGCCAGCTTATCAGCACAATCAACATCAGCCTGCTTCTGAGGCTCAGAGTAAAGCTTTTGCCCATGGCCTTAGCCTTCACTCTTGGTGGATTTGACCTCAATGCCGAACTTTTCCATGCGCCGATAAAGGGCCTGACGGCTGAGACCAAAAGATTTGGCCACCCGGGCAATCACGCCGTCGTGGGCAGCGATGGCAGCCTCTATCTCGCTTCTGCTTGGTTCAGTGTGAAGGGGTTCGGTATTAAAAGGCTCCGAGTGATGGGAAACCGTGTTGGATGGCTTGGCCTGATTTGAAGCCATCATGGTTTGATTTGCCACAGGCTGCTGCAACGCCGTGGCCGGCATCAAACCGAAATCCGCCGCACTCAACACCTCATCTTTGGCCAGGATACAGGCTCTTTTGCAGGCGTTTTCCAACTCCCGCACATTGCCGGGCCAGGGATGGGCCAAAAGCGCTGCCTTGGCAGCGCCATCCAGCGCCCGCCCTCGGGTAAAGTGCTGCACCAGGGGCAGCACATCATCGCGGCGCTCACTCAAAGGCGGCAGCGCCAGTTCCACCACGTTCAGGCGGTAGAAGAGATCTTCGCGGAAACGGCCACTGTGAATATCCTGGCGCAAATCGGCATTGGTGGCGCTGAGCACCCTGACTTTACATTTGCGGGTCTGGTGGCTGCCGAGGCGCTCGAACTCGCCGGTTTGCAGCACCCGCAGCAGTTTTACCTGACCGCTAAGGGGCAGATTGCCAATCTCATCCAAAAACAGGGTGCCACCATCGGCGGCCTCAAAACGGCCGATACGGGCCTTGGTGGCGCCGGTAAAAGCACCTGCCTCGGCGCCAAAAAGCTCGGCTTCCATCAGCTCCATGGGCAAGGCGCCCACATTCACCTTGATAAAGGGTTTATCTTTTAGCGGGGAATTGGCGTGGAGAATGTCGGCAAGGCGGTCTTTACCCGCGCCGTTGGGGCCGGTGATAAGGACAGACACATCCGACTTGGCCAGCTGCAGCGCCAAATCGACACAGCGCTCCATGGCCGTGCTGCCAAACACCAGACCACAGAGATTGGCCTCGTGGATAATCGCGGTGCGTTCGGCCTTCTGGCGCTTAAGCTCGCCGTTTTCCCGGGACAGTTTGTGCAGCGAAATCAGGTTGCCAATGCTGGTGAGCAGTTTGGCGTCGTCCCAGGGCTTACCCAGATAATCGGCAGCGCCGGCTTTCATCAGCTCCACCGCCATCTCCAGCTCGGTCCAGGCCGTCAGCAGGATGATGGGGATCCCCGGACGACGCTCACGCAGGGCATGGAACAGCTCACGCCCTTCTTCACCACTGGTAGTATCGCGGGTGAAATTCATGTCCTGGATCACCAGCGAAAACTCGTGCTTCTCAATGGCATTGAGCGCCATGTCGGGGCTCTGCACGCAATGGCTTTTGTAACCGTTCAGTTCAAGCATCAGCGAAAGCGCTTGGCAAACGTCCAGATTGTCGTCGACGATTAATATCTTATCCATTTGAATACTTTGCTCTTTTGCAAAAAATCCTTTGCGGACACCTTAACCCATGGGGCCCGCAATTGCGAGCCCCGGGTCATGCTGATTGCCTCACTCAAACACTGCGGGTCGCGGTGGCCGGTGAGATATTGGCGGCCTTGCGGGCCGGCAGTATTACCGCCACCGTGGTCACCACAAACAGCAGCACCACTGTCATGGCCGGGTAACGCCAATCCAGTGCCGGCAGGCTGAAGAAGCTCATCAGGCGACGGCCCAGCTCAAAGGCCAGCAATACCCCCACCAGGGCACCCGTGCCAAGGATCAGGTAATTCTCGGTCAGGAACCAGCTCAGTATCGCGCCCTTGCTGGCCCCCAGCGCCCTGCGGGTGCCTATCTGCTTGGTGCGGCGCTCAATATTGAACATCACCATGCCCGACAGGCCCAGGGCGGTGATCACCAACAGCAGCACTATCATGCAGCCCAGCACAAAGGCCATCATGGCGTGGTTGGCATAGTTCCGCTCCCGGTTTTCGGCTATGGTGCTGAAGCCGCTGATCACCCGGCGCGGCTCATCCTTAAGCAAGGCCGCCTTGATGGTCTCCTTGAGCTCGGGAATATCAGCAGCCTCGGCCCGGATAATATAGCCGGCATTGGGGGAGCTCCCGTTGAAATCAATGTTCATGATAACGCTGTTTTCCAGATGCATATCATCGACCCAGGCACCCTGGAGACGTTCCACCACCCCCACCACGGTAATGGGTTCGTCATCGCCCTGGTACACTACCTTGCCAATGGGGGACTCCTCGCCCCAAAAGGCCCTGGCAAGTGTCTGGCTGAGAATCACCTCTCGTTGGATGCTTTTGTCTTCAAACCCCTTGAGTACCTGGCCCTTGTGGAAGTTACGGCCCTCCACCAGCCTGAGTCCAAGAGCATTGACCAGCTCTTCATCGCTCAGATAGAAGGCAAATTGTGGCAAGGATTTGGCATTTTCGGGATCCGGGCCATCGACGAAGCGATCGCTCCAGCCTGAACCACTCAGGGGCACCATATTGGTCGGGGCGGCGGCCTTGATGCCCGGCAGGCTGCGAAGAATCTCCAGATCCCGCTCATCCCTGGCAAGGAGATCCATATCCTCACCAAAATTGAACACAGAAAACTCAAAGGATTCGGTTTCGGTGATGCCTGAGGGTCTGGCCATCAGCTCCAGGCGCTGCTGAATAATGAAGGCCGCATTGGCCACTATGGCTACCGAGAGTATGATTTGCGCCAGCAACAATAATGGACCACTGCGGCTTCGCAGCATGGCGCTGAGTGTGGGTTTTATGGCAATCATGGCCGCTCCTTATTGGCTCTTGAGATAAACACTGGGTTTGGTTTTGCAAATCACCCAGGCAGGATACATACCGGCCAGCATCGCCGACACAATGGCAATGGTGGGAGCAATCACCCAGATGCTGGGGTCAAGATGGGTCATGGCCTCTTGCAGGAAGAACTTGTTGGCCAGGTACTGCAGCGCCGCCCAGGCCCACAGCAACCCCAGGGCACCGCCTATTGCACCAATACAACCCACCTCCACCAGGTGCTGTGCAAAGATCTGCCGCTTGCTGGCCCCGATAGCGCGGCGTACCCCCACCTCGGGAGCCCGCTTAAGGAACTTGGTCAGCATCAGGCCAAGAATGTTCACCAGACACACCAGCAGGAACAGCAGGCTGAGACCGATGAGGATTTTGTTATCTTCGGGCACCACCTTATGAAACTCCAGCAGGTCAGCCACGTTCATGGTTCTGGCCCAGGAGTCACGGCTCTTGTCGGTAAAACGCCCCAGTTGTTGCTGACTGTCCACATGGGCATTCAGATAGTCCTGGAAGGCCTTTCTCTGCTCGGGCGAGTCCAGCTCGGCCCAAAACAGCAACCAGGCTTTTTCCGATGCCATCCTGTCCTCATAGGTCCGCATGGGTTCAAACTTCCAGCCATTGGTGTTGCCCCATACCTCGAACTCCTCCATCGGCGTCAGGGAGAAAGGTACAAACAGCAACTCAGCATCCTGCATGCTGCCGGTGGTGAGGTCATAGTATCTGGGTTTGGGTGACCAGCTATCGGTAACGCCAACAATACGGTAGGGCTTGGCATTCAGATACAGGGTTTCACCCACGCTGTTGCGACCGTCAAAGAGCTTGTCGTTTAGCTCCTTGCCAATCACCACCAGGTACTCGGGCATCTCATCCACCGCCTTATCCCACACGCTGCCGTATAAAAAGGGCACAGAGAACATGGCGAAGAAGTCACTGTCAGTCACCCGGACGGACTGCATTTCGGCCTCTATATCCGGATTGTCCGTAGTAACCGCCTTGCCGGTACGGAACATGGCCGCCTGGCGCGCGGGCACAGTGCCGCGTCTCAGGCTCATCGCATCCTGGTAGGTGAGAATGGGGCTGTAGTCCCGCCAGGTATCCTGTCCCTGGGTCCAGAGTTGAACACCCAGCAGCTTATCGCTTCGCTCACCGGCAGGATTGGCACTCATCACCTGATGGACGTTGAGGGTCATGATGGTGATGCCGATACCAAAGGAGATGGCACATACCATCAAGAGCGACATCATGGGCGTCTTGCGAATCGAGCGCCAGGCGAGATCCAAATAGTGACTGAACATGGTTCCCCCCTTAACCGTTAACCACGGCGCGGCTGCTGAGGAAATCACACACCTGACCATCCACAATCTGGATATTGCGGGCGGCGCGGCGGGCCAGCTCGCCATCGTGGGTCACCATGATGATGGTGGTGCCCTGGCGGTTAATATCTTCCAAAAGCTCCATCACCTGACGGGCCATGAGGGAGTCAAGATTCCCCGTGGGCTCATCCGCCAGCAAAAAGCGGGGCTCACCAGCCAGAGCGCGGGCAATGGCCACCCGCTGCTGCTGACCACCTGATAGCTGCGATGGCAGATGCTTTTGTCTGGCAGCCAGTCCCACCTGGGACAGGGCCTGCTCCACCCGGCGCTTGCGCTCGCTGCTGCCAAAGCCACGGTAACGCAGGGGCAGCTCCACGTTTTCAGCCAGATTCAAATCCGGAATCAGGTTAAAACCTTGAAAAATGAAGCCAATTTTCTGATTTCGAACCCTGGCAGCCGCACTGTCGCTGAGGTTGGCCACGTTCTCGCCATCGAGCCAGTATTCGCCACCGGATGCATTCTCCAGCAAGCCGGCAATATTCAAAAAGGTGGTTTTCCCTGAGCCTGAAGGTCCTGTCACGGCCACAAACTCCCCTTCGGCCACCTCCAGGTTAAAGTCCCGCAGCGCATGGGTCTCCACCAGGTCAGTACGGAACAATTTATTGATATTCTTCATGGTTAACATGGTTCGCTTCCTTACTCGTTAATCTGTTTTGCTTGGATTGCCGCATCAGCGCAGCAACATCAGTCCCAATGCCGGGTTGGTGGCGAGCCACTGCGAGGCCATGGCAAGGGCCAACATCAACAGTGCAATCATCCAACCCAGGCGTCTTTGTTTCATTTCAGATGGCTCAATAGAGGCTGACATGCTCGGCCTGCTTCATCTTGTCGCTGCCGGAGATAATCCACTCATCACCGGCCTGGCCGCCTTCAAGCACCTGCACGTGGCTGACACTGCGGGCGCCAAGCTTGATGGGGGTGCGGCTGGCGATATCGCCTTCGATACGGTAGACATGATTACCGCCATCACTGACAAAGCTGCCACGGCGCACCATGAGTACATTTTCTAAGTTTTCCAGAAGGATACGGGCACTGAGCCGCTGGTTTTGTCTGAGTTTCAGCCCATCAGCGTTATCAAAACGCACCCGGGTGAGGACTTCGCCACGGCTCACTTCCGGTGAGATGGAGGCCAGGGTACCCGTGGTTTTAAGGCCGCCCAGGTCCAGCTCTACCGCCATGCCAAGCCCCAGTTCGTCGGCGTAGGATTCAGACACGGCCAATTCGGCTTCGAAGGCACTCAAGTCGACCACGGTCAGGATTGCCTGGCCGCGGCTTAGACGGGCTTTTTGTTCGGTAAGCCAGTTGCCGATAATGCCATCCACAGGGGCGACAACTTCAAGAGCCGCCACCTGACGGCGCAGGTCATCCACCACCAGCTGTTGCCGTTTAAGCTCCAGCGCCTTGTTTTTAAGCTCGAACGCCTGGGTGTCGGCCATCAGCGCCACTTCCTGCTCGGCATGGTCAAACCGCAGCTGCGCTTTTTTGTAGTCGTCTTTTACCTTTTCAAAGTCGATGCGGCTGATGAGTTCCTTGGCAATGAGCAAGTCGCCACGGCGGCTCTCACGCTCGGCGGCGTCGAGTTCTACCCTGGCGGTATCCAGCACCTGACGGGCACTGAGCTGCTCGCGGCGGGCGCTTAAGGTGGCGCGCTCTACTTCGCCTTCCAGCCCCGCCAGACGGGCCTGTTCCTGGGCCAGCGCATTGGTGAGCAAGGGGCTGTCGATGGTCGCCAGAATCTGGCCTCTGGATACTGTGTCACCGGGTTTGGCCAACAGGGTGACCATACCTTCGGCACTGGCATACATGACGGGCGCATTGGCAGCGACGATTTTGCCGTTGGAGACGATGTCACGCACCAGGGTGCCGCGGGTGATGGTAGCGGTCACCATCTCACTGCGCTTGACGGAATGCCCGGCAGAGATGCCGCTGTTACCCATGGCCCAGGCGGCCGCGATGGCAAACAGCGCCACACTGCCTGCAATCCACCCGATACGACGATACTTGTTTGGGGCCATAATTCTGTCTTGTCCGCTGGTATCCCTGATCATGCCTTGTCCTTCGCCGGTGTGTCCGGTCTTGGCTGATGAAACATATGATGCAGGGAGTAAAACAAATAGCGTGCCAAAACTCATTTTGGTTATCTTTCAATTAGATACGCGCAATTTATTTTACAACGAGTGTCCGCGGACAATGTAAAGTGTCCGCTTTAAAGGGTGAGTGTCCGCGCCCCTTAACGCCCTGTCCGGCCAGAAAACACAGAGCCCGTACAAACTTAATTATCCGGGCTCAATGGCTGCAAAGAGGCAAAAATATTGGCGGGGACGCCCGAATCAGAACGCCTGGGCAAACAACGTAAAGCAGCTGATCATACTCACAAACCACAGGCCGGATCGCAGCTTGTCCTGGTCATACAGGTACGCTAGGTGATAGCCCACCCGGGCAATCACATGCACCACAGCGGCCACTTCTGCGGTGCCATTGACCTTATCTGTAGCTATCACCACCAACGCCGCCAGGCCGAAAATCAACAAAGATTCGAAGGCATTTTGATGGCCTGCCAGGGCTCTGGCGCCAAATCCCTCGAGCCTGGCCTGCTGGCTGCGGGGATGGTGGTTATCGTAGCCACCCATTTTAGCCATGGCCACAGCGACAGGCCCCTTGGCCAGATAAGGCAGTAACATGGAAATCAATAAACACACGAGCAAGGTTGTCATGTAAGCTCCCGCTTAAAGGATGAAGAAGGTTTCATTTGTCATCGATAATTTAGCCAGCTAAAAACAAAGGCTTCAAGGGAATATTCAGGAGGCGGACCATGCATGCCATCTTTGTCCATGGATTGGGTCGTACCCCACTGTCCGGGTTCCCGATGCTCGCCACCTTACGGCGGGCAGGTATTCGCTGCCAGACCCTCGGCTATCTGGCCGCTGCGGAGCCTGTGGATGCAATTGTAAGGCGCCTTGGCAAACAAATTGCCCGACTGCCTGCCGATGAACCCTACATACTCATAGGTCATTCACTGGGCGGGGTTATCATCCGCACTCTGTTGAGTGCTTCACCCCCACAGCCCCAGCTGCCGTCTCACGTCTTTTTGCTCGGCTCACCGGTGCAACCGGCAAGGCTGGCCATAAAGCTTAAAACCAACGCCCTGTTTCGATTATTCAGTGGTGACGCAGGACAACTGCTTGGCAGTGGGCCGCGCATGGCGGCCATTGGCGAGCCCACCTCAGCGGGCGTCCCCTGCACTGTCATCAAAGGCACAGGGGGGATGCCCACCGGCGCCAAGGGCGCCAAACTGCCGCCCTTCTACGGCGAAGAAAACGATGGCGTGGTGTCTGTTTCCGAGGTTACGGCGCCCTGGCAGCGCAATAATCCCCTGTGTGAGCTGGTTTCACTGCCATTGCCCCACACGCTGCTGCCATCCAGCCCTGCCATGGGAAGGCTCATCATTGCGCGGCTGCGAAGCTCAGGCTTGATAACTTAGCGTTCATCACCATCAGGATTCAGTACTGCTGTACCTGGGTAATAACGATGGGCGGCACAAACAAAAATGCCACCTAAGCTATTGACCTTGCTCCGGTGGCACTCTGGTGGTTCAAATGCTAAGAAAGGACTATCTTTTCGCAGGCGGCTTTGGCCTCAGCTACGTTCTTCGCCTCTTTACCTTCCCGCTCCATTTTAAACTCAAAATAAAGGTCCTGAACGGCCGGCATCTTTTCAGTATTGTGCGCTGCAGGTGCCCAATCCCATTTACCGATAACATTCACCATGCTGCCAACGAACATGTCTTCAGGATAGGAGTTTTTTATCTGATAACCATCAACTTTGCCTTCGGCATTGATGGATACCACCATCTGAACACAGCCATTTTTGCTTAAACGCACGGCTTCCCTTGGATAGCTTGGCGTCACCATTTTCTTGGCTTTCCAATAAGAACCCCGCTCATCCCTTTCCGCTGTGAGGTCCTTATATCCCGGCTTATAGGGATTGGTATCCAATGTTTGACAGCCAGCCAGTACCAAGAGTCCAACGCCAATCAAATAGCTTTTGCGCATATGCCAACTTCCTTGTTTTGAGAAAATTAAAAACTGCTTCAAACTTAACAGCTTGGGCACAAAAACACAACAATTGGTCAAACTTGTTACCGAGTAAAATCATCACCCTCGTCAGGACGACATATCAAATGAACCAGAGCATGGAGAATACCCCCTGCAAGTGGGACTCACCTGCCCTACTGACGCGCCTTATCCAACGCCTGACAGAGCACCTCCACACCATCAATTGCCCTTGGGCCGGCGCGGTGCAGCAGGTCGGCATCAAGGGCATAGATGTGGCCCTTGGCTACCGCTGGTACCTCTGGCCACTGCTGCCAGTCAATGCCGTTGATATTGCCCTCATCCTGGCTGCGTAAAATCACCTCGGGCGTCTTCTGCAATACCGTTTCTATGCTGACCTGAGGGTAGTCGCCCTGGGTGTCCAGAAACACGTTTTCACCATGGCAGGTTTGGATAATCTGCTCAATCCAGCTGCCTTTTCCGACCGTCATCAGAGGTTGTGACCACAGCTGATAAAACAGCCGAACTTTGGGCTTGGCGGCATACTCCTGACGTATAGCACCGAGCCGGGCAAGATAGTCATCGGCTACCTGCTGCGCCTGTGCCTCCCTGCCGGTTAATTTGCCCAGGGCAAGCAGCTCTTGCCCCACTTGCTCCAGGGTCTTGGGATTGCTGTGGAACAGGGTAAAGCCAAACTTCTTCAGCATCTCCAGGTCTTCGGCGCGATTGCCCCCTTCCCAGGTCACTATCAAATCCGGCTTCAGTGCCAACACCTGCTCCATCTGAATACCGTAATAGCCGCCGATGCGGGGAATGGCTTTGGCCGCCTCGGGATAATCGGCATGATCCGTGGTGGCAACAATGGCATCACCGGCGCCAATGGCGTAGAGCATTTCCACCGAATGGGGAGAAAGCGCAATAATGCGCTCGGCGCGCCCCGCTTCAGCCAGGGCAAGCTGAGGAGTCAGTGCCAGCAACACTATAAAATACGACAGGATTTTCAATGGCTTCTCCAATTTTTATCTTCCTTGGGCTTGGCCCAGCACTATAGCCCAAAGCCCACAGGTGGCATAGTCTGCCAAAGGTGGATACCCGAGAAGCAGGGATAATTCCCTTCCCGCCTTGCCCTTTGAGACCGCGATACTTAAAATCTGCCCACCCTCACAGCAGAAGAACACCCTATGACTCATTTGACTCTCACCCGCCCCGATGACTGGCATATTCACCTGCGCGACGGCGAATCGCTCGCCGACACAGTGCGCGACGCCGGCCGTTACATGGGCCGCGCCATTGTGATGCCCAATCTGGTGCCACCTGTGACCAACACAGAGGCTGCGATGGCTTACTACGAGCGTATCAAGGCCCACAGCAGCACCGCCTTCGAACCTTTGATGGTGCTGTACCTCACCGACAAGACCAGCCCGGATGAAATCCGCGCCGCCAAGGCCTCCGGCAAGGTAGTTGCCGCCAAGCTGTATCCTGCCGGTGCCACCACCAACTCAGATTCCGGCGTGACCGACGTCAGGAACATCTATGGCGTGCTCAAGGCCATGGAAGAAGAAGGTTTGCTGCTGCTGGTACACGGTGAAGTCACTGATTCTGCTATCGATATCTTCGACCGTGAGCGTATCTTTATCGAGAATATTCTCTCCAAAGTGGTGGCAGACTTCCCCGGCCTCAAGATAGTGCTGGAGCACATCACCACCAAGGATGCGGTGGATTTCGTGATGTCAGCCGGTGATAACGTCGCCGCCACCATCACAGCTCATCACCTGCTGTACAACCGCAACCATATGCTGGCCGGCGGCATTCGCCCGCACTTCTACTGTCTGCCCATCCTTAAGCGCAACACCCACCAGCAGGCCCTGCTGGCAGCGGCCACCAGTGGCAGCAAGAAGTTTTTCCTTGGCACCGATTCGGCGCCACATGCCAAAGACAAAAAAGAAGCCGCCTGTGGCTGCGCAGGCTCTTACACTGCCCACGCGGCACTGGAACTGTACGCTGAAGCCTTTGAGGCTGAAGGCGCACTGGACAAGCTGGAAGCCTTTGCCAGCTTCAATGGCCCGGACTTCTATGGCCTGCCCCGCAATGCAGACACAGTCACCCTGGTGAAAAGCCCCTGGCAGGTGCCCGAGTCTTATCCCCTCGGCGGCGCCACTGTGGTGCCTATCCGTGCCGGTGAAATCATTGGCTGGAAAGTCGAAGACTGACGGTGCCTCTGTCAGACCCTTGGCAGCCACCAGGCTGTTAATAAAAAGCCGCGATCATGCGGCTTTTTCTATTGTTGAGTTAAGCCGGCTCGCTCAAAAGCGAAGCACCAGTTTTGGCAGAGCGTTCGGCGTTATCGCAAATGCCATGGGTCAGGATTGGATGTAAGACGGCGCTTGGCAAACCAAAAATCAGCGCGGGTTAACAATCCCGTACAAATCCCCGTCAACCCGAGGAAAAGCCGGTCAAAACCACACGGCAGGTCAGCTGCGGTTCAGCTCATTCTGCTACCCTGCCCGGGTGATGGTTGGCAGCGGCAAAATCCTGAAATTTCGCCGACAAAGATGGGGTAAAACATGAGATTGCTGGTAAGTACGATTTTGGCCTTGTGTCTGGTGAGCGCTTGTACCAGTAAGCCCGTACTGGAACTCGACAATCTGCTGGTGCCAGTGAGCCGCTCCGGTGCCACCATGCCGCTGGAGCAGGTCGAGCAAAGCATTCTGACTGCCACCCGCAAACGGGGCTGGGTGTCACGGGTGGTGGAGCCCGGTCTGATTGAAGCCCAGATATCGGTGCGAAGTCACGGCGCCAACGTGCTGATTCCCTTCAGCCAGCAAAGCTATTCCATTCATTACAAAGACAGCGCCAATCTCGACTTTGATGAAGGCAGTATCCACAGAAACTACAACAAGTGGGTCCATAACCTGTCCGGGAGCATACGACTGGAGCTGCAAAGCAACAGTCAGCGCCTCTGAAGGGGATAAATAAAAAAGGAAGCGCTGCGCTTCCTTTTTAATGGATTCTGAACCTGCCACTATTTGGGAGCTGTTTGCTCCTTAGTTGCTGGATCGTCAGACTCATCAGTTGCCTGCACTTCCACCACCACCTTTTGCACCAGTTTCACCCGGCCGCTTTTCACCAGCGCATCCCGCAGCACATATTCAATCTGGGCATTGAGGCTTCGAAGCTCATCGTCCGACCAACGTTGCATGGCTGCCAGTACATCGCTGCTTATCCGCAAGGGGTAGGCTTTCTTACTCATAGGCGCCTCAATACAGGCTGCCGGTATTGACCACAGGCTGAGTACTCTTATCGCCACACAGTACCACCAGCAGATTACTCACCATCACCGCCTTGCGCTCTTCATCCAGCTCCACCACGTTTTGGGCTTTTAACCGCTCCAGTGCCATTTCCACCATGCCCACGGCACCCTCAACGATTTTGGCCCGGGCGGCGATGATGGCGGTGGCCTGCTGACGCTGCAACATGGCACTGGCAATTTCCTGGGCATAGGCCAGGTGGCTTATACGGGCTTCCAGCACTGTGACACCGGCGCGGCCAAGACGCTCCTGGATTTCCTGTTTGAGCTTATCGGCAATCGCCTGGGGATGGCTCCTCAGTGCCACTTCGTTTTCATCCTGGGGATCGTAAGCGTAGCTGCTGGCCATGTTGCGAAGCGCCGCTTCACTTTGAATAGACACATAGCTTTCGTAATCATCCACCTCAAATACCGCCTCGGCACTGTCGGTAACCGACCAGACCACTATCGTGGCGATTTCGATGGGGTTGCCCAGGTTATCGTTCACCTTGATTTTGGCGCTTTCAAAGTTACGGATACGCAGGGATATGGTGCGCTTGGCAAAGAGGGGGATGGTCCAGCGCAGCCCCGTGTTTCTCACCGAGCCCACGTAACTGCCGAACAGTGTCAGCACCTTGGCCTGATTGGGCTGCACCATAAAAAAGCCAGGCCAGCAAAGGGCGGTCAATACATTACCTATCACGCCACCATATTGAGGGCCTGTCGCCATCATGGCAAAAAACACCAGATGCAGGGCGATAAGCACCACAAACACCAGATAGCCACTGAGGGAAAATCCACGTTTTTCTTGTACCATGATTCACTCCAATTGATATCACTTTGATATCAAATTTAGAGATGATTAAAAAAAGATCAATCAGCAATTTGTAAATCTTGTGTCAGAAACCCGCCAATAACGAAGCGCTGCCCAATAAATTAAATTGCAATTAGCTGTTTTTAATAAAAAAACACGGTTTACTCCGTGCTTTTTTATGGTGGTGAATGCTGACTAGAATCGGTATTTCACGTTCGCCGTGATTTGGCGCTGTTGGCCGTAGAAACAGTCCCCCCGCGCCAGGCAACTGGTGATAACCGTTCTGTCGCTGAGGTTATCGAGATTGAGCGTCATATCCCAACTCTCCCATTCGTAGCCCAGCATCATATCCCACATCTGATAGCTATCTGTCTGCAAAGCCCTGTGGGCATAGCTGCCATCCGGCAACAGCACATCCACGCTGCCATCTGACGTTTGCCCCACATACCGATAGCCCAGGCCCATCTTGAGCCCCGGCAGCCAATTATCAGGCCGATAGGTTGCCCACACAGACAGCATATTGTCCGGCATAGCGGCCAAACGCGCGCCCTGCTCGTACAGCTTGTCGGTGACCTTGATTTCAGAGTCGCTGTACGCATAGCTGCCGTACAGATCCCAGTGTTCCCACTCAAGCTGCGCCTCAAGTTCGATACCACGAATTTCCACCTCACCCAGCTGACTCATGGCATCCGGCGTATCCTGAGTCACCCGATTGGACTCTACAATGCGATAGCCGGCCAGAGTGATAAGGTGCTCAGTCCCCTCCGGCTGATACTTAATCCCCCCCTCCCACTGCTGACCTTCCCTTGGCTTATACACCTCACCGGACTTGGACACCCCGGCGATGGGATTGAACGACTCGGAATAGCTGACATAGGGCGAAATGCCGCCGCTGAAGGCATACATAAGCCCGGCCCTGGCGGTGGTGGCCGAAGGTGATGTCTTAATGCCGGCGGTGTTTTTCACATCCAGACTGTCGTGCCTGAGTCCCAGGCTGAGTACCCAGTCATTCCAGCGCATGGAGTCCTGCACATATAGGCCCAGCTGACGCTGGCTGGCACTGGGGTTATCCCTGATAACCTCATCACCGGGCAGGGTGACTTGCCCATACACAGGCTGGTAGACATCAATCAAACCACCCTGACCGGAGAGATAGGCGCTGTCGTTATCTGTCACCACATCCTGATAGTCGGTGCCAACCGTGACCCTGTGGGTTAAGGCCCCGGTGTCAAACTCACCGTGGAGCTGAAGATCTGTGGTGAAGGCACTGGCGCTGGCGTCGCTCAGGTACACAGAGCGCAGCAACTCGCGCTTGTTGTCCTGAAACTTGGGCGGCCAGGCATACAGGGTGCGGTATTCGGCGCTGGAGTCCATTTGCCTTGCTGCCCAGTTGAGCTGAAGTCCGGATTCAAACTCGTGCTCCAGCTTCAGGGTGACCGAGTGCTGCCGGGTATCGTATCTGTCCCATCCCGGCTCGCTGACAAAGCGCTCGCTGGGGATCTGGCCGTATTTGGCCGGTAACAGGGTGCCTTCGTGGGGGAAAAACTGGGTGCTGGATCCGGTGTGATTATCCTGAAAATAGGTCAGCAGGGTCAGCCTGGTATTGTCGGTCACATAAAAGCTGACGGAAGGCGCCACAAAGAAGGCATCGTCGGCCACGTGCTCGGTTTGGCTGTTGGCGTCGCGCACCAGCGCAGTCAGGCGGTAGAGTACATTGGCATCCTCATCGAAAGCGCCGGTAAAGTCACCGGCCAGCTGCTTGCGCTGATAATTGCCGAGCTGGGCCCAGATTTCGTTGCTGCGCGCCGCCGTGGGCTGCTTGGTGACCATATTGACTATGCCACCGGTGCTGCCCTGACCAAAGAGGACAGACGAAGGGCCCTTAAGAATTTCAACCTGTTGCAACAGATAAGGATTGGGGCGGGCATTGTTGTAGTTGCCAAACAGCAGCTGCAAACCATCGAGGTAGCTCACCGGCGCCACCGAGCGAATTTGCGACCAGTCGCCACGGGAGTCCATGCCGTAGGGGCCATTGTAAACACCGGCCACGTAACCCAGGGCATCCTGCAGTGTCTCGGCGCCCAGATCGGTAATGCGCTTTTCGGTGAGCACAGACACAGACACAGGGGTTTCGACCACGGGTACATTGCTCTTGCTGGCAGAGGCACTGACAAAGGAAATCAGGCCGCGGCTGCTCAACACCTGGATCCGCTCGATGTCGGTATTTTCCGTTTCATCCGCAGTCCTGGCATCGGATAACTCGCTCTGCTCTGGTGTCGCCTTCTTTTCAACCTGTGCGTCTGCCTGAACCTTTTCTGCAGCAAGCCAACATCGCCAGCCACAGCAGTGAATAGCCTTGGTGCTTAGTCGCTTTCATACATCCCCCGAATGAGTAACCCTGTTAAAATCGTCGGGAGATTATCATTTTGAGAATAATTCTCAATTGCAAAATAAGAAATTTACAAACCGCTGAAATCATGAAGATTGTAAAGAAGACTTCTGTGGTGATTGACCTGAAATTCACCCGGGATGCAGGCCATAAACAATGGCGACGTGCCATCAGGATAGCCACTCGAGAGCCAAAGCAATCAACATAAAGGCAACAAATGTACGCATTCCCTCTTGCCCGGTGGAAACCTAATGATAAAGTGTGACTCCCCATCCCCTGCAGCGGGAAAAAGTTGCAGGAAATTACAACAAAGGAATGAATAAGATGACTTTCCCCATTAAGCGCCTGCTTGCTGTTGCGTTGACTTCAGCGCTCCTGGGTGGCTGTGCCCCCTCTTCGTATCAGGTAAAGACGCCAGCCCCTTCCAACGCTGGCTACGCAAAAACCACCACCAATGAGTTTTCCCCGCTGCAACTTGTCGATATGCGCAGCGACAAGAAAACCTTCAGCTATGGCATACTCCCGGCCGAGCTGAAGCTCAATAAGGCGCCCCTTGCACCCGTGGCCTTTTTGCAGGAACACACGGATAAAGAGCTGGCGGCCCGGGGGATCAATCCAAGCGCCGTCGCAGCGCCGCTCAAAGTCGATGTGCTCAAGCTGGCGATGCGTAACCACCGCACCAATGCCTATACCCCTTTCATCACCTTCACCATGCTGAGTGCCGACGTGCATACGCCAGAAGGCATCAAGCGGGTGGGAGTGTTCGTTAAACGCGGCAAGGTACCTGTGTGGAGCTTCGATGAAATCATCGAGCCAACCCTGAACGAACCTCTGTCGCTGTTGGTAAAAGAATTTGCCGCCAAGGTGAATGCGCTGGTGTATCAGCAGCAGATTTCAGACGATGATGTGAATGCACTGATAGCCAAGACCAAACAATCAGATGATTATCTGGATGTGTATCAGCTTGGTTTTGGCAACAACAAAACTGCCGTGCCTTTCCTGAAAGAACTGCTCAAGTCAGACGAAGAATATGTGCGCCTGGCGGCCATTTCTTCTCTGGGTATTCTCGATGCCGAAGAAGAACTGGAAACCCTAAAAGGCGTGTTCGCCACTGCCGACAATTGGTCAGATAAAGCCATGGCCGTCAAAGCCATTGCCGACCTGAACCTGGAAGAGGGCAACCGCTTTATCCGTGACGTACAGTCAAGCTTCAAAGACAGCAAAGAAAAAGACTGGGGCAACATGCTGATTGGTTTGTACCTGTAATCCACGGAATACAGAGATTAAACCCATAAAAAAACCGGCCAGTTGGCCGGTTTTTTATTTGTTCACACAGCTTACGCCTGAGGACGCATAGCCGGGAACAGGATCACGTCACGAATGGTGTGAGTGTTGGTAAACAGCATCACCAGACGGTCGATACCAATGCCCTGACCGGCAGTGGGTGGCAGACCGTGTTCCAGCGCTGTGATGAAGTCAGCATCGTAGAACATGGCTTCGTCGTCACCGGCGTCCTTGGCTTCTACCTGCGCCTTGAAACGGTTGTCCTGATCTTCAGCATCGTTAAGCTCGCTGAAGCCGTTGGCCACTTCACGGCCACCGATGAAGAACTCGAAGCGGTCGGTGATGAAGTCGTTACCATCGCTGCGGCGGGCCAGAGGCGAAATGTCCGCTGGGTAGCCGGTGATGAAGGTAGGCTGCATCAGCTTGGGCTCGGCAGTCTCACCGAAGATTTCTTCCAGAAGCTGACCACAGCTCCAGAAGGATTCGGTTTCGATGCCCACGTCCTTGGCAAGCTTACGCATGAAGTCGATGTTCTTCACTTCTTCGTAGGTCATGGCCTGGATGGTGGCGTTGTCCGGGTTGTAGTGCTTGATGGCTTCCAGCATGCTCATACGGGTGTATGGGCCGCCGAAATCAATCACGTGCTCGCCGTAAGGCAGTTTGGTGTCACCCAGCAGTTCCTTGGCGATGCTGGAGAGCATCTCTTCGGTCAGATCGATAAGGTCGTTGTAATCGGCGTAGGCCATATAGAATTCCATCATGGTGAATTCCGGGTTATGGCGTGGCGACAGACCTTCGTTACGGAAGTTACGGTTGATTTCGAACACACGCTCAAAACCACCCACAACCAGACGCTTCAGGTACAGCTCCGGGGCAATACGCAGGTACATTTCGATGTCCAGCGCATTGTGATGGGTGACGAAAGGACGGGCAGAGGCGCCGCCTGGGATCACGTGCATCATTGGGGTTTCAACTTCCATGAACTCTTTTTTGATCATGAAGTTACGGATAGCAGCAACCACTTTTGAGCGCATTTTGAAGGCTTCACGTGAGTCTTCGTTCACGATGAGGTCAACATAACGCTGGCGGTAGCGGGTTTCCTGGTCGGTCAGACCGTGGAACTTTTCAGGCAGTGGGCGCAGCGCCTTGGTCAGCAGCTCGTAGCGCTCCATGTTCACATAGAGGTCGCCCTTGCCGGACAGGTGCAGGGTGCCTTCCACGCCGACGATGTCACCGATATCCAGACCGGCATAACGGTCTTTCAAGTCGGCCTGTACGCCTTTGTCGGCATAGGCCTGAATGCGGCCGGATACGTCCTGCAGTACCAGGAAGGGGCCACGCTTGGCCATTACACGGCCGGCGATGGCGGTTTGGAAACCCAGGGCTTCCAGCTCTTCCTTGGTCTTGTCACCGAACTGTGCCTGAAGTTCAGCGGCCTTGTGTTTACGGCGGAAGGTGTTCGGGTGACCATTGGCTGGGCAGTTCTTGCGGACGTGTTCCAGCTTGGCACGACGTTCAGCAATCAGCTTATTCTCGTCTTGGATGTGTTCAGTCATCGTCTCTTCTCGCAGTAAATTACAGCCCGGATTTAAGGCTGGCTTCAATAAACTTGTCCAGATCGCCGTCCAGCACCGATTGGGTGTTGCGGGTCTCTACGCCGGTACGCAAATCCTTGATACGGGAGTCATCCAGTACATAAGAACGGATTTGGCTACCCCAGCCGATGTCAGACTTGGCATCTTCGGCGGCCTGCTTTTCAGCGTTTTGCTTTTGCAGCTCCAGCTCATAAAGCTTGGCTTTCAGCTGCTTCATGGCGGTGTCTTTGTTCTTGTGCTGTGAGCGGTCGTTCTGACACTGCACCACGGTATTGGTGGGCAAGTGGGTAATACGTACCGCAGATTCTGTCCGGTTTACGTGCTGACCACCGGCACCCGAGGCGCGGTAAACGTCGATACGCAGATCGGCCGGATTGATATCAATCTCGATGTCATCATCGATTTCCGGATACACAAACACAGAGCAGAACGAGGTGTGACGACGGCCGCTGGAGTCGAATGGCGACTTACGCACCAAACGATGTACACCGGTTTCGGTGCGCAGCCAGCCATAGGCATACTCGCCGGTAAACTTGATGGTGGCACTCTTGATACCGGCCACGTCACCGTCTGACACTTCAATCAATTCAGGTTTGAAGTCGTGGGCTTCACCCCAACGCAGGTACATGCGCAGCACCATTTCGGCCCAGTCCTGGGCTTCGGTACCACCGGAGCCGGACTGAATGTCCAGGTAACAGTCAGAGGGATCCTGTGGGCCGGAGAACATACGGCGGAACTCCAGATCCTCAAGGCTCTTCTCAAGCTCATCGAGCTCGGCCTTGGCATCTTCAAAGGTGCCTTCGTCTTCTTCCTCAACAGCCAGTTCCAGCAGGCCTTCCACATCTTCCAGACCCGAATCCAGAGTGTCTATGGTCTTGACCACATTCTCCAGGCTGGCGCGTTCTTTGCCCAGTGCCTGAGCACGCTCGGGGTTGTTCCAGACATCTGAGCTCTCAAGCTCACGGGTAACTTCTTCCAGACGCTCTTTTTTGGCGTCGTAGTCAAAGATACCCCCTAAGGAGCATAGTGCGCTGGGCCAGCTCCTTAATTTTGAATTTAACCGGATTGATTTCAAACATGGTGATTCAACTTAAATCGATTGGATAACGGAAAAAATAACGGCGTATTCTACCAAAGTGACCGCCTGGTTACCAGTTAAGCATCCGGCTTTGTCCGGGGCTTTTTGTACCATTTTTCCCTCTGCAATCCCCTTGATTCTGCCGCACTCTTGCACCCTGATGTGGTAAGCCATCAAATAGCGGGCACCAACCGGGCCGGGCTTATCATCGCCCACCACGCCCATCGATGGCCACAGCCCGTTGGGGAACAAGCATAATCCCCCTTCTGGCAGGGTCGCAGCGCCTGTCTATACTGTTGACATGGACGAGAAAATACCCGTGTGCTGCTATCACGAAGATGAAGGATTTTCATGCTCGGAACCCGCAGGTCCCAGTGGTCTGTGTTACTGGCATGACCCCCGCATCACCAAAGATGGCCCTGACGACAAAGCCAAACTCGAAGCATATGCCCGCAAGGGCGGTATGCTCAGGGGCGTGCATCTCAAACGTGCCGAGCTTGCCGGTATCGACCTGGTAAAACACCACAGCAAAACCGGCTATGACATGAGCCATGCCGAACTGTACCGGGCTAATCTGAACGGCGCTCACATGTTTAATCTCAATCTGGAAAGCGCCAGTTTGATGAAGGCCGATCTGCGGGAGGCCAATGTTCACTGCGCCAATCTGGTTAATACCAATTTGCTTGGTATAAAGTGGATGGGCGCCAAAATTGAAAACATCAATACCGGCAAACTGCTCAAGCAAGAACGCATGGCCATGGAGGCCGAGCGGGTGGGTGAGATGGAAATTGCACTGGATTATTTCGAGCAGGCAGAAGAAATTTACCGCGACCTGCGCAAGGCCGCCGAGCGCGAAGGCCTGTTCGCCATGGGCGGGCATTTTATTCAGCGCGAGCTGACCATGCGCCGCCACCAGTTGCCCAAGTATTCCCGGGCCCGGCTGACCTCAAAGATAATCGACCTCTTCTGCGGCTATGGCGAATCCCCCGGGCGGGTTATCGGCTTTTCCATGGTGCTCATTCTCATTTGCGCCATCTGTTATTTTTTCACTGGCCTGAGCTACGGCGGCAACATACATGTGTTCAGGCAAGAAAACACCTTTATGATGAATTTTTACTTATTTTTTAACTGCATATATTACTCGGTTGTGACATTCACCACCCTGGGGTACGGCGACTTTACCCCCATAGGCTTTTCCCGCCTGATAGCCGCCATCGAAGCCTTCACCGGCAGCTTTACCATCGCCCTATTCGTGGTGGTATTCGTAAAGAAAATGACCCGCTGAGCAGCGCTGGAAAACGCCGTTCCCTATTCCCCATTCCCCATTCCCCATTCACCATTCCCCATTCCCCATTCCCCATTCACCATTCACAATTCCCCCATCCCCATTAAGCCAAAAGGCACCCGAAGGTGCCTTTTTCACGCTAACACACAATCACACCTTGAACTGCCCCACCAGGGTGGCGAGCTGCGCTCCTTCGGTGGACACGGTGCGGCTGACAGAGCGCGCCTCCTGGCTGGAGGCCAGCAGGGCATTGACGATTTCCTGAATGGCATACACATTGCGGTTAATCTCTTCGGTCACAGAGCTTTGCTCGGTGGCCGCCGCCGCAATCTGGGTGCTCATATCATTAATGGCGGTAACGGCGCTGGTCACAGAACCCAGACTCTCTGAAATGGCCGTTGAAGCTTCCACCGAACGCTGACAACTGTGCTGGCTCTCTTCCATGGTCTTCACCGCCGATGACACCAATCGGTGCAGGTCGGTCAACATTTCATTGATTTCAAGCGTACTTGCCTGGGTTCGACTGGCAAGATTTCGCACCTCGTCGGCCACCACCGCAAAGCCCCTGCCCTGCTCACCGGCCCGCGCCGCCTCAATGGCCGCGTTCAGCGCCAGCAAGTTGGTTTGCTCGGCAATGCCGCCAATCACAGACAACACAGAATTGATTTTTTGCGACTGTTCACTTAACGACTGAATATTGGCCGCGGCATCGTTGACCTGTGACATCAGGTTCGAAATCTCCGTCAGCGAACTGTCAACACAGGCCTGGGCTTTCGCCACATCGCCGGTGGCGGCCTGGGTTGCCTCAGCCACCTGAGTGGTATTTTGAGCTACCTCGGCGGCGGTGGACGACATCTCAGTGATGGCGGTGACCACCTGATCGGTCTCATTGTTGTGGCTGTTGAGCTGACTGGCCATCTCTGTGGTCTGGCGGTCTATATCAACGGCGGCCTGCTTTACCCGCCCCGTGGTATCGGCCACATCACGGATAATGCCCTGCAGCTTGTCCACAAATTGGTTAAAGGCAGTACCGAGCTCGGCAATTTCATCCTCACCGCGAACGCTGAGGCGCGCCGTGAGATCCCCTTCCCCCCGGGCGATATCGTTGAGGCTGTCGACCATGGCTCGAATGGGTTTCACCATCCGATGGGCGGCACTCCAAATGGCTACCAGGGTGATAAAGGCCAGTACCAGCGACATCATAAAGATGGCCACAGCCTTTTCCAACATGGCCTGACGCGCGCTCTGGGAGTAGGCTTCAACCGCGGCATCTATGTCGTCCAGATAAGCGCCTGTGCCCAAGAGCCAGTCTTTTCCGGGAATGGGTGCAGCATAACCGATTTTAACCACCAGCCCCTCGACCCCGGGCTTGGGATACACGTAGTTAAAAAAGCCGCCGCCGCGTTTGGCCGCATCAATCAACCCCACCACTATCTTGGTTCCCTGGGGATCCGTCATACCAATCTGTGGCGTACCTTCCAATGCCGGGTTGGTGGCATGGAACACGTTCGCCCCCTGATAGTCGTAGATAAAGAAGTAGCCCGCACTGCCAAATCTCAGCGGCCGCAGGGCATCATTGATATTGCCGTTTTGCCCCAGGCTGACCTGATGGGCAACCACCGCCAGGGCAATCTGGGTAGCCTCCTGAAGCTGTTGTTGCCGCTCATTAACCAGCTTCTCCTGAAACAGCGCAACCGAGTCGTCCAGAGCCTGGCTCTCGACTTGCCAGGAATAGCTCATCACCGCAGTGAGGATCAGCACCAAAGGCACCATAGCCAAAAGCAAAAGTTTGTTTCTCAGACTGTAGTTAGACATGGATATGGACATATACCGCTCCTTCGATAAGCTCTCGGTGCCGGGATTTATATGTGTTGAGTATAGCCCTACAACTCGAGGCTGATAGTGGCGTGTTCAATACCCTGTTGTCAGCAGCGCAAGTAGGGAGTAAAGAACGGCTTATTGGCGGAAAAAGTCCACAAGGTGAGATAAGGCCGCCAGCACGTGCAGCGCCAACAGCACCACAAAGCCGATGGCAAGGTCCTTGTGCCAGGCGCGCCAGCTCAAGGCCTCGGCGCTGCCTTCGGTGCAATACCACCCAAGCCCGGTCAGGGCAACGGCCACCAAAAAGAGGGCACAAAGCCCTTCGAGTAAGCTGAAAAGCCCACTGCCACCGCCCTTGGGCAGCCTGGCCGAGGCCAGCGCTTTTATGTCCTGACGCAGGGCATCGCTGCCCCACAGCGGAAAAAACTGCCGCCAGCGCCCCTGCACCACACAGGAAATGAGCAGCAGCAAGGATATGGGCACCAGCAAGAGCCCCAGATACACATGCAGTAAATCCCATAAAGAGGCATTGTCCCTGAGCCTGCGTCCCAGCAATAAAAAAGGCGCTGTCAGCAGCACCGGCAGCACAGGAAGCAGCACCATCAGATGCAACCTGGGTTGCAGTTTCTGCCACACGCGTTGCAGGCCATTGCCCCCGGGGTTGCCATTCATCGGGATAAAATTTCCATAGACGCTATCTCGCGGGAAAAGGTATCAACTTTGTGCCAATCGGTGTACTCCACCTTGGTATTGGGGTCGGTTGGTCCCTTGGTCAACCACATGATAAATCGAATAATGTTTCGGTCCATGGCGCTATATCCCTGATAGTGCAGGTTGCCACCAAACACCTCCAGCAATTCCGGGCGCCAGGGGGATTTGGCTAAAAAGTCCTGCATATAAGGATTGGTGGCGGCGGTGTTCTTGGCTTGCTTGCGGGCCACCAGACTGACCGAAAAAAAGGCGCCGGCACGGCTTTGCAGCGCGTCCAGATTTTGCTCAATAAATTGGTACACGGCGCTGTTGTGCTTGCCATGGCGAATGCTGGCTCCCAGCACCACCTTATCGAACCCCTCCAGGCTGGGGGCTTGTTCCAGGGGCAGCAGTGTCACCTCGTGGTCAAAGCCGCGCATCACCTCGGCAATGCGATCGCAAATCTTGCGGGTTTGACCATGGACGGTAGAAAAAAGAATGAGAGTTTTGCTCACGGTTTACCTGCCATTGTTGCTCGGGCTTTAGGCGATGATAGGCCAAAGTGCATGATTTTTTATTGAATTGGATCACGGGCTATGGGAACTCTACTGACCCGGATGCTTAAATTCCAACTGCCTCACATTTGTGCCTTCGCGGGCTACTTCAAAAGTTGCTTAATTTGGCCGGTAGCCAAATGGGGTGCCAGGGTTTAACATGCCAAAATCTTCTGTTATCACCGGTATTAACATGCTTTCAGGGAGTGAGGGGCAACAGGCCCAGCGGCTGCTGCTTTGGATGACATTTATTATGTCCATGGTGTTTGCCGTGTGGCAGGCACTGCTGAACAACTTTGTTATCGAGCGTGCCCATTTCAGCGGTGCCGAAATCGGCATGCTGCAAAGCCTGAGGGAGGTCCCCGGATTTCTCGCCTTTACCGCCATCTTTGTGCTGCTGATTATCCGTGAGCAGTCCTTTGCCCTCCTATCCTTGCTGGTGCTCAGCCTGGGGGTCGCCATCACAGGCTTTTTGCCAACGGTGATGGGCCTCTATTTCACCACTGTGCTGATGTCGGTGGGATTTCACTACTACGAGACCCTCAACCAATCCCTCACCCTGCAATGGGTCGATAAGGAACAGACCGCCGGCTTTATGGGTAAGGCGCTGTCGTGGAAGGCCGCCGCGGCCCTTGGGGGTTATGGCAGCATCTGGCTGCTGATGACGGTATTCAAGCTCGATTATGTGTGGATGTATGCCTTTGTGGGTGGTCTGGGCTGCCTGATGACCCTGGCGCTGTGGCATTACTTTCCCCGTTTCGACACCGGTGAAGTGCAGCACAAGAAGGTCATACTGCGCCGCCGCTACTGGCTCTACTATTTACTGACCTTTTTCTCCGGCGCCAGACGGCAAATCTTCGTGGTGTTTGCCGGCTTTATGATGGTGGAGAAATTCCATTACAGCGTCAGCGAAATTACCGCGCTGTTTTTGGTTAACTATGTCATCAACCTGCTGTTTGCCCCCGCTATCGGCCGCCTGATTGGCCGTATCGGCGAGCGCAATGCCCTGTGCCTTGAGTATGTTGGCCTGATTGGGGTATTCGTGAGCTACGCCATGGTGGAAAGCGCCCACTTTGCCGCGGCCCTGTATGTGATTGACCATTTGCTGTTTGCCATGGCCATCGCCATGAAAACCTATTTCCAGAAGATTGCTGACCGGCCGGATATCGCCGCCAGTATGTCGGTGAGCTTTACCATCAACCACATTGCTGCCGTGGTGATCCCGGTACTGCTGGGCTATCTGTGGCTTGAGTCCAATGCGGCGGTATTTTATATCGGTGCCGCCATGGCCGTATGCTCCCTGCTGCTGTCGCTGAACGTGCCAAGGCACCCAGCCCCCGGCAACGAAGTCCTGTTTCCGGCCAAGGCCCTGGCGCCCCGCACCGAGTAACGGGGGGCGGGAATCGGGAATTGGGCATCAGGAATTGGGAGTCGGGAGTCGGGCGTCGGGAGTCGGGAGTCGGGAGTCGGGCGTCGGGCGTCGGGCGTCGGGCGTCGGGCGTCGGGCGTCGGGCGTCGGGCGTCGGGCGTCGGGCGTCGGGCGTCGGGCGTAGCAAGAGTCGAGAATAGAGAGCCGGGCGTAGCAAGAGTCGAGTACCCAAAGCCAGTAATAGCGCCGATTAACAAGCGCCGAGTAAAAGCGCACTGGCGCGAAAGCCGCAACTGACAGAGGCCGGGCCTGAGTGCGCAATCGAACCCGGCCTATGACAATCAAGCGCAGCCCACTACAATAAAGAGCAACCTATAACAATAAAGAGCAGCCAAGCTCAGAATGCAGAGACGAGCCCATGAGTAACACCGACAACGAGCCAGAATTCAGCCTGACCGCAACCAGCAACCCGAGCAGCAGCCAGAGCGATAACTCCGCCAGGCGCAAGGCGTTGCTGCTGGGTCGCATACTGGGGCTTGCCAGTGAAGAGGGCTATCGCCCCTCCAATGCGTCGGTGGCAGAGCGCGCAGCGCACCGGGCGCGCAAGATGGCGGCACAGCATCAGGCCAACGTGGAGTCTATCTATACCCTGGCGCTCAAGTATACGCCATCGGACATGGTGGGCGCCGATCCCGACCCTGACTGGCTGTATCAGTTTTTTCAGATGGCGGAGCAAATCCATAACCGCCGCATGCAGGAGCTGTGGGCCCGCATATTGGCCAAAGAGCTGACCGAACCCGGCAACTTCAGCTTGAGAACCTTGGAAACCTTAAGGCGCCTCACCTGGCGCGAGGCCCAAACTCTGGAGAAAGCGCTCACCGTTGCGGTGCGCGTTGGCAGCGACGACAGGCTGAAAATCCTCTCCGGCTACCGGGTCACCGGCGGTATCGGCCAGCTGTTTCGAAAATCCTCCTCTGTTACCCTGCCCCTGTCCCAATTCGGCCTGCCCTACTCGGCGCTGGTCACCCTGATGGACCTTGGCATACTTCACAGCACCGAATTTGAAACCGGCGAACTGGAGCCCAAACGCAGCTTCGCGCTGATGCTGCCCAAGACCGAGCTTAAGCTCACCCCACGCCACGGCCACCTGCTGCTTTCCTACTACCGTTTTTCCACCGTGGGGGATGAACTCGCCCATCTGGTACGCCCCCATGGGGAGTCAAACTTCGGCCCCATCCTGAAAGGCATATTGGCCAAGGATTTTGACGTAAGCTGAATTGGCAGCTTAGACACCAGCCAACCCAGGCGCGGCTGTCGCCTCTCAGGTGCCGCGGACTGGGCATCACCGGACATACCGAGGCGTTTAACCCGCTTTCAATTGCTGCTATAGTGCGCCGTCTTTTTACACAGCCCAGCTTGAGCAGCCACAGAGCCGCCACCCATTAGCCGCCTATGAACAGAAAGAAGAAAATCAATCAGACCCTGATTGCCAAAGACAAAAAGAAGAAAGCCAAGCTCCACGGCAGCAATAAACCCAAGTACGTTTCCAAAGCAGAACGGGAGCGATTGGAGCTGCTGGCAGCAGAGGGAACTGTTGTGTCGGCTGACAGTGTCGCAAGTCCCACTGAGTGATTACGCACACTAGCAACAAGCGTCGATTGGTTGAATAAAGCCAAGTTGCACTTAGCAGAGCTTCGCTAATTTGTCGCTTTGCAAGCGACTGAAATCGAAGCCTTCCAGGCTTCACCCGGCCAAGAGGGGATCTACAGCAATCCCCTCTTGGATCTCCCATGCCGCCCCGACGAAGCCGAGCACTTTGGCCTTATGGGCTGAAAACGGCTACCGCGACCAACTCGCTCCCAGCTCGACGGTCACTGCCTCAGCATCCCATGCCTCAGCTTACCCGTTTCACTCAGCCCAACACCCAAAGCGGCTTCGATGGGGAGGGCTAGTGCAAATCCGCAAGCACCGAAGTATTTCTGCCCCGAATTATTAATAGTAGAAAGTATTTAGGGTGTCCTGACTGTATAAATAGTTATTCAGCACAATGTTTATCTATTAAAAAAATTAACCAGTTACAGATAGAAAATCTAAGTAACTTCTTGCACTCTCGAAAGTTATGTTCTCTAGTCCACTTAATTGGATCATTAAACCTGATCGTTGATAGTCGTTCATATTGATATTCTCCACCAGCAAACCTACCTGCATGAAAGAAAGATGATCTAACACTGCCATGCATAAAATCAATAAGATGGTCAATCTTTCCTTGAGGTTGCGAATAGTACCGAACAAAGCTCCCAAAGTTACTAAGTTCATCACTTTCACAATCAGAAAGAGCATCAACGGCAGCTACCATATATGATAGCTGAACAGTTGGAGAATAACGACCTGAGGTAAGTGACAACTGGTATAACAGACAGCAGGAATCAAATGCAGTCCTGACGCGATCTTCACATTTATCCAAAGCCCTGAAAACCTTTCTAGCTTGTTGAGGAAACTTAATTGTTCCTCCCACAGATAGGAAAGTTTTGAAAATATTTTCATCAAACTTACCTAAGTTATGTAGTTCATTTTTCTTTGGCATTTTAGTCCTTGCATAAAAATGCCCATAAAATCCTGTTGTTCTGAGTTCACTTTTATCTAACGGATTATCTGCAAGAAACCACCGATGCTCTTGCAATGGTCTATAAGCTCCCAAATTTAACAGTAACGATAGTCGTGCAGCATGCCTCTCCGCAATTACCAATCCACGAGCATCCGCATCTAATTCATCAATTGCATCCAACTCAAATTCCACTGAAAAAAACCGTTCAACATCAATCATAATTTCATTACAACTTTCAGTTCGAACAGGAGCTATTCTTACATTTTTTATCCAGTATTCCCCATCTAACGCTGCACCAAAGTATGCAAAAAGGAAAACCCTGTAATATTTCCTTTTTTTATCACCAAGTGCATTAATCAGTGAAGAATTTATAACGCTATCCAGCCAAGAGTTTACCCTTTCACTATCTATGCATGAGTATCTTAATTCCTTAAGCTCTCCATCTTCAGAACTGACAATCTGAATAAAAACATTACCGACTTCCTCTTCTAAATGTATCTCAATTCTCGTAGAGTTAACGAAGTCATCACCAATGAATTCGGCACAACCATAAGTTCTAGATGATTTCTCTTTAAGCAAAGAATCAAGATGTGAAATAAATAAATTCTTTTTTTTGCTCATCATCAATATGAGAAATATCTAATTTTTTATAAATATCCATATCCAAATTCCTTAGCTTTCTGAGAGCTATTTAAATCAGAAATAACTTTAAAATTATAATATCGTTATACTACATAAGTCTGTGAATTCCATCCACTAGCGTGAGCCCCCCATAACTCTTTGGCTGAGGATTGCACAGTACTATATCCCGCTCGAAGCGGCTGAGGGTGTTGCTGAAAATGGCGTAGCGAGGCATGGGCGAGTATCGCAAAGCGATAAGCTTACGAGCGCGAGGCAGGATAGCCGAGCGGGGAGTGAAGCACAGGGATGTGCTTCGCCGAAGCAGCGCCAGTCGAATCAGGGATGAGCGTCTGGCGCGTTAGCCGATTTTCAGCAAAGGCCCGAAGGAGTCGTCCGCTTCGTCGCGGGTCGCTGGGGGATTGGACAAGGGGGCAAGTCGATACTGCCCCCTTTCCTCGGGTGTGGGGTGAAGCCCCACGACTTTGGTTGCTTAAAAAGCAACAGAGATTAAGACTTTGCGGCGCTAGCCATCAATCAGACTTTAGCCGCCAAAACTGGCATTCAGCACCAGAGCATTCGGCTAACGAGAAAGCCCCCTGATGCTCAATCAGGCAGGAATATACCCACCACTAATCAAATAATCCACCAACTTCGCCACCTGCGAATCCAGGTCACCCTCACTGGTATCAATCACCAACTCCGCACTCACAGGTGCCTCATAGGGCGAAGAAATACCGGTAAAATCTTTAATCTCACCAGCCCGGGCCTTCTGGTAAAGGCCCTTGGGGTCGCGGGATTCACACACATCGAGCGGCGTAGCCACGTGCACCTCGATAAACTCCCCCTCGCCCACCAGGGCGCGCACCAGATCCCGCTCCGCCCGCTGGGGTGAGACAAAGGCCGAGAGTACCAATAGCCCTGCGTCCAGCATCAGCTTGGCGACTTCGCCCACACGGCGGATGTTCTCCCGTCTGTCTTCAAGACTGAAGCCCAAATCTTTACACAGACCATGGCGCACATTGTCGCCATCCAGGAGATACGAGTGCAGACCGCGGCGAAAGAGTTCGGCTTCCAAAGCACCGGCGAGGGTGCTCTTGCCGGCACCGGAGAGGCCGGTAAACCAGAGAATGGCGCCGCGATGACCCTTTTGCCGGGCACGTTCGCTGTGGGTGATGGCGTGTTGGTGCCACACAATATGATTCATTTTCTCTCCTTGCCTCTGCCCGTTACAGGCTGTGGAACGGGAACATCAGGGGGATCAGCGCCAGTACCGCAAAGGTGTAGGCAATGGCCATGGGGATGCCGACGCCGACATATTGTTTTAACCGATAATTGCCCACGGTAAATACCAAGAGGTTGGTCTGGTATCCCCAGGGGCTGATAAAACTGGCACTGGCGCCAAAGAGCACCGCCATGATAAAGGGCATAGGGTCTATGCCAAGGCCCTGGGCCAGGCTGATAGAAATGGGGCACACCAGCGCGGCGGCGGCATTGTTGGACATCAGCTCGGTTAAAAAGAGTGTCAGCAGGTAAATGCCCGCCATCACAAAGAAATAGTGTACACCGCTGAAACCGGCGGTCAGTTCGTCGGCCAGCAATTTGGATATGCCACTGTTGCCCATGGCCTGTGACAGCGCCAGCGCACCGCCCACAATCAGCACTATATCGATGGGGAAGCGGCGCTTAAGCTCAGACAGGCTCACTACCTGCGTCAGCAGCAAACCCGCCACAAACAGGGTCAGGCCCTTCATCAGCGGCAGCACATTGAACATGGCAAGGCCAATCACGGCGGCAAAGCTTGCCAGCACCCAGGCACTGCGACCGGGGGACAATCGGGTGGCGGAGTCTACGCCATTCACCAGCAGGAACTCTTTATCAAGGCGCTGGGAGGCATCGCCAAAACCTTTGCCCGGTACCAGCAGCAGGGCATCACCGGCCTGGAGTTCGATAGTACCCAAACCACCCCGCAGGCGCTCGTGGCCACGGCGTACCGCCACTACCACGGCATCGAAACGCTCACGGAACTGGGCATCTTTGAGGCTCACGCCATTGAGGCTGGAAGAGTGGCTGATGATGGCCTCGGCCAGGCTCTGGCCATTCATGGTGTGGTGGCCATAGAGGGTCAGCCCGGCGATTTCCTGCAATACCGCCACCGACTCCATATCCCCGGCAAACAGCAGCACATCCCCTTGCTGTAGCACCTCTTCCGGGGTGACCGGAATGATGGTGGTCTTTTCACCATCGATAAGGCGCTGAATTTCGGCAAGATACAGCTTACGCAAATGACGCAGACCCGCGTCACTCACGGTTTTGCCAATCAGAATCGACCCCGGGGCAATACGGGCCTCAAGAAAATACGGCAGGTTCTGCTCGTCTTCGGCTTTTTCGGTAATGGGCAGGCGGTCGGCAATCAGCCACAGCACCAGCATGCCCGCCAGCACCACACCGATTGCCACCCCTGTGGTGGTGAAAAACTGCAGCAGCGGCAGTCCGGCGCGGTCGAGGAAGCTGTTGATCACCAGATTGGTGGAGGTGCCAATCAGGGTCAGGGTGCCGCCAAAGGTGGCCGCAAAGGCCATGGGCAGCATCAGCTTTGACGGCGCATAGCGCTGGTTGCGCTTGATGGCACCAATGAGACTCGCCACCACCGCCGTGTTGGCGGTGAAAGATGACAGCACCGAGGTGGAAAACCACAGTTTGGTAAGCACGGTTCTCAGGCCGCCGCGGCTCAGCTGCACCCCGACCCAGCTGATAAGACGGGTCTTTTCCAGCGCCACCGAGGCCAGCAGCAAGAGCACCAGCGTCAGCAGGGAGGAGTCGGTAAAGGAGGCCGACAACTCATTCAAACTCAAGGAGTTGGATACATAGGATAAGAGCGCTACCGCCGCAAACACCCAGGACGCCGGCAAACGGGTGCAGACAAGGGTACCGACCAGTGTCAGTACCATGCCTATTACCCAATATTGCTCCAGCGTCATAGCCTTATCCTTGTATCCGGGGAAAAACGGGCCCGAAGGCCCGCTGTGTGTCTGCTTGCTTCAGCACTGCTCAACGCAGTACCGCGATGTGCAGCAACTACTGTTTGCTGATATCCAGCGCCTGCCAGTGGGGGAAGTGCTTGCGAATGAGGGCATTCAGCTCAAGCTCAAACTCACTGAAATCCGTGGTCTTGTGCTCGGCTTCCAGCGCACTTTCCACCAGCCCCGCGCCCACTGTGATGTTGCTGATGCGGTCGATAAAGATAAAACCACCTGTGTCGCGATTATCCTGATAAGGGTCGAACACCACGGCTTCATCCAGCTCCAGCTCCACCAGTGCAATGCCGTTCAGCGGCAGCTCATTGGCCTTGTCTTCGGCCAGGGTGTTCACATCTATGCTGTGGATGATGTGGCGCACCGTGCCCGGCACCTTGCGGGTGCCCAGCTTGATGTTGTATTGCTTGCCCAGTGTCAGTGGCTGCTCGTGCATCCACACCACCTTGGCGAGCAGTCGGTTGGACACAGTTACATCGCTGCTGGCAGGCACTATCACATCGCCGCGGCTGATATCGATTTCATCGTTCAGCGTGAGGGTGACGGCCTGACCGGCAAAGGCTTCATTCAGCTCGCCATCGAAGGTGACAATGCTTTTTACGGTAGAGGCTTTACCGGATGGCAGAGCCTTAACCGCATCGCCCACCTTGAAGCTGCCACTGGCGATGGTGCCGGCAAAGCCACGGAAATCCAGGTTCGGGCGGCTCACATACTGCACCGGCAAACGGGCTTCAAATTCGCGATTGGCACCGGTCACCGGGGCATTCTCGAGAATCGACAGCAGGGTCTCGCCGCTGTACCAGGGGCTTTGCTCAGAGCGGCTCACCACGTTGTCGCCCTTGAGGGCCGACAGGGGCACAAACTTGATGTCAGGCACCTTAAGCTGCTCGGCAAAGGCCAGGTACTCGCGTTTGATTTCGTCGAAGCGGGCTTCATCAAAGCCCAGCAAATCCATCTTGTTCACGGCCACCACGAACTGCTTGATGCCCAAAAGCGAGCAGATAAAGCTGTGGCGGCGGGTCTGAGTTTGCACGCCGTAGCGGGCATCCACCAGTATGATGGCAAGGTCACAGTTGGACGCGCCCGTGGCCATGTTGCGGGTGTACTGCTCGTGGCCGGGGGTATCGGCGATGATGAACTTGCGCTTCTCGGTGGAGAAATAACGGTAAGCCACATCGATGGTGATGCCCTGCTCACGCTCGGCCTGCAGGCCGTCGACCAGCAGCGCCAAATCGATGGCTTCGCCGGTGGTGCCATGCACCTTGGAGTCTTTCGACAGGGCGGCAAGCTGATCTTCATAGATCTGGGCACTGTCGTGCAGCAGACGACCAATCAGGGTCGACTTGCCATCATCCACCGAGCCACAGGTGAGGAATTTGAGCAGCGACTTGTGCTGTTGTCTTTCCAGGTACTGTTCGATACCCAGATCTTTTACCTGCTGTGCAATAGACATCAGAAATACCCCTCGCGCTTTTTCTTTTCCATGGAACCCGATGAATCGTGGTCAATCACCCTGCCCTGACGCTCGCTGGAGCGTGACAGCAGCATCTCTTCGATGATGCCGGTCAGAGTGGTGGCGCTGGACTCAATCGCGCCGGTAAGCGGGTAACAACCCAGGGTGCGGAAACGCACCAGCTTTTGCTGGGGCACTTCACCCTCATTCAGTGGCATACGGTCATCGTCAACCATGATGAGGGTGCCATTACGCTCTACCACAGGACGGTAATCGGCAAAGTACAGCGGCACTATGTCGATGTTTTCCTGATAGATGTATTGCCAGATATCCAGTTCGGTCCAGTTGGACAGCGGAAACACACGGATGCTCTCGCCCTTGTTCACCTGGCCGTTGTAGGTGTGCCACAGCTCGGGGCGCTGGTTTTTTGGGTCCCAGCGATGCTTGCTGTCGCGGAAAGAGTACACACGCTCCTTGGCGCGGGACTTCTCTTCGTCACGGCGGGCACCACCGAAGGCGGCGTCAAAACCGTACTTGTTGAGCGCCTGCTTTAAGCCCTCGGTCTTCATCACGTCGGTATGCTTGGATGAACCAAAGGTGAAGGGGTTCATGCCCATGGCAAGACCTTCGGGGTTTTTGTGTACCAGCAGATCGAAACCATATTTGACCGCTGCTTCGTCGCGAAATTTAATCATCTCGCGGAATTTCCAGTCGGTGTCCACATGCAGCAAGGGGAACGGAATTTTGCCCGGATAGAAGGCCTTGCGCGCCAAATGCAGCAGCACAGAGGAATCCTTGCCGATGGAATACAGCATCACAGGGTTATCGAACTCCGCTGCGACTTCACGGAAGATCTGGATGCTTTCCGCTTCCAGTTGCTCAAGGTGACTTAACACAGGCCCTGACATCTTGTTTCTCCGGATTTTCTATTTGAGAAGGCTGCCGCGGCAGCATCAATTCGTATTCTGTTTGGGCAGAACCTCTGCCACTTGGGCGGGTTCAAACCAGTTGAGGGTGTCGGCGAGACTCACCACTTCCCCCACTATCATCAGCGCCGGCATCACCACACGCTCATCTTTGGCGAGGGTTTCGAGCTCGCCCAGGGTGCCAATCACCCTTTGCTGATGGGCGGTGGTGGCACGGGAGACTATGGCCACCGGGGTGTCTGCGCTGCGGCCATGTTTGGTCAGCTCGCGCTGGATGAGTCCGGCGTTGAGAATGCCCATGTACACCACCAGGGTGTTGGCCGGATTGGCATAGCCCTGCCAGTCCATGGGGCGGGTCTCGAGCTGGCAATGACCGGTAATAAAGGTGACGCCCTGGGCAAAGTCTCTGTGGGTAAGCGGAATACCGGCATAGGCTGAGGTGCCGCTGGCGGCTGTAATGCCAGGTACCACCTCAAAGGCCACCCCGGCTTCGACCAGGGTTTGCAACTCTTCGCCGCCACGGCCGAAAATAAAGGGGTCGCCACCTTTAAGGCGCACCACGTTTTTACGGGTAAAGGCCTTGGTCACCAGCAGTTGGTTGATTTCTTCCTGACGGGCACTGTGGGCGCCTGCGCGCTTGCCAACGGCAATCTTTTCGGCATGTTCAGGAATGAGGGAGAGAATGTCATCACTCACCAGGGCGTCATAGAGTACGGCATCGGCGCTGGCCAGGATCCGGGCAGCCTTCAGTGTCAGGAGTTCTACATCTCCCGGACCGGCACCCACCAACCATACCTTGCCGTTGGGCCCCTGGCCCGGCAACGTTACCACATCCATACACACCCCCACTTACCAGATTGGAAGCCAATATAACGGGCCTTATATTCCTTAAAAAATAGTAAATAGTTAGTTTTTATAACTAAATAGAATATACACACAAACCAGAGACGGCCTAATTGCCACTGGGCGTCAGGACAAAAGCCATAATCAAAAAATGCCAATTGATACAGATAATTAAATTAACAACTGTGCAAATAACAGCCCGTAAAGGCAAACTAACTTATCGCGAAAAGTTCTATGCTGTGGCACAAAATACCAACGGTTTCACGTTGAGCCATGGGGATTTCTGGTAAATGCGCCGCGGGGGCGTTAATCTCCCCTACACCAAGATCGGCGCTATATGTTCAAGGAAAGACAATGAAGAAATTAATGAAAAATATGTTGCCCCTGTTGTTCATCTCCCACGCAGCCCTGGCAAAGGAGCCCTCGCTTGTGGATGCAAGGGTAAAGGACGAGCTTGCTACCTCAGAGCAACCCTTTGTCATCACCCCCCATAAGGTGAACTACATATTGCCGGTGACCTACAATAGCTCCCCCAATATGAAGCCCTTCGAAGAAGAAGCGGCGGAGCACCCGTTCACCCTGGACGAGATGGAAGCCAAGTTTCAGATAAGCTTCAAATTTCCCCTCTGGTATAACGTCTTTGGTGACAATGGCCACCTGTTCTTTGCCTACACCAACCAGTCTTACTGGCAGGTGTACAACAAGGATATTTCCTCGCCGTTTCGTGATACCAACCACGAACCCGAGCTCTTCATGCTGTTTAACAACGACTGGGAAGTGTTTGGCCTGACCAACTCCTTCTGGGGCTTTGGTGCCGTGCACCAGTCAAATGGCAAAGCGGGCGATTTATCCCGCAGCTGGAACCGCCTGTATGGCACGGTAGTGTTTGATAGGGGTCCGCTTGCACTGAGCGCCAAAGCTTGGTGGCGACTTCCCGAAGATGAAAAAGAGTATGATGGCGATCCCCGTGGCGATGACAACCCAGACATTGAAGACTACATGGGTAATATCGAGCTGCATGCCGTGTATGGTCTGGACGAACATCGCTTTACTATGATGCTCAGAAACAATCTCGACAGCCCCAACCGGGGGGCCTTTGAGTTCACCTGGAGCTATCCCATCATAGGCAACCTGCGACTCTATACCCAATACTTCAATGGATATGGTGAGAGCCTTATAGACTATAACGCCCACACCCAAAGGATTGGCATCGGCATATCAATCAACGACTTACTCTAAGATATCGTTAACCCCCATGAAGGCTACCGGGGCCGGACAGCCTGCAGCCGCGCTGCCAACCTTTGATGCTGTGTTGGCGGCGCTGGTCATTATGATCACCGTCAGCGCCATGCGTCTGAGCCTGTTTCTCTGGCCACAGGAGCCCAGGTCCGATACCCTCACGGCCCGGGAGATGCGTCAGGATCTCTATATTCTGCAACGGGAAATCACCGCCCACTCGGCCTTTTTAAGCCTGGATCCCGATATTAAGCAGCAGCGGATAGACAGCTATATCCGCGCCATGAGTAACCGTTACCCGGATCAGATCCCATCGCACCTGTTTGCCGCCGAAGTGCTGAAAATCCTGAATCTGCTGGATGACCCAGGGGTTGCCACCGAGGCCGATGCCGAGTTTGGTCAGCTGTTGCCGGTGCAGCTCAGGCCAATGGAAGACAGCTGGCTGGCTTTGAATGAAAGCTTAACGCCGTTTGATGAAAACCATGCTTTTATCAGCCACCTGGATGATATCCCCATGGCCCGCTGGCAAGAGGCCGCCCAGGCGTTTTTACCCGCCGGCAGCAAGTACAGCCTCACTGAACAGGCGGTGTGGCTTGAACGCACCAGCCTACTCAGGGGTGAACTGGGGTTGATGCAAAAGCCCGAGGTGAGCCTCACGCTCACCAGCCCTGAAGGCCAGCAAAGGCGCATCAGCCTGCCGCTGTTGCCCCCCTCTCCCGATACGTCCGCGCTGGTGGTGCCATTCGCCATCGAGCCCATCGGAGAGCGTGGGTTTTGGGTCACCATAGGCAATCTGAACGAGCTCGAGCAAAACCGTGCCCTGATGCTGGAGCTGAAGCGCGCTATGGGGGCCGAGCTTCTGGTGTTGGATCTTCGCCGCACCCAGGGACAAAGCCCGGCGCTGCTGACCGTACTGGATGCCTATGCCGATGAGGATGCCACTATGCTCGGTTTTGCCCGCTACCGCACCTCGGTGGGCAAGCGAAACGACTACCTGGGCAACCGGGCATATCAGGCGGTTACCGAAGGCCCGCAATTGGTGGAAGATGATGCCCACAGCCGCTTTGGTCAGTGGTACGCCAGAAGCCAACCCAACGCCGCCAAAGTCAGTGGCCGCCTGGCGCTGATTGCCGGGCCGGGCTGCCGCCAGGAGTGTGAGTGGATAGTGCACAGCGCCAAAGGCTGGCAGCGCGCCGTAATCATAGGCGAAGACACCATGGGAGATCTGGGTAAACTGCATGCTTTTCAGTTACCTAATCTTAAGCAGCGGTTTTATTTTTCCAGCTCTCTGGCCTATGCACTCGATGGTCGCCTGATTTCCGGCGCCGGCACCAGCCCGGATATCTGGGTGCCCGGACAGGAGTCGTTCGATGCCGAAGGCATACTGGCGCTGATTGGCGAGCTTGCCCCTATAGAGACCAAAACGCCTTCAGAGACCACCGTGGATGAACAGTCTGAGGAAGCAACAGCAATCGAGCAGCCTGAAGAAACCCCTGAAGAAACCTCTGAAGAAACCCCTGAAGCGACCAGGGCGCTGCAGCCCGAAAAAACCACAGCGCTGCAGCCTCACAACGCTCAGGGACTGACGAATACCCCCGCAAGTCAGGAACCGTCAATGCCTGCCAAGACGTCGAAAGACGACTCTCAGACCGCTGTATCCCCAATGCCCTGAGCGCCGATAATAGGCACACCAGTTACCGAGCCGCCAGTCACACATCCCGTGCACCGGCGCAATGACAAAGGGACTAAGGGATTAAGGGATTAAGGGATTAAGGGACTAAGGGACTAAGGGACTAAGGGACTAAGGGACTAAGGGACTAAGGGATTAAGGGATTAGGGGAATGTGTCAACGATAAAAAAACGCCGCGAACGCGGCGTTTTTTATTAAGGTCTGGCTGACATCCGTCGGGCCTGACTCACATCAGGGCTTGGTCACAAAGCCGGTGTTAAATACCGGACCCTGCTCATTGATATCCATTCCCATCTGAACCTGCATCTTGTAGTCCTTGAGGGCTTCCAGCTCTTCCGGGATTTCTTCACCCGAGGCTTCCATCAGGGTCATCAAAGGTGCCAGCAAACGACCATAATCGGCCGACATGCCAAAAAGACCATTGGCAACCAGGGTCTCCCCCTTGAGGCTATCGGCCAGCTTCTGACTGCGCTCACCGGTATAAAGCACCAGGTGCTGACCACGCAGACCCAGTTTGGCAGACACGCCAAACTCCGTGGGGATAAAATCAGACAGGTCAACATCATCCCCTGACTTGAGGTCGATTTGCCCCAGCATAGGTGCAAAGGGTTTTACCATGTCAAACAGGAATGCCGGGTCTTCGGCAGAGAGGCTCACCAGCGCATCCAGCTTCTTCACGCTGGGGGCGTCGTTGCCTACTTGCAGATCGTAGTCCAGTACGGCGGCGCCTATGCCTTTCACACCGTCGGCCATAGCCGTTGCCATGCCCAGCATGGCCGGGTTGGCGGCTTCCATTTCGGTTTGCAGCTCTGCCAGAGGCTGACACTGCAAACGGGGCGACATAAAGTCGTTCCACACCTTATTCAGCGAAGGCGCCAGCTGGCCTACGTCCAGACCCAGCCCCATGGCCATTACGCTGTCACCGGGCTTTTGCACGTAACCGGCAATGTAGCCGCGCATCTTGTCCAGCGCCTTGATAACCACCTCATTGCGGGTTTCCAGCACCATTTTCATGTCCATGCTGGCTTGCTTGCTGTCCACCTTCATGGCGGTCAGACCGGCAACAGTCCGTGGCCAGTTGGCAGCAATGGCATTGAGCTCGGCTTGGCACTCGGGCGTACGCAGTTCCAGGAAGGGGTCCTCACCTGCCTTGGCGAACAGGCTCATCAATTGTTTGCCCAGCTGGTTATCGCCGGAAACAATCGCGCGCACCAACTCCTGATGGTTGATATAGCTGACGCTGTCATCCATAAAACCGTGGGTTTTAATGATATCGGCCAGCAGTGTGGTGCCGGATAAGGGGTTGGTCACCTTGGTGACGCCCAGCGCATGCTCAAGCAACTTGGGATCCTGGAAGCTGGTATTGAGGGTGACGCTCACCATGCCTTCACGATCGGCAATCACCAGCTCGACTTTGTCTTGGTCATTGGCATCAGACAGCAGATAGCTGCGGTAGCTCTGCCCGGCAACCGTGCCCTTGGTGTGTTGCCAACCACTGGCCTGCTCGGCCTCGTCCATTAACTTCCAGAAGGCTGCGGTATCGGCCACTTCCATACGGGCAACAGGTAACGCGCCCAGGGTATAAAAGAAACCACGGCTTTGCTCGCCAAGGCCGAAGCGCTTGAGCATGGCGGCCGGATCCTTGAGTCCTTCCACATAGGCCTTATACAGGTATACGCCAAAGTGAACACTGGGCTCGGTGATCTCGTTCATCTCTTCCTGCAGCAGTGGACTTTGCGCCAGATGGGCCGAGTTGCCTGCAGTGGCAATCAGGTAGTCCTTGATGGGAAATGGCGTTAGCTGGCCCGAAAAAATCGGGGTGTCTGCGGGAATGTAGTCGAGGGCTGGATTGCTCAAGGCACCCTGGCCTTGCTGCTGGCTGTACCAATAGGCTCCCGCTCCGGCGGCGATTATGGCCACTGCTAGCGCAAGTTTTTTCATGGGAAGACTCCGTTCTGTGTCGAAAGTAAAAGTGCAGGCAAACCCGGACTCAATTCCTCAAGTCCGGCATCCCTTAGCCAGATAAAGGTTTAATGAATAAGGGAATAACCGGACAAAAGTAACACAGTAAGGAGAGAAAGTGGTAATACCCCGGATAGCCCAGGAGGAGAGAAGGGGCTATCCGGGGAAAAGCAATGATTGCCAAGCGCCAGCAAGTCAATCAACGAGCTTCGGCCACACAGGCCTGGTCTTCGAATTTCCACACCGCTTACAGAGGGCCAGCAAAGGGGTAACCAAGGCTCTGCGGGACTTACCCAACGGTGGTAACTCAAAACCATCTACGGGAACTTACAACTATAGCCCAAGTCTTAAATTTGTGAACAAGCTTGTGGAAAAAAATGTACAAAAGTTTTATAGCACCCAAGAAAGCCAGAACTTACCCATTAACTATCAATAGATTATAAAATACACACCTGTTGAAAACTTTATCCACACACTTTTACTATGGATAATAATGACCAGGGCTTATTCCCTGCGTAGCCATTCTGGTTTCAACGCACAGACAATAAAAAAGGCTGCCGAAGCAGCCTTTGAGCTTTCTATCACCTTCTGGTTATCAGAAGTTGTAGTTCACACGAGCGTAGTAATAGCCACCGTTGAATCCATAGGGCGAGGTAACTGGATAAGCAGCGCCTGCAATACCGGCCCATGGGTTATCGTCCGGGTAGGTATCAAACAGGTTTTGCGCACCCACAGCAAGGCTCCAGTTGTCGTTGAAGTCATAACCGACTTCGGCGTCAAAGGTCACGGTAGCGCCGTTGTAGATAGGCAGTTCACCCTCTGAGTCCAGGTGGTCTTCATAGAACTTACCGTAGTAGTTCATCCGTACCATAGAGCGCAGATTGGCGCCCAGTTCCTGGGTCCAGGTCAGTGTACCCTTGTGATGTGGCAGCGCTTCTTCCAGCACCTTCACGCGAGCTTCACTGATGTTGTCAGGGTTGAAACTATCAACTGTGGTTTCGGTCCAGTTATAGGCCAGTGCGAAGTTGGCACCATCCAGCCAGTCAGGCGCGTAGCTGGCAACCAAATCGACACCCTGGGTAGTGGTATCAAAGTCGTTGGTGAAGTAGAGCACCGAACTGTAGCTGTTGGCATCCAGCACGCCCTGAGCAATCAGCGCATCCTTGTCCGCCTGGGTCAGCTCCTGATTGGAACTCTGGGTGATGCGGTCTTCCAGGGTAATGTGGAAGAAATCCGCCGTCAGGAAGAACTCACCCACGGTGAGCACCGCTCCGAATGACAGGTTAACCGAGGTTTCCGGCTCCAGCGGTGTTGCCCCTTTCTGGATAGAGATGGGGTTGGTGGGTGGCAGGGTTGCCTGATCTTCCAGCTGACCACCGGAGAAAGCGGTAGTCACGTTACGCACATTGCTCTGGCCCACGGTAGGGGCGCGGAAACCTGTGCTGGCCGCAGCACGCAGCGAGAAGTCGTCCGTCACGTTATAGATGGAGCTCAGCTTCCAGTTGGTGGTTGAGCCGAAATCATCATAGTACTCGTAACGCAGGGCACCGGTGACCAGCCAGTTGTCGGTCAGATCGTGCTCGGCATCAAAGTATGCGGCGTAGTTATTGCGGCTCCATGAGCCTGAATCCTGGGGCTTAAAGCCGGGGAAGCCGTTGGAACCAATACCGAAGCCTTGGGTATACAGGGGGCCAATCTCGAAGGACGCTGGGTCGCCGTTGTAGATTTCAAAGGTTTCACGGCGGAATTCCAAACCGGCCGCAAAGCTCCATTCATCCACTTCAAAGTAGCTGAAATCCAGTGATGCGCCGCGCTCCATCTGCACATAACGACCAGGATTGAAGTTGGTAGGCGAATCAGGTCCCAGTGAGGCATTGACTGTGTTCTTGATGTAGAAATCGGCATCACTCTTACCGTAGCTGACACCAAAGTCATAGTTCAGGTTGTTCGCTGTGGTGCCTTTCACACCGGCGCTCAGGGAGGTGTCTTCAATCACACCACCAAAGCGTGGCGTAAAACCACCGGGGAACATTTCATTGAATACAAAGCAGTCAGGGTCGTTTTTCACCTGCTCCAGTGCCACTGGGTCGGGCACATTATTGGTAACTGTGATGACAGGGCAATTACCTGACATATCGCCAGTCAAATCACCTACCAACAGTGTCTCACCATCATCACCGCTGTAAACGCCACCGCGGTTATTGGGATTACGGAAGTAGAAACCGCCCTCTACATCACGGCGAGCCCAGTTACCAAACATATAAGCGCTTTGATTGGCATTGAGATCCAGGCCAGCGTTGAAGAAAAACTTAAAGTCGTCTTTGGTTTCCGGGGCGCCCCATACCTGAGCCGGATTGGCCACGGCACTGTTACCGGCGGCAATCAGATCTGTAGCATCATCACGCTGTACACTGCGGCTGGTAGGATCGGCGGTTTTATACTCGGCGCTGACGTTAAAGAAACCGTTGTCAGTCAGGGGCATGCCCACGTTGGCAGCAATCATGGGGCTTGAGCCGTCACCTTCGTAAAACTCGCCGTAACGGGCTTCGATGGTGCCGCCTTCGGCATTGTCTTTCAGCTGGAAGTTAATCACGCCGGCAATGGCATCGGAGCCATACTGGGCCGCTGCGCCGTCACGCAGCACTTCAACCTGTTTGAGTGCAACGGCAGGAATCACAGAAATATCCGGGCCCTGGGCACCGTTGGACACACCGCCACCGAGGAAAGAAATCACCGCAGCACGATGACGACGCTTACCGTTTAACAAAACCAAAGTATGATCCGGCGCCAGACCGCGCATGTTGGCAGGACGCACCAGGGTTGCGGCATCGGAAATGGGCTGGGTGTTGACGTTATAAGAAGGAACCACCTTGCCAAGCAGGTCGTTCATGTCGGTAGTACCATTCTTGGTGAATTCTTCATTTCCTATGATGTCTACCGGCACCGGGGATTCGCCCACAGAGCGAGGTGCAGCGCGAGAACCCACTACGGCAATCTTTTCGATATTGTCGCTCGCCTGAGCCTCTTCCTGCGCTTCTTCGGCCCAGGCTGCACTTGCCCCCATAACCCCTGTCAAAGCCAGCGAGACTGCCAAGCTCAATGAGCTCAAGCCAAACTTTTTAGTGTCTTGTATGGTCATCATCTTTGCTCTCAATTGATTATTATGTTTTTTATCTCTTCGGGACCTGTCGGCAACCATCCCGAAGGCACTTCTCAGGGACAGCAAAATTGTCCCAAGAACATTTCTATAACACTTTAGTACCGCATTCCATCACATTTTCTAACAATTTATTTAACATATAGACAACACAAATAAAATCAGCAATTTACTTAAGAGGTATTTTTCTGAACGGAATACTGATTAAAAATGAATCAAAAGTGCCAAAATTACCCATTGCCCCCTATGGCAACCTCGCTGGAAATGACAGAGCCGTTCAGGATTTTTGGGTGGATGGAGGGATTGACCACAGCGGCATTGGCCGCCTAAGCTGGGTGTCTATCCCCGGAGCTGCAATGCCTTCATCAGCAGGAATACTGGCATGTTAAATAACGATAATAATCAGCTGGATTTACACGAATACGCCTCATTGGTTGATCTGTTCACCAACGCCTGCAAACGCTTTGGAGATAAGCCGGCGTTTGCCTGTTTGGGCAAAAGCCACAGTTTCAACGAGATAGATAAGCTGTCGACGGATTTCGCTGCCTTTTTGCAACACCACACCCAGTTGCAACCCGGGGATAAGGTTGCTATTCAGCTCCCCAACCTCACCCAGTTTGTGATTGCCGCTTATGGCGTACTCAAGGCCGGCATGGTGCTGGTAAACACCAATCCGCTGTACACAGAGCGTGAGCTGATTCATCAGTTTAAAGACTCCGGGGCTCGGGTGTTGGTGGTGCTTTCCGATCTGCTGCCCACCTTGGCCAAGGTCGTGGCTGAAACCCCTATTGAGCTGGTGATATCCACCCATGCACTGGATCTGGTCAGCCCGCAGATACAACCCAAAACCGGGCTGAAAAACATCGATTTTCTTAAAGCCCTGGAACTTGGCAGCCAGGAAAACTGCCAGCCGGTTGCCGCCAATCACGGCACACTGGCGGCATTGCAGTACACAGGCGGCACCACAGGGCTCTCCAAGGGGGCCATGCTGAGCCACGGCAACCTGATAGCCAATGCCCTCCAGTGCCGCGACCGTCTTGCCGGCGTTATCACCCCGGGTGAGGATATCTTTGTTGCCCCCCTGCCCATCTACCATATCTATGCTTTTTTGGTAAATCTGGTGCTCTTTTTCGAGCAGGGTGCCTGCTCTGTACTCATCCCCAATCCAAGGGATATTCCGGCGCTGATTAAAACCCTGGCAAAATACCCCTTCACGGGATTTGCCGGGCTCAACACCCTGTTTGTTGCCCTGTGCCATCAGGCAGAGTTCCGCGCGCTGGATTTCAGTCATCTGAAACTCACTATTTCTGGCGGTACAGCCCTGACCGAGGCCGCAGCCAGCCTGTGGCAGCAGACCACAGGCTGCACCATCAGCGAAGGCTATGGTCTGTCAGAAACCTCACCCGTGATTACCTTAAACCAGCCCGGTTCCGAGCGGCTGGGCACCATAGGCCGGCCGGTGCTGGCCACCGAAGTGCTTATTCTGAATGAAGATGAAACCCCGGTGCCCATCGGGCAAGCGGGAGAGTTGGCGGTGCGTGGGCCACAGGTGATGTCTGGCTACTGGCAACAAGCTGATGAAACTGCGCGGGTGTTCACCAAGGATGGATTTTTCAAGACCGGCGATATTGCCATTGCCGAGCCCGACGGCTGTTATCGCATAGTGGATCGCAAAAAAGACATGATTATTGTCTCGGGCTTTAATGTGTATCCCAATGAGGTGGAGAACGTATTGGCCAGTCACCCTTCGGTGCTGGAATGCGCTGTGATTGGTGTGGCCGATGAGCGCAGCGGCGAAGCAGTGAAAGCCGTTATCGTGCTCAAGCCATCGGAGAATGCCGATGAGGCCGAGGCCGCCATCACCGCCCATTGCAAGGCCAACCTCGCCGGCTACAAACAGCCCAAACACATTGAATTTGCTGCATCGCTGCCAAAAAGCACCGTGGGGAAAATATTGCGCCGCGCGCTTAGAAGCTGAGTCGGAAGCGGTAGCCAACGCCTGGCTCGATACCAAGAGCCAGCCCCGCCAACAAAAACACCTCGTGATTCACGAGGTGTTTTTGTTGGCACAGTCAATGTGACAGAGGCGCTGTTTCGAATATCAGGCACACTCTCAGAGCAGCAGTCCCCACATCTCATGGGTCTCCCGCGACAGGGCCTCACGAAAATCCGGGTGGGCAATATCAATTAAGGAACGGGCCCGCTCTCGAATCGATTTACCACGCATATAGGCCACACCGAATTCGGTCACTATATAGTGCACATGGGCACGGGTGGTGACCACCCCAGCCCCCGGAGACAAGACTGTGCTGATGCGGGATAGCTTGCCACCGGCTGCCGTGCTCGGCATGGCAATCACAGAGCGGCCCCCCTCAGAGAGCCCGGCGCCGCGGATAAAGTCCATCTGGCCACCCACACCGGAATAAATCCGGGTACCTATGGAGTCGGCGCATACCTGACCTGTTACATCCACCTGCAGCGCCGAGTTAATGGCCATCACCTGCGGATTACGGCGAATAATGGCAGTGTCATTGACCTGCTCTATATCCAAAAAGGCCACCTGGGGATTGTCATCCACAAAGTCATACAGCCTGCGGCTACCCAGGGCAAACCCCGTCACCAGCTTGCCGGTGGCAAAGCGTTTACGGCTGTTATCCACCACACCGCGCTCCACCAGGCTCAAGATGCCGTCGGAAAACAGCTCCGTATGTACCCCAAGGTGCTGGTGATTGCCAAGGCACCCCAGCACGGCATCGGGAATACCGCCAATCCCCATCTGCAGACAGTCGCCGTCGCGCACCAGTGCCGCCACATTGCGACCAATGGCCTGACTCACGGCATCTGTGGTGGCAAGGGCATGTTCCGGCAGCTCCATGGGGGCTTCAAACACGGCGTCAAAACGGGTCAGCGGAAGAAAACTGTCGCCGTGGGTGCGGGGCATGCGGGGGTTGATGTGGGCAATAATCTTGCCCGCCACCTCACAGGCGGCTCGGGTCGCCTCCACCGAAATCCCCAGGGAGCACATGCCATGCTTATCCGGCGGGGACACCTGCACTATGGCAGTGTCGATACGCTGCTCACGGCGGCGAAAAAGCTTTGGCACCTCAGACAGAAACACCGGCACATAGTCGGCACGGGCACTGGCGAGCAATTCCCGGGTCGGCTTGCCACCAAAATAGCAGCGATGGCGTAAATGCCCCTCAAGCTCAGGGCCACTCAGGCACTCGGCATGCTCGGTATGCAATTGTAATAACGTAAGGTTGGTGCGGGTCAGCGCATGTTTGGCCAGGGCCTCCAACAAGAGTCTTGGCGTCGCCCCCATGGAGTGGGTCCAGATGAATTCGTCATTATCGATTAACGATACCGCCTCCAGGGCAGTAGCACAGTACTTGGGGACCATCGGGCTTCCTTGATGAATCAGACATTGCTGTTATAGCAGCAAATTTCCCCCATCATCCCGACACAGATCATGTTTTGGCCGGCTAAACGCCCGAAATCCAAAACACAGACATGAGGCAACTTATGTCGGTCAAGGGGTAACGGACGGCGCGGCCCCAAACAGCCCGTACAGCAGGCCATCCCTGATAGCCAATAGCTGTTGCCATTCAATGGTGGCAAACTGCTGGCCTGAACAAATCCTATCAGGAGCCATTTATCCCCGCCGTTCAGCAGTTAGTGTTCCTCACTACCCCAAGCGCATAATTTTATTACCTAAAAGTTTAAAAGTGCTCCTGAAACGCCGCAGATTCAGGTTTCAAAGTCACTCCCATGGGACGTTAATACTGAGTTAACTGTGATCTGAGCCGCAGAATTTTTAGCCAAGCTGTGCCACAAAAACCTTTGGCAATTGGTTAATTTTTAAACAAAAGATCCATTCCCTTTGCCTGTTAACGCCCCCGAAAGCTGCCGATAGAGGGAGATTGTCATGCTGAAGAAAGTGAGCCGACTCGATTACTTTACCCTGCAGGTATTTATCGGACTGGTTGAACTTAAAAGCGGCAGTGCGGTGGCCGAGCGATTGCGTACCACTCAGTCCAAGGTGAGCCGCAGCCTGACCTGCCTGCGGGAGGTGCTGGAAGACGAACTCTTTATCCGTCAGCAATATGGCTTCGAACCCAATCAGGTGGCCGTCACCATCTATCCCATGGTCAAGACCATAGTGGAACAGTACGACAAGATAGTGGCCGCCACCATAGACAGGGGGGCTGAGCCCTATCAGCTCAGCGTCGCCACCTATGAGCAGTGGTCGCTGATGGCAATGAACTGCGTGCACAACACCTGTCACTGCATCGAGGGTGGGGTCAGCATCAATATTCAGCCCTGGACCGACAAAATCAACCAACGCCTGTGTCAGGGCAAGGTCGACTGCAGCATCTCCACCGAACCCATCAATCACCCCATGGTGAACAACTTTAAGCTGGGGGACATCACCCACTTCTTCATCGTCGCCCGCCGTGGCCATCCAATCTTAACCAGCGACGACCCCTTAAAGCAGATGTTCAACTACCATATCGCCCTGGTGAACACCAACCTGCAGGAGCAGGAGCCTCACCCCATAGAGCTGTATGCCAAAGCCAGAAAGATTGATATCCGCGTGGCCCTCAAGAGCCCGAGCCTGAGGATGCTGGTGGATCATGTCAGTCACAGCGAGGATATTGCCCTGCTCTCCTCGGCGATGTCGATGGCCTATTTCGAGAATCGCAACGATGTGGACTATCTGGATATCTCGAAGGTCTGGCTGCAAGCCGCAGACCTCGGGACAGAGAGCTACTATCTGCATTGCCACAAGGGGATAAAGCAAGAGCTGGCCAACTGCCTGCGCAGGGTGTTGACGGAGAAACTGACAGAGATGCAGGCCCATTGTGAACAGGTGGCCCAGGCTCGCGCGCCAGTTGACCTGCCGAGCCTTTAGGCAAACAACCACGTCAGCCTGAGAAGCGATACACGCCCAATAGCCTGTTGAGTTAAACGGTTAAGCGGCTACCCAGTGCCACCTTAATGCCGTGCTAGTGCACGTTCTGCTGGATAAGCTGGGCGATTTCCTGCTTCAACCAATCGAGATAGGCGCCCCCACGGCCACTGCGGCTCAGCATATAGAGCCTGGGATAGGGCTGATCCTGATAAACGCGTGCAGTATCCATACCCGACAGGCAGCACACGTGCAGACCGGGGAGCAGCTCACTGTGCTCGTACACCTTACTGTAAGGCAGCAGACTCACTGTCTTATCGTCAGACAGATAGCGATACAACTGATTGAACTCCAGCCCTTCCCGCCCCAACTCCACCGGTGCCGGATGGCAGTTTAGCCGCTGCTGGGCACAGTAACGCTGGAACGGATCGGGGGCCTTTTTATCCAACTGTCCAAAGGCGCTCAGATAGGGATAATTGGCGATGTTGGCAAGGCTTATCTCCTGGTGCAGCATCGGATGCTTGAGGGAGCAGAGCAGATATAGATGGGTCAACTCCTTGAGGGGCGTGACGTTCAGTCTGTCGTCTTGCAGCGCCTTGTCCGAGCATTCGCTGACAACAGCAAGATCAACAAGCCCCTGCGCCAGATCTTCCACCAGATCCACAGAGCCGGTCCGCAGCTCATAACTCATGGGCAGTTGCGCCTCATTGATGGCGCCGCTCAGGCGTTGGGGCAGCTCGGCAATCAAGAGGTCACTCACGTAGAGCACCATCACCTGGCTCGTGGCCAGATCGTGGCAACTCTCCAGCTGATGCAGCTGCTCACCGCACTGCACCAGGGCTTTGACCAGGGGGTAGAGTTGACGGGTAAATTCATTGGGTTCGAGGCCGTGCTTCTTACGAATAAACAAAGGATCGTTAAAAATCATCCTCGCATGTTGTAAACAGCGACTGACCTTGGGAGCGGGTATATTCATCTCCATCGCCACCGACGAAGCAGAATGCTTTTCATACAAATTAACTAATATATTGGCACTCAGCATATCTAAACTATCCAGAGTCATATTTTTCATTTCAAAATACCTCTCCGTCATTGAATATACCCACTCGCAGTATAGTAAATATATTTAAGCTGACAATGACTTTATTCGATATTAATAAAAAAATAAAATAGACCCAGATCATATTTCTAAATTTCAATCATTTACAAAAATCCAGCAAGAGATTAATTTTCATACCAAACCGCTTCAATCCCCGCCGTATTTCAGATATTCAACAATTAAAAAACACATATCTAATTATTGATTATCTACAAAATGAAATAGCTAAATATAAGTATCTGACCCAAGGCTAATTTTTAATAGTCCGATTTCAATATTTATTGAAAATAAAGCTCATGGCGTAATAATTACATCGAGAGTTAAGAATGAAAATAACCTTGGAGGTTTACTATGAACACAGGGCAGGATCCCACTTTGAGTTGAACTTTTACACAGCCTTATGATCAGATCAGCATTAGTCATAACCAGCTGACAGACATGAATCTTTTGGAACACCTTGAAACACTGCCCGATCCTCGTAAGGAAATCAATCTTAAACACAACTTGGTTGACGTAGTCTTCCTGACACTCTCTGCCGTACTCAGCGGTGCAACCGGCTGGAAGTCGATCCAGGAGTTCGGTGAAGAACAACTCGACTGGTTACGGCAGTACCGCCAGTTTGAGTATGGTATCCCCAGACGACACTGTATCGCCAACATTATCAAAGCCTTGGATAGTGAGCTTCTGCTGCAAACGGTGTTCAGCTGGATCAACGAGAAACGGCAGAGCGAAGGTAAGTCGGTCATCGCTCTTGACGGTAAAACGATGCGCGGTGCGTGGAGTGACGACGTTAAAAATGCACTTCATGTCGTCAGTGCGTTCGATGTCAGCAACGGTGTCACGCTTTATCAGGACAGTTCGAATACCAAAGGCAAAGAAGCCGAGATTGCCCGAAACGTGATTGATGCCTTGGCACTGGATAACGCAATTGTCACGCTCGACGCGTTGCACTGCCAGGTCGCCACCATGAGCACAATTACACAGCGCAAAGGCGATTTCGTGATCCAGGTGAAGTCCAATCAAAAAGCGCTGCTTGAGGAAGTGCAGGCGTCATTCCGTAACCTTTATGACTCAAAGGAACTGGAAACGTATGAACAGTCCAACACCGGTCATGGCCGCAAGGAGTGCAGGACCGTGATGCAAACTGAAGCCGAGTTGTCACCAGACCTGAAAAAGAAATGGCCCCATATAAAGTCACTGATAGAGGTCGCCAGCGAGCGGACTGTTAATGGTAGCACATCATGTTCGTCACGTTGGTACGTCAGCTCCCTGCCAGTGGACGCTGAGGAAGCAGCTCGCACAATCCGCGACCACTGGGCCGTTGAGAACCAACTGCACTGGGTGCTGGACGTTGTTTTTCGCGAGGATGCTTTGAAAGTGTCAGATCCAGAGGGTGCTAAACATTTGGCCCTATTCAACCGTGCGGCACTAAGTGCAATAAAACAGCACAATGGCAAGAAAGACAGCCTTGCAGGTAAGCGCCGGCGTGCAGCTTGGAGCCCTGTATTTCGTTCAGAGCTGCTCTTTGGCTAAATTATGCACAAAGTGGAATCCCGCCCTGACTATGAACACCACCACTATCGTTATTTTAAGTTATGCATTTATGTACTTTGTTTTGTTCGTCATTTGTCCTCTGGTCATCGTGACCTTCGTAATGACGTGCATCAAGTTCTTCAGATCAAGCGAGACTCAGCTGGTCGATGCCGCCGTCTGTATCAAGCCTCACTTGCTCGACAAGGATTCAATGCACTTTCTGAAAAGCTTAAAGGCCATCGCCGCCAACCGCTACGATGTCCTTTACGGAGCCTCACTGGTGAATGTAGTCGACCTTGATGACTCCGTCAGGAACCACGAAGAGGTGCAGGACTTTATGGAGCACTGCCACCTGGATTACGTGGTCGTCGACAACGAATCTTCTGCGGTCAAACTCGTGGTGAGCGACCCTGCAACCAGCTCTCCCGAGCAGATGAAGTTTGTTGAAAAATGTTTGGATTACATAGGTGTACAGCTGATTAAGCTGGACAAAGACAAGCATTGCGACGAAGCCTTGCTGCGCAACGCACTCGCCGCCTGATGGGTGTCTGTCACCGTAACGCCCCATGAGCGTCAAACCGACCACTTGACGCTCCTCATTCCCACAACGTCATGCTCACTGAGGTGTAAGGATGCATTATGTGTCAAATTACCCCTTGTACTGCGCTGCTGGCCAGCGTCCTGACTCTGGGCTTGGTGGGCCTGGCGCCCAGTGCCTTAGCCGTCGACGAGCAGGACAGCCGCAGCTGTATCAAGTGTCATAAACGCAATGGCCAACTCGATGGCATACATGCAAGCCCCGGCCTGGCCATTCTCTGCCAGGACTGTCACGGCCCCAAAGGCAGCCATCCCAAGCAGGGATCGACCATCATGGCTTTTGGGCTCGATAGCCCATTCTCCGCTCCGGAACGCAGCGCCGTCTGCCTGACCTGCCACGACCATCAGGCCCTGGGGGAGGTTGAATGGACCCACAATGTGCACGCCAACCGCCTTGGCTGTGACCAGTGCCATCGACTCCATCCCGAGGCAGACCCCATGTTGTCGCTGGATACGCAACAACATAGCCAGCTGTGCGTAAGCTGCCACAAAGTCGAACAATAGGAGGCCTGTCATGCAAGTTTCCAAACGCCAATTTCTTAAAGGGGTTGGGGCGCTACTGACCGGTGTCTCTGTGTATGGGGCCACCCGCACACTCCAGGCCGATTCCCTGCTTCAGCCCGAACCGGAAAGCGAGACCAAATACGCCATGGTGCATGATGAAAATGCCTGTATCGGCTGTAATGCCTGCGTTCAGGCCTGCCGTGAAGTCAATCATATTCCCGAGGGCGTCACCCGGGTGAAGATAGAACGCAAGGGGCCCTTTGGTGAGTATCCAAACCAGAGCTATCGCTTCAGCCGTGTATCCTGTCAGCACTGCGAAGCCGCGCCCTGTGTACGGGTCTGCCCCACAGGCGCCGCCTATATCGATAAAGAAACCGGCATAGTCGCGGTTAACAGCGACCGCTGCGTGGGTTGCCAGTATTGCATCGCCGCCTGTCCCTATCAGGTCAGGTATATCCACCCCGAGACCCGCACCGCCGATAAGTGCGATTTCTGTCAGAAGAGTCGCCTGGCCCAGGGATTACTGCCTACCTGTGTCGAGGCCTGCCCCACCAAGGCACTGACCTTCGGCAATCTCAAGGATCCCGAGTCGGATCTGGTCAAGCTGCTTAAAGCCAAGCCCAGTTACCGCGCCAAGGTGGATTTGGGCACCCGGCCCAAGCTGTTCCACATTCAAACCATAGATGGGGAGATAATGCTATGAGTGCTTTTCATTTCGAAGGCCTGGTATGGCATTGGCCTATCGCCATATACCTCTTCCTCGCAGGATTGTCTGCCGGGGCGGTATTTTTCGCCATCATGCTGAAACACTTCAAGTTATACCATGAGGCATGGCATTCGCCTTTCGTGCAGGCGGCGGCCATCATAGCCCCGGTCGCCGTGTTTGGTGGCCTTGGGATCCTGGTATTCGACCTCACCCGGCCACTGGATTTCTGGAAGATTCTGGTGTTCTACAACACCACCTCTGTGATGTCCATGGGGGTGCTGGTGCTGATGGCCTACCAGGTGGTGCTGTTTGCCTGGATAGCCTGCATCTTCCAGCGCCGCATCAGCCAGTTGCTGGGCAAACGCCTGCCTATCGTCCAGCGGCTGCTCAATTGGCTGGTTCTGCAGGAAGCGGCTATCACCGGTATTCTGGTGATCCTCGCCATCTCCCTTGGAGCCTATACCGGTTTCCTGCTGTCGGCACTGATTGGCTTCCCGCTGCTCAATAACCCGGTACTGCCGTTGCTGTTTTTGATCTCAGGGCTCTCCTCCGGCGCCGCCGCGACCCTGCTGGGGGGTGTGCTGCTCAGGGGCAATCCCAATGGCGTCGAAGTGCGTTTTATCCACGGCATAGAGATCCCCCTCATACTGGTGGAAATCGGCCTGCTGTTCACCTTCTTCGTGGGATTAATCCTCTCTGGGGGGCAGAGCCAGGTTGCCGCGCTCAACGCACTGGGGTTTGGCTTCTGGGGTTGGATCTTCTGGGCCGGCGTGGTCGGCATGGGCCTTACCCTGCCGCTGGCCTTTAACCTGTGGATGAAGGTCTCGGCGGACAGAAAGTTCGCCTATGTGGCGGTCACTGCCAGTTTCAGCCTGTTAGGGGTGTTCTTGCTGCGCAACTTTATCCTCTACACCGGCCAGATGACGGGGACCTGATCCTCGCTGGCCTCCATCCTGGAACACGCTTCCATTGCGTGGGGCCAGATTGAGAAAAACCGGCGCGGCCAACTGACAAAAAGGGAGCCTGAGCTCCCTTTTTATTCATCATGCTTCCGTTAACAGCTGCAAACTGGCGAATTCACGGTACTGCTGGCTGAACTCCAACAGCTCTGCATGGGTGCCTTCGGCGATGATTTTTCCCTTGTCCATCACCAGGATCCGGTCGGCATTGATAACCGTTGCCAGGCGATGGGCGATGATAAGGCTGGTGCGACCACAGATAAGGGTATCCAGCGCTTCTTTCACATAACGTTCGCTCACCGCATCCAGGGCACTGGTGGCTTCGTCGAGTAAGAGTACGGGGCGGCTGGCAAGTATGGCCCGGGCGATGGCAATGCGCTGCTTTTGGCCGCCGGAGAGCTTTACCCCGCGCTCACCCAGATAGCTGTGGTAGCCCTCGGGCATGGCCTCGATAAACTCGTGGGCACGGGCGGCCACACAGGCGGCCTTCACCTCATCGAGGCCGGCATCTACCTTGCCATAGCGGACGTTCTCCAGCACAGAGTCGGCAAAAATCACCGACTCCTGGGGCACCAGGGCAAAAGCGCGCCTGAGCGCTTGCAGGTCTACATTGGCGATATCCGTGCCGTCCAAATAAATGGCGCCGCTGTCGGGGGCATAAAAGCGCCCAAGCAGTTGAAACAGGGTGCTCTTACCGGCGCCGCTCTCCCCCACCAGAGCCACCTTTTCGCCGGGGCGAATATGCACCGAGATATTATCCAGTGCCCTTAAATCGCTGTCGGGATAATTGAAACTGAGGCCCTCGATACGAATGTCGCCGCTGAGTTTGGCTGGCAGTGCAACCGGGTGCTGGGCCAGTGGCACCTCACTCACGGCTTCGCTTAATTCTTTTAAGCGTTCGGCGGCGCCGCTGGCGCGCTGCACATCGCCTATCACTTCGCTGATGGTGGCCGTCGCCCCCGCTACCAGCAGGGCATAGAACAAAAAGGCCGAGAGTTCCCCGGCACTGATGGCCCCGCTCATGACATCCCGCGCGCCCACCCAAATCATCAGGGCGATGGCGGCTATGGTTAAAAACATCACCCCGGCAATCAAGAGTGCCCGAAACTGAATACGGCGCCCGGCGCTGCCAAGCACCTTGCCAAGCAAGGCGGCAAACCTGTGTCTGTCCACCTGCTCGTGGGTGTAAGACTGCACCGTATGGATTTCGTGCAGGCTCTCATCTATGTAGGCGCCAAGATCCGCCACCCTGTCCTGACTGTCGCGGGAAAGGGCACGCACCTTGCGACCAAAAATCAGAATGGGCACCAACACCGCGGGCACGGCCACCAGCACCAGTGCCGTGAGTTTCACGCTGGTAATGGCCATCATGGCTATGCCGCCAAGCACAGACACACAGGAGCGCAGCGCCATGGAAAAACTCGAGCCAATCACGGTTTGCAGCAAGGTGGAGTCGGCGGTAAAGCGGGATATCACTTCACCGGTGCGCAGCTTGGCATAAAAGGCCGGCGGCAGGGTCAGGAGGTTGTCGTACACCCGTGCGCGGATATCGTTGCTCACCCGCTCCCCGAGCCAGCTCATTAAGTAAAAACGGCAAAACACGGCGCTGGAGCTGATGGCGGCTATGCCCACCAGCACCCACACCAACTGATTGAGGCGCGCCGCGTTTCCGGCCACAAAGCCTTCGTCCACAATCAGCTTTACCCCCTGCCCCAGCGCAAGCCAGGCAAGAGAACCAATCAACAGACAGATGAGCGCTGCTATCACCCTGAGCTTATAGGGGCGTAAAAAACTGCCCATCCAACCCACGACATTGGGCTGCGAGGCAGCATCAGGGTGGTTGATGGTGGCCAAGGTGTCCGGCACAAAAGGCTCCAGGGAAGATAAGAGAAGGCTTGGCTGTGAATATGTGGGCTCGGCGGATAAAAAACAACCTCAGACTTTATTCAGGGTGCTATCGGCCGGGCGTAAGTTGATGCATGCGGTAGATGAAACCCGGATTCTGGTTCACCAGGGCGGGCATTAAGCTTTCAATGGCCGGGTGGACGGCGACGGTTAAAGGGGAATTTGGCTTTAGCTGCCCAAGGTGTTAGATTCGGCAAAACTGCGGGCAAGGATGTCGACGTGATTAAATATCTGTTTGCTTTACTTACGCTTTTGGCATTCAGTGCCAATGGCTATCACCCTAAAGAGGCCCATCAGCCCCTCACCACCCTCGCCGTTGATGCCATGAGCCAATGCGGTATGAGTCTGACTGAATCCACCCGTTTGCAGCTGATGCAGGGCAACCTTGCCATGGATGAGGGCGCGGGCAAACTGCCCCGGGAGTTGATGGAGTCAGCCTTTGCCAAGGCAGTGTTTCCCATGACAAAGCGGCTCCATAACTGGCACTTTTATCACCCCGACAAAACGGCTGATGGGCAGCGGCTGGCAGGAAAAACCGATATGTCCATGGCGCGCCTGTGGCAGGCCGCCCTGACAGGGCTTGAGCAGGCCCCCGCTGAGCACAAGGCCTATTACCTTGGTGCCCTTATTCACCTGATTCAGGATCTCACTGTGCCCGCCCACGCGGTTCCCGTGTATCACGGCCCCAAAATCATTGCCTGGCAGCGGGAATTTGCGCCGCTGGTGAACTACCTTGGCCTCGGTTTTCGCGGGATTTTTGTTATCCATGACCCAGTGGATGACTGGCCTGTCAGCCCACAGGGCGCTGAATACGGTATTGCAGCCATTCCCTGCCCCGAGCCTCACATCGCAGCCAGCGCCCGCTCAGCAAACTTTGACGCCTTGAGAACACAGGTTGCCAGGCAAACCCTGGCCGCACTGGATACCCCGATCCCAGGTTGCGCCGCCCCCTGGCGACTGTTTTGGAGTGAAGACATAGGGCACAGATACTTTGCCGGTTACAAGCAAGGTATCAAGCCCTTTGGCAGGGCCAAAAGCCTCAGTGGCGATGGTATCAGTATCGATGGCAGGCCATGCGAGCCGGATTATCAGGGCTTTGTGGCCGCAAGGCACAGGGCGGCGGTAGAAGCCACCATGGCGGCACTGCAGCTGAGCCGGCTGGGCGTATCCGAACCCGCATCCTCTGCGGCCGAATGAATGACTATCTCATCAAGGTTTCGAGGGCATCGGCAAGCCGACTGATGGCAGGTGTGTACCCTGGCTGAGGCTGGCGACTGAGCAGGCGCTCCTCCAGCCGGTACAGCAGTCCGCTGGCGCTGTAGCCAAGCCAGGGCAAGGGCTCAGACTCCCAGCGGCGCAGATGATCACTCACGGCGCCGCGGTACGCCCATGGCATACCAGTCAGCTCACCATCAGGCCGGGCAATCAGCTCGGCCAGGGTTTCACCAAAGAGCATGCTGGCGCCAACGCCTTCGCCGCCATAGCCGCCCACAAAGGCAAGGCCCGCCGCCTCATCAAAAAGAGCGTGGGGCCGAAACGCCCGGGAGAGTGACAAACAGCCACCCCAGCCGTGGGTGATTTGCGTGCCCTCAAGCGTGGGGAAAAAGGCCTGCAACAGTTGGCTTCTGAGGTCAAAGATATCGCCTCTGGGTGCTTCGCCCAGTGTACGGGGCGCAAAGCCAAACCGGGTTTTTACCGCACCACCAAAGCCATAACCACCACGGGCACCAAACACCAAACGATTGTCTGCACTGCGCTGCCCATAAGTGATAAGCCGTGAGGCGTCGGCAAAGGTCTCGCGGCTTTCAAGGCCGATATTGGCCCACTGCTGCTCACTCAATGGCTCGGTGGCACAAAGCACACTGAACACCGGCAAACTGGTGTTGTCATCCAGGCCCAGGAGCCGCTGGTAACCTTCGAGCGCGGCCACCACCACATCGGCCCTGACCGAGCCCTTTGGGGTACGGACAGTCTTGCTCAGCGCTTTCTGGCCGATTCCAGACTGACGCTGCGTGCTGTTTTCAGCAAGATGCACAGGGCTGTGCTCATAAATGCTCGCACCCGCCTGCTCAGCGGCGCGGGCAAGAGCGCGCGCCAGTTTCAGCGGATGCACCCGGGCGCAGTGCGGGGTGTAAAGCGCCGCTTGCGTGCCCGGCAGGTTGAGGGCGCTGCCGGCCTCTGCGGCCGACAACAGGCGATAGTCTTCGTCATCAAAACCGGCTTCGCGAAAGTGCGCAAGCTCGGCTTGTAATCGCTTGAGCTGCTGTGGATAGCGCGCCGCCTGATACAGGTTGCCGCCATGGTGAAAGTCGCAATGTATGCCAAGCTCACTGAAGGTATTGGCCGCCCGGGCAACCGTGCCCGTGATGAGCGCTTTTGCCCGGCGCCGAGGCTCGCCATCGAGCTGTGCCAGATAGCCGATATCCCCGCCAAAGCTGCCCATGAGCCAACCGCCATTGCGACCGGAAGCCCCCTCCCCGGCCATGGCAGCCTCAAGCACAACCACCTTGAGAGAAGGCTGTTTCTGTTTGAGAAACAGCGCCGTCCACAGGCCCGAGTATCCGGCGCCCAGAATGCAAACATCCGCCTCGATATCAGTTTCCAGTGTCGGACGGGGCTGCATGGGCTCCCCAAGGGTCTGGTACCACAGACTCTCGTCGAGCCCGCCCACAGACGCAATCACGCCTCATCCCCGGCCGTGGCCTGCCCGTCGGCATCGCCCACGCCCAGAAGGGTCTTTACCTGCTCAACATGGGTGTCCATCCAGGCGCTGCTGATGGGACCCCAGGTACGTATGCGGTAATAACCGGCGTTATGGCGCTCGCCATCCTGAATAAACTCCACCTCGATGCCTATGTCGGCAAAACTGGCAATGGCATCCTGCAAGGTTCGCCTCGGCATACCGGTCAGTTTGCCCAGCGACAGCAGATTATGGCGCGCATCGTCCATCAGATGGGCCAGATACAGTTTGCGCAAAAAGGCCTTGTGCTGTTTGCTGACCTGATTGCCTGAAGCATTTTCCTGGGTCATCACCATGATTCCTGTGGGGAGATTGAATCCAAATTACTTGAAATTCAGGCGCTAACCAAGAGCCAACCGCACCGGGATACGGCTTTGCAAGCAAATATTTCCATTGGCTGGATCCACGCAAGTTTTCACTGCTATATTGGCCGGGAATATAAAAATGTCACAAGGACGACGCAAATGCAGGCACAAGATGCTGAATTACAAGGGCTCTTGTTACCCCGGGATCGCTGGACTCCCTTCGAAGCCGCCGTGCTCATACCGGCCGATCCCCGCTACGCCACCCTGCTGATGGTCACCACGGCCCTGATATTTTTAGTGATATTCGTGCCTCTTTCACTGCTGCTGATAGTCGCCGGGGTGCCCGACATGATAGTGCTGGCAATCAGCAGCCTTGGCGTCTTGCTGGCCGCCCTGGGCCTGTGGCTGGGTCATCGCTGGGCCAGAGCTCTGGGCTACGGCGTTGGCGAACTGGACCTGCTCACCCAGGCCGGTGTGTGGTGGCAAAAGCGCACCGCCATGCCCTACAGCCGTATTCAGCATGTCACCCTGTCACAGGGGCCCATGGAGCGGCGCTACGGCCTCGCCTGCATCAAGTGTTTCAGCGCAGGCAGCGGCAGCGCCGAAATTGAAATTCGGGGCCTGCCCATCGACGATGCCGAAACGCTGCGGGGCCACTTGCTCGCCCGGGCCGGAGTAACAGAACTGTGAGCACCAGCGCCGAAAACTGGCAAAGCCTGTCCCCCTGGTCTGTTGTCAGCTTTACCCTGGGCACGGCCCGTCAGGTATTGACCCAGGGCTATGCCCTTATCCCCATTGTCTTTACCGGCTGGAAACAGGGGTTCGACTCGCCTCTGGTCATTTCCGTGGCCTTACTGGTGCTGCTGGGGATCCTCTCCTTTGCGTTGGTGCAATATGCCACCTACAGGTTTCGCCCCGGCAGTCACAAGCTGGAGGTGCGCCGGGGGCTGTTTTTCAAACGCAAAGATGAGTTACCGCTGGATAAAATTCAGAATGTGCGGCTCGACCAACCCTTTTACTTTAAGCCCCTCTTACTCTGTACCCTGGTGGTCGAGACCGCAGGCTCCCGCAAGGATGAGGTGCAAATTGCCGCCATGCCCATGAGCGATGCCATGGCCCTCAAGTCTCATTTACTGCAAAAATCAGTTGAAAGCGCCCCCACTGAAGCGGAGCAAACAGATTCACTGCTGCTGGAAAGAGGCAGCAAACCGCTGTTTTTATTCGGGTTTTACCACAATAACTTTGTTTGGTTTATGGTGTTTGCCGGCTCCATCATGGGGCAGCTGCCGGTGGAAAGTTGGTTCGAGTCTCTGGGCCTTAACACCTTTTTGCGCATCGAATCCCAGGGGCCGCTGTGGGGCACCTTAAGCGTGATAGCCCTGATATTGCTGGGATACGCCTGCTTTGCCCTTATCTCTGTTGTGTTTGCCTTTTTGAAATACTACCCCTACCGGTTACAGCTTGGCACCGAATCCACCCTGGAACGCACCGGCGGCATATTGGCTCACCAGCAGGACGCATTGGCAATGAAGCGCATTCAACTGGTGGAGTTCAATCAGCCCCCCATAGCGCGGCTGTTGAGGCGCTGGACCGTGTTTTTCCGTCAGGTTCAGGGCCATGAAGTCGAGCAGCACCTTAAGTTGCCGCTGCTTATCCCTTCCGTCACCCCGGACGAGTTACCCCCGCTGTTTGCCCGACTCACGGCGCTGCCCGGTAAAGACAGCCTGCCGCCCCCGGTACATGAACTGCGCCCCATACACGGTGCCTGGCTCAGACGCAGACTGGCTTTCCTCTGGATACCGGCACTGCTGACGATGCTGATTTCACGGGATCTGGTTGTCACAGAGCTGGTCCTGACCGCCGCCATTCTTGGCTCTGTGGGGCTTTGGCTCAGGTTCAGACACTGGGGCTATCGCCACGACGATACCCTGGTGTGGCAACGCACCGGGCTGCTGGGTCAAAGTATCAAAAGAGTGCCACTGTACAAGGTGCAGCACGTGAGCCTTAAGCAATCCCCCGGACAACGCCAAAAAGGCCTGGCAACACTGGAGCTGGGGCTTGCCAGCGGTAAGGTTGACCTGCCCTGGATCCCCTATGGCGAGGCCAGAGCCATTGCGCTCGCGGCACTGACACAGCTCGATAAGCACCGCGGTAACTGGATTTAACAGGAGCAAAGCAGATGCACTGGCAGCAAATCATCGATTTTTGGTTCAGCGAAATCAGCCCAAAACAATGGTGGCAAAAGGATGAAGAGTTTGACCGCCTGATAGGACAACGATTTACCCAAGTGCTTATCGCCGCCAAGCGGGGGGAGCTGTTTGGCTGGCGGCAACACCCGATGGGGCGTCTTGCCGAGATTATCGTGCTCGATCAGTTTTCCAGAAACCTCTACCGGGACACCCCGGCTGCATTTGAAGCCGATTCCATGGCCTTGGTGCTGGCACAGGAAGCGGTCTCTCTGGGGGTGGATAGCGCGCTGCCAGACCCCATGGTGCCCTTTTTGTATATGCCTTACATGCACAGCGAGTCGGCACTTATCCACGAACAGGCCATGACGCTTTTTTCCCGCGAGGCTGCCCGGGGCAACCTGGCGTTTGAAATTCGCCATAAGGCGATTATTGACCGTTTTGGCCGTTACCCCCACAGAAATGCTATTTTGGGGCGGGAATCCAGCGCAGAAGAACTGGCTTTTTTACAAGAGCCCGGCTCCTCATTCTAAAAATTATTCGACCCGCTATTGCACAGGGAGTGAATTAAACTCAATACTGACTCGACAACCCAAGACGGCCCGCCGATAGAGCGACTAAAAAGATAACGCCGTCTCCCTGAGAACTTAGTTAACAATGAAAAACAAAAGCACCTTTTTCAAAACCCTGTTCCTGGCAAGTCTGGGGGCATCGTCACAGGTTTCTGCCGAAACAGTGAATGTGGGCGTGAGCTTTGCCATACCGCCCTATGTGATACAGCAGGAAAACAGTGGTCTGGAGCTGGATATCCTCCGTCAGGCGCTGGCCCGCCGGGGGCATTATGCGGTGATTCACTATATGCCGCTGTCCCGCACCTTTCGCGAGATCAAGGAAGGCAAGCTCGACGGCATCATCAACACCAAAGAACATATGCTCGACGGTGTGTTCTACAGCGATGAGGTCATCCGCTTTCATAACTGCGTTATCAGCCTCGCCTCCCGTAATCTGGAGATTAACTCCATTCACGATCTCAAGGGCATGAGCGTGGTGGCCTTTCAACAGGCTGGTCGGATTTTGGGCGAAGAATTTGGCATGACAGTGGCCAAATCGCCCTCCTACAGTGAAATTGCGGCCCAGCGTCATCAAATCCATCTGCTGTTTAAAGGCCGAACCGATGTGATAGTCATGGAAAAAAACATCTTTGCCTACTATCGCAAAAAAGAACTGGAGGCCGGCTTTTTGGAGGCCGGGCTCGATGTCCGTGAAGCCTGCATTTTCGAACCCACGGCCTACCGCTTTGCCTTTCGCTCGGTCCGTATTCGGGACGACTTCAATGCGGGGCTGAACTCCATGCGGGAAGACGGCACACTCAAGGCCATCTTGCAAAAGTACAGCACCATGATGCATGTGGAGTCCACAGAGGAGTCCGCTGAGGAATCCCAGCCGCAATCCGGGCCGGAGCGCCCCTGACACCAGTAGCGCCAATATCCTGTTAGACTAAAATCCAGCGCATTTCCCGGGGCAGACATCTTGTGGCGTCCCGGGGGAATGGCTATCTTGTGTGCCCCTGTCCTGCATCCGTTGTCGGAGCCCGTCAGATGCAAAGCGGTTTTTATTTATTGGCAGCCCTGTCGGCCATTCTCATGGGCACCATAGGCATCATTGCCCGGTTTGGCGAGTTGGATGCAGCCATGCTTACCTTTTACCGGCTCGGGCTCGGCGCCCTTATCCTGATGCTGTTTTTGCTGTTTCGCCGTGAAACCGCCAGGCTCTGGGTAAAGCCCCATTGGGGCACAGTGGCAGGGGGCGTGCTGCTGGCTACCTTTATTCTGTGCTTTCTCAAGGCCATCGAAACCATCCCCATGTCGCTTGCCATCATGCTGGTGTATCTCGCCCCGGCCGTGGCCGCCATAGGCGCGCATTTTCTGTTTTCAGAGCGCCTGGGCGGCGCGACTTTTGGTCTGATTTTACTGGCCTTTTTCGGCTTTGCCATGCTGCAGGAATTCAAGTTGGATCTGGCTGGCGCCGAGGCTATCGGCATGACCTATGCGCTGGGCTGTTTGCTGGCCTACACCGCCTTTATCCTCGTCAATAAAAAAATCCCCCCCGCCAGCGACCCCTACGCCAAAACCTGGGTGCAGCTGGCCGTGGGCGCCTTGGTCACCCTGCCCATGGTGTGGGGCGACCCTCTGCCCAACGCCAGTGAATGGTTCTGGCTGATGATTGCGGCCATCTTCCCCGGCTTTTTAGCCATCCTCTTTGCGGTAAAAGCCATTACCGCACTGCCGGCCAGGATGTTCGGCACCCTGGCCTACCTCGAACCCCTGATGGTGGTATTGACCGGTTATCTGCTGTTTAACGAGCCCATGTCTGCCCTCAAATGGGGTGGCAGTGCCCTAATCCTGCTGTCGGGCATAGCGCAGGTGCAGCTGGCAAACGCCGCCAATGCCCGCGCCCACACTGGCAATGGCAGACACCTTAAGGTAAGTTAAGCGCCTAAAAATAAGCCCACTGCGGTATCTTGAAGGAAGTCTGACGTGAAGTTTTTAAGCCAAGCCTGGGTGGCCGTTGCCGCTATCACCCTGGTGTCCTGCGCCTCCACCGACAAAACCCATCCGCTCACGCGGGATAACACGCCGTATATCAGCGCCGAACAGGCAGCAGATCGCAGCCAACGTGTCAGTAACGTGCATTATGAGCTGGACTTCAAGCTCAGTGGCAGTGCCGAGTTCAGCGCCACCAGCAAGGTACGTTTTCAGCTCAGCGATACCCTCTCACCGCTGACACTGGACCTGAACAAGGCCCGCATTACCGAGCTGTTGATTAACGGCACCAAGGTGTACCCCAATTACAATGGCAGCTACCTGACATTAAACCCCAGGCTGCTGGTGAGCGGCGAAAACCTGGTGCAGGTGAGCTTTGTCCGCCCCCACAGCACCAATGGTGAAGGACTTCACCGCTTTGAAGACCCGGTCGATGGCCGTGTCTATCTTTACTCCCATTTTGAACCCGCGGCCGCCCAGCAAATGTTTGCGGTGTTCGACCAGCCGGATCTCAAAGCCAGCTACAAGGTGAAGGTAACCGCCCCCGCCGACTGGCACGTTGTTACCACCACGCGGGAGAGCAGCATCAATGCCGAAGGCGATATGCGCGTGTGGGACTTCCCCGAAACCCCATTGCTGAGCCCCTATAACTTCTCGCTCCATGCCGGACCCTATCAGGTGTGGCAGAGCAGCGACGCCCGCTACCCCATGCGTCTCTTCGCCCGCCAGTCCATTGCCGACAAGGTTACCCCCGAGGACTGGTTCCGTTACACCGCCCTGGGCCTTGAGTACTTTGAGCAGTATTTTGGCATCCCCTACCCCTTTAAAAAGTACGACCAGCTGCTGGTGCCGGACTTCCTCTACGGCGCCATGGAAAACGCCGCCGCCATTACCTTCTCCGAGTCATCTTTTGTCTCCAGCGGTGAGATGAGCCTGGCCCAGAAGCAGTCGCTGGCGGGGGTTATCATGCACGAGATGGCGCACCAGTGGTTTGGCGATCTGGTGACCATGAAGTGGTGGAACGGCCTGTGGCTTAACGAGAGTTTTGCCTCCCTGATGGGCACCATGGCACTGGCGAAAATACCTGAGTTTTCCCATGCCTGGCAGAGCTTTTATGCCGGTGGCAAGCAGCGGGCCTATACCCTCGACAGCCTGGTAACCACCCACCCCATCGAGGTGCCTGTGCCCACATCGGGCAATGCCTTCGACAATATCGATGCCATCACCTACCAAAAAGGGGCCGCAAGCCTGCGTCAGCTGAGCATTCTGCTGGGTGAAGAACCCTTCAGGCGCGGCGTATCGGCGTACCTCAAACAGTACAGTTACCGCAACGCCACCCTGGATGACTTTATCGGCAGTCTGGCACAGGCCGCCGGCCGGGATTTAACCCAGTGGACCCGGGATTGGCTCTACCAGCCCGGGGTAAACAGTATCGAAGCCGAGTTCAGCTGCGAGGGCGGGCAAATCAGCCACTTCGCCCTGCGCCAGAGTGCGCCGGCCGAATATCCGGTACTGAGGGAGCAAAAAGTACAGGTGGCGCTGTTCGATGCCGACCGCCACGGGCTGCACCGCGACCGGGTGGTGAACGTCATCTTCAAGGGAGAGCGCACCGAGGTGCCCGCCCTTGTCGGTCGCCATTGCCCCAAACTGGTGTACCCCAACTATCAGGACTGGGGCTATGTGAAGGTGAATCTGGATCCCCGCTCCTTCGACACCGCCCGCAGCCAGCTGTCGCGCACCGAAGACCCCCTGCTCAGGGCCATGCTGTGGCAAAGCCTGTGGGACAGCGTGACCGATGGCAAACTGCCGCTGCAGGACTTTTTGGCCACGGCGCTCATCAACGCGCCCCAGGAAAAAGACCTGCAACTGAGCACCCAGATCATCGGCAAGCTGCAGTCCAGCGCCTTTTACCTGCAAAGCGCCAACAAAGGCAGGGGCAGTTTTGCCGACAAGGGCCTGCGTGCCCTGTCGCAAATGAGCCTGCGCCGCGCCATGGAAAGCCGTGGCGACAAAGAGCTGCAGGGCCGTTGGTTTGATGCCTATATCAGCCTGGCCTACGGCGGCGAAGCCATTGATCATTTGAATGATTTGCTCGATGGTGCCAGCAGGGTGCAGGGGCTGGAGATAGATCAGGACAGACGCTGGGACATCATAGCCCGCTTAAACCGCCTCGATGCCCTGGGCGCCGAGCGCCGGGTGCGTGAAGAGCTGATAAAAGACAACAGCGACAGCGGCCAGAAATCCGCTATCCGCGCCCGGGTACAACGCCCCGATGGCAGCATCAAGCGCCAGTGGCTGAGTAAAATCGCCGCCGGCAGCGAGCCCTTCCCCAAACTGAGGGTGGCCATGGCGAACCTGTATCAGCCGGAGCAAGGCCTGCTTGCCAATGCCAGCAGCGACGAGCGCCTTGCCATGCTGCCAGAGCTGGATGCCAAGGGACCGGTGTTTGCCCGCTCGGCCGCCGCCCTCATCCCCGGAGATTGCAGCCAGCAGGGGGTGGATGTCCTGAGCCGTTACATCGACAGCAAGCCTGCCCTCTCCAGCGGTATGCACAGGGCGCTGTTGGAAGCACGGCAGATGCAGCAGCGCTGTGTGAAGGTGCTCTCGGCGCTGCCCAACTAAAGAAGCTAATTAACGCCGCTGACCGAATCGGCCAACCGCCACCATTCAGGCACAAAAAAGCCTTCGCATTGCGAAGGCTTTTTGTTTGCCGCGGTTCGTAAAACCTATGCCGCCTGAGAAACTTTCCCATTCTCTAATAACGGATGGTTGTTAATGTATTCAGAAACCTTTGATTTCATCGTTTCAAAAGAATGACCTTTCCTCGAGGGCGTTGAGCGGTCACATCCGCGCTTCTGGACTGAGGCCAGGCTACAGCGGCGAACACAAGTAATGCGAATAACCAAACTCACGGCCACACCATCAACAAGAGTGCAAGGTCAACCGCCGACACTTACTCGCCAAAGCCCGTCTGCCAGAGTGTCCTTACCGGAGATTTTTTGGGTCTCCGGTAAGGACACTATTATCCATTTGACAGAGGGAATCATATCAACGCCGTGGTTTGGGGCCGGAGTGGAGCGCCAGCGGAATGGAGGTCCCAGCCGCAGGCGACAACACCACCTTGTTATGTTTATTTGTGTAACTTTTCAACAACATCCCACACTACCTGCCTCATTTCCTCTGAAAAGTAGACTATGTCGTTGTCATAGCGACCTCGTGATCCACTTTCAAATCTATATCTACCGTCAACAAAATCTTCTTTATACCGATCTAGGCTACTCTCCAGATCTCGCTCAGGATACCAGGGCGGGATTCCACTTTGTGCATAATTTAGCCAAAGAGCAGCTCTGAACGAAATACAGGGCTCCAAGCTGCACGCCGGCGCTTACCTGCAAGGCTGTCTTTCTTGCCATTGTGCTGTTTTATTGCACTTAGTGCCGCACGGTTGAATAGGGCCAAATGTTTAGCACCCTCTGGATCTGACACTTTCAAAGCATCCTCGCGAAAAACAACGTCCAGCACCCAGTGCAGTTGGTTCTCAACGGCCCAGTGGTCGCGGATTGTGCGAGCTGCTTCCTCAGCGTCCACTGGCAGGGAGCTGACGTACCAACGTGACGAACATGATGTGCTACCATTAACAGTCCGCTCGCTGGCGACCTCTATCAGTGACTTTATATGGGGCCATTTCTTTTTCAGGTCTGGTGACAACTCGGCTTCAGTTTGCATCACGGTCCTGCACTCCTTGCGGCCATGACCGGTGTTGGACTGTTCATACGTTTCCAGTTCCTTTGAGTCATAAAGGTTACGGAATGACGCCTGCACTTCCTCAAGCAGCGCTTTTTGATTGGACTTCACCTGGATCACGAAATCGCCTTTGCGCTGTGTAATTGTGCTCATGGTGGCGACCTGGCAGTGCAACGCGTCGAGCGTGACAATTGCGTTATCCAGTGCCAAGGCATCAATCACGTTTCGGGCAATCTCGGCTTCTTTGCCTTTGGTATTCGAACTGTCCTGATAAAGCGTGACACCGTTGCTGACATCGAACGCACTGACGACATGAAGTGCATTTTTAACGTCGTCACTCCACGCACCGCGCATCGTTTTACCGTCAAGAGCGATGACCGACTTACCTTCGCTCTGCCGTTTCTCGTTGATCCAGCTGAACACCGTTTGCAGCAGAAGCTCACTATCCAAGGCTTTGATAATGTTGGCGATACAGTGTCGTCTGGGGATACCATACTCAAACTGGCGGTACTGCCGTAACCAGTCGAGTTGTTCTTCACCGAACTCCTGGATCGACTTCCAGCCGGTTGCACCGCTGAGTACGGCAGAGAGTGTCAGGAAGACTACGTCAACCAAGTTGTGTTTAAGATTGATTTCCTTACGAGGATCGGGCAGTGTTTCAAGGTGTTCCAAAAGATTCATGTCTGTCAGCTGGTTATGACTAATGCTGATCTGATCATAAGGCTGTGTAAAAGTTCAACTCAAAGTGGGATCCTGCCCTGCTCAGGATACAGCTTGGCATAGGATGCTTTTAGCTCAGATTGCATCAAAGGATCTATTTTTTGGTAAAGCTTTGGGAGATTATGACCAAAGGTTACATCACTGGTCTGTTGATAAATACCACCAACTCCAATTGGCGTGAGATTATCTTTGGACAAGAAGCTTTTTAAATAAATTTCTAATGCTATGGCAGCATTTATACCTGCAACCCACCCATACCCCGGAGCACTACCTTTTTCCAACGATTTCTCATTTAACAGAGAGGCCGATATTTGGTAGTCGTTTGCGACGTTCCAAACTTTTATATCTGGAAGTTGAAAAGGGGGCATGATCTCTCCTTAAACATAACGCCGCATTCAGCGGCTTGTCCGCTGCAATGCCTTGTTAGCTGTGGCTGATGATGCTCTATTGATTAAATACTCCCTGATCAATACTAGCTCATTCACCTGAAGTATTTCTCTGACTCTATTTTTAACTTCAACTACGGTGGCATCTTCATCTTTTACTTTTACGTCTCCAATTCCCATTAAATTGCTGAAGACGTCATACATTTCTTCTAGAGCCTTGGTTCTTGCCCCATCTCTATTCTCTTCACCTGAGAGCGCAGATACTAGACCTGAATTTGCACCAATTTTCCTAACCGCTTTCTCAAAAGGCATGAGCTTTTCATCCATCTCTGGCGTAATCCAAGCCGTGTATTCAATCCTTAAAGTGTAAAGATTTCCTGCGTGTTTCAATGCTTCTCTTGTTGGGCCTTCTCTGGTCAGGGTTACAACAGTTTGGTGAACTTCTGCCAAATACCGCTCGCAAAACTCTACATGCTTATCAAATACTGAATTGGCCATGTGCGAAGTCGCGCCTAAGTTAAATAGTTGCTGCCCTTGTTGGATCTCAAGATTTCTTTGATGTGCAGCGTGATCTCGAATTAACTGAAAAAGCGCAGCAGCCAATCCGGCAACACCAGGTAATGAAGCAATACCTTTGTACACATCATTTATTGGGGCGAAGAATGTAATACCTAAGGAAACTCCAACAACAATAGCTATACCGAACCAAAAAACTTTACTCAAGCTCCACACTCCTTTTACAGCTAACATTTGTATAGTGAGACGACTCGTTTATCACCTCAGACCAGTGAAAAACGTGCCGGTGAATGTTCAATGGACTGAATCACTTAGCTGATATCGTCCAGATAAGTTGCCAGTGCAAACCGTGCCGGCACGGTTTCTCGCCTGTTATCTGCCCCGTCTATTTCGCAAGCAACTGTTTTTGAATGGCAAACACCCATCACAGAGAAGCAAAGCGTGCCTGATTAGCATATTCACCCAGCTTACTGACAAGGGCAAAGCCCGGCTTACAGGCAGGGGCAGCGAAGCGCCTTTCTGCTGATGGAATAAACCCTAATTGGAGGGACGTGAGCGGTGAAGTGCATTCCAGGCAATGCCTTTGAACATGGCTACCGCATGGGCTGGAGTAAAATGCTGCGTCCCTGAGAAGTGTTTTTGATCCATCAAATCAGCATCTTGGCATAGGTTTATCCGCCGGGGCAAGTGTGGGAACCGAATTCGCCTTATGCCACAAAAAAAGCCGTGCCTGCTTATCAGCAGCACGGCTTTTTACCAATCCACGTAGGAATACAGGTCTTAGTTCACGGGCTTACATCACGGGCTTATGTAACAAGCTTATGCAACAGGCTTAGATAAACAGCTCGGCGATGTTTTTAAGGTCACCCTTGCCGCTCGCAATCTCATCCGGGGTCAGGCCCGAGACTTCGTGAGGGAACACCAGCCAGTCTTCGGATGAATGGATGTAGTAATCCGGCTTTAAGGGCACGGCGGTGTTTTTGGGCTTGTAGTATGGGCAGGCAATGCGGATATCACGCGGCATGTTAAGGCGCATCAGCTGTGACAGTTTTTCTTTCAGGGCATGGATGCTGCGCCCTGAGTCGAATACGTCGTCCACAATCAGCAGGCTGTCGTCGGCGTTGCAGTTTTCGATGATGTAATGCAGGCCGTGAACCTTGATTTCCTTGCTCTGCTTGTCGGTACCAATGCCATAGTAAGAAGAGGTACGCACGGCGATATGGTCGGTATCGACCTTTTTGAAATCGAAGTATTCCTGCACCGCAATCCCTATGGGTGCACCACCACGCCAGATCCCCACAATAAACTGTGGACGAAAGCCGCTTTCATACACCTGGGCCGCTAGGCGAAATGAATCTTCCAGCAGCTGCTGTGCCGTAATGTAATGTTTGTCTGACATAGAAGCGTCCCCATCATCCTATTGCTGTTTTTTTGGTAATTCGCGGATGAGGCCCAAACCCGGTATCCGCCATGATTTGGGCGCGCATTTTACACAAATTTTTGCCCCGTGACTGCTGCAAGCATAACAAGCCCGAGAAATTCCTCCACTGGCCATAAAAAAATCCACCCAATTGGGTGGATTTTTAGCACTGTGCTTTTTTAGCGGGTAGCGGATTAAACCACGGCCTCAATCACATGGCTGCCTGCCAGTGTACGGGCGCTGTAACCACGGGAGCTTGCCTCGGTGAAGTCTTTCTCCAGAATGGACGAGACATAAATCCAGTCGCTGCGAACCTCGTCCGGGGTGAAGGTCAGCACCATAAAGCCCCTGTCCTTGAGGTTGGCGTACTTGAGACCATCCACCAGCCCCACCACGGCCGCTTCGGTGGCCGGAATTTGTTCGGCCGGCAATTGCAGGTAGTACTCAAGCCCCGGCGACGACACTGAGCTGGTCGCAAACTCCACGCCAACGGCGGCGCCGTTCACGTCCTTGAGTTCGTTGGCCCAGGCGTTGTGGGTATCACCGGCCAGCACCACCAGGTTGGCATTCACCGACTTGGCGGTGCCCAGAATCACTTCACGCTCGTAGGCGTAACCGTCCCAGGCATCCAGGTTGTAAGGAATGGATGGCAGTTGCAGCAGGGCTATCACTTCCGGCGTCAGCTTGTGCTGGTTGGCCGCAAGATACATAAGCTCTTCCTGAGTCAGGGTAGGGTCGCCCGCCTGAGCACGGGCGGCGAGCTGCGCAAGGCCAGCGAGCTCGGCAAACTGAGGTATAGACAGCTGCTGGGTGGCAATGGCCGCAGGCAGCAACATCTTGCCCATCAATACCTGTTGACCCAGTACCTGCCATTTGGCTTCGTTTGCCAGTAACTTGCTTTGCAGCCACAGCAGCTGCAGCGCGCCCAGCATGGTACGGCTGGTGCTGGTAACATCGGCCATAAAGCTGGTGCCGTCGAAGGCGCCGGTGGCGGGGTCTAAGTAGGTTTCAAACTGCAGCTGCTCATCACGGCCAATCAAACGGGTGTCCAGCATGTGCAGGTCAACCAAATCGCCAAAGGCAAAGCTTCTGAAGATTTCTTCGTGGTTGCCTTCGCGCCATGGGCGGATGGGCAGCCACTCAAAGTAGGCCTGCAGCGCCGCCTGCTTACGGGCCTCAAAGTCGCCCTCGCCTTCGTTGTGGTTTTCAGCGCCATCACGCCAGGCATCGTTGCAGACCTCATGGTCATCCCACACTGTGATAAAGGGCACCAGGGCATGGAGCTTTTGCAGGCTGGCATCGCCGCGGTACTGGGCGTAGCGGGTGCGGTAGTCATTCAGGCTAAGGAGTTCATGGGCCGGCAATACCTCACGGCCAAGGGCGGCGGCGTTTTCGCTGGCATAACCGCCACGGGGATATTCGTAGATGTAGTCGCCAAGATGCACCACGGCATCCAGCGAGCCCTGGGCCGCTGCCAGCTCGTACACGTTAAAGTAACCGGCCGGGAAGTTGGCGCAGCTCATTACCGCCAATTTCACCTGGGATACGGCGCCCTCCGGCAGGGTGCGGGTTTTGCCCACCGCCGAGGTTTTATCGCCGCACATAAAGCGGAAGTAATAGGTGCTGCCGGCAGCAAGGCCCATGGCATCCACCTTTACTGTGTAGTCCCTGTCTTTATTGGTCATGGTGCTGCCGTCTGTCACCAACTCGTTGAAGTCGGCATCTTTGGCCACCTGCCAGGACACACTGAGGTCGGCATCGCCCGTGGGGGTCACCCGGGTCCAGATGATCACAGCGTCATGGGCCGGGTCGCCACTGGCCACCCCGTGCATAAAGCTGACCGGCACAGATGGGGCATCATCATCGCTGCTGGAGCAGCCCATCAGGCCATAGGAGACCACTGCGGCACCAACGCCTTTGGCCGACATGGCCAGGAAGTCACGACGTGAATAAGACCGTTTCATTATTATTATTCCTTTGGTTATATGAGAGGTATGAGGTCCAATGAGTCTTAGTTTGCAACATTACTATTACACAAGCATGACGCCCTTGGTAGAGTTTTGCGGACTAGAACATTGAAAAACAACCAGTTAAACAGGATGCTATACTCCTGCTGACCGGATCTGCAGTGGATTAACCGGAATCGAGCCCATGGAGGACGCTATGCAAGTCAAAGACATCATGACCCCCAACCCTGTCTGCATCAGCGAGGGGGCCAGCCTCAAGGATGCACATCTGCTGATGCAATCCCGTGGGGTGCGCCACCTGCCGGTGGTGGGAGAACAGGATGGCCACTACAAGGGCATTCTTACCCACAAAAAAATGATTTCGACTATCGTCAGCCTGCTGAACAAGTATGGTCAGGGCGCACTCGAGCGCAAGGAGCGGCAATATCTGGTGAGTGACCTGATGGACAAAGACGCCCAGCGCCTGAGCGACGATGAGCCATTGGCGGTGGTGGTTGACTACTTTATAGAGAACAAGCTGGGTTGCCTGCCGGTGGTGGACGGCGAGCAAAAGGTGCAGGGGATAGTCACCTCCTCTGACTTTGTGAAGCTGTGCAAAAACCTGCTTTCAAAATAAAAAAAAGCCGGCGAAACGCCGGCAAACACACGCAACAAAGGGAAAGGGTTATACGAGAAACAGAGCAAACACAGGCGCACCCAGCACCATGGCGATGCCGGTGAAAATCATGGTGAGGCTGGCCACCACGGCCTCTTCCTCACCGTATTCACGCGCCTTGGCCGCGCCGGCACCGTGAGCCGATGCCCCAAGGGCAACGCCTCTGGCAAGGGATGAACGCACCCTGCCAAAACGAAACAGCGGCCCGCACAGCAACATACCCACCACACCTGTCATCAACACCACCATGGCCGTTAATTCGGGCACACCGCCAAAGGCCGTGGTGGCTTCCATGGCAAAGGGGGTGGAGACAGAACGCACCAGCACGCTGTGGCCAATTTCAGGCGGCAGGGCAAAGAGTTTCACCAGTCCCCAGGACGACACCAGCCCCAGCAGCAAGCCGGCCATCACGCCCAATGTGAGGGTGATGGGGTAGCGGCGGATAAGGGCCCGCTCACGGTAAATGGGCAGCGCAAAAGCGATGGTGGCAGGCCCCAGCAGGAGCACCAGAAAATGGGTGTACTCGAAATAGCTGGGCAGCGGGATATCCAGCAGCAAGACAGCGGCAATAATCAGTAAGGGCGCCAGCAGAATAGGCGCAGCCCACCAGTAGCCCAAGCGGCTATATAACCGCTTGGCACCGTAATAGCCCATCAGGGTAATCACTAAACTCAGCAGCGCCAGACTGGTATGACTCATTACAGGCGCCCTCCGGCGCGGGCCAGGTGTAAGCCACGCTCAAACTTAAAGGCCTTGTCCACCACCCAGGCGGTGCCCAACAGCACGGTTACGCTGCCCGCCACCAAAAAGCCCAGCATGCGGGCGCCATATTGCTCAATCATGGCTTCATACTGAATGACTGAGATCACCGGCGGAATGAAAAACAGCAGCAGGTCCCCCAGCAGCCAGGCCGCACCGGCCTGCAGGGCCTTTTCGGGCACCCACTTAAGCGACAAAAGCGCCAGCAATACACCGAGCCCCACCACGCCGCCGGGCACCGGCAGCGCAAAATACAGCACCAGCCCATGGGCGAGCCAGGCGAGCAAACAGATAGCCGCCGCCTGCAGCAGGGTCAGGCTGGCCCTTTTGGCACCGGATTTGAGTCTGACTTTGCCTTCACTGAGGGTCATGGTGGCTATCACTGTGAAAAATGGAATGTGCTTAGTGTAGGTTTGCCATTTGAATAAAAAAAATGAATATTAAGCATAGATAGCATTACTAAAGGATATTTAATTGGATCTCAGGGCCATCAGATACTTTATGGAGGTGGTGGATGCCGGTGGCTTTGCCAAGGCCTCAGAGAAGGTGCATCTCACCCAACCGGCGCTGTCAAAGGCGGTACGCCTGCTGGAAGAGAGCCTGGATCTCCAGCTTATCGAGCGGGGCAAGCGTGGGGTGAATTTACGCCTCACCCCCGCTGGTGAGGTGGTCTATTGCCATGGTTTGGCCCTGCTGGCCACCCGTGATGACATGCTGGCCGAGCTTGAAGCCATGCGAAGCCTCAGGGGCGGCCGGCTCAAGTTTGGGCTGGCGCCCCTTGGCAGCGCCGAGCTGTTCGCCCCTGTCATCGCCCGCTTTCGCAGCCTCTATCCCAAGATTGATATGCAATTGCTTGTGCGCGGCGGCATTGAGCAAACCAATGCGCTGCGCAAAGGCGAGATTGAGCTGGCCACCGGCATCACGGCGCTGGACAGCGAATTTGAAGGGCTGCGCATTCGCAAGGACCCTATGGTGGTGGTATTGCCCAAACAGCACAGACTGGCGCACCGTCGGGAGCTGCGATTGCAGGAGCTGGCCGACACGGCCCAGATTTTGTTTGAGCCGGAATACGCCCTGCATCAGCTGGTGTTTGAGGCCTGTGAGCGGGCGGGATTTATTCCGGCCAATGTCACCCGGGTCAGCCACCCGGACTTTGGCATTGCCCTGGTGGCCGCCGGTACAGGAGCCATGATATTGCCAAGCTATATTGCCGAGCGCCACGCGGTGACGGGGGTTATTGCCGTGCCACTGAAAGAAACCGACCTGCACTGGGAGCTGTCGCTCTTCTGGCGCAGAGGCCAACCACTCTCCTTTGCGGCAGAGGCCATGATAGCCCTGGTGCGCGAGCGTCTGTCTGGCGCTGTGGATCAGGGGCCGATATAACCGTTTTCCTGCTGCGCCATCCATCATCAGGCCGGGCGCGGCAGGCGCCCTTCCCGATAGAATGCTTCCACTTCATAGTACCGCGGCAGATGCCCCCGGCCGCGTTCGGTAAAGGCGAGTCTTGCCGGTTCCAGCTGACATATCCAATAAGTCTGGTCCAAAGGCCCGGACGCCATCACACCCGGGTCTGCCACCGCCAGATTGACACCTCCCGGCTCACGGGCCGAATAACTGCGGATGAGCTGGCAGTGGCGGTCCAGTAACTGCTGCCCCAGTGCCTGGGTAAAACGATAGTCCTCACCGTGGGTCAGCTGTTGCTGCAGAGTGCCATCGGCAATTCGGGTGAGATCGGCGCAGCGCACGGCGCTGAGCAACACCCTGAACATCATGTGTTCCGAGTGCAGAACGCCCTGGTAAGGCACGGCCATGTCCTGCAAAAAGATAAAACGGTAGTAGGCCACCTCGGTCAGACAGGTTTGAGCCGACTCGCTGCCATAAAAAAAACTTGGCATCAGGCGGGTACCAAAGCGCGAGCCGTGCCTTAAGGGCGGGTAACGAAAGGGCGTTTTCAGCAGATAGTGCAAGTGGGCCGTGCCCTCCCGGTAAGGGGGTTTGGCACCGTCCAGCAGGCTTTCCAGCAGCATTTGCTCGTCAAAATTATCGACCAGGCTCAGGGTTGCCGCCTCTTCCTGCGACTCCACCAAACGGTAGCAACTGCCCTCATAGGGCAAATCGATACACTCAGCCGGGATTGAAAGTAAGTCCATTTACACCTTGCCACGCATGGCATCGAGATATTGATTCACGCTGACCAGCCCCACCACAGACTTGACCAGCTCCCGGGGAGTGCCCCCCAGTGCATGGTTGGGGCTGTTGAGCCAATGGCGCATAAAGTCCTGCTGGCCGCCCGCCAGGGCATAGAGCGAGCGGTACAACCGCACCAACTGCAGCTGCAACTCCCCTTGTTTTGACTCGGGTTTAAAGCCATTGGCGGCATTGCGACTCAGGGTGCTGGGGTTAACGCCTATGATATGGCTGGCTTCGGCATTGGTCAGTTCCAGCGCCTGACAGGCATGGATAAAGGCCTTGAATAAGACCCCGGATGCTGTGGGTTTGGCGATAGCTGACATGGTGGGCGCTCCTGACGGTCACTGAAGATATTTTAGCCACCAACAAAGTGCATTTGCAAACAACAAAAAAAATTAATGCATTTGCAACCACGCAAGACCTATATATCTAAATCAGAAACGGATAAAACAGCGTATATATTCAAATTATTTTTGAAACAATAGTCAGTCAAAGCCGATTGTTTTTGCAATGGACACCAGTAGAATGCCTGCCATATCCCCCAGCATTTTCGTGGAGAATCCCATGCAGGAACTCAGTTTGCTCGTGCAAAAGCGTCACACCAGCAAGGCGTTTGACCCTTCCCGGATAATCAGCCCGGAGCAGATTGCCGAACTCAAAACCCTGTTGCAGTTTGCCCCTTCGTCCACCAACTCGCAGCCCTGGCACTTTGTGCTGGCTTCCACTGCCGAAGGTAAGGCGACCATCGCCAAGGCCACCGAGCAGTTTGCCTTCAACACCCCGAAAATCCTCAATGCCTCCCATGTGGTGGTGCTCTGTACCAAGACACAAATGGATGAAGAGCACCTGCGCAAAGTACTGGCTCAGGAAAAGGCCGATGGCCGCTTCGCCAGTGACGAAGCCATGCAAAATCAGCACAATGGCCGCTCATTCTTCGTCAATATGCACAGATACGAGCTCAAAGACGCCCAGCACTGGATGGAAAAGCAAGTGTATCTGGCGTTGGGAACCCTGCTTTTGGGTGCGGCTGCGCTGGAAATCGATGCCTGCCCCATTGAGGGCTTTGATGCCACTGCACTGAACAAGGAGCTTGGCCTCAGGGAAAAAGGTTTGTGCGCTTCTGTGGTTGTGGCCCTGGGTTACCGCTCCGGCGATGACTTCAACGCGGCGCTGCCCAAGTCACGTCTGCCTCAGGCAGAAATTTTTACTGAGCTCTGACATCGAGCGCTGATGCTTGTCGCCCCGGCATATTCCTGTCCTGTCGGGGCAACTTCTTTGTTCATAATTAATTCGCATTTGTCATCCCGTCACCCTGTGGCATAGTGGTTCGAGTCACAATTCAGGATGAATCGCGCCTATGCTGCTGCCACCGCTGGTTCCGTTAATCGACAACAATACGACCGAAGTATCAGCCCACAAAGGCGACAATCCCCTCATCTGGCCCCTGCTCAGTTTGCTGCAAAAGTCGGTGCAGGGATGGAAAGTGCATCACCTCGCCAGCGAACTGCAATCCCAGGGCTTGATGCACAACCTGGATCCCGCGCCGGAAAAAGACCTCTTTAAACGTAATTTTTTGCTGATGAATGCCCTGTTTGAGCTGCAGGACATGCTGCTGCCCAACCAATGGGTGCAAACCCAGGCCATGGATATCCGCATCCTGCGCCTTATCCCGAATGACATCGACCTTATCCAGCATCAGGAAGCGGGGCTGAAGAGCTATTACCTCGACTGGGGCAATTACGACACCAGCACCAATGTGGTGCGCGAGATGCTTGAATCCTTCTGGACCAGCTACAAAGACTACATCGGTATCAATGGCCGGGTGATGCACCTCACCCAGGCACTGCGGGTATTCGAACTCGATGCCAGCGCCAGTGACAGAGACATTCGACGTCAATGGCGCAGGCTGGCGCTGAAATGGCACCCCGACAGACAGGGCGGCGATGCGGCGCGATTCCGGGAAGTATGTGAAGCCTGGCAGGCGCTGAGGGTACGGGAGTCGGCCTAGTCACCGTCAAGCCATGCCAATTCATCGAAGTTAAGCACAGATCACAGTTACACACGGGCTTTTGCCAGCGGATTCAGAGATAATTAAGCCTTTCCTTTCAAACTGTTTTACGTGAACTTTCCAGTTTGAAACTTAACACGCCTGATTCCCGGAGCCATTATGCACAAACGTCTGACGCTGGCAGCCACTCTGGCCGCCCTGCCATTTTGCGGCTTTGCCGCCGATTTTGTCGAAGGCAAACATTATGTCCAGGTCTCTGACCAGGCACCCAGCAAGTCACCCAAGGTGACTGAATTTTTCTCTTTCTACTGCCATAACTGCTTCAACATGGAAGTCATGTACCTGCCCGCCATCAAACAAGGGTTGAAGGAAGGTATCAGCTTTGACACCAAGCATGTGGACTTTATGAACAGCGACATAGGTACCGAGGTGATGCGTGCGCTGGCAGTGATCCACGGCAGTGACAAGCAAGGCGAGCTGACCCATGCCATGTTTGCCGCCATTCAGGGCGCCGACGGTGGTCAGGGCCATCACGACCACAGTGCCCCCGGCCATTCCCACGAGCCTGAAATCAACAGCCGTGACGACATCAAGGCGGTGTTTGCCAAGTTTGGTATTGACGGCGCCACCTACGACAAGTTGGCCGACAGCAAGGAAACCGATGCCAAGCTGGCACTGTGGCGTCAGCAACAGCAAGCCTTTGAAGTGCAGTCCGTTCCAAGCTTTGTGGTGAACGATAAGTATCGGGTGAACCTGCAGGAAATCCGTACCCTGGAAGAGCTCAGCGCCCTGATTAACTATCTGGCCACTGAAAAAGATGCCGCCGAAGACAAGGGTGGCAGCCTGGGTTGGGCGGTGCTCGCCATGCTGGCACTGGCCGCCATGGGTCGCAGACGCCTGGTGTAAGCCAGCCCCGCAGCCCTGAGCCAAACCCAGGGCGCAACCCCAAGCACAGCTCCGCCCTCGCGGGGCTTTTTATTGGCCTCTTTTCCTGGCTAACCTTTATTGCCCGGCTTTTATTACCCAAGCTTTATTGACCAGTATTCAGCCAAATTCCGCCATCCTTAACCCCCGCGTTACAATTTATAAATAGAAGTAAAACCATCTAGACGTCTAAATTGACAGATGGCTGGCTATCTCATATTCTTTCGCCTAAGTTGTCGGGAGATGAAGCCGTAACGACACAAATATTCAGCGAAATCGTGGTGATGCAGGAAGAACCCGCCATTTCGCCCCCGATAAAGAGAGATAACCTTGAATCAATCCCCAGACACTCAGGGCAACGCAAGTGCTGCTTCATTCGTTGCCCTGCTGCCACTGTTTCTGTTTTTGGCGCTGTTTATTGGCGCCGGTGTGTACTTTAGCGGCCAGGGCGTAGACTTTGCCTTCTATCAGTTGCCCAGTGTGGTGGCCATTCTGCCCGCCATAGTGCTGGCACTGCTGCTGTCAAAGCAGAAACTGAATCAGGCCATCGACACCTTTATTGGTGGTATTGGCCACAGCAATATCATTGCCATGTGCTTGATTTACTTGCTTGCGGGTGCCTTTGCCTCGGTGGCCAAGGCCACGGGTGGCGTGGATGCCACGGTCGCCCTCGGCCTGTCACTCATCCCTTTTGATCTGCTGCTGCCGGGCTTTTTTGTGATTGCAGCCTTTATTGCCACCGCCATGGGCACCTCAATGGGCACCATAGCTGCCGTTGCGCCCATTGCTCTGGGTGTTTCCCAGGAGGCCGATATTTCGCTGCCGCTGATGGCCGGTGCCATCATTTCCGGCGCCCTCTTCGGCGACAACCTGTCCATCATTTCCGATACCACCATCGCCGCAACCCGAACCCAGGGCTGTGACATGAAAGACAAGTTCCGCGAAAACCTGATTTTCGCACTGCCGGCATCACTCATCACCCTGCTGGCCTTTGCCCTTGCGGGCCAGGGTGAAGCCAATGTGGCGCCCCAGTCGGTGGATTTCATCAAGGTGCTGCCTTATCTGTGCATCCTGTTTTTGGCGGTCGCGGGGCTGAACGTATTCGTGGTACTGGGCATTGGGATTCTGCTGGCCGGATTTGTCGGCATGTTCACCACTGACTACAGCTGGGTCAACTTCAGCAAAGATATCTATGCCGGTTTTGGCAACATGCAGGAAATCTTTATCCTGTCCATGTTGGTGGGAGGCCTTGCCGCGCTGATGCAGCAGCAAGGTGGCCTTGCCTTTGTCAGCCGTTTTATCGAAAGATTGATTGCCCGTTTTTCCAAGGCGAAGGGCGAAGCCTCCTGCCGCGCGGCCGAACTGGGTATGGCCGGCATAGTGTCTTTGACCAATGCCTGTGTCGCCAACAACACTGTCTCCATCGTGATAAGCGGTGATATCGCCCGGGAGCTTGCTCAAAAGCACGGTGTCAGTGCCAAGCGCAGCGCCAGTGTGCTCGATATCTTTTCCTGTATTGTTCAAGGACTTATTCCGTACGGCGCCCAGGCATTGCTGATAGGCGCAACCTTTGCCATCACCCCCCTGGAGGCAGTATCCTATGCATGGTACTGCATGATATTGGCGCTGGTTGCCGTTCTGATTGTGACGTTCAGGAAACGTCACTGAGGATCGGCTGCCGCCCCCGGGAAACCCTATGACAATCAAAGACAGCAACGACTATGGACAGTTTGATCCTCACCGACTGGTGTTTCATATGTCCATTGGCGGCGTGATGATTTGTGCCTTTGGCGCGGCTGTCTCCATCATGTCTGTGCTGGGTACCCTGGGGTGGCAGGTAATCAATCTTCGAATCGACCGTCTGGGGGACTATTTGAGTTCCCCTCTGGCCTACGTCTATAACATCTGCCTGCTGTTCGCCGGCGCCAGTTTCGTGATTGCCATGCTGGGGCTTTTCAGCATGCGCTATAACAGTTTCAGCCGCTATATTGCCATCATTGGCGGCTGCACTGGGCTTGGCATCATGCTGCTGGGTATTTATCCCTATAACGACCCCGACTCCCACCGACTGGCTGCGCTGGTTTTTGTGACCTCAAGTCTTGCCATGTTTGTGCTGCTGATATTTACCCGCCGCAACAATCAGGAACTGTGCAGCTCACCCATGTTCTTTGTGGCCCTGGTTGGGCTGGCCTCCAGTATTGGTTTGCTCGCGCAGATAGACCCGCAGACCTTGGATTATATGCCCTGTGGCCCGCTGGAAGAGCTCTGTCCGGTGGCCATGACCATGTGGATACACACCTCGGCGACCATGCTGGCCGGTATTGGTCTGGCGCTGATGGCCCGCTCCCTTATCCATCAGGCGCTGGAAGAGCGCCGCCTCAAATCTTGAGTGACAGCGACTTAACCAAAGGCACCCGCCTGTGTAAATATCTGGCCGAGGCCGGTGTCGCCTCACGGCGCGGCGCATCGCGTTTGATAGAGGCCGGCCGAGTGTGTATTGATGGCCAGCCCGCCGCCCACAGCGACAGGGTGTTTGGCTCAAGCCAAGTGACCCTGGATGGCGAGCCCCTGTATCCAGCTCAGGCCAAGACGTACTTCCTTTACCACAAACCCGTTGGCATCGACTGCCGCCTGCGCCCGGACGATCCATACAGCCTTATTCATCATTTACCCGCCGATTTACGGCTATTCCCCGCCGGACGGCTGGACAAAGACTCCCGCGGCCTCTTGCTGCTGACCAATGATGGCGAGCTGACACAGCGCCTGATGCACCCGGACTTTCACCATGAAAAAGGCTATCTCATCACTCTGAATAAAGCGCCAAAGCCCGGGGACATTGCGGCCATTGCGGCGGGTTTGGATTACGGTGAGGGCCCTACCCGCCCCTGCCGGATTGCAGTCGCCACCGATAACAGCCATTCGACGGAAGACAGCAGTACGCACAGGGTAAGAATGTGGCTGACCCAGGGTAAGAAGCGCCAAATCCGCCGGCTGTGGCGGGCACGGGGCTACCTTGTGGTGGATTTGTTGAGGGAGTCGATTCAAAGCCTGACGCTGGGCGAGCTTGGTGAAGGCCAGATACGAGCGCTCAACGAGACAGAGCGCCTCACACTCCTGGCAGCGCTGGGCCAGAAATGAAGGCAGTACTGAACCGCGAATGATGGCAACGCAGGGCCAAAGCTGATTAAGGATATTGCAGCATAAAAAACGGGGCCAAATGGCCCCGTTTTTATTCAGTCACAGACTGTTATTCAACGATTTCCATCTCGGCCAGCAGGTTGTCTGCATTGTCGAGATACTTCATCACCCACAGCATGTAACGGCTGTCGACGTGGATGGAGCGGTTGATGTTGTCGTCGTAGTTCCAGTCACCGATGATGCTCTCGTAAACGCCATCAAACAGCAGACCAACCAGTTCGGCGCGGCCGTTCAGCGTTGGAGAACCTGAGTTGCCGCCAGTGGTATCCACGGTGGACAGGAAGTTAACCGGCACTGAGTCGATGTCTTTCACATAGAAATCACCGTACTGCTTGGCTTCAATCAGCTCCAGCTGCTTCTTGGGGGCATCGAATGGGTCAACGCCAGTGTCTTTCTGGGTGATACCCTCAAGACGGGTGAATGGCACGGCATAGAGGCCATCTTTTGGCGAGTAGCCCTTCACGTTACCGTAGGTCACACGCAGGCTGGAGTTGGCATCGGCGTAAACCGGCTTACCCAGCTCGTTGTTGTAGGCAATGATGGCTTCCATGTAGGCAGGACGCACCTTCATCAGCTCACCGGCCAGTTCCTTCTGAGCCTTTTCACGGGCCATGGTGGTGTCGAAGGTGGCAACGGCCAGCTGAATGAATGGGTCCTTGCTGGCTTTAAAGTCATCAACTGACTTGTCCATCCAGGCCATACGCACGTCTTTGTTGCCGATTTCGGTCTTGTCGTACATTTTGTCGAGCTGCTTCTTAAGCTTCTTCTCGTCAAACTTTTTACCTATACCGAAGAAGGCATCGATGTCAGCACGGCGCTTGTCAGCTGGCAGGGCGGCGTAGTGTTTAAGCATTTCAAACAGCACGACCTTATCCACACTGGCATCATAACGACGGTCGATACGCTCAAGGCCGGCGGTAAAGCGGGTCATATCGCGTTCCTGGAAGCCCGGCTCACGCTCCATGTCCGGCAGCTGCTTTTCATGGGCCAGACGATACAGGCGCGCGGCAGTGCTCATGGGGGTGGAGTAACTCATGTAGCCGAGGATCAAATCCAGCTCCTGGGTCTTGTTGCCTTCTGCAACCAGACGCTCGAGGTCAGCCAGGGTTTGACCATATTTGGCCTGACGCTTGGCATCGGCCTTGATCCAGTTGGCCAGCTCAGCTTCACGGGCCTTGCGGTCTTCCAGCATGGTGGACTTACCGTAAAACTCGATCATGGAGGCGAAGTTTTTCGCGTAGTTGGCGAGGCTTGCCAGGGTGCTTTCGTACTTGATACGGGCATCGCTGCCTTCAGGGGCGCTGGTCTTGATGATGTCGATGATCTGTTCACGCAGCTCGCGGCTCGCCGGGTAGTTCCAGGTGAACTGGTTTTCGACTTCAGAGGCGGTGCGGTAGCGGTTGGTACGGCCGGGATAGCCGGTGACCATCACAAAATCGCCATCCTTCAGCCCCTTGGCAGACACTTTCAGGAAGCTCTTTGGCTCGTAAGGCACGTTGTCCTTGGAGAAATCCGCCGGCTTGCCATCTTTACCCACGTAGGCGCGGTAGAAGGAGTAGTCACCGGTATGACGCGGCCACATCCAGTTGTCGATGTCACCGCCGTATTTGCCCACGCTGCCCGCTGGGTTATGCACCAGACGCACGTCGCGGATTTCCATCTGCTTGATGAGGTAGTATTCCAGACCGCCGTGGAAGCTGTATACGTTACAGCGGTAGCCGTCTTCTTTTTCACACTCAGCAACCAGCGCCTTCTCTTTGGCCTCTACGCCCTTGTAGAAAGCATCGCCCTCAAGGGACTCAAGACCTTCATTGATTTGCGCGGTGACATTGGTTACAGACTCGGTCACGTAAACACGTGAGCCCGGGGCAGCTGGGAGCTCTTCATCGAAGCTCTTGGCCAGAAAACCATCCGCCAGCAGATTCTTTTCGGCAGTGGAGTTGTACTGGATGGAGCCGTAGGCACAGTGATGGTTGGTGACCACCAAGCCTTTGGGAGAAACGAATGATGCAGTACAGCCACCCAGGCTGATAACGGCATTCATCGGGAATTCGGTCAGTTTGGAGATGGACTCAGGGTCGATTTCCAGTCCCTTGGCTTTCAACGTCTCGGCCAGCGCAGGAAGCTGATGTGGCTGCCACATACCTTCGTCTGCCTGGGCACCGAAGGCGGCCGCAATGGCGGCAGTCAGTAACCATTTTTTCATTGTGTTATTCCATTGTTTGTTTTGATGATGTCGAGCGCATTGCCGTGCCCAATTACCCATTTAATCAAGTCATTGATGTTTGGTGTAAAACGTCAGACAACTCAAATGGCGGATACAAAAAAGCCGGGCGCGAAGACCCGACTTTATCACAGGGTTACAGGCTGTCACAGCCTTGGCAAACTTCCGTTACAAAAGGCTTTTTACAGTGCCACCCACAGCTGGGCGGCAATAATGGCCACACCGGCGATACCAATCAGCGACAAGGCCAGCTTACCACCGCTGACCTGATAGCCATCCCGGTACTGCGCACGCTGATTCAGCGCCATGGCAATGGGCAGGAAAATTATCATAAACACCAGCGGAATGGCGGCAAAACCCAGCACAGCCACAAAGCCTTCGGGCACAAAAAGCGCGCACAGCAGCGGCGGTAAAAAGGTGATAACCCAGGTCTGCAAACGGCCACCAATGCCACCCTTTGAACGGGTCATTTCGGCCAGGAAATCAAACAGACTCATGGTTACCCCCAGGAAGGAGGTCACCAGTGCCAAGTCGGCAAACACGGCAATGCTCTGGCCCACCACAGGATGCGCCGCCAGCTCCTGAAGGGCGCTGATAAGCTTGGGCAGGGCGCCATTAAAGGTGGCAATTTCGTCACCACCGACAGTGCCCAGGGTCACCAGCAACCACAGGATGTAACACACCAGTGGTATGGTTGAACCTATCAGCAGCACCTTGCGCAGATTGACCGCATCACCGTCGAGGTAGCGCACCAGGGTCGCAATACACACGTGGAAACCAAAGGAGGTAAAGACCACGGGAATGGCAGCCATCCAGGCATTGGCCGAGACCTTTTCAAAAGCGTCGGCGGCAATCACCGAGGGGCGAACTTCAGGCAATAAGAAGCCCACCACCAGCACCAGGAGCACCACCATTAAACTGAACAGCAGGCGGGAGAGCTTATCTACCCAGCTCACGCCCAAGGCGGCCACACTGCCAAGCACCAGGGTAAAAATCAGTACCGCCAGCTGACCATCGAGGTTGATGGAGAACACCGACTCCATGCGGTGTACCAGCAAGGAAGAGCCACCGGTCAGGTAGGCCGCGGTCAGGGCATACAACAAACTTAAGAAAGACGCCCCCTGAATAAGCTGGCCTCTTTTACCCAGGGTCTTACCGGTAATGGCGTGCACATTGTCACCCACGCCACTGCGCAGGTTAATTTCAAGCATCAGGAGTGAGGTATATGCCGAAATGGCCCACACCACCACCAGTAATGACAGCGCGGGGATCACCCCGAGTGCGGCGGTCGCCAGCGGCAACGCCAACATGCCGGCCCCAATGGCGGTACCCGCCACAATGGCGATAGAGCCAAGTGTTTTCAAATTCACGGAACTGTCCTGTTCAAGTCTGATAAATCATTTGTAGTTATAGGAATGAGCCAATTTTTAGAACTGCCGAAAGGCCAGCGCCTTGAGAGGACGTACCCGCAGAAGGGGTTTACAGGCTTTCATAAAAAAACGACTGCTGCCGACATTAACAGAGCCACACAGGCTCGGCAAGGGCGCGGCCTCTCAGTGTGCAGCATGGCAGCAAAAGCATCCTAACCCGCTACCGGGCGGTAACAAATGTGTCTTCAATCCCCTTGCCCGTGCGTATTGTGCTGTTATAATGCCCGCCTCACTTTCGGGGGAGTAGCCAACCTGAGCCAGGCTCAGGGGTAAGCATCAACACACTTGGCCACATGCCATGGTGCTTACAGCAAACCAGAGTTTGCCCGGCAAGACCTGAGCGCGATAAGCCACAACTATGACTATGGGGTGGCGGGTTTATCGTGCTTGTCGGTCAGCCACCCCGGGAACGCAATCATGTTAGAAGCCTTTACCGCCTCCACCTTAACCGTGGCCATCGCCGAAATTGGCGACAAGACCCAACTGCTGGCACTGCTGCTCGCCGCCAGATTCAAAAACAAAACCGCCATCATCCTCGGCATTTTTATTGCCACCATAGCCAACCATTTTGCCGCCGCCTGGCTTGGCCAATGGGCAACAGACTTTGTCAGCCCGGACACGGCCCGATATCTGGTGGCGCTCAGCTTTTTCGCCATCGCCCTGTGGGTATTGGTGCCGGACAAAGTGGAAGCCGAAGAAAGCAGCCTCTACCGCTTTGGCCCCTTCCTCGCGACCCTGGTGCTCTTTTTCATTGCCGAAATCGGGGATAAAACCCAGGTGGCGACCGTGGTGCTGTCGGCCCGCTACGATGATCTGTGGATGGTGGTGATGGGCACCACAGTGGGCATGCTGCTCGCCAACGTGCCCGTGGTGATTGCCGGGCATTTCAGTGCCGACAAGCTGCCGATGACCTGGATACACCGCGGCACCGCCGTGCTCTTTGCCATCATGGGTATAGCCACCCTGCTGTGGCATTAACTCTGCTCTGGCAGAGCAGTTAACATCCAATTGATTTATTGAAAGAAAAAGGGAAGCGATTGCTTCCCTCTTTTTACCCTGACTAACGACTCACACCCTCTCAGAGCGCGGCGCGAATACGCTGACCGTAGTCGGCATCCGCCTTATCGAAGTGGGCCAACATACGCTGCTGTACTTCTTCTGTTACCTGACGCAGGGTCGAGGCGATGGTCTCGGCGAGGCGATTCTTCTCCCCTTCGCTGAACAGACGGTACAGGTTACCGGCCTGGCTGTAGTCGTCCTTGCCGTAAAGACTGTAACGGGCGGCTTCACCTTCGAGACGCAGCGGCGGCTCAGCAAAGTGGCTGGCATCATTCAGCGCACCCGTCACTGTGCTTGGTCCGTAGTTGGCGCTGGCATCGCCACCGGTCTGGCTTTGATGGCCATTGTCACCATGATAGGGGCACTGAGTTCCGGCCATGGCGCCGCCACGCTGGTGATGATTGGCCACAGTGGCGTGTGGGCAGTTCACCGGCAGCTGGTTGTAGTTGGCTCCGATGCGATAGCGCTGGGCGTCGGCATAGGCAAACAAACGGGCCTGCAGCATCTTGTCAGGTGAGGCGCCAACACCGGGCACCAGGTTACTGGGGGCCAGCGCCGCCTGCTCCACTTCGGCAAAGTAGTTTTGCGGTATGCGGTTAAGCTCCAGTACCCCAATCTCAATCAGCGGGTAATCCTTGTGTGGCCATACCTTGGTCAAATCGAACGGGTCGATGTGATAGGTGTTGGCATCGGCTTCCGGCATGATTTGCACGTTCACAGTCCAGCGGGGGAAGTTACCATCCATGATGGCCACCATCAGATCCCGCTGGGAAGAGTCCGGATCTATGCCTTTGAGCTTGTCGGCCTGCTCGTTGGTCAGGTTCACCACGCCCTGCCGGGACTTGAAGTGGAACTTGACCCAGAAGCGCTCGCCTTTGGCATTCCACAGGCTGAAGGTGTGGGAGCCATAACCGTGCATCTGACGATAGTTGGCCGGAATACCGCGGTCAGACATCAGCACTGTCACCTGATGCAGTGCTTCAGGGTTCAGTGACCAGAAATCCCACATGGCCTGGGGATCTTTCAGGTTGGTCTGGGGGTTACGCATCTGGGTGTGGATGAAGTCCGGGAACTTGATGCCATCACGCAAAAAGAAGGTAGGCGTGTTGTTACCCACCACATCATGGTTACCGCGCTTGGTGTAAAAGCGCACCGCAAAGCCACGGGGGTCACGCTCGGCATCGGCAGAACCCATTTCACCGCCCACGGTGGAGAAACGCACGAAGGTTTCGGTGACCTTGCCTTCGCCGATAAAGTGGTCGGCAATGGTGTACTCAGACAGGTCACGGGTCAGGGTGAAGGTGCCGTAAGCCCCGGTGCCTTTGGCATGCACCACGCGCTCCGGAATACGCTCGCGGTTAAAGTGCGCCAGCTTTTCAATCAGTTGCCAATCTTGCAGTAATACAGGGCCGCGGCTGCCGGCAGTCAGGGAATTCTGGTCATCGGCGATGGGGGCGCCGTTTTGGCTGGTGATGTAATGACTCATCTGTGTTTCCTCTTATTTATCCGTTGATTTGGTTGCTGGCCGGTTACACCAGGCCTCTATCAGGTCAAAAATGGTGGCCATATTGGCTCCTTAAACTTAACGACCCAGTCGATAAGCAAAGACTACGGCAATCGAAAAACAGATAAAACGATTAAATCAGATGATTACAATCTGACATTCCGATGAATTATTCCCGCGCCAATAAAAAAACGCGGCCAGGGCCGCGTTTCAATCATGACATCAGGATCAGCTGTTGGGTTCGGGCTCCCGGTAGAGCTTCACCAGATAGTAAGCATCGATAATCACAATAAAAAAGTTCACCAGCGCCACCGGCAATGCATCGATGGCAAGGCCATAAGCGACAAATAAGGCCGCACCGACCAGGTTCCACCAGCGCAGCTTTTTGATGTTGGCCATCATCAGCGAAATTGCCACCACCACCGAGGCCAGATAGCCGACCCACTCCCAAATCGTTGCCGTCTCCATCGCAACTCCTCTGCAACTGTTTATGATGCCTATATTTTAGTTCAGCGTTCTACAACTGCCGCTGTCATCCGTGAAATGCAGGTCAATTCCCCTGCACTGTTGTGTACCAGAATTTCCCACACGGAACTGCGCTTACCCAGATGCACAGGCCTGGCAGTGGCCGTGAGCATGCCATTGCGGGCGGCGCGCAGGTGATTGGCGTTGATTTCCTGGCCGACACAATAATATTTCTCGAAATCCACCACGAAGTTGGCGGCGTAGCTCGCCACGGTTTCGGCCAAAACCACATTGGCCCCACCGTGCACTATACCAAGGGGATTATGTACCGCCGGGGTGGCAGGCATGGTCGCCTTCATGTAGTCATCGCCAATTTCACTGATTTGGATCCCGAGGGTCTTCATCAGGGTGCCACGTCCATGCAAGCCCTCATCCATTTTGGCGCAATCGTCCAGGGTGATGGGGCGAAACCAGATACTCATTCACTTCTCCCATTGACTGTAATGGCGCCAGTGTACTTGCCGCAGCCGTGCAGGTAAACCAATGCCCTGCAGCCTGAGCCGAAACAAAACCACTTGAAAGCACAATAAAAAAGGGGATGTATGCATCCCCTTTTGCTACTCACTTAAATTAATGACAACGGCGACGGCCAAGACCAATCAGGGTTGCCAATGCCAACAGCAATCCGCCCATGGCACCACCGTCATCCTTTTTCTCTTCCACTTTATCGGGATAGCTCAGGGCCACAATGACAGGGTCATGGTCTGACGCCGAGAAGGCATTGTCGGATTTTTCCAGGCTGCCGGTGTACTTTTTACCGTACTCGAACAGGTTGGATTCAACCGAGTTGATGTGCCAGTCTTCGATGTCCACCACACGCTTGGCCAGGCTGTCGTTGCCCAGGGCATGGTCGAGGTTACCCAGCTCACCGTTGTAGCTGTAGGAATAGGTATCGGCGCCATGTACCTGGGTGTTGAGGTTAATCAGGCCATAGCCCTTCTCAATCACGCTGCCCTCTTGCTCGTAGCTCTGACCACCGAGGGTGGTGTAGCTGGCGGTTTTCACCGCGCGTTCGGACTTGGCTGCATCATAGTCGGTCAGCACACGCACCGGGTCTTCCATGCCGTAGGCGTTCAAGTCGCCAATCACCAGCACATCGCCTTCGATGTCTTTCACGGCTTCACCAATCACCTTGGCAGCCGATACACGGAAGGCATTACACTTGCCCTGCAGATCGGCCGGATCGCGGCTTTCATCGAAGTTGATCCAATCTTCAAGGCAGCCTGAACCCTTGGACTTGAGGTGGTTTACCACCACGGTCAGGTTTTCATCTTTTACCTTGAAAGTTTGACCCAGGCTGTGACGCTGATACTTGTCCTGCGCCGGACTGGTTTCAACCGTGCCCTTGTTATCGCGGCTGGCAACACCGGCCGGAGCGTGCTGCTCAGGGGTTTCAATCACAAAGGCCGTACCTTCCGGGCTCACCTTGGCCGCGCGGTACAGCATGCCCACGGTAATGGCATCATTACCGAAGTATTTGCCATCGGTCTTGTCGGCATCGGCAATTTCCACAAAGCTGTAGGCGTTGTCGGCTGCTTGTTCGGCATTCAGGGCATCCAGCAGGTTCTGAATCGCACTCTTCTCACCAAAGCCGTTGTTGGCAATTTCCATCAGGCCCACGATGTCGGCGTTCATGGCGGTGATGGCATTCACAATCTTGGTGCGCTGCAGCAGCATTTCTTCTTCGGTGAGGGCGCCGCGGTTGGAGCCGGTTGGGTTGGCATCGCCACCCACCACATCGTTGAAGAAGTTCAGCACGTTGAAGCTGGCCACCCGGATATCGCCTTTTTCGGCCACAACAGGGGCATCGGTGCGATCATTACCGCGAACAATGTCGGCCGGGGTAATGGTGTTGGTGGTCACCAAACGGTATTCGTTGTAGCTGTAGCTCACCATGCCTTCGAGGCCCTTGAGCTCATCACCCACGCGGATATAACCGGTTTCGGCGTTGAAGTCAGGCAGGAAAGGCACTACGCCGTCGGCGGCCTTGAAGTCAGACTCCACAAACAGCTCATTGCCACGGTTTTGCTTTTCAAGGGCAATGGCCTCCTCACTCAGCGCAGGATGCACCTGAGTCGGCTTCATCAGCGGCGCCTTGTGGGACAGCATCAGGTTGTTGCGACGACCGGCATAATCAAAGCTGAAAGTACGGCTGACTTTCATCTCGCTGCCGGCATCCAGCACCACTTTCATGCCTTCAAAGCGCTCCAGCGCCTGCTCCAGGGTTTCGCCTTCGGTCACGGCAAATGGCGCGGCACCGGGGACGTCACCCTTGGCGCCCACTTCAAACTTCTTGTCAGCCTTGATATCGATTTGGGTCAGGCCGAAATATTCCTTCACCTTACCCTGAACACAGACTTCCACCCCGGGCTGAATGGCCTCGGGTGCCGCTTCGCCGAGGAAGACAAAAATACCGTCGGAGGTCAGCGGTGAGTTATCACCCTGCACATCCTGCAGGTAAAAGCCCTTAAACAGACTCTCACCACGGGCAGATACCACACCGCGCAGGGTCACTTCAGTGTCGGATTCAAACTTGCCTTCGGGCACCAGTGGGCTCTTATCGCCACTGCCCTGAATGTCATAGATGGGGATCAGCGTAGCGCCGGCGCAGCTGAACACTGGCACTTCGGGCGCTATCGTACCCTCAACACTGCCAAGACCGGAGAAGTTGTCGATGTCCGAGGTATCCCAATCGGCTTCGTTATATACAGCAGCGGCTTTCAGCGCGCTGGTCTTACGGGCGATGGTGACGTTAAGGCCCCAGTCTTTTGGGGTGGGAATGGCACCCACTACATCCACAATGGCGCCGTCTTTCATCAGCGCCACCGCATCGGTGCCGTTAAAGTAGAGATCGCCCGTCATGGTGTCTGTGCCCGCAGGCAGGGTAATGATGGCACTCGGATGGGTAATGACCTTGATGCCTTTGGCGGCCAGGTTTTGACCATCCAGGGCCACCATGTTGATGGGGGTGGTAGCGCCATCTTTATAGCGCGCCAGAGAATAGCCGGTCAGATCAACGGCCGCATCACCGCTGTTGTAAAGCTCAATGGCTTTATTATTGGAACTGCCTTCTACATATTCTGTAATCATTACATCAGCATTTGCCAATAATGGCATTGCCGCCGACACAGCCACGGCAATGGCTGTCAGCTTTTTAACATTTTCCATATTATCAACCCCGTTAATTATAATAATGACGTTATCTTTCGTTAACGCGGGCAGATTGTCCCAGAGTTAATACTCCAAAAGAAGGGGTTATGTCACAGTTCATGTAAGCTAAAGCATGGATATCTAAACACTTTAGCCAACACCATCAGTTCCTTAAAACGAATAAATACAGCGTTCTGATTAAAAAAACAAATAATAACAGACCGATAAAATGAAATTATTTTAGACATAATACGCGGGGGAAAGCTGATAATGACAGAGCAGAACACTGAATAATGAATGTATAGAAAATGATTAATTGCCGATATTTTACCCAATATTATTCGGTACTGCATTCTCAATAATCCGCAATGTACTTTGGCCAAGACAAATAAAAAAACGCGGCCATCATGGCCGCGTAAAACTACTGTTGCGTCTGCTCAGTTAAATACTGAACCGAAATATCCCATCAAGGTCATTACCGGCGGCAAGTTTCCGGATGAGATATTTCAATATCACTTTCGCCCAACAAGGCGTATTTGCCCAGTCCAGACATTGGTTTTTAGACTTACCTACTAGCCTGAAGTAGCTAAAGCCTGCCGGTAAAATGCATCAACAGAAAATAACAACACAAAAATATCAAACACTTAAACGGAAATACTCTGTAAAAGTGGCGACTCCCCCACTCCTGAATAAATAGGCTTTCTTCCGATTGTGACTCAGGTCTCAGAACCTTAACTTGGTGCTGTATTTTTGCCGACCCATCGGCTTTGGAAGTTTACGCATCGCAAAGGAGTGTCGAGTGTCTTACTGCAAATCGCTGGTTTTAAGCGCTTCCCTCCTGCTTTGCTGCCCCGCCTTGCTGGCTGATACGCCAGCACCCGGGGTAAGCGACGAGATGTCGCTTTCCGTTCCCCTGCAAACTCTGCTGGAGTCCAGCGGACGGGACAACCTCATTGACCTGTTTCAGATGGGGGTGCAGAACGAGGCCATGATTGCCCAATCGGGCGAATTCAACAGCCTTATCGTCACCCAAATCGGCGTTGAAAATCAGGCTCAGGTGCGTCAACTGGGCGCTGACAATGAGGTGGATTTGTTTCAGGCGGGAAACCACAACAGCGCTGAGATAACCCAGATAGGAGATAACAATCTGGTGCAGCTCAAGCAGTTGGGCAGTGCGAACTTTTCTATTCAACAAATTGGCGATGGAGCCTCTATCGCCGTGACTCAATACTAACAGGGAGCGTCACATGAAATCACAAGCGAAGAAGTCACTCTTGGCTCTGGCCATCACCGCGGGTATCGGCATGTCAGCGCAGGCATTTGCCAGCGATAGCAGCGAAATCCAGGTGAACCAGTCCGGTTATGCCAACGACACCACAGTTGAGCAATCGGGTATCCTGAACGTCGCGAAGGTTACCCAAATCGGCGATGAAAACAACACCACAGTCGCGCAGGACGGCGTATGGAACGAGGCCTATATTGGCTCTGAGGGCAATCTGAATACCGTATCTGTTGAGCAGGCCGAAGACTGGCACATTGCCGGCGTGAGCCAAACCGGTGACAACAACGTGGATAACGTGGTTCAGACTGGTTTCTTCAACCAGAGCAGCGCTGTCACTGCCGGTAACGGTAACGCCGTTGACGTGATGCAGGCCGGTGAGCTGAACGAAAGCAATGTCGAACTGACCGGCGATAACAACAGTGCCTGGGTTGATCAGGACGGCAGCAGCAACTATGCCGTTTTCCGCGTACAGGGCAATGACAACGACGGTGAAATCACTCAGCTGGGCAACAACAACCAGGGTGGTCTGATTGCACTGGACTTCACTGCCAACGTGGGCAACAACAACGATGTGGCCATCTATCAGGAAGGTGACAACAACGTGGGTGGTGTGCGCGGTGTTGCCGGTGACAACAACGAAGTTGAGATTGAGCAGGTTGGTAACAACAACGTGGGCTTTGTTTACGCCCTGCAAGGCAGCGACAACGATCTGACCATGACTCAGGATGGCGATCGCAACGTGGCGGTTCTGGAATTCACCACCGGTGACAACAACGACGTTGAAATCAACCAGTCTGGCACCGAAAACGCCATCGGTGACACACTGACAGCTGTTATTGAAGGCAGCGACAACATGATAGACATAGAGCAGGAAGGCTTCTCCAACAGCGCTCAGTTTATCGTTGACGGCGACGATAACGATGTGGATCTGGAGCAGGAAGGCGACCTGAACTATGCCGAGTTTGTTGCCATGGGCAATGACAACACCCTGAACCTGAGCTCAGAAGGCAACAGCAACCAACTGCTGGCCGGCGCCTTTGGCGAAGACAACAGCCTGGAAGTGGCTCAGGAAGGCGATGCCAACTATGCATACAGCGTTGCATTTGGTAACGACAACGAAGTGGATATCGCGCAAATGGGCAATGACAACGAAGCCATTGTCACCATCAGCGGCAACAGCAACACCGACATCACAGGCACCCAGTCCGGCGACCTGAACGTGCTGGATCTGCTTATCCAGGGCGATGAAAACCTGGCGCAAATCACCCAAACCGGCAACGGCAACTGGGTAAGCGGCGATGAAGGTGCCTTCGCAGTAGTTGGCGATGGCAACAGCTTCATCGTGGCCCAAAGCGGTAACGACAACCTGGTGACCGGCGCTCAAATGGGCGGCAGCAACGTCATCAACGTGACTCAGGTGGGTAATGAAAACGTCGCCACTGTGATTCAGAACGGCGCGCCACGCTAATAGCTACAACCATTAAAAAAGGAGCCTGTCGGCTCCTTTTTTTATTTGTGTATTGATAACGCTGAGACTCCAGTGACCAGCGCCATCGACACTCTGTTTAACTGACCAAAGCAAAGTGACTCTGGTGAGACTGGGCCCAGCGCAGCAACTCCACCCGATTGCGGGATTGGGTCTTACGAAAAATCGACGAAATATGCGCCTTGACGGTGTGCTCGCTGATGCAGAGTCGGTCAGCAATTTCTTTGTTTCTGGCACCGCTGCCCACCAACTGAATGATTGTGCACTCTCTGCCGGTCAGCGATTGCAACATTGCCATGGCGTCTGGCGATACCTCGCCATTGGTGTCCAACTTATTCACCAGTCGGCGGAACATCTTGCTGATCAGCGTCCGGTCAAACCAAAGTTCATCGGCCACCATTTTACGCAAACCTGTCAGCATCAAATCCATGCGCTGATCGGCAAACAAGAGTCCGCGGATCCCAAGCAGCAGTGCAGCCTCCTGATCCAGAGAATTGCGTTCCACCTGATAAAGGGCGACGGGCACATGGGGGATCAGTCGACTGGCCAGGAGCGGAATGCCCTTATTGTCCAGCGCAGCCCCTTTCTGGGCGACGAGATAAAACGCCTGTGGGTGCTTATCCAATTCCAGTTCACCGGCGTGTTTTACGATGCGGGTTTTTAACCCTATGGACTCTGCCAGAATGGCCAGATGACAGGGTGCGACCAATTGGTGCACAAAAATCAACTCATTTACCGTATTCAACCCTCTTTCTCCTTGTTGACCGCCGTCGTTCAAACTTCCGTGTGCGGCTAAAAAAACGCCAGACTATTGAACAGGGATCCCCAATTTTGCGGACTGGGCCCTATAAAACCATAAGACGTAGGTATGAATCAAAGAACGATTCTCATTAAACAATGTACGGTAAAAACGAGACCCGACGCGCCTCCTGCTGCCATGGGCTTTCCAGCCCTGTGGACCTGCTTGCCAAAAAACCATTAACAAATGTAAATACTCAAAATTAAGTAGTTCAGCACCGTCATAACCCAGCTAACGCTCAACCCCTGCTCACGGGTTATGGCCACCCAAACCACCAACGCAGAGACAGACGCTTAGTGCGGTATCATTTACCTTATGTGATATTGTTCTGGTTTTTGAATAAACACTTTAGCCATCCAGCCCTCCACACTGTGTAAAAAAAATGCTAATTTGGGCGGGCATTGACAGTCAGCAGACAAATAAAACCTATAGGCATTAGAAAGAGGGTATCTACACCATGGCGAAACATTCGCTGGACAAGGATAAGATCAAGTTCCTGCTGCTCGAAGGCGTCCACCAATCTGCGGTAGATGTACTTGAGCGGGCGGGCTACACCAATATCGAATATCACAAGGCGTCCCTCGCCGATGAGGCGCTGATTGCGTCCATCAAAGATGCCCACTTCGTTGGCATTCGCTCCCGCACCCAACTGAGTGCTGACGTGCTGAGCAAGGCCGAAAAACTGGTCGGTATCGGTTGCTTCTGTATTGGCACCAACCAGGTTGACCTCAAGTCTGCCGAACTCGCCGGCATCCCGGTGTTTAACGCGCCCTTCTCCAATACCCGCTCGGTGGCTGAGCTGGTACTGGGCGAAATCATCATGCTGATGCGGGGTATTCCCCAGCGCAACGCCCTGTGCCACCGTGGCGGCTGGCTCAAGAGTGCCAACGGCAGCGTGGAAGTGCGCGGCAAGACCCTGGGCGTGATTGGCTATGGTCACATTGGCACCCAGCTTGGCATTCTGGCCGAGACACTGGGTATGCGGGTGAAGTTTTTCGACATCGAAGACAAGTTGCCGCTGGGTAATGCACAGCAGGTGCATTCCTTTGAAGAACTCTTGGCCTGCGCCGACGTAGTGAGTCTGCACGTGCCTGAAACCCCGCAGACCAAAAACATGATTGGCCACAATGAGCTGGCCACCATGAAGAAGGGCAGCTTCCTCATTAACGCTTCCCGCGGTACTGTGGTCGACATCGACGCCCTGTCAGCCGCACTGAAAGAAGAGCACATTGCCGGCGCCGCCATCGACGTGTTCCCGGTTGAGCCCAAGTCCAACGACGATATATTCCAAAGCCCTCTGCGTGGCCTGGACAACGTCATCCTGACCCCACATGTGGGTGGCTCTACCGAAGAGGCCCAGGAAAACATCGGCATCGAAGTGGCAGGCAAGCTCGCCAAGTACTCAGACAACGGCTCCACCGTGTCTGCGGTGAACTTCCCCGAGGTATCCCTGCCGCTGCACAAGGGCACTTCACGTTTGCTGCACATTCACAAAAACCGTCCCGGTATTCTTATCAAGATTAACCAGGCGTTTTCTGAAAAAGGCATCAACATCTCCGCCCAGTACCTGCAAACCACCGCCGATATCGGTTACGTGGTGATGGAAGTGGACACCCACCAGGCCGAGGAAGCGCTCGAGCAACTGCGCGGCATCGAAGGCACCATCAGAACCCGTTTGCTGCACTGACAGTGACCCATAAAAAGGCGCCCAGGTGGCGCCTTTTTATTTTTGCGTGTCAGGCAAGGACTTGGTCATTCACCCGGCCATTGGGATCCGCTACAATCCCAGACTATCCAAGTTCATTTCAAGGAACAGGCAATGACATTTACCGTCTCACAGGCCGCCTGGGCGCTGGACAGCGAAGGCCCGGCATTGACCCTGAGTTTACTCAATCATCTCGGGCTGGTGTCGGTCACCGGCGAGCAGGGCAACAGCTTTATCCATGGTCAGGTCACCGCCGATATCAGTGCGTTGGAACCCGGTCAATGGCGCTGGGGCGCCCACTGCGATCCCAAGGGCCGCATGCTGGCGACCTTCCGTACCTTTAAACTGGGCGATGCCCTGATGATGCTGGAGCCGCGCAGCGCATTGGAAGTGTCACTGGCTCAGCTGAAAAAATATGCCGTCTTCAGCAAGGCAGAACTCGTTGATGTGAGTGGCGAGCTCACCCTGCTGGGCATCTCAGGTCCAGAGGCCGCCGGTTTTGTTACCCAGCACTTTGGTACGTCTGACGCAGACGTTTACAGCACTGAGCAAGGTACTGTGCTTAAAGACGGAGAGCGTTTTATCCTGATCCTGGACAAGGCCAATGCCTGTGCCCTGATTGAGAAAAGCGGCCAGCCTCTCTATGGCGCTGGCGTGTGGCAAGCGTTGGAAATCCGTGCCGGCTACCCCAATATCGCGGCCGGCCATGCCAGCGAGTACATCCCCCAGATGTGTAATCTGCAGGCCCTCGACGGTATCAGCTTTAACAAAGGCTGCTACATGGGGCAGGAAACCGTGGCACGCACCAAATACCGTGGCGGCAACAAACGCGCGCTCTATATCCTCTTTGGTGAAAGCCAGACACCGGTGCGCCTCGAAAGCACGCTGGAAATCGCCGTGGAAGGTGGCTATCGCAAGGCAGGCAACATCATTGAGGTGGTGAGCCGAGGTAACAAGGTGCTGATGACCGCAGTGCTTGCCAATGATACGGCGCCCGATGCGGTGCTGCGTCTCGCGGACGACCACGAGGCCAGTTTTACTCTGCTGCCTCTGCCCTACTCGCTGGAAGACTGACCGCCCACAATCGATTTGACGCGGATGTGAGCAATAAAAAGAGGCGCAATATGCGCCTCTTTTTTTATTCTGAAAGCCCAATGCCAGAACATCTGGCATAACGGCTGCCGAAAGCCGGGCCGAACTCAGGTTTCAATGTGCTTATCCCGCACGGCAACCACCTCGGGCAAAATCTGCTTGAAGTGCTCAACCAGCTCGGGGTCGAAATGCTTGCCGGCTTCCGACTCCAGCAAGGCCATGGTGTCTTCAATGCTCCATGCCTTTTTGTACGGCCTGATGGAGGTCAGGGCATCGAACACATCGGCAATGGCCACGATGCGCCCCTCAATGGGAATGTCATTGCCACTCAGACCATTGGGATAGCCAGAGCCATCCCATTTCTCGTGGTGAGTCAGGGCAATACGGCGGGACATCTGCAACAAGGGGTCTGGATGTTCACCGATAATTTCGGCGCCTATGCTGGCATGCTGCTGCATTATTTCCCACTCTTGGGCATCCAGTTTGGCTGGCTTTTTAAGCACCGCATCGGGGGTGCCTATTTTGCCTATGTCGTGCATGGGCGCAGCATTGTACAGGAGCTCGCAGAAGGGCTCCGGCAGCCCGGCCTGTCGCGCCAGCAATCTTGCGTAATGGCTCATACGTACCACGTGCAAACCGGTTTCATTATCCTTGTATTCGGCGGCGCGGCCGAGACGGCGGATAATCTCAAAGCGGGTATGTTCGAGCTCTTTGGTCCGTTCCCGAACCTGCTCTTCCAGCAGCCGTTTCTGGTCGTAAAGTGCCAGGTGGTTTTTCACCCGAACCTTCACAATGGGAGCACTCACCGGCTTGGTGATATAGTCCACGGCCCCCAGTTCAAAGCCCTGGGTTTCATCGGCGACCTCGGCAAGGGCGGTCACAAAAATTACCGGGATATGGGCCGTCATGGGTTCCTGCTTGAGGCGGCGACATACCTCATAGCCACTCATCCCCGGCATCATCACGTCCAGCAAAATCAGATCCGGAGGCGACTTTTGCGCCAGCGCCAGCGCCCTTGGGCCATCGATGGCAACCTTGACCTTATAATCCTGCCCCAATATCCCCACCAGAATATCTATGTTCTCCGGGGTGTCATCCACCACCAGCACAGTGGCCTTTTCCATCGCAACCTCCCTTGTTGCCGCTATTGCTGCCGGCAGCTGATTACCCGGGCAATCAGCGCCCACAACGACTTGTTTTTGAGTATAGTCAGGCGGATTCGCCGTCGGTCTCAAGTTCCTGTATCAGTTCCCGCACCAAATCGGCGCCGTCATCAAACTGGTAGCCTGCCACCATTTGGCTGACAGGTTTAAGCCTCTCCCAGAGCCCCGGCGCCACTTGTCCAGAGAGGGACTCCAGCGCCGAAACGGCGCCCGCATCGGCGTCCTCGAGCTGGGCCACCAGGGTATTGAGCGCCTCTTTGAGGTCGTCCGTGGACAACTGCTCACCGCGCTCGCCTGACGGCTCGTCAACCCCTGCGTTCATCCAACTCTCGATGGCGGCCACTATCGGTACAAGGCGGCTTTCCACCGCCACCAATTCGGCTTCACAGGCTTCGCCCGCGGCCAGTTTGGCTTCCAATTGTCTTGCCTCGTCCACTAAGGCTTCGGCGCTGAGGTTGCCAGCCACCCCCTTAAGGGTATGGGCCACACGGACGGCATCCTCCTGCTGCCCCAGCGCCAGGGCCTTACGGATTTTCTTGCCGGCCTGGGCCTGGCTGGCGACAAAGCGCTCCAGAATGCGGCGATAAAGCCGCTCTGAGTTTTGCACCAGTTGCAGTCCGCGGTCGATATCCAGATCTTCATGTTCTGGCCAGCTGGTGAGGGAGTTCACATCCTGCTCTGCGTCTGCGTCAGCGTCTGTCGACACAAGCTCTTTGGCTTCGGGGCACAGGTACTGCAGCAGGGTCTGATAGAGAATTCCCACTTCTATGGGCTTGGCGATATGGTCGTTCATCCCCGCAAGCAAACACATTTCCTTGTCGCCCGCCATGGCATTGGCCGTCATGGCTATCACGGGTAGGTCCGCAAGCCCGGGCAACTTTCTCAGTTCACGGGTGGCCTGATAACCATCCATCACCGGCATCTGACAATCCATCAGCACCAAATCGAAGCGTTGTTGCCCGAGTTTTTCCAGCGCAATCTGACCATTGTCGGCGATGGAGAGCACCACGCCCACCTGCTCCAAAAACTCGCTGGCCACTTCCTGGTTCATCTCATTGTCTTCCACCAGCAGGATGCGCTTGCCCTTAAGTCCGGACAATTGCTGGGCATCCATGGGCTGCGCCTTGCGCCGCACGGGTTTATGGCCCTGACGGCCCAGCGCCGACATGATGCCATCCAGCAACCGGGAGGCGCTGATGGGCTTGGTGATGTAACCATTGATGCCCATCTCCTCCACCTTGTCGATAAATTCACTGTTGGCGTGAGCAGAAACCATCAGGATCAGCGGTGGCTGACTGAGTTCACGCATCCTTGCCGCGGTTTCGGTGCCATCCATCTCTGGCATTTTCCAATCCACCAGGGCGATGCGGTAATCCCGCTGGGCACACTTCTCCAGGGCTTCCATGCCGCTGCGGGCACTGTCAACGGAAAAGCCCATGCTTTGCAGCGTGGTGCGCAGGATGTCCCTGGCGGTACTGTTGTCGTCAACCACCAGCACCGCCATGCCTTCCAGCTCCTGCTCAACATTCAACTGGGCACTTTGGGCCACCTTTACCGACACGGTGAAATAGAAGGTACTGCCGTTACCAAACTGGCTGTCGACCCCTATCTCGCCGCCCATCAGTTCCACCAGCTGTTTGCAAATGGCCAGTCCAAGGCCGGTGCCGCCGTATTTGCGGGTGGTGGAGGTATCGGCCTGACTGAAGGATTTAAACAGCTTGGCCTGCTGCTCGGCGGTGAGGCCTATGCCGCTGTCGCGCACGGCAAACTTGAGCTGCACCTGATCTTCATTGCGGGCCAACTCACTGATAGACAACATGACTTCACCGCGCTCGGTGAACTTGATGGCGTTATTCATCAGGTTAATCAGCACCTGTCCGAGGCGCAGCGGGTCCCCTTCAAGATGGGTCGGCACGCCGGGCGCCACCGAGAACAGCAGCTCCAGCTGCTTATCGGCCGCTTTCACCGAGAACATGTCGCCGAGATCTTCCAATATGGTATCCAGCTGGAAGGGCACCACTTCGATATCCAGTTTTCCGGCTTCAATTTTCGAGAAGTCGAGAATGTCGTTGATGATGCCGAGCAGCGATTTGGACGCCCGCTCGATTTTTTCCACATAGTTGCGCTGCTTTCTGTCGAGCTCTGTCTGCAGGCAAAGCTGCGACATGCCGATGATGGCATTCATGGGGGTGCGGATTTCGTGGGACATGTTGGCAAGGAAATCACTCTTGGCCTGGTTGGCCGCATCGGCCTCTTCCTTGGCGGCCATCAGCTCGTCGGAGAGCAGTTTGAGGCGGGTGATATTGGCGATGCTCATCACCACTGAGCGTTCACCGCCGTCGCCTTCTTCCAGCTCTGAGGCAATCACCGCCATCCACATCAGCTCGCCATCGCCATCGAGCATACGCCACTCGCCGCTCACACTGCCCTGCTCGCTCTCGGCCAGGGCCTGATACAGGCCGGTGGCAAGCTCTCTGTCGTCGGGGTGCATCAAATCCGCCAGCTGCTTGCGCTTTAAGGTGTCGCTGCTTATGCCCAAATCGCTGACGAACTGGCCGTTACAATCCTTGATAGTGCCCCTGTCATCCAGGTTCACAATGCCAATGCCTGCGTTATCGAACAGCGCCCTGAAGTGGGCCTCACTCTGGGCAAGTTCGGTTTCCATGCGTTTACGGCCGCTGATGTCCATCAGGTAGCCGTTCCACACCAGGGCATCCTGCTGCTTGCTGCCCCGGGCGCCCGCCTCTAACCAACGCAGTTCGCCGGAAGGGAAATGGTATCTGAAGGCCTTGGTCCACTGCATGCCCTGGCGGCCAGCGAGCATCTGAATGATATCGCCCCTGTCTTCCTCCACGATGCGCTCTGCCACCAGCTCAAAGTTATCCAGCACCTCATTGCGGTGGAAACCCAGGGTTGCCATGGCCGCGCTTGAGAGGAAGGTAAAGCGTCTGTCCCGCTCGCTGCGCCATACCAGCTGGTAAACCGTGCTGGGCACGGACTCGGTAATGGTTTCCAGCTGCTCCCGGGATTGTTCAATTCGTTCCTGGGCGAGCTTACTTTCGGTGATGTCGTTCAGGCTGCCGTCAAACCACACGGGATTCCCGTCGTCATCGTAGCTGGCCTTGCCCTTTTCATGGACCCAGCGAAGACTGCCATCCCTGTGGCGGATGCGGTATTCCACCTCGAACGCATGCTGCTCGGCGAGGGCGCCGGAAATCGTCTCATCGCAGCGTGCTCTGTCCTCATCGAGGATAAGGGAGCCGAAGCTGCGTTTTTTACTTTCAATAAAGTGCCAGGCGGGATAACCGGTCAGCTCCGTGATGTTGTCGCTGACATACTCCATGGTCCAGGTGCCATTAATGCGGGTGCGATAGACAGCACCGGGAATATTGGACACCAAACCGCGAAAGCGGCTTTCGCTTTCGCGGATTTGGCGCTCGACCGCCAATTGCTCGGTCAGATCGCGAATGGATGCCGCCACCTGACGCTGGCCACGGCTGTCGACGGGCAGCAGGCTCAGGCTAATCTGCACCGGGAAGTGCTGGCCACCACATTTGACTGCATGCAGCGGCTTGCCACTGGCCATCATTTTATCTGTGCCGCCTTCAGTAAAGAGCAGGCGCTTACCCTGATGGCCATGACGCTCATCCTCGGGAATAAGCGCATCGATATTGAGGCTCAGCATCTCTTCGCCGCTGTAACCGAAAAGCTCCTGGCAACGACTGTTACTGAAGATGAGTTGCCCCGACTCGTCCACTATCAACATGGCCTCAGGCGCGGCTTCGAGTACTGCATTGGACCAGGCTGCTGCGGAAAACTGCTCTGTCACATCGTTAAACAGCATCTCCACCGATATCAGCTGGCCTTCATCGTCCAAAAGCGGCTGCATAAAGAGGTCCAGCCGCCTCATACTGCCATCGGCAGCGGCCATTTCCACCTGGTGGGGAGGCACGGCTTCACCCCGCAGTGCCATCTCCATAAATTGCCAGTTTTGCTCGTTAATGGCATTGCTGGAAAACAGCCTCTGATACTTGCGTTTAAGTACGTCCGGCGGGATCCCCAGCACCTTTTCGACCCCCGCGCTGACCTGATCTATGTTGCCTTCGGGTGTCATGGAGCAATAAAAAGACTTGTCGCTCATGCCATCTATCAGGGTGGCAAAACGGTTACCCCGGGAGTCGAGCAGCGCCTGCTCCCGCTCTTCCAGCACCTCGGCCATCTCGTTGAATTTATGGCTTAGGGTGGCAATTTCCCGCACCACGCCTTCGGGTTTCTGCAGGCGTTTAATCAGTCCCTTACTGAAATCCACAATGCCGGTTTCGAGGGCTTCCAGAGGCTCGGTCAGCCGCTTGGCGCTGTAATAGCTGGTCACCAGCAGGAGCAGCGCCAACACCAGGAGGCTAAGGGTTAGCGAACTGAAACCCGCCAAAAACGTCTCAACCAACTGGGTTTGCGGTGTGATAACCAACACCCGCCATGACAGTGGCGACACCCTGGCGATACTGGCGAGATACTGAACGCCGTTTAAGTCCGTCAGTGCAACTTCACTGGCATCGCCCCCAAGTACTTTACTGGCCGCGTCCTCGCTGACATCGTCTTTTATCAGCCAGTCGCCCAGAGTGGCGTTTCGGGCAAGATTGTTGTCAGGATGATAAATAAGTGCGCCATTGGCATCGAGCACCAACAGCTTCTTGGGATCGATGCCAAGACGAATGGGCAGACTCGACAGGGCGAGATCTGTGGTCACCACCCCCAGCGGGGCCTCATTGCCGAAGGGCTGAGAGAAGGTGATCATCTGAATATTGCCGGCACCATCGTCATAGTAGGGGGGAGTCCAGTACCCCTTGGGACGTTTGAGGGCTTCAGTCCACCAATCCCACTGGCCGCTGGTGTAATCGTAAGCCTCTTTGCCTATGTCCAGGGTGGCGACAGTCAGGTCCTGACGAAACACATAGGGGGCAAATCGTTCCTGCCCGGGCAAAAAACCGGGCACAAAGGCAATGGCCGAGCCATAAAAACTGTCATTGCGCGCCAGCCGGTCGGTGAGCAATTGATACAAAAAGGGAGCTTTTTGCAGCTGGGCCTGGGCATCAAGATGCCCAAGGGTAAAGGCGAGGGTTTGAGTGTCCTGTTGGGCCAGGGTCAGCTCAAATTCGAGCCGTTTGGCGGCAAACTCCGCTTTTTCGGCCAAGTCAGCAAAAAAGGCTTTTTCCTCGGCCTTGTAGTTCAGCCAACCTGTAACCCCGGATACCCCGGTCATGATGATGATCAGGGGTACGGCTATCTGGAACAGGATCCGACTGCGAAAGGTTGAAAGTTTTTCGGTATTTTCCTGCATGCGGCTGCCTCTGTGACTATATCCCTGTAAACCGGCGAACCCGGCAATGTCGGTCAGACCCGCACTCTTCCCTTCCCGGAAAGGACTTCAGCGGTTTGGCTCTTTCAGTCACTCAACTGATTGAACTTCGGCGAAAAATCAACTGGTCCATTTAACCATTCAAGATACGAACAGACAAGGGAACCCGATCACCTTTTCACCGGTAACTTACCCTGTTTACCCACCGCTTAAAGTCCTTTAAGTGCCATTACAGCTTAACTCACCAGGCCATCTTCGGCCTCTTTTGAACTGCCCACCGGAGCCGGTTCGGCGGCAGGTATAGCGCCTCCCATGCCGGGGGCCCCAAAGTAACGCCGGCTCTCGGCAAGGATGACGCTGCGCAGTCCAATAAGCGCAATCAGGTTGGGAATAGCCATCAGGCCGTTGACGATATCCGCAAGCAACCAGATAAGGTCGAGTTTGATAAAGGCGCCCCCTGCGATAAGCAGCAAAAACACCGACCGATAGAGACCGGCATAGCGGCCTTTGGACAGGTAACTCCAACAGCGCTCGCCATAGTAGTTCCACCCCAGAATGGTGGTAAAGGCAAAGCACACCAGCGCCACTGTCACCAGGTATTGCCCAAGCAGCGGCCCGGTCGCCGCCGAAAACGCCGCACTGGTCATGGCGGCACCGGCACTGTCACCACTCCAAACGCCGGTAATGATGAGCACCAACCCTGTCATGGTGCAGATAATCAGGGTATCGAAAAAGGTGCCTGTCATGCTCACCAGCCCCTGCTCCACCGGCTCCTTGGTGCGTGCAGTGGCAGCGGCAATGGGTGCACTGCCAAGACCGGACTCATTGGAGAACACCCCGCGGGCAATGCCGGTTTGAATCGCCAGTGCGACAGTCGCCCCCAAAAATCCGCCGCCGGCGGCAACCGGGGTAAAGGCTGAGTTCAGCACCAAAGACAGGGCCGGCACTATGGCGTCGTGGAGGCTTACCAGTACCCAAAGGCAGGCCAGCACATAGCCAATGGCCATGGCGGGCACCAGGGTTTGGGCAACCGATGCGATACGCTTAACGCCGCCCAGGGTCACTGCCGCCACCAGCAGGGTCAGGACACAGGCTGTGACCCAGGCGGGCACGGCAAAGGCCACCGTCATGGCATCGCTGATGGCATTGACCTGGGCGAAGGTGCCTATACCGAAAAAGGCCACCCCTACCCCGAAAATGGCAAAGACCCTGGCGAGCCAACCAAGACCCAGACCTTGTTCGATGTAATACATGGGGCCACCGGCGATATTGCCCTTAGCGTCGGTGGTGCGGTATTTGAGCGCCAGCAGGCACTCGGCATATTTTGTGGCCATGCCGAAAAAGGCCGCTACCCACATCCAAAAGAGCGCCCCCGGCCCACCCAGTTTGATGGCGGTGGCTACCCCGACTATGTTACCCGTGCCTATGGTGGCCGAGAGTGCGGTGCAAAGCGCCCCAAAAGACGACAACTCCCCCTTCCCGGAGGCGGGTTTAAAGAGCAGTGACAGGGCAAGGGGTAATTTGACAAGCTGCAACAGCTTTAAGCGAACGGTGAAGTACACGCCAGTACCCACCAATAAACACAGGGTTACAGGACCCCAGACGATAGCGTTCAACTGCGTCAGCAGTGCGTGAAAATCCATAGCATCCTCGGTTATTAAACAAACGACATTAATAAACGGAGGAGGAAAAGAAATGGCTGCGAACCAAGGTGAAATAGACCTGTGGCAAAAGGCCACCCAGGGAGGGCGGTGCAATCATCCTCTCCTCTGTCCTTTTGCCTGAGCGTTTCACCCCAGAGGGGCTTTCGCCTTCGGCGCCCGGTGCTGATTACCATTGGCATCTCTGATGCCAGGGAGTACCTGACCGGATCTCTCCAGAGGCTCGTCCAGTAGCAGTCCACACCAGGTCAATTCCTGGCACCTGAAAGAGTCCTTCGACTTACATCGAAGTTGGCCTCGTCGGTGTGGGGCACGCCCCAACTCTCCTGCTACCTTCATCCGAACGGAACCCGCAGCTTGGCTGCGGGGGAAGCAAGATTGCCAGAAGGATTGGGCACTGGCAACAGGCCACTTGGGAAGCGTGACGCCCATCAAGCTTGTCCACGGCCGTTACCCGTAACTTTTGTTAGTGTTCTGCAATGCCATCCGCCGGCAAATCATCAATCCAAACCTTTAGCATCAATCACTTACAAAAGGCCTCAAGCCGGTTACGACCACAACAAAATCCTTACCCCAAAGTGTGAGCCACTGCCCGGTGAGAAAAGGCCCAATCATTAGAATCTGCGCCCCCTTATTGGAATCAGGTACAAACCACATTGAAAACACCACGGCTCAATCACATCACCTTAGCGCTGGCCCTGGTTGCCAGCACCCAACTCACTGGCTGTATGGGCCAGATGGGGCTCAGCGGCATGCTGACCCAGGGTAACCTCTCGGCAGTGGACAACCGCTATGGCCGCGCCGGCCTGTACATGCTGTTGGCGCCGGTTTATGGTCTCACCGCCACCGCCGACCTATTTATCTTCAACAGCATCGAATTCTGGACCGGCAAAAACCCCATCACCGGCAAGTCACCGGCCCTGGTGGACATGCCCGCCAAAACCATCATCAAGGTCAACGACAAGCTGGATAAGGAACTGACCGATGCGCCGCTCAAGGGCGCCCTGGGGGCCAACAACAGTCAGCAGGTTGAGGATGCACAGTTTGTTGCCATCGATGACAACACCCTGGCCATGTTGGTGCGCCTCGGTGACGGCAGCGAGCACACCATGACCGGCAAGCGCAGCGGTGATGCGGTGGACTTCTTCGTCGATAATCGCTTTGTGACCCGCGTAAGTATCGACGAGCTGAGCGCCTATGCCGCCAACCGCTGAGTCATGGGTTTACCAATAAAAAAGGGCGCCTCGCGCCCTTTTTTATTGTGAGATCAATAGTCGCCGTTCAGCGAATCGCCAGCAGCAGGGCCCCCGGCAATACAAAGAAGCTGCCGACCACATAGGCCATGGCCGCGCTCTTGTTACGGGCGCAGGCACGGGCAAGCGCCTCGGCGCAGCGAACCGGAATATCACGCAGCATTGGCAGGCCGTAAATCAGCACCACGGCAAACACGTTAAAGAGCACGTGCACCAAAGCAACGGTCAGTGCCACCTCGGCAGCACTGCCGGAAATGGCGGTGGCCGCCAGCAGCGCCGTGATGGTAGTGCCAATGTTGGCGCCCAGGGTGAAAGGATAAATCTGCCGGGTACTGAACACACCACTGCCCGCCAGTGGCACCATCAAGCTGGTGGTGGTCGACGATGACTGCACCATCACAGTCACTGCGGTGCCCGACAGAATGCCCGCCACAGGCCCCTTGCCAATGGCACCGTGAAGCATGGCTTTTGCCTTGCCCACCATCACCTGTTTAAGCAGTTTGCCAAGGAAGGTCACGGCAAACAAAATCAGGCTTATCCCCAAGACAATCATGGCAATACCGGCCAACTTACCATCCAGTACCGAGGTAATTTGTTTAATCAGATCCAGCGCCGGCGCGGTCAGGCTCTTCATAAAGTTGTAATCTTTCATGGAGAGGTTGGCATCCAGGGTGAAGAGTTCGGCCAGATAGCGCGCCGCCTTTTCAAGGACACCAAAAGCAATCTCCAGGGGCAGGAAAATCAGCACCGCCATCAGATTAAAGAAGTCATGCACCGTGGATGCGGCAAAGGCGCGCTGAAATTCGTCCTTCGAGCGGATATGGCCAACAGACACCAGGGTGTTGGTAATGGTGGTACCTATGTTGGCGCCCATCACCATGGGAATGGCCACCGACAGTGGCAGGCCACCGGCCACCAGCCCCACAATCACAGAGGTCACGGTGGAAGAACTTTGCACCAGGGCGGTTGCAAACACGCCCAGCAGCAGGGCTACCAGGGGATTATCGGCAAAGGCGAAGATGGCTTTGGCGCCGTCGCTGCCACCGGAAACCAGTTTAAATCCATCGCCGACTGTGCCTACAGCCACCAATACAAGGTAAATCAGGGCAGTGATGGCTATCCATTTCATCACCTTGGTTTGGATTGAAACACGCTCAGCAATTTGATTCATGGCTTTCTCTTGGATTAGGGGAAATCGCGGGCAGTTAACCAGAGTTTTATGACAGAAATGTGTCAGAACGCAGTTTAGTGCCAACTAAAGACCACCTTTTTACAAAGCGATGAACCTTAACCGGCAAGTTATAAAACACCATTAAAATTCACGCTCCTTTACCACAAAGTTCATCAGCAATGGAGCCACAGCACGGGCCCTTCGAGGCGGCGCTCCGGTCGAAGCACGCCATGGCCTGTTAGCACGACCGGTAAATGATGACAGTAACACCTGGGCTTTCCTGATCTTTCCTGCTTGTTTTAGCGTAGTTTTTCCCATAGCAGCAGGTTATCCTTTGACCAGCACATGCCAGCAACACCTGGTAGTGACGGCCGAATTAAGGAGAGGTAATGACGCCGATAGTCGCCATGCAGGAGATAAGCAAGAGTTTTCAGGACGGTGCCGAGCGTCACCGGGTACTGGACAGGCTCACACTGGAAATCCACCCCGGTGAAACCGTGGCCCTCACCGGCCCCAGCGGCAGCGGTAAAAGCACCCTGCTTAACCTGATTGCGGGTTTCGACCATCCGGACGACGGCCAGATCCGGCTCCTTGGCAGGGCCACCGATGCGTTCAGCGCCAAAGACTGGGATAGGTTTCGCCGCCGTGAGCTTGGCATGGTATTTCAGCAGTTTAACCTGCTGGAGCCTTTACATGTGCAGGCCAATATTCACTTTCCCCTCGCCCTTAACGGTAAGCCCTGGGATGACTGGTGCGATACCCTCGCACACCGTTTGGGGCTGACTGAGCTTCTGTCCCGCCAAGTGGACAGCCTCTCCGGCGGTCAGCAGCAAAGAGTCGCCATCGCCCGGGCTCTCGCCCAGCGCCCACCGCTGCTCCTTGCCGATGAACCCACAGGCAACCTTGATGAACACTCGGGCGATGAGGTGATGGCGCTGCTCACCAGCCTCGCCCGTGAGAGCAATACCGCCATCCTGATGGTGACCCACAGCGAGCGCTGCGCCGCCTTTATGCAAAGGCGCTGGCACCTGAGCAGTGGCCAGATAGCCGAGCACCTGATTGACGAACACCAGATTGATAAAGTCCAGATTGATAAAGTCCAAAGTACCGTCAACCCCGGCCAGGGGACGCCACACAACCCGCCGGGTCAGGAATAGGCATGGAGACGCAAGCAGCAAGTACCCACCATGGCCTGTGGCTTAGCCTCAAGGTGTTTGTGGGCCATTACCGCCGGGCGCCACTGCAGGCCGGGGCCATTTTGCTGGGCATTATCCTCTCTGTGGTGCTGCTCACGGCGGTAAAAAGCATCAATGAAAATGCCCGGGCCAGTTACCGGGAAGCCACGGCCCCTCTCTCGGGCCGCGCCGCCTTTAGCCTGCTGCCTGCAGGCGGCGCGGCCTTTCTCAGCGATGACATTTATTTTAGCCTCAGTCGTCAGGGACTTAAGTTGATTCCAAGGTTAAATGGGGTCATCACCGATGATAGTGGCAGACGCTTTTATATCGACGGCATCGACATCATTGCCGCCACGTCGGCGGCCAGGGTGGCCGCATCCGGCGCAGATACCCACACGGCATCGGCCGCACCGGTAAGCCCCCTGTCTTCCGAACTTGACCTGGCGAGCCTGCTCACCGGCGAGCCGGTGTTGCTGCTAAGCCAAAGCCACCTTGAGAAGATTCAGGCCCGGGGCGGAATAACCATTAACGGCGAGGCCATCACCCTGATTGGCCTTGATGACAGCTACGGCCTCGGCAGCACCCTGGTGGCCGACTTGTCCTTTGCCAAGGATGCGCTGCAGGCGTACCACGACTTAAGCACCATAGAAGTGCTGGATAACCTGAGCCTTGCGGCACTGCAGCAGCATTTGCACAATGCCGGCATCGATGCCTCCAGGATTGAAATCGTCGCCGAAGATAACGGTGCGGCGCTCACCGAACTGACCGGCAGCTTCCACCTGAGCCTCAAGGCCATGGGGCTGCTCGCCTTTGTCGTTGGGCTCTTTATCGCCTACAACGGCGTGCGCTACAGCCTGATGAAGCGCACCCGGCTTTTATTGCAGCTGCGCCAGCTGGGTGTGGGGCAGCGGGAACTGCTTGGCGCCCTGACGCTGGAGCTCATGCTGATGGTTAGCCTCGGCGCCGCAGCGGGTTTTATACTTGGCCTCTGGCTTGGTCAGGTGCTTATGCCACTGGTGGCCATGACGCTGGAGCAAATCTATGGCGCGCGCCTCTTGCCCGGCCACTGGCAGCCCGGCTGGTTTATTGAGGCCTTCGGTTTGACCGCAGCGGCGAGCCTCTTTGCCTGCATCCCCCTGATGGCAAGGTTGGTGGCCACGCCGCTCGCCAGCAGTCGTCATCAGGCAGCGAGTCAGGGGTTTGATACCCGAATGCAGCGGCTGCAACTCAAGGTCGCCGCGGCGCTGTTACTGCTTGCGCTGGCAATTACCCTGATGGAACCCGAAGTCAGCCGCTATCTTCGCGAGCAGCAGCTGCCGCGACTCCTGCCGATGTATAGCCTGGGACTTATCGCACTGGTGACGCTGTCAGCGCCACTGCTGTTACCCAGCCTGCTTGCCAGGCTACCCGCGCTGCTCACAGGATTTGGCCTCTTCAGACCGGGGCTGTCCCACTATTTGGTTGCCGAGCTTAAAGTGCTGGCGCCCCCCATGTCGCTGGCCATGATGGCCATGCTGCTGGCGCTGTCGGCCAATATCGCCATGACCACCCTGGTGGGCAGCTTCGAAGGCACCCTGAAGGTTTGGCTCAACCAACGGCTGCATGCCGATATTTACGTGAGGCCCGGTGACAGTCGCATGCAGGAGGTGATGACAAGGCTTGAAGGCGACCGCCGCATCAGCGCCAGCTACCGCCAGTATTCCAGCCCTGCGGTGCTCACAGGCCCGGGTAACAGCGAGACCCGCTTTCGGCTGCTGGCCCGGGACAGCATTTCAGTGCGGGAAACCAGCACCCTAAAGACATTCGATTCGGCACTGTGGCAAGCCATGCAGCAGGGTGGCAACCACATTCTGGTCAATGAACCCATGGCACTGCGGCTCAATATTCAGCTTGGGGATACCCTGGATGTCGCGGTTGGCGGCCAACGCCTGAACCTGATGGTTGCCGGTATTTTTTACGATCACGGTAATCAGCAGTTTGAAACCATTATCGAGGAAGACTTATGGCTTGGGCTTGGGCTATCCCCCATTCCCATGAGTCTGGCGCTGAGCTGCGGCAAATGCGACGCCGAGCTTTTGGCCAATGACCTTGCCAGCGAGCTTGAGCTGTCCCGCTCACTGATTTTCAGTCAGCAGAACATCAAAAAAATTGCCATCACCATGTTTGGCCGCACCTTTGAAATCACCGCAAGCCTGGGCACCCTCACCCTGCTCGTGGCCTCCATCGGCCTCTTTTCGGCGCTGTCCATGCTCTCCGCCAGCCGCGAAAATACGCTGGCGCGGCTGCACGCCCTCGGGGTGAGCCGCCGCGAGCTGCTTTTTATGAGCGCCGCGCAAATGTTGCTGATGGTGCTTGCCACGGCTCTGCTCGCCGTGCCGGTGGCCTGGATACTCGCCTGGCTCTTGATCCACAAGGTGATTTTGCTCTCCTTCGGCTGGAGCCTCACCATGGACTGGCAGTGGCTGCCTGTGCTTACCGCCATTGGTGCAGCCCTCTTATCCGCCTCACTGGCACTCGCCTGGCCCCTGTGGCGCCAAAGCCGCCGCCCGCTAATCCGCAGTTTGCAGCAGGAGGCGAACTGACATGACCTTAGCCATAAAAATCAAACTCTTGCCCCTGATGGCACTGGTGTTATTGCTCGCAGCGGGCTGTGACAAAACCGGTGACAATCAGCGGCATCCTGCCGCTGCCACCTCAGACACAGCGGCCCCCGGCATGGGTGAGCTGATGGCGGGGGATCTTGCAGGCTTCGACAAGGTCATCAGGGGCAAGGCGCTCACTTTCCCTGCCGACCACGGCCCCCACAATCATTTTCGCCAGGAGTGGTGGTATCTCACCGCCAACCTTAAAACCGCCGGCGGCGAGCCTTTGGGGCTGCAGTGGACCCAGTTTCGGGTGGCGCTTAAGCCGGAACCAGAGGCTGCGGAACAGGCCGGCGCCAGCAATAGCGAGGCCACAGGTCAAAACGCATCAGAGGGCAGCTGGCAAAGCAGGCAGCTGTGGTTTGCCCACGCCGCCGTTACCCGACAGCACAGCCATGTGGCTACCGAGCAGTGGTCCCGAGGCCACAGGCAACTTGCAGCTGCCGGGGGCAAGCCCTTCTCGGTGCACCTCGCCAACTGGCGCTGGCAATCCCAAACCGATGCCCTCTTTCCCGCAAGCCTCACGGTGGAAGCGGTGAAAGGCGAAGCGTCGCCCGCTTATCGCCTCACGCTGTCCAGCCAGTCGCCACTGCAATTACAGGGAGATAGGGGCTACAGCGCCAAGAGCTTCGATGCGGGGCTGGCATCCTATTACTACTCGGCACCTTTTATCGATATCGAGGGCGAGGTGTTGCTCGATGGGGTGTGGCAAAAGGTCAGCGGCCAGGGCTGGCTCGACCGCGAATGGAGCAGTGCCTTTTTGGGGCTGGCACAGCAAGGCTGGGACTGGTTTGCCCTGCGTCTCGACGACGGCTCGGCGCTGATGCTGTTTCAGCTTAGGGAGCAAAACGCCACATCCTTCACCCATGCCAATCGCATGTGGCCCGATGGCCGCAGCCAGCAGCTCGAGGTGATCTCAATAACGCCAAACGAATATCGACAAGGCTATCCGGTTACGTGGCAGCTGAGCCTGAAAGACAGCCTGGCGGGCAACCCCGAGGCAAGCGGCCAGATTAATCTTAAGGTTGAAGCCCTCAACGGCGACGCCCGCATGCAGCTCAGCATGCCATATTGGGAAGGCCCGGTAGAGGTCAGCGGCAGCTTCAGTGGCGAAGGCTATATGGAGCTGACGGGGTACTAACGAAAACCTTCTGCAGAATGAAGCGCCTATCATGTTTGGGAGGCGGCGCAGCTATTTGCCATACTATCGCGCTATTCTGTGATTCAGTCGGCTGTCCCTTAAGCGGTAAATACTTTAGGGTAAGGGCAACAACAAACAGGGCGGGTTCTTGCCTTTGGCTTTGGCCTACAGGAACTGGCCCTCAACACAGGAATACCCAATGTCTGAAGAAACATCTGCTACCGAGTCTGCAACCGCCTCCGATAGCCAAAACGCCTTTTACGCCCGCGCCACCGAGATGATTAAGCTCGCCAATCAGCAAAACCAGGATCCCGCTATCAAAACCGGCGAGATCAGCGCTTCTTTCATGTGGGCAGTCGCCCGCTACAACGCCTGGTTTGGCTCCACCAGTTTTGAGACCCAGGAGCAAATGCAGGCCAAGAAGCAGGAAATGCTCGACTACTACATGGAGCGATATAAAGAGATGCTCGAAGCCAACCTCGATGACTATATCGAGAACTTCGACCACTACAGGGCAACCCAGAAGTAGGGAGGCTGATGCCCCAGCCGGCTCTGGTCTTATTTTGGCTTTGGTGCCATATGTCGGCCTGGGCTTCGAAGCCTTCCAGGCTTCACCGGGGCAAGGGGCTTTGCTCGTCCAAAGCCCCTTGCAACCCAAAGGACGCCCCGACGAAGCCGAGCACTTTGGATTTTTGGGCTGAAAACGGACACCGCGACCGATTCGCTCCCAGCTCAACGGTCGCTGCCTCGATATCCCTATCTCTGCTTGCCCGTTTCACTCAGCCCAACATCCAAAGCGGCTTCGAAGGGGATAGAGAAGTGAACCCTTTGGGCACCATGTTTAGTGTGAGAGTTGTGGGTGTCCATACTCTTTAGCGAAAGTGCTTTGGGTGTCCGGACACTTTGCGCTCTCTAATTTAGAGAGTACGCATAATTATATAATTTTCTTGATTTTTAGATGTACGTAGATGTAATGTTGATTTGCTTGAGTGATTCGCTCAATAGTAATGCTCAGGGGAAAATGTGTTGCTTCGGGTGCCTCGTGTTTTTGAGGTGACATTTTTATGTCTACTGAAGTGGGGGGGACACCGGCGCTTAACATGCCGCCTATGACACCGTAGCAGCTTCGCCGCTACGATGTCGCGACATCTACGCTTGTGCCTTCGGCACTTATGGTTACTGGCCCAAGAAGGTAAGATGCGATTGAAGCAATGCTCCTGAGCAAAGCTAATCTTACCGACTCAGTGCGGAATGCCAGGCTTATGCTGGGCTGGTTTACCTATAATTTATGGACAATATAAAACCAATCTTTCAAGCGGGACCAATTAAAAGCATATCTAGGCTTGTTACAGCATTAGGTATAACCCTTTCCGAACTTGAACACGTGCTACATCTATCACCAAATGAACGTTACTCCGATTTAAAAAATCCAATTTATAAAAAAGATGGGAGTGTTAGGGTAATTAAAAACCCTAACAGAGATATTCGTAAGATTCAATTTAGACTGAATCAACGGATAAGTAAGGCATGTGTGCGGTGGCCTGATTATTTATTTGGTTCCATTCCTAAAACAGATCAAAGTGGCAATCGAGATTATGTAGCTTGTGCTCAAGTACATTGTGGAGCAAAAAGTATCTTAAAGTTGGATGTGTCTTCTTTTTTCGATAGTATCCATAAAGATCATGTATATTCGCTGTTTCACGGGCTTTTTAGATATAGTGAAGAAGTATCGTTATGTTTGGCTAATATATGCTGTTACGAAGATCACTTGGTTCAAGGTGCTCTGACCTCTAGCTATATAGCAACCTTAATTTTATGGGATGTTGAACAAGAACTGGTAAGGAAGCTACGGCGAGCTGGCTTGAAATATACTCGTTTGGTTGATGATATTACTATTTCATCAACCTGCCATGGATATGATTTCTCAATGGCTGAAAAACTAGTTTTTGATATGTTGGCCGCCAAAAGCTTATCTTTGAATGTAAAAAAATCTGTTGTTTATAGAACCGGTACTGAAAGTTTAAAAGTACATGGTTTAGAAGTATCTTTTTCCAAACCTAACCTGCCCAAGTCAGAAGTAAAAAAAATTAGAGCCGCTGTACATCAAATTTCATTATTAGCTAAGAATAAATCAGTAAGAAGAACTTATAAATATAGAGCAAATTATCATAGAACTTTAGGGCGGGTTAATAAATTGGCTAGATTAGAAAATGACAAAAGAGATCGTTTTTTAAAAGTTCTTTTGTCAACTTCTGTGAGGCCACTTCCTTCTGGCAGAGACACAGGGCGGGATTCCACTTTGTGCATAATTTAGCCAAAGAGCAGCTCTGAACGAAATACAGGGCTCCAAGCTGCACGCCGGCGCTTACCTGCAAGGCTGTCTTTCTTGCCATTGTGCTGTTTTATTGCACTTAGTGCCGCACGGTTGAATAGGGCCAAATGTTTAGCACCCTCTGGATCTGACACTTTCAAAGCATCCTCGCGAAAAACAACGTCCAGCACCCAGTGCAGTTGGTTCTCAACGGCCCAGTGGTCGCGGATTGTGCGAGCTGCTTCCTCAGCGTCCACTGGCAGGGAGCTGACGTACCAACGTGACGAACATGATGTGCTACCATTAACAGTCCGCTCGCTGGCGACCTCTATCAGTGACTTTATATGGGGCCATTTCTTTTTCAGGTCTGGTGACAACTCGGCTTCAGTTTGCATCACGGTCCTGCACTCCTTGCGGCCATGACCGGTGTTGGACTGTTCATACGTTTCCAGTTCCTTTGAGTCATAAAGGTTACGGAATGACGCCTGCACTTCCTCAAGCAGCGCTTTTTGATTGGACTTCACCTGGATCACGAAATCGCCTTTGCGCTGTGTAATTGTGCTCATGGTGGCGACCTGGCAGTGCAACGCGTCGAGCGTGACAATTGCGTTATCCAGTGCCAAGGCATCAATCACGTTTCGGGCAATCTCGGCTTCTTTGCCTTTGGTATTCGAACTGTCCTGATAAAGCGTGACACCGTTGCTGACATCGAACGCACTGACGACATGAAGTGCATTTTTAACGTCGTCACTCCACGCACCGCGCATCGTTTTACCGTCAAGAGCGATGACCGACTTACCTTCGCTCTGCCGTTTCTCGTTGATCCAGCTGAACACCGTTTGCAGCAGAAGCTCACTATCCAAGGCTTTGATAATGTTGGCGATACAGTGTCGTCTGGGGATACCATACTCAAACTGGCGGTACTGCCGTAACCAGTCGAGTTGTTCTTCACCGAACTCCTGGATCGACTTCCAGCCGGTTGCACCGCTGAGTACGGCAGAGAGTGTCAGGAAGACTACGTCAACCAAGTTGTGTTTAAGATTGATTTCCTTACGAGGATCGGGCAGTGTTTCAAGGTGTTCCAAAAGATTCATGTCTGTCAGCTGGTTATGACTAATGCTGATCTGATCATAAGGCTGTGTAAAAGTTCAACTCAAAGTGGGATCCTGCCCTGGGCAGAGACATTATAAGGGCAACTAGGTTGATTAAGTGGATTCAAACTAGGAAAGTTACAGATAGAGAATATCATTTCTATTTTAAGCGATATAACTACCTTAAGTACATAATGGGATTTATATCATCATCTAAAGAAAAAAAATTCATTGATTTTTTCATATCCAATAAATCATTTCTAAGTAATGACATCTATTTTCCATTATTTTCCGAGTGATTAATATATGCTTGCTCAAGAATTTATAGAGACCAATAGAGATATATTTTTAAAATGGATTATTTATGTCTATCTGGGTGTGATGTTCGTATTAATTCTCTCATTACTCGCTGGTGTGCATAATGATAACTCTTTAGTTTTTGAACCTTGCTTTACCGAGAAGTGTTTCAAGATTTTTGGAGAAAAATTTAAAGTAACATTAAGCTTGATTCAGTTAACAACTCAATTTTTTCTAGGGGTTTTAACAGCATTTGGAGTTATTCTAGCTATATTTAGCTACTTCAACTCAAAAGAAAGTTCAAACTTTAATATACATCTAGCAAACATGGCCTTTTTCGGGAATTCCTTGGAACAGTTGGTTTCTCAAAGAGAATATATATCCTATAGTTCTGTGAATAAAAATGTGTTGTATAATTTAATTTTTCCAAACTCGAAAAAAAGGAAATGTTGCAGATTTTGAAAGATATAACTCTGAACTAGTTAGATTTAGAAGTTATCTGATCGAAAAATCAAACAGCTTTCGTATTCGAGCTGGTAGTTCTGATGTTAACTCCAGAGATTTTTTTGTTTCACACAGAGAAAGTGTTATACGTCTCGCAGCCATTTTTGGTGTAACTATCTCGCCTGTAAGTAAAGTAGACTTCTATAACATTGAAGATGATTTGATTTTTTTAATCGACTCAATAACAGATATGTATACTAATCTTAATTCTAAAAGGTATAAACTTTCTTCGGTAAACAGATATTATCGGTGACCTCGTAGTGGTCTAACAAGAAAAAGAATGGGGCAGGTATAAAACTTTTCTAGCAGATTGCACCTGTATTTTCCCGGTTCGGTGCGGCTGAAGGTGTTGGGATTGGGCGCGTAGCCGAGATAGGAAAGAGAAAGAGTGGGGACAGCCACAACACTTTTGCAGAAGGAAACGCCATCCCCCGCGTGGTGGCAAGAGTCCTTATGCCTTGCTTCCTGGCAAGGCCCCCTTCGGGCCAGCTATCACTGTTAATAACTGTTCTTGACAGTTATTTTCGGGAAACGCTAGTGAGATGAAACTGTTCATCTCACTGTCGGACGACAGGCTTATCCCCCATCGAAGCGGCCGAGGGTGTTGCTGAAAATTGCGTAGCGAGGCATGGACGCCGAAGCAGCGCCAGTCGAATCAGGGATGAGCGTCTGGCGCGTTAGCCAATTTTCAGCTTAAACCTGAAGGGGCTTTCCGCTTCGTCTGGGGTCGCAGGGGGATTGGACAAGGGGGCAAGTCGATACTGCCCCCTTTCCCCGGGTGTGGGTTGGAGACCCACGACTTTCGCCAAACAGCTCTTGGCATCTATCCCAAAGAGTGAGGACAGCCATAACACCTCACTCGCAGATTGCACCTGAGATTTTCCCCTTTCACTAGCGCTTAAGGTGTTGGATTGGGAGCATACCGAGGTAGGAAAAATCGAAAGGCCTGTCCATCGAGGACAGGCCTTAAACTGACCGGGGTTGTATCAGCTTCGTCAGTGTTTTGGCATTAAAAGTAATGCACGTATTCCACGGCGACCCGGTACAGGGTGTCTTCAAAGCCCAGTAAATCCACCTCATAATCGCGGCTGATGTATTGGGTCATGAAATGCAGAAGGTTATTGTGATCCCCCAAGGGCGTCACCACCTCCAGGGTTAACCTGTCCATGGTATAAAATTTGTCGGCGTCGTAGGCCCATTGGCCATCAAAACGGCTCCACATAGCCGCGAGTTGGACACCGGACTGAGCAAAGGTATACCTGTTATTCCACTCGAAGAAATACCCCAAGCCAGCTCGATTAAGCGCCTCTTCACCGTGCCCCATTTCCTCTCTGGGCCAGTCATCGTCTTTTTCTTCTTCGCTGTAGCCCAGCCCCAATGTCAGGCCCAAGTCATAATGGTTTTGCCCACCAAAGCGGCGATGTATGCTCAATCCGGCCACGGCCAACTGCTCAAATTCCTCCAGTTGCTGACTGTTATAGTGACCTTCATAGCGGCCATGGAAACTGAGCAGGTAGTCGTCATGACTGCCGAGGGTCATAAAGGGACGTTGGTAGTTGAAGCGAAAATCCATGGAATTACGGTATCTGTCTTCGTCGTACTTCTCAGGGTCGCGCTCGTAATAATAGGTCGCCCGCACCCGAAAATAGTTTTTATCCAACTGATAAACATTGTTGTAGCGCAGGTCATCCCAAATAAACGAAATCCCCCCACCCCGGGACATGGAGCTGTATTCAGAGTCGGGGTATGCCTCAAGCCCTGCAATCAGCGACATGGCATAGGGGGAGTCTTCGGCGGCGCCACAGACCGGAAAACCCAGGGCAAAAAACAGCAGTGGCAAGGTGGAATATTTGTTCACAGGCAGGTGTCCGGTCAGGGTGTGATTAAGGCCAAAGTTAACATAAATCAAACAAATATTCGGGATAGAGGGCACACTTTTGCGAATAAACAGGCGAAACGCCCAACCCCAGGCCATGACAGTCTTGCCAAAACAAGAGTACCAAGCGACATGCTTCTGAATTAAAAAGCAGAAAGATAATACGCAGAGTCGAAAAACATTCAAAACACGCTGTATCCAACCGCGCAAACCAAGTAAAAAGGCCCGTCAGTCTGACAGGCCTTTTCAATCCTATGACGATGGCTTCAGTCTAAGCCATCACCACACCTTTACCACACCCGGGCAACCAATCCCTTGAGGTAGAAACCTTCCGGGAAGGCGGCGCCGATGGGGTGGTCCGAGGCCTGGCTCAGGCGCTCGATAAACTGGGCATCGCGGCCGGCATCCAGGGCGGCGTCGGCAACGATTTTCTGGAACAGGTCGGCGGGCATCAGGCCGGAGCAGGAGAAGGTCAGCAGGGTGCCACCGGGCTTGAGCAGCTGCATGGCAATCATGTTGATGTCCTTGTAGCCACGGCAGGCGCCATTGAGCTGGGCCTTGTTGTCGGCAAACTTGGGCGGGTCGAGCACTATCACATCGAAGGTTTTACCTTCGTCGCGGTACTGGCGCAGTAGCTTGAAGACATCGGCTTCGCTGTAGGTCACATGGTCGTCGTTAAGGTCATTGATGGCCATATTGTGGCGGGCGGTGTCCAGTGCCAGCGTGGATACGTCCACGTTTTCGATGCTGGCGGCGCCGGCCTTGGCGGCATACAGGCCAAAGGTGCCTGTGTAGCAGAAGCAGTTGAGTACCGACTTGCCTTCCACAAAGCGGGCGGCCATGGCACGGTTATCGCGCTGGTCGAGGTAAAAGCCGGTCTTGTGGCCCTTTTCCACATCCACGGCAATCTTGATGCCGTTCTCTTCGATAATCAGCGGCATGGCAGGCAGCTCGCCATGGAGCAAACCTGTTACCAGTGGCAGGCCTTCTTTCTTACGGGAGTCCACATCGGAGCGCTCATAAATGGCGCACTCGGGGAACTGCTCGGCGAGCACAGACACCAGGGTCTCGCGCCAGTAATCGGCACCGGCGGACAACAGCTGACACACAAGCACATTGGCGTAGCGGTCAATGGTGATGCCGGGCAGACCGTCGGACTCGGCGCCTACGAGACGATAACCGGTGAGGCCCTTTTCGCGGATAAGCGCGTCGCGGCCCGCCTGGGCGCGGGCGATACGGCGGGCGAAAAAGTCGCGGTCGATGGCTTCTTCTTTATCGAAGGTCCAGACACGCACCTGAATTTGCGAGGCATCAGACCAGGCACCACGGCCAAGCCAGCGGCCATCGTGGGCCACTACATCCACGGTTTCACCGCGCAGGGGCTTGCCCTTGATGTTGTGTACGCCGCTGGAAAACACCCAGGGGTGACGACGGTCGAGGGACTTTTCACGTCCCGGCTTGAGTTTGATGCGAATGCTCATGAAGGTGTCTCGATAACGCCAAGGGCGGCGTGTTACAGATTGGAAGCGGCGCATACCTTGTTGCTCATGACTGCTTTAGATGCGCTGCTGCCGTGAAATGCGGCCTATTTTACCTTGTTTGCGCAGGCTTGGCAGGCATTCCCTTAAAAAAGCTCCAGCCCAATGATTAACGGCGCATGATCCGGGGCCTTTGTTAACCCTTGGCAGAATGGCTTTGCGCTACAGAAGCTCAAGCCCAACCGCTCCATTAAGGGCACAGGTTCAAAACCTTTGCTTAACTCCTTGGCCGAACAGCTTCGCGCTACAGAAGCTCAAGCCCGACAACCAAAGCCGCGTGATCCGAGCTTTCACTGTCGCGCTCATAGACCGGGCTTCTCAGGTGTTCATCGAACACCGAGAAGTGGCATACCCGGCCACGGGCGGGGGCGAGCGCGCCATCGAAGTCCTGACTCAGGAGAATATGATCAAGCAGGCTGCCGCGGGAGCCCAGATAGTGGGTCGGTCGCCGTGCCCAGCTCAAATCCTCCATGGAATCAGCCCCAAGAACACCGCCACCCTGCCTTTCAAACAGCTGGCTCTCCAGAAACAGCACCGAGGCATCCTTAAGTGCGAAGTGGCCAATGGCGCGGGAAAAGGCCTGCTCACTCAAGCCCCCAAGGCCAGCCACTTGTCTGTCGTTGCCATGAATGGCATCGGCCCCCAGCCAGAAGCCGCGAAACTCGGCGGCATCCAAACCGCTGTTAAAGTCGCCCATGATCACCATGGGATTGGCCGTCTCATCCCGACGATTGATGAGCGCCTGATACAAGAGCATGGCCTCAAACCCCCGGCGGGCGCTGCTGGCAAAGCTACCGAGCGCCCGGTGGGCCAAGAGTCTTGGCGCGGCCTTCATATCACCCAAAGCCTCTGGCTCAAACAGTGGTCGCTGGGATTTAAAGTGCAGCACATAGATATCCAGCATGCCCCAATCATCAAGGCTTACCGTGGCTCTCAGCACCCTGCGGCCAAAGCGAAAATCCGCATTAAGGTCCATGGCGGCAAGTGCGGCAGGGTCTGGCTCCACCGCAGCCACCTCTGCCAGCGGCAAACGGCTGGCAATGGCCACCACAGGAGAGCGGCAGACATAGTCTTCACAGCCTGGCGTGTCCACCACGGCAAAGTGCGGGTAACCCAGCTCCTGCATCAAGGCCTTAAGTTCATCGACGCTGAACACCTCCTGAAACCCGATGATATCGGCCTCAAGACTGGTGACGCAGTGGCGCAGCCAATTGCACTTTTTCTGCCACTGCTCATTGCTGTAGATGCGATCGAACTCATAGGCGGCAGCGGGGGGCGCTAAAAAGTTAAACAGGTTCAGGGTGGCAATATCCACCCTCGCAAGTTGTGGCTTGGATAAAGGCACTGTGTCATTGCCTGCAGATTTACGCTTGCCCAAAGATAGGTCTTCTCAGTCAACATCCAATGGCTACAGCCTAGCGTTACAGGTTCTATCCGGCAACGGGCCTGTGACGACAGCCCCATCCCCACATCAATCAATAATCAATCGACATACTGCCGCTACAGGAACGAAGCCACCTGCTCCAGGGATTTCTTTTTCAGGGCATGGTCGGGGACTGTGGCGTCTTTATCGGGATACCCGGCCACAATCAGCATATAGGGCCGGTCCACGTCGTTGTCACGACCACAAATTTTGCTCAGAAAGCTCATGGGTTTGGGGGTATGGGTCAGGGTGCCAAGACCCGCATGGTGCAGTGCCTGAATCAAAAATCCGGTAGCAATACCTACAGATTCATGGACATAGTAGTTTGTCTTGTTATCGCCCTCCTCCACGCCGCCGCGCTTTTGGCTGAACACCACAATCAACCAGGGGGCGCGCTCCAGGTAGGCCTTATTGGCATTGGTACCCAGGGGTTTCAGGGCATCCAGCCACTCCTCCCCCGCCCGTCCCTGATAAAAACTCTGCTCCAGCGCCTCGGCCTCGCGGCGAATGGCGGCCTTCACCTCGGGGCTGGAAATGGCCACAAAATGCCACGGCTGATGATTGGCACCGCTTGGCGCCGAGGCCGCCGCCAGTATGCATTGCTCAATAATCTCTTTGGCCACCGGCCGGTCTGAAAACATGCGAATGGAATGACGTCGGCGAAGCTCGGTTAAATTTGCCTGTGCGCGGCGGCGCATCTCTTCGGGTGGGTATTCAATAAAATCATTCAGGGGATGATGCAGTTCCGTCATGGGCCAGGCTCCTGTTGCCATATTTTTCAACAATCCACCTTAGCAGGAAGCCTGGGCAGTAACAGCAAAACATTTACCGAACATGGGCAGGTAAAATTATACAAACTACCTAGAAATCATTACTATCATTAACCTGATGTCACCACCCAAGGCGAATAGATGAGTTTGAGGCAAGCGCTGGAGTTGTTGGCGCTGGTGCTGTTTTCTCTGTTTGCCCACGCCCAGCCACTCTCCACGGATGAGTTGCCCGGGGACCCATTGTCCCGGGAGTGGATGTATTTTATTGAATCCGGGCAGCCCCTCAGCCCCTATGATGCCAAAGCCGCCTTCGAGCAAGGTCGATTTGCACCACACGGCAAGAAGATCCCCAGTCTGGGCATAGGCGCCCCGCCGCTGTGGCTGGCGTTGACACTGCAAAATCCCTCCGATGACGACGTTCAGCTTATTTTCGAGCTCGCCAATGCCTGGCAGGATGACGTCGCCCTGTATTTATTTGACCAAAAGGATGGCATCCAGAGGTGGTACGGTGGCGATCTGACTGACAGCCCCCGGGGCAGCCGGTTTATGCAGCAGCCTCTGCAACTGCCAAAGGGCAATCACCTGCTGCTGCTCAGGGTGGCAGGCCCCGATCCCAGATTAATCCCCGTCTACCTGACAAGCCCACAAGAAGCCCAGCAACGTAACCACATAGAACTGCTCAGCTATGGATTTCTCTATGGCGGCCTTTTTGCGTTGCTGGGGTATAACTTTATCCTCTTTCTGGGCATAGGCAGACGCAGCTACTTTTATTATTCCCTGTTTTTATTCAGTTTTATCCTGCTCAACCTGAGCTATACCGGCCATGGCCAGTTTTGGTTCTGGCCCGGGCTGTCCCATTGGCGCCAATGGTCACACCCCATGTTGATGACGCTTTACTGTGTGTCCGGGCTCATGTTTGCGCTGCGGTTTTTGGGCATCGACAAGCTGCGCCCCCATTTGAGCTACATAGTGCTCGGATTGGCTGTGGTGATGATGGCCGCTCAGGGCGTGGCCATTGCCACCGACGATCGGGAGCTTGGACTCATCTTCGCCTTCGATTTTGTGTACATCTTTACCCTGCTGATGCCCCTTTTGGGCATGCTCGCCTGGTCCCACGGGCTGCCAACCGCCAAGCTCTTTTTACTGGCGTCCCTGTCGACCATGGTAGGCAGCTGTACCACAGGTCTGGCGGTTGAGGGCTATATCAACTTTAACCAGTGGACTTACCGGGCAGCTGAAATAGGCATGTTTATCGACGCCATGTTACTGGCACTGGCACTGGCGGCTCAGTTCCGCCAATCAGAGCAGGAGCGCGTCATCGCCCAGCAGTTGGCGGCCACGGACCCTCTTACCGGCATCGCCAACCGCCGCGCCTTCAACGAACAGTTACAGCAACTGTGGCACCTCGACAGCCAGCGTCGCTGCCGGGCGCTTATCATGATAGACATAGACAGGTTCAAATCCATCAACGATACCCTGGGCCATGAGGTGGGTGACAAGGTGCTGACCGATATCGCCCGGGTCATACGCTACTCGATACGCAACCGCGACCAGTGTGGCCGCTGGGGCGGCGAGGAGTTTGTGGTCCTGCTGTCCTCTGCCAGCGAAGAGGAAGCGGGCACCATTGCCGAACGTATCCGCCACAATATCGAAAGCCTCTGTTTCCCGGCGCCGGCCAACAAGCTTAAGGTCACCGCCAGTTTGGGGGTGTGTCTGGATGAAGGACACAGCCGCCATGAAGATATTCTGAGGCGCGCCGACGAGGCCATGTATCAGGCCAAAGAGGCCGGGGGTAACCGGGTTAAACTCGCCTGAGTCCATGTATCCTGATAAACAAAAAGCCCGGCGATGCCGGGCTTTTTAGTCAGTCTCAGATAGCCTATCCAGGCTTAGCCACCGATGATTTTTTGCCACCAGGACAAGGGCTTGCCGCAATTTTGCGCCGGCTTCCAGCTGCCCGCTTTGGCAGGCAGTGCCACCGCTCCCGGGCAGCCTTTCTCCAGCGCATTGCCCTGCAAATCAAAATAACCCTGCACCACATCGCCTGGCGGCGCCATCCTCAGTGCCACTGGAGGACGGGCCTCCAAAAAGGCCTGATAAATGGCCATGGCGCCGCTGGCGCCCACCAGCTTGGTCTTGCCGTTATCGTCGCGGCCCACCCATATTGCGGCCACGTTCCGCTCATCAAAACCGGCAAACCAGGAATCGCGGCTGTCGTTACTGGTGCCCGTCTTACCGGCCAGGGTCACGTTGGGGAAGGCGCGACCAAGGCGAGCCCCTGTGCCCTCCGACACCACCCGCGTCATTGCGTACTGGGCAAGATAGGCCGCCGCCGGCTCAAGGGATTGCTCCGAGGGCAAACGACTTGCCAGTATGGCTTCGTTATTCATATCCAGCACATCGGTCACGCTGGACAGCTGACGATAACGGCCATTATCCGCCAGGGTCTGGTAAATCTGCGCCACCATCAGCGGTGAACCATCCACGGCACCGAGCAGCATCGACGGATAGGGGTTTATCGCCTCACCTCGCCAACCGGCGTCGTCGAGGGTGTTAATTACCGCATCCACCCCCACTGCCAGACCCAGGTTTACCGTGGGCACGTTGAGCGACTTGTACATGGCGCGCATCAAAGGCACCTGACCACTGAACGTCTTGTCGTAGTTCATGGGTGACCAGCTCTGGCCATGCTTGTTGGTCACGGTTAAGGGCTCGTCCTTCAAGGGCGTCATCAGGTTGTAGTTGCTGTCTTCAAGGGCCGTGAGGTACACGAAGGGCTTAACCAGCGAGCCAATGGGACGGCGCATTTCGGCAACCCGGTTGTAGCCTTCAAAGCTGGGGTTTCTGTCGCCCACCATGGCCGCAATGCCACCGCCAAACTTGTCGGTCACCACCATGGCTGCCTGCAGCTCCCTGGTGTCTTTGCCGATACGGGCCATCACGTCTTTCACGGCCTTCTCGGCGGCTTCCTGAGCTATGGGGTCGAGGGTGGTGTACACCTTGATGCCCGACTCATTGAGCAGGCTGTCCCCCCAACGCAGCGCCAGCTCCTTTTTCACCTGAGCATAGAACGCCGGCATCTTTTGATGCACAGGGCGGCCTTCGGGTCTTAAACCCAAGGGCGATTCCGCCGCAATCTGGAAGTCGTTAACACTGATTTTGCCCGACTCCATCAAGAGTCTGAGCACCAAATCGCGCCGCTCCTGCGCCCGGGCCGGATAACGCCAGGGGTTGTAGTAGGAAGGCCCCTTAATGACTGCGATCAAAAAGGCCTGCTGGGCGGTGGTAAGCTCGGTGAGCGGACGACCAAAGTAAAACTGCGATGCCAGCCCCATACCGTGTACCCCACGGGACTTGTCCTGCCCCATGTACACTTCGTTGAGGTATGCCTCGAGGATCTCATCCTTGCTGTAGCGGAAGTCGATGATGATGGCCATCAGGGCTTCGCGGATCTTCCGGATAAGGGAGCGCTCGCTGGAGAGGAAGAAGTTTTTCGCCAGCTGCTGGGTCAGGGTCGAGCCCCCCTGCACTGTGCGCCCGGCGCTGATGTTGACAAAGGCGGCACGCAAAATGGCGAAGGGGTTCACCCCGTGATGCTCGTAAAAGCTGCGGTCTTCCACCAGGAGGAGCGCTTCGACCATGGTGTCAGGCACTTCCTTGCGCGGTACAAACAACCTGTCTTCGCCATCGTCGGCAATCAGGCGGTCCAGCAGCATGGGTTCGAGGTGAAACACCGCCAGCTCGCGTTTATCGCCATGGCGTGAAACCGTTGAAACCCCCTGGGAATCAAAGGTAATCATCACACGTGCCGCATCCTGGCTGCCCAGGGGATGCAGGAAGGGTCGGCGCCACAAATCAATACGGGTCGCGGAGGCTGAAAACTCTCCCACCTGACGGGGGTTGGCCACCTTGCGGTATCCCAGCAACTGGAGTTCGGCCAGGAGCTGATGATGGCTCACGGCCGCGCCCGGATAGAGTGCCATGGAGCGGCTGTAAATCTGCGCCGGCAGGTGCCACTTCTGCCCTTCAAATTTGCGGGCAATTTGCTGGTCGAGATAAATACCATAGGCGGCACAAAGTACCAGTATTACCAGGGTCAGCTTCCACAGGAATGACCAAATACGCCAAAGGATACCGGGCTTATTACGCGCCCTGGCTGACGTTCTGGTCTTTGCCGACGCGCCCTTGGCGGGCGCCCTTTTGCCTGAATTCCGTTTATCTGCAGTCATACTTTCTCTGCCTCAGGCCTGGCCCAAGGTCTTTTTCTTGGTAAATTTGGTCGGTAAGGTGCTCGCCGGGTAGTCCGGCCACAAATGTTTGGGATAACGGCCCCGCATTTCCTTTTTCACTTCCTGGTAAGGGCCTTGCCAGAAACTGGCCAGATCCGCCGTCAACGCCAGGGGGCGCTGTGCCGGAGACAGAAGCTCCATGGTGAGCTTAAGCCGTCCGCCAGCCAATAATGGCGTTGCCGCCATGCCATAGGCCTCCTGCAATCGCACCCTGAGCATGGCGCGGCCATCGGCTTCGTAGCGAATGGGCGCCTGGGTGCCGGTTGCCATAGGGTAATGGGTCGGCAGGGCTTCGTCGAGGGTTCTGCGCAGCTGCCAGTCGAGGCTGTCGCGCAGCAGTCGCCCGGCATCCAGCTTGTTGAACTCATTCAGGCTGTTGATGTTGCCAAGATAAGGCCCAAGCCAGTCTTCGAGGCCATCGAGCAGCGCCTCATCGTCCATGGCGGGCCAGTCGCCCCCAAGCAGACTGGCCGCCAGCGAGACCCTGCATCTTAGCTGCATGGCATCCTCATCAAACCCAAGACAGCCAATGCCTTTTTGGCGAATACGGGCCATCCAGGCGCTGGCTTTGAGGGCCGCGGGTACCTGACTCACGCTCTCGCGCCCCAGCACCAGACTGCCCACCACCCGCTGTTTTTCGGCCACAAAGCGGCCTCGGCCCTCATCAAACCCACTGACCTCGCGCTCACTTTGCAAAAAGGCCAGTGGACCATCAAAGAGGCGCGCATCCAGGGGCGCCCCCAGCCACAGACGCCCCGCGCTGCGGCCTTCGATTTCACCAAAATCTGCCGCCACCAACATGGGCTCCAGCGCCATGGCGTCGCTCTCATCCACGGTAATGCCGGTACCATTGGCCAGCACAAAGCCATCCTTGCCGCGGGCCATGGCGATGCGGTCAGGATACGCCAGCGCCAACAGCAGGCCGCAATCCCGTGGATGAGCGGCTTTGGCCACCGCCGCAAAATCAGCCTTGATGCCGAGTTTTGCCGACCACTGTTTGGCCTGCTGACCGGCCTGACCCGACGTTGCCCACATCAGGTAATGGCTGATGTCACAGCCCCTGCGCGGCAATCCACGGCCTTCCAGAATGGCCGCCAACAAACATGCCAATGGCGCCAGCGCAGTGTCGTTTTCAGCCTCACCGAGCGCCTTGGCTTTCAGCAGCATATGCCCCAGACGGGGATGGCAACCCAGACGATGGGCATCCCGGCCAAGGGCGGTGAGCCTGTGGCTGTCGTCCACCAGTTCCAGGTCTTTGAGCAGCGCCCAGGCGAGGGATTCGTTCACTTTGGGTGGTTGGGACAGCAGCTTGAGCGAGGCGAAATCCCGCGCGCCCCACACAGCGGCTTCCTGGGCCAGCGACACCAATTCGCTGCGTAAGATTTCAGGTTCTTCGGCCTTCATCTGCCGGTCAAACTCATCCTGACTCCAGAGCCGGATACACAGCCCCGGCGCCAGTCGTCCGGCCCGGCCGGCGCGCTGAATGGCAGAGGCCTGACTGATGCGTTTAAGCCCCAGGCGGGTAACGCCGGTGCGGGGATTGAAACTGGCCTGTCGGACAAAGCCGCAGTCCACCACCAGAGTCACCCCGTCTATGGTCAGGCTGGACTCGGCCACATTGGTGGCCAGCACCAGTTTGCGGCGGCCATGGGGATCGGCACTGAGGGCCCTGTCCTGGGCGTTGGCATCAAGCTCACCGTAAAGTGGGCAGATGGCAAATTCAGACTCGCTGAGGCGCTCGGCCAGAAACGTTGTCAGCCGCTCGATCTCGGCCTTGCCCGGCAAGAATGCCAGCACAGTCCCCGGCGTAACGCCCTGGGGCAGCGCGCGTTTTTCCGTGACAAGCTCCATCAGGGTTTTGCCCATGTGCGCCTGCCAATCGGCGCCCGAGGGCACAGTGGCATATTCCACAGCCACCGGAAAACTGCGGCCTTCACTCCTGAGCAGCGCCGCTTCCGGCATCAGGGCTTGCAGCGGCATGCCGCTTAAGGTCGCTGACATGGCCAGTATTTTAAGATCATCCCGAAGGCCAGCCTGCACCTCAAGGGCCAGCGCCAGACCAAGGTCGGTGCTCAGGTGCCGCTCGTGGATTTCATCGAAAATGATGAGGCCTACCCCATCGAGTTCGGGATCGTCCTGGATCATCCGGGTCAAAATGCCTTCGGTGACCACTTCGAGCCGGGTCTCTTTGGAGACCTTGCTGTCGCCGCGCACCCGATAGCCGACCTCCGCACCCAGTTGGCAGCCACGCTGTTTGGCAATAAAGCGCGCCACGCTGCGGGCCGCTACCCGGCGAGGCTCAAGCATGATGATGCGACCGGAGATCTCTGGCCAATCCAGCAGCGCCAGCGGCAGCGCCGTGGACTTACCGGCACCGGTAGGGGCTTCAAGGATCATTTGCTGATGCAAGGCGAGCGCACATTTCAGCTCGTCAAAAAGGTCGCAGACAGGCAGAGCGTTCAAGGGGATTCCGGCGGGTGAAAACAGTGGCGGCCATTGTACAGGAAAGGGGCCCACAAGTGCAGTCGGGGCAGAGAGACGTTTCCGTCAGTCAGTCAGCCAGGGGACACGTTTGCCGCTGCTGAGGTTATCAAGGGGGGCTGGCTTGCCGATGGCATAGCCCTGGGCATAATCCACTTCCAGCTCACGCAGGCGCAGCCCCACCGCCTCGGATTCCACAAACTCGGCTATCACATCAAAGTTCATGTCCCGGCCCAGCTGACAGATGGCGTTGACGATGGCCTGATCGGACTTGTTGTCACAGAGGTTCACCACGAATTGACCATCAATTTTGACAAAGTCCACATCCAGCAGCTTCAGGTACGCAAAGCTTGAAAAGCCCGAGCCAAAGTCATCCAGCGCCAGTTTACAGCCCAGAGGCCGCAATAACTCAATCAGGGCCTGCGCCTGTTCAAGCTGGCTGACTGCGGCAGTTTCGGTGATTTCAAAACACAATTTACTCACAAGCTCAGGCTCAGCCATCAGCCGTATCTCGAGCCATTCCATAAACTCCTGATCGCCGAGGGAATTGGCCGACAGGTTAACTGATACCATGTCCAGTTCCTGCCAGAGTTCCAGATGGTTACCACCCCAGCGCAGCAAGTTGTCTATCACCCAACGGTCCACCCGGGAGGCGAGACTGTAACGCTCGGCGGCGGGTAAAAAAATCGCCGGCGACAGCATCTTGCCATCGGGGCGCTCCAGGCGAAGCAGTATTTCCATATGAATACCGGCCTGCTTGTCCAAAAGCGGCTCAATAACTTGATAGTAAAGCTGAAACTGGTTTTGCGACAGGGCATCTATGATGTCTACCGAGGCGGTCATCTCACTGTAAAGCCGGTTCATTTTGGGGTCACTGGCACAATAGATATGCCAGCCATTGCGCCCCTGTTCCTTGGCGAGCCGGCAGGCCGCATCGGCACGGCTCATCAGCACATAGATATCGCTGACCTCGGCATCGAAGGGAGCTATCCCCATGGAGACAGACACATTGTGTCGCCTGTGCTCCCAATAAAACTCGTGTTCAAACAACTGGGTACAAATACGCTGGGCAATGACTTTGGCGGTATCCTCGTTGCAGTAGTGCATCAGGATGGCAAATTCATCGCCGCCGAGGCGGGCCACAGTGTCCCCTTTACGCACCAGCTGCTTGAGCCTGAGTGCCACCTGACAGAGCAGCTTGTCACCGGCCTGATGGCCACTGACATTGTTAATCACCTGAAACTGGTCCAGATCGAGAAAGGCCACACAGATGGGCTCTTCCGGTGCCTGCTGCAGGAGTTTGTCCAGGACGGCCTCGAAATGGGAGCGGTTTGGCAGGCCTGTCAGGGTATCGTAATTGGCATGGAATGAGAGTTCGTCGGCAAGCCGGTGGCGCTCACTCACGTCTTCTGCCAGCATCAGCAGGGTGCCGGGGTCGTCGGACATGGGGCTGAAACTCAGTTTTATCCATTGCAGATTGAGCAGCTGTCCCTTAATGGAAATCTCACACCAGGCCTGCCTCAGTACCCCATCGCGCACCACCTGCAAGGTGTCCTGCAACATGGGTTCCTCTTCGGGGCGCACCAGGGCCAGCAGGTCCTGACCATCACTCACGGGCAAATTCTGGCGGGCAATGCTGTTTAACAGCTTCACCCTGTTACGTCTATCCACCAGCCCGCAGGCCAGTGGCAACTGATTAAACAGCTCCTGATAACGGCGCTCACTCACGGTAAGTGCCTGAGCGATGCGGGTCAGCTCCATCACGGCACAGATAAGGGTTGCCGCTATGCCAAGCTCATCCATAAAGGCCTGTGACCAGTCGCGGGCACGCTCGCAGTTAACCGCCCCCAGGGCAATCTGGGTTTCGCCAAAATGAACCGGCGTAAGCACCAACAGGCTCTTTACCCGCCACTCCCGTAAAAAACGTTTTTCTTCGGCGGCCTCGGAGGGCAGCCTGGCGATGTCGGGAACATTAAGCAGCCTGGGGTGGCGCATTAAGCGCCTGAAATAAGGCATACGCGCCAGCGGCCAGTGGCGCACCTGATTGTTGGGCACAGCGCTGGGTTTGAGATAGATATTGCGGGGGGCGACACCCGGTTGACGGGTAGATGCAGAGAGCACAAACACGCCATCACAGTCGAGCTGCGCTGTCATGGTTTGCAGCGCACGGTCGACGTTCTGTTCCAGCGTGACCAGCGGGACATCCGTGAATATCCCTGCCAGCGCAGCATGCAGCGGGTTTAACTCAGGCAATGACATAATTCCGCTTTCCTTCCCGGAAGAGCTGTTACTTGCATTTAACCAAGAGTATAGGCAAGGTTTTGACTACTAACTTGGACTGAAAAAGGTGCGAATAAGTCCCGCGCTGACTCAGCGTGAACCTGCAACCTCTGGATGCATGGCCCAGCATTTGTGAATGGCCGTCGCTATCGGCACCTCAGCGGTGCAATGACGTATTTGCACTTCTCCTAAGGTAAGACCTTATGTCTGATTTACAAAGACTCTTTTTAGGATTCGCACTTTCTGACCAGGAGTGCGAGTCCATGCTCAAGCTGCAAAAACGCCTCGGCGAGCCCGGAAAAGCCGTGGCAAAAGCCAACCTGCATATGACCCTGGCCTTTTTGGGGCCAACCAGCCAAGCACAGCGCCATGCCCTGGAAACGGCGCTGACCACAGTGTCCCTGCCGATATTCGAGCAGCGGCTCGACACCCTGGTGCACTGGCGCGGCGCCGGAGTGCTGTGCCTGTGTGGCGAGGCCAGGGATCCCGGCCTGATTGACCTTTACCATGAATGCCAATCCCTTTGCCAAACCCTGGGACTACATCAAAGCGAACACAGCTTTAACCCCCACATCACGCTGTTTCGCAAAGCCAAACATTATCGAATGCCAGAGTGGCAACCCGAGCCTGTGATACTGCGCCCCCAAACCCTGCAGCTTTACCGCTCCAACAGCGGCCCAGCCGGCGTCCGCTACGAGGTGCTAAAATCCTGGCCCCTCGGCCGGGCTTGAACCATCAGGGCCGGGCGGTCAGGTTCTTGTACATCAGGCAGCAGTCCAGGGTAAATCCCCGGGGGCTGTGGTAGAGCGAGGGTGTTTCTTCTCCGTAGCCGCAGGCACGATAAAAAGGCACGGCATTGAGCGTAGACGCCAGCCGTAAACGGGCAATCCCCCGTGACAAGGCCATTTGTTCAATAAAGGTCATCAGCCGCTTGCCAATGCCACGTCCCATCATGTCAGGGTCGACGAACACCGCCTCAAGCTGGCCTTCGCCGCGCTTAAGCCCGGGATGAGTTAAGTCCAGCATGATGCTGCCCACCACCCTTTGCCCGTCTTTCATCACATAAAAGTCCCGCGCCACCACAGCAGTAAAGCTTTCCGTCAGCTCACCTTCGGTCCAGCGTGCGAGACTCTTACCGTCGTAAAAACCCTTGCAACCCGCAAGAATGGCACTGTTGCGTAAATCCCATATCGCCTGTGCATCCTCTGCCGTCGCCTTACAAAGCTCCATTGCCACTCCTGCCCTGGCCGGTTTCTCACTAACATATCATGGTCAATCGCTTGAAAAAACGTAAAAAAATCCCCACCGGCCGGTGGGGATTGGTAGAGGATTTACGCCTTGATGTCAGCCACCAAAGTCATCCAGCAGTATGTTGTCGCGCTCAACGCCCATGCCTTCCAGCATGGCTATCACAGAGCTGTTCATGATGGGTGGGCCACACATGTAAAACTCGCAATCTTCCGGCGCCTTATGCTGCTTTAAGTAGTTCTCATACAGCACGTTATGAATGTAGCCGGTGTAACCGGTCCAGTTATCTTCCGGCAGCGGGTCAGACAGGGCGATATGCCACTCGAAGTTGGGGTTCTCGGCCGCCAGACCATCGAAGTCTTCCTGATAGAACACCTCGCGCAGGGAGCGGGCGCCATACCAGAAGCTCATCTTGCGCGACGTTTTCACCCGCTTGAGCTGGTCGAAGATATGGCTTCGCATCGGCGCCATACCGGCACCACCACCGATAAACACCATCTCTGCATCTGTCTCTTTCACGAAGAACTCACCGAAGGGACCGGAAATGGTCACCTTGTCGCCGGGCTTTAAGTTAAAGATGAAAGATGACATCTGTCCCGGTGGCAGCTCAGGGCTTGGCGGCGTGGCAATACGCACGTTCAGCATGATGCGGCCCTTTTCTTCGGGATAGTTGGCCATGGAGTAGGCGCGCATCACCTCGGTATCCACCCTGGATACCAGATTGAACAGGCCATATTTTTCCCAGTCGTCGCGGAAGATGTCTGGAATATCAAAATCTTTGTAATGCACTTCGTGGGCTGGGGCTTCAATCTGAATGTAACCACCGGCCTTGAAGTCCACCTCTTCGCCTTCGGGCACCTTGAGCAGCAGCTCCTTGATGTAGGTGGCGGTGGAGCGATTGGAAATCACCTCACACTCCCACTTCTTCACCCCGAAGATCTCTTCATCAAGCTCCAGATCCATATCGGATTTCACCGCCACCTGACAGGCCAGACGGCAACCCTCTTTGGCTTCTTTCTTGGTGATATGGTCAAGCTCCGTGGGCAGAATATCGCCGCCACCGGATTTCACCTTTACCCGGCACTGGCCGCAGGTACCGCCGCCACCGCAGGCAGACGGCACGAAGATGTTTTTACCGGCCAGGGCGCCCAAAAGCTTGCCACCGGCAGGCACGGCCACGCTCTTGTCGCTGTCGTCGTTGATGCGAAGCTGCACATCGCCGCTTGCCACCAACTTGCTGCGGGCAATCAAAATGACCGCCACCAGGATGCACACCACCACGGTGAACATGCCCATTCCAATCGTCATTTCCATGGATGTTCCTCCGTTACAGGCTGATACCGGCAAAGGACATAAAGCCCAGCGCCATCAGCCCAGTGGTGATAAAGGTGATACCAATGCCCTGCAGCCCCTCGGGGATGGCATTGAACTTAAGCCGCTCACGGATGCCGGCCAAGAGCACAATGGCCACCGCCCAGCCGGTACCGGCACCGGCGGCAAACACCGCTGACTCGGTCAGGGTATAGTCGCGGTTGGCCATAAAAATCACCCCGGCGAAGATGGCGCAGTTAACGGTCAAAAGCGGCAGGAAGATCCCGAGCGTTTGGTACAGCACCGGCATAAAGCGGTCGAGCACCATTTCCAGAATTTGCACCAGCGCCGCAATCACCCCGATAAAGGTGATGAGCTGCAGGTAGGACAAATCCAGCTCAGGAAACCCGGCCCACGCCAGGGCGCCCGGCTTGAGCACGGCGACGTAAATCAGCTGATTGAGCGGCACCGCCAGCACCATCACCACAATCACGGCGATACCAAGACCGAAGGAAGTGGACACCTTCTTCGACACCGCGAGGAAGGTACACATGCCCAGGAAGAAAGACAGCGCCATGTTGTCGATAAATGACGCCTGGATAAACAGATTAATGTAGTGTTCCATGACGTTATCCTCAGGCCTTGGCGCGCTTGCGCTGGGCTATGTTAACCACCCAGATGATGACGCCTATCAGGAAGAAGGCGCTTGGGGGCAGCTTGAACATCTCGTTGGGCAGATACCAGCCGCCCTGCTCTATGGTCTTCAGCATGCTGTGACCAAACAGGGTGCCTGAGCCCAAAAGCTCACGTACAAAGGCCACACTCATCAGGATAAAACCGTAACCGGCGGCATTGCCGATGGCATCCATCACCGACAGGTGTGGTGGCGCCTTCATGGCAAAGGCTTCGGCACGGCCCATCACGATACAGTTGGTGATAATCAGACTCACAAACACCGACAGCTGCTTGGATAGGTCCGGCGCCACGTCCTGAAGCACCATATCCACCACAATCACCAGCGAGGCGATAATGGTCATCTGGGCGATGATACGCACGCTGTTGGGGATAAAGGCGCGAATAAGCGAGATAAAGAAGTTGGAGCACACCAACACAAAGGTCACGGCCAGTGTCATCACCAGCGCGGTTTGCATGGAATTACTCACCGCCAGGGCCGAACAGACCCCCAGCACCTGCATGGCCACCGGGTTATTGGCAAACACCGGGCGCATCAGGAGTTCACGATTGGATAATACAGCGCTCATCTCACACCCCCGCCGCTTTCAGTTTGCCCAGAACGGCTTCAAAGCCTTCTGGACCGAACCAGAATTGCACCGCCTTGGCCACACCCGCACCTGTGCGGGTAGCACCGCTCACACCATCCACTGCGCTCTTGTCACCGGCCTTGGCTTCGCCCTTCACAATCTTGAAGGCCACATCGCCCTTGGCGTTGAAGATTTGCTTGCCCTGCCACTTGGCGAGCCAGTCGTCGTGATTGATGAAGTCGCCGATACCCGGGGTTTCACCGTGCTCGTAGAACACAGCCCCCGTGATGGTGTTGAAGTCGGCCTGTACGCCCACAAAACCGTAGATAATCGACCACAGGCCCTTGCCGTACACCGGCAGCACCAGCGCCTGCAGCTCGCCCTTATCGTCCAGCACTTTGAAGATGCGGATTTCATTGGCGCGGGTCTTGATGCGTGCTGTGTCTTTGGCAATCTTGCTGGAGGTATCCGGGTTGATGGCCGCCATGCGCTCGTCATAGTCGAGGATGTTGTCGCGATCATGCATCTCGCCGGTGGCCAGATTCACCATCACAGGACGCACCCGCGCCTGGAAGGTGGCTTGCACATCGCTGACATCCTTGATGTCGGCGGCAATCAGCACGTTTTGCATCAACTCGTTGCGCTTTTTCACCAACTTGCGCTCCTTGAGCACATCGGCGGTGCCGGTGATCATAAAGGAGCACACCAGGCACAGGACGACCGTGAAGGTCATGGTGCCGAGAACACTGTCTTTGTTAAAGGCCATTGCGCTTCAGCCTCCGTTTGATATTGAATCTTGCCACCAGCGAATCCAACACCGGCGCCCACAGGTTAGCGAACAGGATCGCCAGCATAATGCCCTCGGGCTGCTTGACGTTGGCCACGCGGATAAGGATGGTCATGGCGCCCACCAGGATGCCGAACATCAGCTTGCCGGGGCGGGTGTAGGCAGTGGTCACAGGGTCGGTGGCCATAAACATCATCCCCAGCGCAAAACCGCCGGTCACCAGATGCCAGGTCCAGGGCATGGCCGCCATGGCGTTTTTACCATCACCAACCACATTGAACAGCAGCGAGGTGGCAATCATGCCCAGCAGCACGCCTACCACAATGCGCCAGTCGGCGAGACGGGTGAGGATAAGCAGCAGGCCACCGGCCAGAATGGCCAGGGTGGAGGTTTCACCAATGGCGCCTACTTCGAAGCCGAGGAAAGCATCCCACCAGGCGGTATCGTTAAAGGCCTGATACCAGGGGTACTCGGCAAACTTCATCTTGTTGGCTGCCACCTGAGTCAGGGTAGTGGCCGAACTGTAGCCATCCACTGCCACCAGCTGTGCAGAGGTAGTGACTTCGCTTGGGTAGGCAAAGTAGATAAAGGCGAGACCTGCCAGCGCGGGGTTCAAGAAGTTGTAACCCATGCCACCGAAGAGCTCTTTGGCAACCACCACGCCGAAGCTGATGCCCATCACCACCAGCCACAGGCTGATATTGGCGGGCAAACACAGGCTGAACAGTAAGGCAGTCACAAAGAAGCCTTCCTGCATTTCCTGACGCCGCGCACGGGCAAACACCATTTCCCAGAAAATGGTAGTGATGAGTGCCGCCAGATAAATGGGCAGGTAGTAAATCAGGCCGTAAGCCATCAGCCCGAACACACCTGTGCTTTCAGTCAGGCCACCGAAGATGGCGCTGTAAAAGCTCTGATGCCAATTATCCAGTGAGGCGCTGCCCGCCAGAATGGCGATTTGTGCCTGCAAGCCGGTGTTGTAGATGCCAAACAGGATGGCAGGCAGCAGACACAGGCCCACCAGGGTCATGGTGCGCTTCACCTCGATGGCGTCGCGCACGTGCACCGTATCCTGGGTGCTGGCACCATGGCCGATAAACAGCGAGCGGAAATAGTCTTTAATCGTGTGTCCGGGAGCGTAGTAGGCGTCCTGGGCACTGGGTTTCTTCATGGGCTTGCTCATTAGCCTTCCCTCTCGATAATCGTCAGGCAGGCGCGAAGCTCCTGGCCAAAATCGTACTTACTGGGGCAGACGAAGGTGCACAGGGCCAGATCTTCTTCATCCAGCTCCAGTGCGCCCAAAAGCTGCGCCTCATCGGTGTCACGCACCACCAGGTCCCGCACCAGCAGTGTGGGCAGAATGTCCAGTGGCATCACCCTGTCCAGCTGGCCAAAGGCCATCATGGCGCGCTTGGCGCCGCCGGTGTGGGTAGTCATGTCGTAGAGCTTCCGGGGCAGGAAGCGCGACAGCACGGTGCGGGTAATGGAGAACTTGTCCCGGCCCAGGCGTACCCAGGGCAGGAAGTGCTCGCTGTCGTCTTCGGTGACAACCGAAATTTGCGGGTGGAAGCGGCCGAGGAAGTCAAACGCGCCTTCGGCGGTGTGGCCAGAGAGCACAGAGCCGGATACCACCCGGGAATGCACCTCGTCCTTGATTTCGCCTTTGACGATATCGCTGACCTTGGCACCCAGCACGGTGGCTATCAGCCTTGGCTTGAGCACATTGGGGCCACCAAGCGCCACAATGCGGCGGTTATCCAGCTGTCCCGTGGTAAAGAGGCGGCCAACCGCCATCACATCCTGATAGCCAATGTGCCATACCTGACGCTCCATACTCACAGGCATCAGCATATGAATGTGAGTGCCCACCAACCCGGCAGGGTGCACACCCTGGAACCTGTGGGTTTGCACCCGCGGCAGTTCGGCGCCCGGCAGCAGGTCATGGTTGCCGTCCTGACACAGAAACACAGGCCCGTCGGTCAGGTGAGTAAGCACCTGCATACCGGCGGCGAAGGCATCCACGTCGGTATTGATGATCACCCGCGGATCGGCGGCGAGGGGATTGGTGTCCACGGCCGTGACAAACAAGCCTGCGGGCACTGAGCCCGGTTTGGGCGCGCGGGAAAACGGCCGCGTGCGAAGTGCCGTCCACAGACCACTTTGCAGCAGTTTGTCCTGCACCTGCTCACGGGATAACCCGGCAAGGTTTACCTCGGCGCCAAAGTCGATAGCCTCGTCGGTGCCATCACAATCGATAACCACCGACAGCAGAAGGCGTTTTTCGCCTCTATGGATGGCCGAGACCACTCCGGCACAGGGCGCGGTAAAACGCACTCCGGGGTTGCTCTTGTCTTCAAACAGCGCCTGACCCTTGATGACCCGTTCGCCCTCTTCCACCAGCATGGAAGGCTTAAGCCCCACATACTCCTTGCCAAGCAAGGCCAACTGGGAAGGTTTGGCGGCGATGTCTATCGCTTGCCTGGGCGCACCGGCAATGGGCACATCCAGGCCCTTTTTCACTGTGATTATCGCTTCGGAATAATCTGCCATGATTGCGGTCGCTCTCTTGGAAAATACACTGCGAGCGATCGTACCCATATGTGACTCAAAATTCCGTCAGCCACATCACAAATGGCTCAAATATGAAATTTAACTACAAAATACCCCAAATTCCCGTGAAACAAGCCCTTCAACATCCACTATTCATGCTGTTTTGTCATAAAATTACATAAATTCAGCTAAAATTAATAATATAAAATATTTCGAATTAACAGATAGATAGACAAAATTGCGTGCACCAGATCACGCAAATTTACTATCAAAGAGGAGCTTATTTGATGAAAAGCAACGCCAATCCCCGGACGCGGTGAGTGGCAGAATCCCGGGTGATCCAGCTCTCAATTCCAACACAAAGGCTGTGTGACCCCTTAGGCAGCCCCAGGCATTTCCATGACCCCTGCCCGAAAATGTCCCAAAATGATACAGCCTGAAAATTATCGTGCGTGAGTTGTATAGAACCAAAGGGAATAATAGAAAGACGAACATTCAGGCTCTTTTATCTCCTGTTCCCCCCTTGGGCACATGGCGCAGGCGCAAAACCTACCCATTAAGCAATAAACCACTTCCCGGGTACCCCCAAAGAGCAGGCCGGACAAAGGTACTGTCTCGTCAGTTGGACTATGGGCATCCCCCTGCCCTGTGAATGCTGAAATTATTCTCAGACTGTTCCCATCAAGTTGAATCAGTTTGCCCAAGTCGCACCACGTCTCCTGCTTCGGGGTTAAGGCCTTGGCGCTGAGGCAGAAAACAAGAATCAATTTCATTTAAGCCATTCATTTTTCAGGCGCGTTTCAGTACCGGAAGATCGCTGTGCCAGCCCGTGCTTTTTAAAAGTCACTGGTTAAATTTCAAACTGAGAAGCAGATCACGCTCAAAAACATGATCTCTGTCTACAAACTTATTTGATACCTCCTAGTGGGTATACCCACAAAAATAGCAAGGTCTAGACTCGAAGCTAATTCAAGGCCCCCGGGTCAGCGTTGCTGTTCCCGGTTGTAGCGAGCAAATGTCATGACACAGGAATATCACGTCACCAGTCTGGTGGTGCATGCCGCCCCCAGCCAGGCCAATGTCATCAGTAAAGCCATTGAAGCCCTGCCCGGCGCCGAGGTTCATGCCACCAGTCCCGAAGGCAAGTTGGTGGTGACCCTGGAAGGGTCCACCCAGCGAGCCATTCTCGACAATGTCGAGGCCATCAACGCCCTTAACGGGGTGCTATCCAGCAGTCTGATCTATCACCAATCAGAGCAAGAACAACAAGTGAGTGAGGAAACACCATGAGCATAAGCCGTCGCGAGTTTCTAAAAGCCAATGCCGCCGTGGCCGCGGCCACGGCAGTGGGTGTCACTCTGCCAGTGAAAGTGGTTGAAGCCGCTGAGCAGAAGGACAACATCAAATGGGACAAGGCCCCCTGCCGTTTCTGCGGCGTGGGCTGTTCGGTGCTGGTTGGCACCCGGGACGGCAAAGTGGTTGCCACCAAGGGTGATCCTGAGAGCCCCGTAAACAAGGGCCTGAACTGTATCAAGGGCTACTTCCTGTCGAAAATCATGTACGGCAAGGACCGTCTGGACACGCCACTTTTGCGCATGAAAGACGGCAAGTACGACAAGAACGGCGAATTCACCCCGGTGAGCTGGGATGTGGCGCTGGACACCATGGCCGACAAGTGGAAGGCCAGCCTCAAGGCCAAGGGCCCCACCTCTGTGGGTATGTTTGGCTCAGGCCAGTGGACCATCTGGGAAGGCTACGCCGCCGCCAAGCTGCACAAGGCCGGTTTCCTCACCAACAACATCGACCCCAACGCCCGTCACTGCATGGCCTCGGCCGTGGGCGCCTTTATGCGTACCTTCGGTATCGACGAGCCCATGGGCTGCTATGACGACCTCGAAGCCGCCGATCACTTTGTGCTCTGGGGCGCCAACATGGCCGAGATGCACCCCATCCTCTGGGCGCGCCTCTCTGACCGTCGCCTGAGCAATCCCAACGGCAAGGTGCACGTACTCTCGACCTTCGAGAATCGCTCCTTCGATCTGGCCGATAACCCCATGGTGTTCCGTCCACAAACGGACATGATTATCCTGAACTTTATCGCCAACTACATCATCCAGAACAAGGCCGTAAACAAGGACTTCGTCAGCAAGCACACCAACTTCGCCCTGGGTGTGACCGACATCGGTTATGGCCTGCGCCCTGACCATCCGCTGGAGATGAAGGCCAAGAACCCCGGCAATGGCAAGTCCACGCCAATTTCCTTCGACGAATATGCCAAGTTTGTCAGCACTTATACCCTGGAATACGCCAGCGAGATGAGTGGCGTGCCCGCCGAGCGTCTGGTTGAGCTGGCCAAGGCCTATGCCGACCCAAGCGTCAAGGTAATGAGCCTGTGGACCATGGGTGTGAACCAACACGTGCGTGGTGTGTGGACCAACAACATGATCTACAACATCCACCTGCTGACCGGCAAAATCGCCACCCCCGGCAACAGCCCCTTCTCCCTCACCGGCCAGCCATCGGCCTGTGGTACCGCCCGTGAAGTGGGTACCTTTGCCCACCGTCTGCCCGCCGACATGGTAGTGGCAAACGACAAGCACCGCGCCATTACCGAGAAACTCTGGCAATTGCCGGAAGGCACCATTCCGCCCAAGCCCGGCTTCCATGCCGTGCTGCAAAGCCGGATGCTCAAAGACGGCAAGCTGAACTGCTACTGGACCATGTGTACCAACAATATGCAGGCTGGCCCCAACATCAACGATGAAATCTATCCGGGCTTCCGTAACCCCGAAAACTTCATCGTGGTATCAGACCCTTACCCAACGGTCACCGCCATGGCCGCCGACCTGATTCTGCCCACCGCCATGTGGGTGGAAAAAGAAGGTGCCTACGGTAACGCCGAGCGCCGTACCCACATGTGGCACCAGCAGGTGAAGGCCCCAGAGGGTGCCAAGTCTGACCTGTGGCAGCTGATGGAATTCGCCAAGCGCTTCACCATTGACGAAGTCTGGCCCGCCGAGCTGATTGCCAAGAAGCCTGAGTACGCTGGTAAGACTCTGTATCAGGTGCTGTTTGCCAACGGCGTTATCGACAAGTTCCCAACCTCCGACTGCAAGGGCGAGCTGAACGATGAATCCGAGCACTTCGGCTTCTACGTGCAGAAGGGCATCTTCGAAGAGTACGCCGCCTTCGGTCGCGGCAAGGCCCACGATCTGGCCGCCTTCGATGACTACCACCCAACCCGCGGTCTGCGCTGGCCTGTGGTGGACGGCAAGGAAACCCTGCGCCGCTTCGTTGAGGGTTCTGACCCCTACGTGAAGGCCGGTGAAGGCTTTAAGTTCTACGGCAAGCCAGACGGCAAAGCGGTGATTTTCGCCCTGCCTTACGAGCCTGCTGCCGAAGAGCCGAACGACGAATACGATCTGTGGATGAGCACTGGCCGGGTACTGGAACACTGGCACACCGCCTCCATGACCGCCCGGGTACCTGAGCTGTACCGCGCCTACCCTGACGCGCAGATCTTTATGCACCCTGAGGATGCCAAGGCCCGTGGCCTGAACCGTGGCGACGAGGTGATTGTGGCCTCCCCAAGGGGTGAAGTGAAAACCCGTGTCGAAACCAAGGGCCGCAACAAGCCACCCCGTGGCGTGGTGTTTATGCCCTTCTTCGATGCCCGTCAGTTGGTGAACAAGCTGCTGCTGGACGCGACCGATCCTCTGTCAAAAGAGACAGACTTCAAGAAGTGTCCGGTGAAGGTAATGAAGGCCTGATAGGGCCGGAATACGCCAACACGGCACGGGTAGGAGCGCATTATCATGGCCAGACAAGAGAGTAAGACCCAGGGCATAAACCGGCGCCAGTTTCTGGCGACGACGGCCCGGCTGTCCTGCGCGGTTGCTCTGGCCGGGGGCGGCATTGCCGCAGTCGCCAGCTCGCAGCAACTCGGTCCCCAGGCCATCAGGCCGCCGGGGGCCCTGGCCGAACAGGATTTTCTGTCGGCCTGCGTGCGCTGTGGTCTGTGTGTTGAGGCCTGCCCCTACGATACCCTGAAGCTCGCCCGCTGGTTTGAAGAGGCGCCCACCGGCACACCCTGGTTCGAGGCCCGCAAGGTGCCCTGTGAGATGTGTGATGATATTCCCTGCATCAAGGCCTGCCCCAGCGGCGCCCTTGAGCAGGAACTCACAGACATCGACCAGGCGAAAATGGGCATAGCGGTACTGATTGATGAGAAAAACTGCCTGAATTTCAAGGGGCTCAGATGCGATGTCTGTTACCGGGTTTGCCCGCTGATTGACAACGCCATCACCCTTGAGCGCTCCCGCAACGAGCGAAGCGGCCACCACGCCATGTTTATTCCTGTCGTTAACCCGGATACCTGTACCGGTTGCGGCAAGTGTGAACATGCCTGCGTGCTGGACGAGGCAGCCATCAAGGTATTGCCACCCCATATCGCCATGGGCAAAACCGCCGATCACGACACCTATATCGACACCGAAAACACAACCCTGGACATGCTGAATAAGGGGTTTGAACTATGAGCACAGCCAAGGTAGAAAAGGCTCGCTTTGCCGATGACGCCATCCGCGAGCTCGGTTGGTGGAAGGCGCACCGCTTTTTGCTGCTGCGCCGCGCCTCCCAGCTCGGCTTGCTGGCGCTGTTTGCCATCGGCCCCCTGTGGGGACTGTGGCTGCTCAAGGGCAACCTATCATCCAGTTTGCTGCTCGATACCATCCCCATGGCCGATCCGCTGGTCACACTGCAGCTGCTTACCTCTGGCCATGTGCCCGAGGCCAGCCTGCTGATTGGCGCGGCCATTATCGGCCTGTTTTATGCGCTGATGGGAGGACGGGTATTTTGCAGTTGGGTGTGCCCGGTGAACATGGTGACGGACCTGGCGGCATACCTTCGCAGACGCTTTGCCCTGCCAAGAACCCCTGAGCTGCCACGCCAGCTGCGCTACTTTATGTTGGCGCTGGTGCTGCTGTTGCCTGTGCTCACAGGCGTGGCCGCCTGGGAGTGGCTGAACCCCGTGCCAGTGCTGTACCGCGCGGTGCTTTTTGGTGCAGGGGCCGGACTTGGGCTGCTTGTGGCCATCTTCCTTGCCGATCTCTTAATCGTCGAGCGGATGTGGTGCTCACACCTGTGCCCCAGCGGCGCCCTGTTTGCCCTCTTGGGTAAGCTGAGCCCGGTGAAGATGACCGCGGTGAATGCCAAAGACTGCAACAACTGCATGGACTGCTTTGTCGTCTGCCCCGAGCGTCAGGTGCTCAAACCCGCCCTCAAGGGCCAGAGCCCCATCATCACAGACAGCGACTGCACCCAGTGCGGCCGCTGCATCGATGTGTGTGCCAAACGCGTATTCCAGTACAAGAACCGATTTACATTCCAGGATAATCCTTTACAGAAAAGCCCCCGAATTGCCAAGAAGGCGGAGAACGAACAATGAAAAAAGTACTCACCTTAGCTGCGCTGTTTGTCGCCATCGCCGGTTGCAGCGGCCAGAACGCCCCGGTGAACAATGAGCCGGTCAATGTCCAATCGCTGGCGGGAAGCACCCAGATCACTGAGGTGCGCCCTGCCGATGCGCTGCCCACCTACCCAAAACGTGGCACCGCTATCGAGCGTAACTACATTGAGCAGCCACCGCTGATTCCCCACAAGGACGACTACGCCATTACCCTGAATAAAAATGGTTGTATGAACTGTCACAGTTGGGACAAGGCCGAGCGGATGAAGGCCACCCCGGTGGCCAAGTCACACACTGTGGACGCCAAGGGCACCCTCAATGGTCAGAACTATTTCTGTACCCAGTGCCACGTGGCCCAGGCCGACAACAAGACTGAGTTGGTGGAAAACACCTTCAGCACCAAATAAGTCTGTTGCCATGAATGCAAAGCCCCGCAATCGCGGGGCTTTTTTCTTGCTGCCATCCCTATGACCTGGATGCATGCCAACGGGTTATCAGACATCCTGCTGCCAGAGGCTCTGGCGCGCGGCCGCTGCCAGAGCCCGATAGATGATGGTGGTGTGTTTGGCCTTGATATTCCAGTGCTGCCAGTAAAGCGCCACGTCCATCCCCAGGCCCGGACAAAGGTCAATCAGGGTGCCCGTCGCAATCAGCTTATCTGCCTGCAAATGCCCCACCAGCCCGTAGCCCAAATGCTGCACTATGGCGTCCAAAAAGCCTTCCGATGAAGGCACTGTATGCTGATAAAACCCCTTGGTGGGCAGGGCAAAGTGTTTTGATAAAAAGCGCTCGTGCAGCCTGTCCTTGGTGGAGAAAATCACCGCCGGCGCCAGACTCAGCGCCGATGCGGTCAGCCCCTCGGCAAAGAAGCGATCCACAAACTCCGGGGTCGCCACACAGCGATAATGCATCACCCCCAAAAACTCGCTGGAGCAGCCCGCCATGGGCTCGGCCGTGGTGGTCACGCAGCCCACCGCATCACCGTTTTTCAAAAGGTTATGGGTGTAGGACTCGTCATCCACAATCAGCTTCATCAGCCAGCCGTAGCGAACAAAGAGTGGGCTTAACGCCGGTAGAAACCAGGTGGCCAGGCTGTCGGCATTCACGGCAATGGCAATCTGGGTGGGTGTGCCCGGGTCTTCAGTATTGAGTTCGCTGCCAAGTTCACTCTCAAGCAGTGCCACCTGTCGGTAATGACGCAGGAGCCGCTTGCCTGCAGGCGTTGCCGTCACCGGCACCGAGCGAATGAGCAGCGACTGACCTATGCGCTCTTCGAGCTGGCGAATACGCTGTGACACGGCCGATTGGGTGATACAAAGCACCTTTGACGCACGCTCGAAACCACCGGCCTCCACCACCGCCGCCAGCGCTTTTAAATGGGTATAATCGAGCATTTGCATCCCTCATAAACCGGGTTGTTAACAGCGCAGAAACATCATAAGAGATACTAATATCCCATAAAAAACATTAGTTATCTTAATTATTTTATTCCCGTTATGCTCCGCTCAAGTTGTTGTACCCGCCGGAGCTATCCCCATGGAAACTGCATTTTTGCAAGGCATCATGATAGGTGCCAGTCTCATCATCGCCGTTGGCGCCCAGAATGCCTTTGTTCTCAAGCAGGGGATTATGCGCGCCCACAGCCTGCCCATTGCCCTGACCTGCTCACTGATTGATGCACTGATGATAGCCGCTGGGGTGGCAGGGCTTGGCTCGCTTATCCTGGCGTTCCCGGCCCTGAAGCACGGGGCAACTTTCGGCGGCGCCGCCTTCCTGCTGTGGTATGGCACCAACGCCCTGAAGGCATCCTTCAACGACAAGGAGATGGACTTGTCCAAAGCCACAGGCGCGGGCAGCCTCAAGGCAGCGCTGATGACCACTCTCGCCATCAGCTTTCTGAACCCGCATCTTTATTTGGATACCGTGGTACTGCTTGGGTCAATCAGCACCCAATTCAGTGGTGAAGCCCGGCAGTGGTTTGGCGCAGGCGCCATTCTGGCCTCTTTCCTGTGGTTCTTTACCTTAAGCTTTGGTGCAAGGCTGATGGCGCCGATGTTTGCCAAGCCAGCCGCCTGGCGCTATCTGGATCGCTTTATTTTTGTCACCATGTACGCTATCGCCATCGCATTGCTTTGGCCCTATGCCACAGCGCTGCTGGCCTGAGCACAGGGACAGGCTGACGCATCGGCGCCTTTCACCGGGAACCGATGCGTCGATTTGTTAGTGCCCGGGTTCCCTGTATCAAAGCGGCGTATAAATTTCACCGTGAGCATCGGGGTACATCCTGTACTGCCTGATGCAGAATGCTCCCCGGGCAGCCTTGCCGCCCGATAAATTCTTCTGGACACAGCGGTTAACTGCCTCCTGACTGTCTTGGCGACGTCACCCCCCTTCACTATTCGGCCTCGTGGCAAAATCCTCTGTTTTATCTCCTGCGTTTTCCCCTCTCAGCATTAAATTGCCAAGTTTTTTTCAAAATTGAGACCTATCTCTAAAGTGGTATTAACAAATGCTGCGCAGTTCAAAAACTGTTCACTCCAATCATCCTACTATCCCGATTGAGGCAAAATGCGCTCAATAAAAATAAAAGTACCCAGCAGTTGTGCGATGTGAATAACGGCGTTAGAGCCAGAGCCTCTCAGCTCTGGCTGGAGCGAACGCCAAGCGTGGCCAGCCTCTGGGGCAACAAGGAGATTACGATGAGAAAATTCACCTCCAGAAAGCTGGCATATCTGATAGCCGTGGTCCTGACCGGGGCTTTGGCAGGTTGCGGTGATGATGGGAAAGATGGCGCCGACGGTGCACCCGGAGCCCCTGGTACACCCGGTACGCCCGGAGAATCCTGGACACCACCGGTAGCAACAAGCGCCTTGGAAACCAATGTTAAAGTTATTAACTATACATTTGGTGAAGGCACTATCAGTTACGAGTTTGAGGTCACCAACGAAAATGGTGAGCTTGTTAACGGCCTGAAGAAAGCCGAAGGTAAAGTCGCGGCTCTGACTGACAAAGGATTTATCAATAACCGCACCGAAAGCCCAATCAACGGAGTGGAAGATAATGTTCACATCGGTGGTTACGGTGGGGTCAACATGGAGTCTTCCAGAACTCCTGACACCGAAGGGGCAACGCTTACTCAAATAAGCGATGGTAAGTATTCATTCGTTTTACCTTTGAAAGGCGTTAATGCCGGAACCGAAGGTATTGTTTGGCTGCGTGTCGGTGGCCATAGCGAATCGGGAATTGCCAGCTCAAATGAAATCGTGGTCAACAAGCCGGAAGGCGCCTTCTCCACCACCACTGAAGCCTGTTTCTCCTGCCACGTGGATTACTCCACCAGCCCTAATCGCCACTCAAGTTATGTGGCAGAGGGCATGAACGGCGAAGTCACCTTTGTCGAGGGTTGTATGGTCTGTCACGGTTCGGTGAGCCGTACGGTCGTGAATGAACAAGGCTTCTCTGTTGGGGGCTATGCATCCAATACTCTGTCCAAGATTGGTCACATCAATCACCAGGAGTTTGAAACCGGCTTTAGCGTGATGAACTGTAGCTCTTGCCACAGTGAGCCAACTATCAACGTCAACGTCACCGGCCCTGGCTGTATCGACTGCCATGACACAGGCGGCATCCCTGGAGATATCCTGCCCGGCAATGGCGCAGATCTGCGCAAACTGCACGAAGGCAAGACTGCCATCACCTCCAACAAAGCGATTAACGACAGCTACAAGGTCACAGGTACTGCACCAGCCTGGTTCCCTGATTCAGGTATTGCGGGTCAATGGTGTACTACTCTGTCGCTGTTTAAGATAGATGCTGCTACCGGCGCCGAAACCCTGGTAGACCTCCATGAGCTGTTTGATGATACCCAGACAGTCCATAATCCTGCCAAGCCAATTAACTATGTGGGTTCCTACCTGCACGGCGTTTATAACGACAGCGTCGTTGGCCGTATCACCGAAGCCTATGATTACAGCTACGACGCCGAAGGTCGCAAGACCATGTGTTATGCGCAATCTGCCGGTCACGGCAACCCACACGTTGTCGGCACAACGCCTGATCTGTCAGCTTGGACTGGTGCAGGCTTGATGGCATCGCTGCGTGTCAGCTTCACCGCCAAAGACTACACAGGCGCCGAATCTGATGTGGTGACTATCCATGGTTACACCGATGTGGCATCTCAAGTCGATGGCGCTGTGACAGCTTACGAGCGTCGTCACAATGTCGACAGCGAGTCTTGCTCCACCTGTCACAACAGCGAAGCCAACTTCCACAAGAATGGTAACTTCGCCGAAGGTGGTCTGGGCTGTGTGGCCTGTCACAACAACGGTCAGGACCGTCGTGCCGGTAATTCAGGCCCAGGCTTCGGCCCCATGGTTCACAGCATGCACTGGGGTGTGGGCAGCAAGAGCGTAGATGCGGAAGGCAAGGAAGTGTCCAACGCAGCCAGCGTCATTGCACCAGAAACCAGCTGTGTGGCCTGTCACGCCGATGGCGCCATGGACCTGAACGACATCCCCAACCAGTTCATCAAGGCCCGTGCCTATGGTGTCAGCAACAAGATGGCCAGCCCTGTTACGGCCAACTGCTATGCGTGCCACACCAAGGATTCGGCCCTGAGCCACATGAAGTCCATGGGCGGTACCATCTCTGATGACGTGCCTGCCGGTTGGTATACCCTGTCTACCCAGGAATCCTGTGCCGTTTGCCACAACCCAGGCAATAGCGCAGGCATTGAAAAGTATCACAAGTTTACTCGCTGATACCGGGAGCCACGCCAGAGCGATGTCAGGGTGATACCTCAGTCGCTCTGGTCAGGCAGGCAAATAAACCGATAGAGCAATATCCAAAGCGCCTCCTTAATGGAGGCGTTTTTTATGGTGATTTCCCAGCTGGCAACCTCTGCAGCTGCCGCCTTTTCCGCAGCCCTTATTCCGCAGCCCTTAGTCCCAACCTTGCCTGCGCGCAGCGGAGTATCACAGTGAGACTATACTCTCTGAAACCCCAAGAATTGGCGTATCCACAGCGCCAACACCCTTACATGCACTCGAAAGCAAGCCGTTTGAAACACCTGCACTGAAATGGGCGATGCCATGGCAGGCATGGCCCCGGCAAGACCTGAGTTTCGGAGAATCCAAAATGGACAGAAAGTTTATTATCAGCGCCCTTTGCTATGCCATCCTCGGCATGTGCCTTGGCATCTATATGGCCAAATCAGGCGATCACGGCCACAGGGTGACCCACGCCCACATCATGCTGGCGGGTTTTGTGGTGTCCTTCATCTATGGTCTGTGCCATAAACTCTGGCTGCCGGGAGCAGCGGGAGCTCTGGTACAGGGGCAATTCTGGCTGCATCAACTGGGGGTGCTGCTGATGTCGGCTGGATTGTTTCTGCTCTATGGTCAGCACATTGAGGTGGCAACCATAGACCCTGTGCTTGCCATCTCGTCGTTTATGCTCCTGCTGGCGATGGTGCTGATGCTGGTGCTGTTTTTAAAGACCCCCAAACAGACGGGCTAGCGGCTCCGTCCGGTCATCCTATGACGTATCAGGTCAAGGCCGTATCAGGGGGTTCCCAGGGTCACGCTTGAGCCTGCGCCCAGCCCCAGACGCCATACACGGCCAAAGTGTTTGTAATGCCCCGCCGCCATTCCGGCCTCAGGCCCCATACCATGGTAGAGGTCAAGGTGGCCACCATCCACGGCGCCCCCTGTGTCCAGCGCGATCAGCAACCTGAGCTCATGCCTGCCGGTCCAGTTGCCGGCATCATCAAGCAAAGGCACCTCAGCCAGCAGGGGCGTGCCCATGGGCAGCAGCTGTTTATCGGCAGCCACAGCCGCCATGGGCAACAGCGGAATGCCCGCACTGCCCAGCACATCGTGGTTGGGCCGCGCCTGGAAAAACACAAAGGATGCGTTGTGGGCAAGCAGTTGCTTCACTTCATCCTCGGAGTGGCTGTCTGCCCAGGCTTTGATGGCCCGCAGCGACATCTGTTCTTTTGGCACTTCACCCTGCTCAATCAACACCTTACCTATGCTCCGGTAGGCATGACCATTTTTGCCGCCATAGCCAAGGTATTGCAGCTCATCGTTATCGCCGTAATGGACAAAGCCGGAGCCCTGCACCTCCATCAAAAAGCTGTCTATCAATGAGTCGCTGTAGGCCAGCTCCAATCCCTGCCCCGCCAACGCGCCCTGCAAAATGGCCTCGCGGGTTGGGCAAGGCGTGTTGTGCTTCACGCAGTCGGGCACGCCATAGAGCGGGTATTGAAAGCGGCTGTCGGGGCTGTGACGCACCTCCAGCACAGGTGAAAAGTAGCCGGTAAAGAGTACGTGTCCCTGGCGGTCGGCACCACCAAACTGGGCCGCTTCAATGCCAAAATTCCCCAGAGAAAGCGGATCGCCACTACTCTCGAGCCACTGAGACAACTGCTGATAAAGAGGGGCATAGCGGGACGCAAGCCGTGGGGAGCGCTCGAGCACCAGGCTGCTTTGGTCGGCAAAACTGGTAAAGTTACGGTTAGCATCGGATTGCACAGCCGCAACCCAATTGAGCGGTGCCTGAAGTTCACCATCCAGATAACGCTTGCCAAGCTCCCTGTCCGGCTGGCTTGTACAGGCACTGATAACGGCGGCAAGCAATACACAACTCAGAGATTTAAACGGGGCTGATTTCACCTTTGGCTCCAAACCGGTAAATATTGCGGCACGATGCCAAAAATCCCGGATAAAGGCAAAGCCATTCATCATATGGCGGCAGTTTCGGCTTGACTGGCTCTGGTCAAATTTTTACCATACGCGGCCAGTTTTTCAGAGGTGCGTATGGCGCAAATCACTGACCAAATTTCACTTGCCGTTGCCGCCCTTAACCGGGGTGAGCTGGTGGCAATGCCCACAGAGACTGTGTATGGCCTGGCCGCCGATGCGGGCAACGAGGATGCTGTCGCCAAAGTCTTTGCCTTGAAAGGTCGTCCGGCGACCAATCCGCTGATTGTTCATGTGGCAGATAGCCACTGGATTCGGGACTGGGCCGCCGAGGTGGGTGCCAGTGCCGAGGCGCTGATGGCCGCCTTTTGGCCGGGTCCGCTGACCCTGGTTCTGCCCGCAAAAGCCGAGGTATCCCGCGCCGTCACCGCCGGGCAGGATACGGTCGCCTTAAGAATGCCAGCGCATCCACAGGCGCTGGCACTGCTTAAGGATTTTGGCCGCGCTCTTGTCGCGCCCTCGGCCAACAAGTACATGTCCATCAGTCCCACCAGCAGCAACCATGTGGCGCGCCAGTTTGCCGATGATGAACTGCTGATTCTGGAAGGTGGCAACTGCGAGGTGGGGCTCGAATCCACCATAGTGGCGCTGCTTCCCGGTGATGAACCCAGATTGCTGCGCCCGGGTATGGTGTCGGTGGCCAGCATCGAGGCCGTACTTGGCCGCCCGCTTGCCCAGCAAAGCGGTGGCGTGGTTGCGCCCGGGCAGCACCACAAACATTACTCCCCCGGCTTGCCCTGCTACCGATATGGGGCAGCATCCGATGTCAGCCATCTGCATCGGGAAACTGATATTGGCTGGATTTTCTGCGGCAATGCCACGCCGGTAGCTGGCAAAGCCATAGAGCTTGGTGCAGACCCGGACAGCTATGCCCAGGGGCTGTACGATGCCTTGTATCAGCTCGACCACGGGACACTCAGTGCCATTTACATTGCCGAGCCGCCACACAGCGGCGACTGGCAAGCGGTGCAAAATCGTCTTGAGCGCGCCGCCAAGCCGCTCTGAAAAACAACGGTAAAAATCACCTGTAAAAAAAGGGGCCCTGCGGCCCCTTTTCTGTGTTCACAACAGTCGACTTAAGCGCCAATGGATGGCTATTTGGGCAATTCGAGGGCACCGAAGCGACCTGTCTGATAATCGTGGATAGCCTGACGTATTTCGGCCTCTGTGTTCATCACGAAGGGGCCCATGTGCACGATTGCCTCGCCGATGGGTTCACCGGCAAAGAGCAGCATGCCGGCGCCTTCCTCTGCCGCCATCAGCTCAAGCTCGCCGGGCTGCAGCACCAGATATTCGCCGCTGAAGAGGGACTTGCCATCTTCTGTGCGCAGCGCCCCCTGATACAGATACAGGCCAACAAAGCCGCGCTCGCTCATATCCAGACGGGCACTGCCGCCCGGCGTTAATGACAAATCTGCCACAGCGCCGTTGGCCGCGAGCCCCTGAATCAAGCCGTCTATCGTCTCGCCCTCAAAGGACCAGCGTCCTGCCAAAGGATAAAAGTCGGCGCCCTTATCCGATGGGTATCTTTGCTGCGCCAGCGCTGTGCTGTCGAGGTAGCGCGCCGGACGCATCTTGTCTTTGGCCGGCATATTGAGCCAAATTTGAAAGCCATGCAGACCATCGCTCGCATCAGCCAGTGGCATTTCCGAGTGGATAACCCCTGAGCCCGTGCTCATCCACTGCACGTCACCGGCGCGAATGGCGCGCACGTTGCCCATGTGGTCGCGGTGCTCAAATCCGCCTTTACGGATATAGGTAAAAGTTTCTATGCCGCGATGGGGATGGGGAGGAAAACCGCCGATAAAATCACTTTTATCGTCAGAGCGTATTTCATCCACCATCAGAAAGGGATCGAGCTGCAGCTGGTTAAAATCGGCCACCCGGCGAATGTTAACGCCATCTCCATCCATGGCTGGGCGGGAAAAAAAACGTGTTTTGATCTTCATGGCGAGTTCTCCAATGCAATGATGACAGCATAGCGCCCGCCAATACGAAAGAATATCGCAAAGATGTGGCTGAATACCTCGACAAAATCGAACGGTTAGTCGGGTTTAAACACCCCAATCACGGCGCCTGATGCCTTTTGGGCCACTTTTTCCTCGGCCTGTTGCTCGCGATAATCGCACTCGACACATTCCACGGTTTCAACGCCATGATCTTTGAACAGCACTATGCTGTCGCTTGCACCACACTTGGGGCACTTGGCACCGGCCACAAATCGTTTTCTTGAAATACTCATACAGGAACATCCAACAAAAGAATGCCGTTATTGTGCCACAGCTTACGCAGGCAACCCTAATCCCGGCTCCGCGCTGGATGCCGGGCCTGAACTTGGTTATTATTCTGCCCTTTGTATCTGTATGTGGACCATCGATGATCACCCTGTCCCAGGCCCAGCTTATCCGCGGCAGTAAAGTACTGCTGGATGAGGCCAATCTCACCATTTATCCCGGTCACAAGGTCGGCCTTGTCGGCGCCAATGGCACCGGCAAATCCTCTTTGCTGGCATTGATTATGGGCAAACTCAGCCTGGACAAGGGCGACATTCAGGTGCCCCGGGAGTGGCGTATTGCCTCGGTGGCCCAGGAAACCCCGGCACTGGAAGTCTCGGCACTGGAATATGTGCTCGATGGCGACGTGGAGTTTCGCGAGCTCGAAGCGGGACTGCGAAAAGCCGAGGCCGACAACGATGGCCATGCCATTGCCGATCTGCACGGCAAACTCGACGCCATCGGCGGCTACAGCATACGTGCCCGCGCCGGTGCCCTGCTGGCGGGCTTGGGCTTCAGCGAAGAAAAGCAGTCCGTGAGCGTGAAAAGCTTTTCCGGTGGCTGGCGTATGCGCCTTAACTTGGCTCAGGCCCTGCTTTGCCGCTCTGAATTGTTGCTGCTTGACGAACCCACCAACCACCTGGATCTGGACACCATGTTCTGGCTCGAGGATTGGATCAAGAGCTACCCAGGCACCCTGGTGCTCATCAGCCACGACCGCGACTTCATCGACGCCATCGTGGACGAAATTGTCCACGTGGAAAACCAAAAGCTCAACTTCTACAAGGGCAACTACAGCACCTTTGAACGCACCCGCGCCGAGCGTATGGCTCAGCAGCAGGTGGCCTTTGAGCGCCAGCAGCGTGAACGCGCCCACATGCAGTCCTTCGTTGACCGCTTCCGCTACAAGGCCAGCAAGGCCAAGCAGGCCCAGAGCCGCCTGAAGGCGCTGGAGAAGATGACAGAGCTCTTGCCCGCCAAGGCCGACAGCAAGTTTTATATGGAGTTTCGTGAGCCCGCGAGCCTGCCAAACCCGCTGGTGGCCATGGAAAACGTGTCTGTGGGTTATGGCGACACGCCCATCCTTGGCAAGGTGCACTTAAACCTGGTGCCCGGTGCCCGCATAGGTCTTTTGGGCCGCAACGGCGCAGGTAAATCGACCCTGATCAAACTGCTGGCGAGCGAGCTTAAACCGCTCACCGGCAAGTACGAACCCAACCCCGGTCTCACCATTGGCTACTTTGCCCAGCATCAGCTGGAGTATTTGCACATGGACGACAGCCCGCTGATGCACCTGCAACGACTGGCGCCGAGCCACCGTGAACAGGAGCTGCGGGATTTTCTCGGTGGTTTTGGCTTTAATGGCGACATGGCGCTCTCGCCGGTGGCGCCCTTCTCCGGCGGCGAAAAAGCCCGACTGGTGCTGGCGCTTTTGGTATGGCAGCGCCCCAACCTGTTGCTGCTCGACGAACCTACCAACCACCTGGATCTGGAAATGCGCCACGCCCTGACGCTGGCACTGCAAACCTTTGAAGGCGCCATGGTGATAGTGTCACACGACAGGCACCTGCTCAGACTCACCTGTAACGACTACTATCTGGTGGATGCCGGTCAGGTCAGCAGCTTTGACGGCGACCTTGAGGATTACCATCAGTGGCTGCTGGACGCAGCAAAAGCCGCTGCCGCCAGGGTAAGCGATAACGACCCAGAGCGCCCGGCTCAGGACAAGAAGCAGCAAAAGCGACTGGAAGCCGAACTGCGCCAAAAGCTCTCGCCACTGAGAAAGCAGCAAACCAAACTCGAAGATGAGCAGCATAAGCTGGCCAGCCGTCTGGCGGTAATTGAAGAGCGCCTGGCCGATACCAGCCTCTACGAGGCACAAAACAAGGCCGAGCTGACAAAAATTCTCGCCGAGCGCACGACGCTTGGTCAGCAGCAGGAAGAAAGCGAGATGGCGTGGCTGGAGCTTCAGGAGCAAATCGATGCCATCGAACAGGCGGCCCAGCTCTGACTCAGCCCAAATAAGCCAGCCCTAATGGAACAAGGAGTCTTTAATTGATCTCTGAGGAAGTATTCACCCGCGAACTCTGGCAAGCCTGTGAGACCCATTACAGCCAGCACGAAGCGCTTTGCCTGTCGCTGCAGGATGATTGCCAAATCAATGTCAATCTGTTGCTGCTGGCGAGCGAGCTCGACAGGCGCGGCATTGGCCTTGATCAGAGCCAGTGGCAACTGCTGATTATCGAAGTGGCCGCCTGGGATGAACGCCTGATAGGTCCCTATCGCCGTCTGCGGCAACTGGCCAAAAGCAGCCTGAGCGAAGAAGAATACCGGCAGATGCTGGACGTGGAGCTGATGATGGAACGCAAGGTGCAAAATCTGCTGCTCCATCGCCTGAACCAGTTGCCCACCAGCCAGGGCGAAACAAACAACCTGAAGCTTTTACTGGCGGAGTTCGGGCTGGATATTGAGGTTGCCGCCGCACTCATCCATCAGGGTTGAGCAAGCAAGGAATACCTCCCAAAACAACGCATAAGACAGACATAAAAAAAGCGCCCTGAGGCGCTTTTTTTATGGAACAACCCATCCACAATACCCTGACTAACTCAAGTATTCGGCATTTACCGCCGTCAGCGCTTACAGCAACGCAGCGGGAGAGATTGTTTCTGATGCCGTCTCCGGCGCTGCATCTGCGACAGGGTCGGTATCAGGTGCGGTTTCGGGCACCTTGCTCCCCGGCGCCAAACGTCCGCCCAGGGCGGTGGCATTTTTGGCCACCATGCCATAAATCGACAGCTGCGGATTGGCCCCCAGACTGGTGGGAAACACCGAGCCATCCATCACCGACAGATTTTCCAGATAATGGCTTTGGCCGAGACTGTCGACCATGGCTTTATTCTTATCTTCACCCATGGGGCAACCGCCCATCACGTGGGCCGAGGCCACCACGGTTTTAAGGGGCGCCAGCGACATATCGGCAATGGCGGCCCTTGCCTCCTGCCAGGAATTCAAATAGCCCACACCTTCACTGATGGGCAACACCCTGCGGGCCCCGGCGGCAAATTGCAGCTCGGCCATGCTGGCAAAGGCGGCTCTGGCCGCGCGCCAGAACGGCTCCGTCAGTGGATAGTCGAGCTTAAAACCCCTGCCATCCAGACTCACGTTGCCGCCCTGGCTCTGGGGGTGAAAACCGTCACGCACCAGGGCTATTACCACCTGAAGCTGATTGAAGTTCGCCATCAGTTCCGCGTGGCTCTTTCCGAATCCCAGGGTTTTGGAGGCGATGAGAACAGGATGAATGGGCGGCACTTCAAGCTTGTAACCCAGTTCCCCGGCTGCGCCGTCACGCCAGACAAACTGGTCCGAATAAATCGACTGGGGCGCGCCGCTGTGGCCATTGATAGCTTCATCAAAGACCGCGCCCGATAGCACGGTTGGGTGTAAAAAGGTGCGTTTGCCCAGAAGCTGCATGGGGTCGGCAAGCCCGGAGCGCATCATCAGTACCGGAGTGTGAATAGCGCCACCGGCAAGAATATAGTGCCGCGCCTTGAGCATGAGTTTTTCGGGCCTCGGGGCCAGATTCTGATCCCGCGCCTGCACCCAGATCCCATAGACCTTGTCACCATGGTGTTCTATGGCGGTGGCTTCAAAACGGCTCAGCAGGGTGGCACCGGCCGACAGCGCCGCGGGAATGGTGGTGACCAGCATGGATTGCTTGGCATTAACAGGGCACCCCATGCCGCAATAGCCGGTGTTCCAGCAGCCCAGCACATTGCGCTTGATAACGGTGTAATCCCATCCCAGTTGCTCACAGCCACGGCGCAACATGCCATTGTTTCTGTTGGGCTCGAATGCCCACTGACTGATGTGGAGCCTGGACTCCATCTGTTCAAACCAGGGCTCCAGCTCCTTGGCGGACAAGCCCTTAACGTTAAACTCCGATTGCCAGTACGCCAATGTCTCGGGTGGAGTGCGGATGGACGTAGTCCAGTTTACCGTGGTTGAGCCACCCACGGCGCGGCCCTGAAAGATACCAATGGCCTTGTCGGCGGTTTTAAGGGCCGCTGCCTGCTGGTACAGGTTGGGGTAGGCGGTGCGCTCTTCCATATCGAAATCGCGGGAGGAGCGCAGCGGGCCTTTTTCAACCATGACCACCGACAGCCCTGCCTGGGTCAGGATGTCGGCAGCCACACCGCCACCGGCACCCGTGCCGATGATCACCACGTCCGCTTCGAGGGTTTCTGGTTTATCACCGCCCTGATAATCGCTGCCGTCCAGATGTTTCCAGCCCGACGCCAGCCCTTCATAAATAGGATCAACAATAGCCATCAGGGTTCCTTAAGACTTGATGCCCGGCAGTTCAGGCTTGGCGTAATTGAGCAAGCTCCAGTGCTCGGGGCAGCTGTAAAAGCTGGCCATTACCAGCTCCCTTAGCCCAAGATAGGCCTGATTAAACAGGGCAAGCCCACTCTCACGCCAGCTCTCCAGTTGATTGGCAAGCTCGGCAGGGCTTCTGAGCAGCAGCGGTGTCATATTGCCGGTCAGCAGCAGTAAGCCCAAACGGTTTTCAAGCAGATTCAGTAATTGCTCCAACTCGTCCCGCTGGGATGCCGGCAGCACAGAAATTGTGGCCTCTATGGCATCCAAAGTGCGGTTGACTGCGGCGTCACGGGGCACGGACATCTCAGGCAAGGCGCCATCCAACAGCACAGGCAGCAGCAGGCTGAACAGAATTCGGTGAGGCTTGTCACCATCGACCTCCAGGTCCAGTTGGGGCTGGTAAAGGCTTACGCCCAAGGCGAGTGCCGCTGTGCCCCCAAGAGCCGTCAGCAAAAATTTGCGTCTATTCATTGGTTTTGCCCCAAATTGAGGTCGGATATTCAGCCCAGATACAGACATCGACTGAGCTGCCAGTTATGGCAAGAGAAAGAGGCAACAGCAAGAGGTTTCTGCCCGGACCTGCTCGTGGTTATAATGGCTCAAATTAAACATACGTTTTATTTCAGGGCAACCCTTTCCAGCCAATGACTTCCCAATTCACGCCTCCCTGGTGGGCCAAGAGCCCCCACATACAAACCATACTGCCGGTGCTGACCAAGCGCCCCACACCAGTGCTGCGTCGTGAACGTCTGGAATTGGAGGACGGTGATTTTCTCGATTTGGACTGGCTGGGCCAGCCTGAAGAGGGCAAACCGGTTGTCATGGCCATTCACGGCCTGGAAGGCAGTGCCCGCTCCCACTATGCCAGCAGATTACTGCACGCCTGTGAAGCCCGGGGGCTTGCCGCCGTAGTGCACCACCATCGCAGCTGCTCTGGTGAATCCAATCGTTTGCCGCGATCGTATCACAGTGGCGATACCCAGGACGTGGCCCACAGCATAAGACACATCCGCCGCCGCTATCCAAACAGTCCTGTTCTGGCCGTGGGTTACAGTCTGGGCGGCAATGTACTTGGCAAGTTCCTCGGGGAGCAACAAAGTGACAGTCCCATCGCCCGGGCCGTAGTGGTGTCGGCACCACTGCGCCTTGCAGCCTGCGCCAAACGTCTGGAAAAAGGCTTTTCCCGGGTGTATCAGTCATACCTTATCCGTCAGCTGCAGGCCAAGCTTGCCTTTAAAGTCACGGATGCCCGCCTGGGGCCTGCTATGCCGGTCCACGCCCATGAAGTGGCACAACTCTCGACCTTTTATGATTTCGATGACAAGGTCACTGCGCCACTGCACGGCTTCAGCGATGTGCACGACTACTACGACAGAGCCAGTGGGCTGCCATTTTTACGCAGTATTACAACACCAACCCTGGTGCTCCATGCCGCTGACGACCCCTTTATGACCGATGCCGTCATCCCCCGCGCCGACGAACTTTCCAGCGCCGTGGAGTACGAGCTTAACCGCTACGGTGGCCATGTGGGCTTTATCGACGGCGGCAGCCCATGGCGGCCACAGTTTTACCTCGAGCGGCGCATCCTGGATTTTTTGCTGGCCGTACCTTCACCCAAATAAGGACAGCCCATGCTTATTCCCTACGACGCCTTAATTCAACTGCCGGCCGATACACTGAAAAACCTTATCCGCGAATACCTGCTGACCCAGGTAGAAGATGGCGGATTTGACAGTCTCGGTGAAACCCACCTGGAAGACGCCATTGCCCGCTGCAAAGATATGCTCAAACGAGGTGAGCTGGTAGTGGAATATTCCGAAGACAATGACAGTGTCGGCATTCGTCATAAAAGCAGCCTGCCGTCACAGCAATCCCAAGACTGACAGCCGACTATTGACCCGGAGCAGTCCGAGCCCGTATAACTAACGGGCCCGCGTTTTTATCAAAATTTTTTAACATTTCAGGAAGTGCCATGTCTGCCAAGTATCCCATCATTGCTGTTACCGGTTCATCCGGCGCCGGGACCACGACGACAACCACGGCGTTTAACCATATCTTCCGCCAACTTGATATTAATGCGGCCTATGTGGAAGGCGACAGTTTCCACCGCTATACCCGGGCGGAGATGGAAGTGATGATACGTAAGGCCAAGGCCGAGAATCGTGACATCAGCTATTTTGGCCCCGAAGCCAATGATTTTGGTCGCCTGGAAAAGTGTTTTGCCGATTACAGTGCCACCGGCCAGGGGGAGACCCGCAGTTACCTGCACACCTTCGATGAAGCCGTGCCCTACAACCAAATGCCCGGCACCTTTACCCAGTGGCGCCCACTGCCCGCCGACACCGACATGCTGTTTTATGAAGGCCTGCACGGCGGCGTGGTGACCAATGAGCACAATGTGGCCGAGCACGTGGATCTGCTGATTGGCATGGTGCCCATAGTCAACCTGGAATGGATCCAAAAAATCATCCGCGACACCTCGGAGCGAGGCCACAGCCGCGAAAAGGTGATGAACTCCATCGTGCGTTCCATGGACGATTACATCAACCATATGACGCCGCAATTCTCCCGCACCCACATCAACTTTCAGCGGGTGCCCACGGTCGATACGTCCAACCCCTTTTCGGCCAAAGCCATTCCCAGTCTCGACGAAAGCTTTGTGGTGATCCGTTTTCGCGGCATTAACAACGTGGATTTCCCTTACTATCTGTCGATGCTGCAGGGCAGCTTTATGTCACGGATGAACACCATGGTGGTTCCCGGTGGCAAGATGTCGCTGGCCATGGAACTAATCCTGACGCCGCTGATTAAGGCCCTGAAGGAAAAACGTGAAGCGCTGCATAACGGGGATAACTGTTAACCGTCAGCATGAACGTAAAAATTTTACTTTTAACCGTCGCTTCAGCTTCTATTAATTGACACCCACTATGCTGTGTCTCGTCGGAATTTCAGGCGAAATAACGATAGTTGACATACTCTTGGGAGTGGATTCCCCCATCTTGATCTGTTCACTCCCTTGAGTATGTCAGCGCTCCCAACCTACCTTTTTCCGTTGCTCACTCTTTTTTTTACGTGTCTGGCACCTTGCCCTGACCCAATAAAAAACCCGGACTTTGCCGGGCTTTCTTTTATTCTCTGACTGCATCAGGGCTGAAGTGGGATAACTTCGCGATAGGGTTTGCCCTGCTGATAATGTTGCAGTCGCTGATGGAACTCCTCTGCCTTGATGTCGGCCTGCTTTTTCAGCTCCAATGCCGAGATGGCTTTTTCCTGGGCTGCGATGGCTTTGTTGAAGTCACCCTGCTCTGCGTAGGCAGCCGCTAAGTTATCCAGATTGGTTGGGTCATTGGCGTCATTTTCCAGCAGCTTCAGCGCCAGGCTCACAGCCTTGTTGCCATCACGGTATCGGGCCTCGGGACAGGTCGCCAATATCCAGGCCACGTTGCCAAGCGACACCTCGTCACCCACCAGCTGAAATTGCTCGACTGCACGGCCGCAGTTGCGCTCAACGCCGTCGCCGCCGGCTGCATAAATAAAACCGAGTCGGAAGTTGGCCCAACGCTCGCCTCTGAGGCTCATCTGCAAATACCAACGCTCGGCCTCGGCGAGGTTACGCTCTACCAACTGGCCTTCAAAACGTAAGTCGGCCAGGGTTTGCTGCGCCTTGGTGTGTCCCTGATTAGCCGCACGTCCAATCCATTCCAGTCCAAGCTCGGGAGACTTATCCACATAACGGCCAGAGACATACATGAGCCCCAGCAAAAACTGTGCATCAGCATCATCCTGAACGGCGCGCATCTCAATGTGCAACAACTTACCTGCAGCCTGGTCGCTATCGGGCCTGGGCAATGAAAAAGCCTGAGCCGCCCCCGTATTCAACAACAGCACCATGGCCGCAGTCACAACTTGCCAGTACTTCACAACTTGGCTCCTTATGCAATTTCCCATGAGTTAGCCAGAAAACCCCCGTTATGTCGAGTATCAAAAAGTACCGCGAAACGGGAGAACCAGGCTCAAGGTATGAGCGTTGACGTCTATTCATGGTGGCGCACGCTAAAAACAATCAGCAGCTCACAAAGCGACAACAACAGATGTGACCTGGTCGGCAGACTGGCTGATTATCCAAAGGTCCCATGCGGTATTTGTTGACATGACCGGGCAAAGCACCAAAATAAACCATTAATTTTGATGTGTAATTGCGTACATTCGATTGTTCTGAATTTCGATCTGCATCATGGTTTGACCAGGTACGTTGACGTAGAATGCTTATTTAGAACGACCTTACTTAAGTTTTTTCATGCGAGGAACACGGGCATGGCACTGATTGGCAAACCGAAACCCGATCCAACTCTGGAATGGTTTTTATCCCACTGTCATATTCACAAGTATCCGGCCAAGAGCACTCTGATCCACGCCGGTGAAGACTCAGACACCCTCTACTACATTGTAAAAGGTTCTGTCGCGGTTCTTATCAAGGATGAGGAAGGCAAGGAAATGATCCTCTCCTATCTCAACCAGGGCGACTTTATTGGCGAGCTGGGACTGTTTGAAGAGCAAGCCGAGCGCACCGCTTGGGTTCGCGCCAAGCAGGCTTGTGAAATTGCAGAAATTTCTTACAAGAAGTTTAAGCAGCTTATCCAGGTTAATCCTGAAATCCTGATGAAGCTGGCAGCCCAGATGTCAGTCCGTTTGCAAAGCACCAGCCAGAAAGTAGGTGATTTGGCCTTCCTGGATGTGGCAGGACGCATCGCCCAGACACTGCTGCATCTGGCCCGTCAGCCAGACGCCATGACCCACCCCGATGGTATGCAAATCAAAATCACCCGTCAGGAAATTGGTCAGATCGTTGGCTGCTCCCGCGAGACCGTGGGCCGCATCCTGAAAATGCTTGAAGAACAAAACCTTATCCAGGCGCACGGCAAAACTATCGTGGTGTACGGCACCCGCTGATTCCGCCTTCAGCTTGTCTTAAGTCTGCTCCGGTAAAGTGGCTCCCGATCTATCCGGAGCCACTTTTTCTTATAGGAGCATGTATGTCACGCTGGCTGCCATTGGGCATCATCCTCACATCCATGTTTCAGCAGGGAGAAGTGGCTGCTTCGGTTATCGAACTTGAGCATTATCAGGCCACACAGTTGGTCAGCTCAGGGCAGATATTGTCCCTCGATGCCACCCTGCAGCGGGTTGCCGTGCATTGCCAGGGTGAACTCCTTGATGCCCACCTGTTTCAAGAGGGTGACAAGTGGCGCTACGATTTGCAGTTTGGTCTCCAACGTGGTCAGATGATCCATCTGAGCGTAGATGCCGCCAGCGGTGAGCTCACCCCTGATTCCACTTTGCCGGACGAATGCAAAAACCATGAAACTGCTACTCGTTGAAGACAATGCGATGCTGGTCAAAGAGCTGCAAAAACAGCTCAAACAGGCCGGTTTTGTCACCGATGTGACCGATAAGGTCGTTGACGCCGATTACCTCATCAAAGAAACCCAATACGACTGCGTGATTTTGGACATAGGCCTTCCCGATGGCAATGGACTGACACTGCTGGAGAAGTGGCGTACCGAGGGCATACACACCCCCGTGATTATGCTCACCGCCCGCAGCCAATGGCATGAAAAGGTGGAAGGTTTTAACGCCGGCGCCGATGACTACCTTGGCAAACCTTTCCACGCCCAGGAGCTGCTGGCCCGAATTCATGCCCTGATAAACCGTGCCCATGGCCGCCCTGCAAGCCCAGGCAAGCAACTCAGCTACGCCGGCGTGCTGCTGGATGAGTCACAGCAAACGGTGCAGGTTGGTGAGCAGGTCCATGAACTGACGGCCATGGAATTCAGACTGCTGAAGATTTTCCTGCTCTCGCCGAAAAAACTGCTGTCCAAAGCTCAGCTTACCGATAAGCTCTATCAGTTTGACGACGAGAAAGAGAGCAATGTGGTGGAGGTTTACGTGACCCACCTTCGTAAAAAACTGGGCAAGACCGCCATCGAAACCCGCCGCGGTCAGGGATATATCTTCCACGGCCTGGACGCATGATCTCCATCCGGGCCAAGCTGAGCCTGTGGTTAACCGGTCTGGTGATAGTCAGCACTATCATCGGACTGTTTTTGTTTGAGTCCATGCTCAGACAGGCCTTTCACGACTCCATCATCAACCGCCTCGAAGAAGACCTTGAGCACGTGATCCTCGCCACCCACATGCAGGATGGCGATATCGGTATTGACCCTTCCATGCTGTCCGGCTTTTATCGCCCTGCCTATTCGGGTCGTTACTACCAGTTAAACCTGCCCGATGAAGTCATTCGCTCGCGCTCTTTGTGGGATCAGCAACTGTCCATTATGCCCCTCGCCCCCAGCGAGACCCGGGTGTGGCAGGCCCGCGGCCCCAAAAACCACGACATGCAGCTGCTCAGTGTGGGGCTGAAATCCCAGAATGGCGAGATTCAGGCAACCCTTACCGTGGCGCAGGATTTGAGTATTGGCCGGCGGGTTTTCAGCGAGATTTACGGCACCAAGCTGATGGTCAATCTTGGCATGTTGCTGGCCATGATTACCGGCATTTTTTTGGTGCTGCGCCAGTCCTTCAAGCCACTGCGTAAAATCAAGGAAGCCCTGTCACGCTTAAGGGACGGCGATATTGACCGGCTGGCGCTGGACAGCATTCCGGCCGAGCTCCACCCTCTTGCGGCCACCTACAACGAACTGCTGGAATACACAGGCAAGCAAATCGCCCGCAGCCGCAATAACCTGGGTAACTTAAGCCATGGCCTGAAAACCCCCCTGGCGGTGATGCAGCAACAGGTGGAAACCCTGGGGCTCAGCGATCCCGAGATGGCAGAGGCCATGCAGCAGCAGCTGGAGCTCATCCGCAAGATGATTGAGCGCAAGCTCGCGGCAGCCCGGGTCACAGGTGACATGCTGCCTGCGGCGCAGATGCAGATCCCAAGGGATCTGGACAGCCTGACCAACACCCTCAACAAGGTGCATCGCCACAAAGATATCCACTTCAGCATCGACATCGCCCGCGGTCTGCACCGGCTGCCCATTCACCGGGAAGACGGCATGGAACTGATTGGCAACCTGCTCGATAACGCCTGTAAATGGGCTAAGGGAGAAGTCTCCCTGCGGCTTTACCCGCTGGATAATCGCCTCTGGCTCGATATCGAAGATGATGGCCCCGGCGTTGCTGACGATGCATTGTCACAGCTCACTGAGCGCGGCAAACGTCTCGATGAAGCCGTAATGGGCCATGGCATTGGCCTGTCCATCGTGAAAGAAATCTGTGAGCAGTATGAGCTGAAGTTGGATTTCAGTCGTGGAGGACGCCTTGGCGGACTCAAGGTCACCATAGGATTTGCGCTGACATCCTGATGGGTTGAAAGGATCACAACAAAAATCCCGGCTAAGGCCGGGATTTTTATGGCTGACGAAAGGCCGTTGAAGCCTGTCAGTTCACGTTGGTGCTTTCGAAAATTTTGTCGGCAGAGGCGGCCACAAAGCCTGTATACAGCTCGCCATCGGCCTTGGGATAACGCAGGGCAAACTCGTAGAAGCAGCTTGGCAACTCAACGGTTTGGTCATCGAACGCCACCGGAATACGGTCGGCCATGGTGGATGACTGCTCAAGCAACTCAGCAGGCGAGCCTTTCACTTCACCGCCTGCGGCGTTCAGCACAAAGTCGCCCTGCTTAAGGGTGTCATTCACCTCAAGGATACTGGTGTAACCGGGCAGGTGATTAATCGACACGGTAAAGTGGTTGGCGCGGTAACCGAAGGCCGCCACCCAGGCTGCGTACTCACTTTCGGCCAGCAACTTTTCATAAGTGGCAAAATCCACTTTCCAGTGGCGACCCGAGTAGAGGAAGTTTTCGGCCTTGGTCGCCGCCACGTCCACCTGCTCAACCATGTCTTTGACTATGGCCTGCAGTTCGTCGCTGAACTCTTCGACAAGGAGCTCAGAGATAAACACCTTTGGCTGAGTGCTGTCGGGATGCTCGAAGTGCTTGGCCCGCAGCTTTTTCTTTTCAAAGTTGTAGTCGGCACAGGCGACATAGCCAAGCGTCTCAAAGTGCGCTGCCAGTACATCCAGATTCACCTTGGACAGGTTAAAGGTGCGCAGGGCAATATGGTCGTTGATGATGGCTTCGCCCTTGCCTAGCAGCTTGTGTACCTTGGCAGCAGACGGGGTCATTTCGATATAGTCCTGCCAGAGGGCGGCAAACAAAGCATTTACGTCAGTGTGCATCTATCACTCCTAAACCTAATCACAGCGGGCCCGTCTTGATATGAAGCCCAATGTGTCCGGTCTCCCGGATGTTCAGTACGTCAGTGGTTTCAACAAATACCGGTTTAATAAAACGGCGTGCTCCCAAAGGAACACGCCGCTGTTCTTTATAACGTCAGGCCAGGACTCAGACTGGCAGGCAGAGTGACAGTGTCTGCTTCCATGGAGGCCACAGGATAAGCACAGTAGTCTGCCGCGTAGAAGGCACTGGCTCTGTGGTTACCCGAGGCGCCCACGCCACCGAAAGGTGCAGCGCCTGAGGCCCCGGTGATCTGCTTGTTCCAGTTCACGATGCCGGCGCGGATACGGGCCAGGAAATACTCATAATCGGCTTTATCATCGGCCAGAATGCCGGCAGACAGGCCATAGCGGGTATCATTGGCGAGGCGAATAGCCTCGTCGAAGCTGGTGTAACGCACCACCTGCAACAAGGGACCAAAGTACTCTTCGTCCGGCAGTTCAATCACTTCGGTTACATCAATCACACCGGGTGACACCAGGCCGGTACCGGCTTCCAGGTGCTTCATCTCCACCAGGGACTTGGCACCGAGATTGAGCAGGTTACGCTGCGCGTCCAACATACCCTTGGCGGCGGCTTCGGAAATCATTGAACCCATAAATGGCTGGGGGTCGGCATTCCAGGGGCCCACCTTGATGGCTTTAACGGCTTCAACCAAGCCGGCAAGCAACTTGTCACCCTCTGCGCCTTTTTCAACATACAGACGGCGGGCACAGGTACAGCGCTGACCAGAGGAGATAAAGGCCGATTGAATAATGTCATGGATGGCGGCGCGGGTATCGCTCACGCCCTTGATGATGAGTGGATTGTTACCGCCCATTTCCAAGGCCAGAATTTTCCCCGGATGACCGGCATACTGCTGATGCAGCAGGTGGCCGGTGCGGGAGCTGCCGGTAAAGAAGAGACCGTCCAGCTGCGGATGTGACGCCAGCGCCTTACCGGTTTCCACCTCACCCTGCACCAGGTTGATCACACCCGCTGGCAAGCCAGCTTTCTCCCAAAGCTTCAACATCAGCTCAGCCACCTTAGGGGTCAGCTCAGAGGGTTTGAATACCACAGTGTTACCGGCCAGCAGTGCGGGCACTATGTGACCATTGGGCAGGTGGCCGGGGAAGTTGTAAGGGCCAAATACCGCTACCACACCGTGGGGCTTGTGGCGCAGTACGGCGCGGCCTGCGGCGCCATCGTTCACTTCGGTGCCGGTACGCTTGTGATAAGCACTGATGGACAGGCCGATTTTGCCAATCATGGCAGCGGCTTCGGTCGCGGTTTCCCAGCGCGGTTTACCGGTCTCCTGGGCAATCACTTCGGCGAGCTCTGCCTTGTTGGCTTCAAGTTCATTGCGGTAGGCTTCGACAATGGCCTGACGACCTTCAAAGCCCAGCATAAACCAGTCAAACTGGGCATCACGGGCTGCCATCACAGCCGCTTCCACCTGAGCCGGTACGGCGGCCTTACCCTGCCAAATCACCTCACCATTGGCGGGGTTCTTTGACTGCATCTCTTTGCCTTCGCCAGCGAGCCACTGGCCATTGATAAATTGCGTCATATCGAATTCCTATATTGCCAGTACCCGCACCTGCTCACCGTCACTGACCAGGAGGCCAGCGGCAAGCTCGGGGCTTAATATCACTTCATCTGAATCAGAGGAAACCACCAGCTCGGCCGAGGTTGCGCGGTAATCGGCAAGCTGGGTGTTGGAGAGAATAAAGCTGTCTTCTGAGGCCGGCATATCGCCGATACGTACCGTCAGCAAACGGCTTTCGCGCACGCCGCGGATATCCTGCAGATTACACTCCACCGTTGGGCCACCGTCGAATATGTCCACATAACCCCGGCAGCGGAATCCCTCGGCACGCAGCAAGCTAATGGCAGGACGGGTGTTGGTATGCACTTCGCCAATCACCTTCTGGGCTTCTTCGGGGAGCAAGCACACATAAACAGGGTTTCTGGGCATCATCTCGGCCATGAAGGCTTTTCGCCCCAGACCAGACAGATAGTCAGCTTCGACAAAATCGATCCCGAGGAAGTGCTTTTGCAGCCAGCCATAAAAGGGGGAATTACCCTTTTCATCGCTGACACCGCGCATTTCGGCAATCACGGTTTCACCGAAACGGCTTGGATGCTGAGCCAAAAACAGGAAACGACTGCGGGAGAGCATGCGACCATTGTTGTCTTTGCGGTAATCTTCGCGCAAAAACAGGGTACAAAGCTCGGCGGCACCCGTGTAGTCGTGGCAGAGAGTCAGGGTTTCGACCTCATTGCGAACATGGATTTGCTCAGAGTGATACACCTCGGTGCCGAGGCGATAATGGTAAAATGCATCTTCCATACCTACGGCGGCCTCGAGCGCACAGGTTCCCACCACTTGCTGGGTTTGTGTGTCTTCGAGCACCATCAGGTAGCCTTCATCATAAGGGGTTTCCACCACCTTTTGAAAAGAGGCCTCGGAGCGCGCTATCTTGCGGCGCAATAATTCTTCGTTAACCGGCAGTGACGTAAAACCGTGACCCGACTCCACCGCGATGCGGTACAGGGCATCAAAATCGCTGGCCCGGATTGGACGAATGATTAACATCTTAATATCTCCTCTCTGTCCTGCCAGCCGCTTTTTTAAGCGATTTTACCTTTCCGGCATGCAAGAATCCTCACCAAGCGAATCGGTGATGCAGCCATCGGAGGTTAGAAGCAGGACGTCGCTGGACTTTCAGGGGCGGCAGCCAATGCCGCCCCCGGTTTATCAGCCGGCTACCTTGGCAACGGCACGTTCGAAACGGGCCAGACCTTCGACAATATCTGCCTCAGGAATTACCAGAGATGGAGTAAAGCGGACTACGTTGGCACCCGCCATCAGGGTCAACAGGCCTTCGGCAACAGAGGCATTGAGGAAATCGCGACTACGGCCGGCAAACTGCTCGTTGAGTACGGCGCCAAGCAGCAGGCCCTTGCCACGGATTTCAGAGAATACATGATACTTTTCATTGATTTGGGCCAGCCCATCGCGGAACAGCTGCTCGCGGTGCTTTACGCCGTCCAGCACTTCAGGGGTGTTAACCACGTCCATCACGGCGTTCCCTATGGCACAGGCCAGCGGGTTACCACCGTAAGTAGAACCGTGTGTACCCACCTTGAGGTGCGCGGCGATGTCGGCCGTGGTGAGCATGGCTGCGATGGGGAAACCACCACCCAGCGCCTTGGCGGTGGTCAGGATGTCTGGCACAACTTCGGTGCCCATATAGGCATACAGGTCGCCGGTACGGCCAACACCGGTTTGTACTTCGTCAAAAATCACCAGCGCGTTGTGCTTGTCGGCCAGGCGACGAACGGCGCGCAGGAATTCCGGGTCACCGTTGATGATGCCACCTTCGCCTTGCAGCGGCTCGAGCATGATGGCACAGGTGTTATCGGACACCGCCGCTTCCAGTGCAGCGACATCATTAAATGGCAGATGGGTGATAGCGGCAGGTTTTGGACCGAAACCGTCTGAGTAAGCGGCCTGTCCACCCACAGACACGGTGAAGAAGGTACGACCATGGAACGCTTTATCGAAAGCAATCACTTCAACCTTGTGCTCGCCATAGTTTTCGATGGCATATCGACGGGCCAGTTTCAGCGCAGCTTCGTTGGCCTCAGCGCCTGAGTTGGCAAAATACACGCGATCGGCAAAGGTCGCCTCAACCAGCTTGGTAGCCAGCGCCAGCGCAGGCTCGTTGGTCATGGTGTTGGACAGGTGCCAGAGTTTTTCGCCCTGCTCCTTCAGTGCGCCCACCAAAGCAGGATGACAGTGACCCAGACAGTTAACAGCGATACCACCGGCAAAGTCCACATACTCGGTACCTTGCTGATCCCAGACACGGCTGCCTTCACCGCGGACAGGGATCACCGCAGCTGGCGCATAGTTAGGCACCATTACTTCATCAAATTGGGCACGTGTCAGATTCATCTTGTCAGTCATTCCTGTTCATCCTTTGTTCGTTGAGTGACTTGCTAAGCCACCGGTTTGCCGCTGCGTTTTCTTTTTTGCTGAGGCTTATTGCAGCATTTGCTTGTGTCGGCAGACTGCCATTATTAGCGAAATTGTGATCGAAATACCAGTTTTTCACAATCAGCCACCGCAAAACGGCGCCGTAAGCTGCATAAAGATTTGCACATTGAAATTATAAAAGCGCTATATGTGGGGGATAGTGGCATATTTAGTCAGAAAAAATCTTATTTACGGGCAAATTTTCAGACTATGCATAGAATATTGAATAAATAGACATATTATTCACATCAGCCGCCGCTGGATAAATTCGAGGATAAACTCCCTTGCTTCTCTGGCTTCCGGCAGTATCTCAAACAGCGGAAACACATGGGGCATGTGTGCCAGAAAATGTTGTTCCACCTCGGCTCCGGATTCTCGCAGGCGCAGCGCCATACGCTCCGAATCCTCCAAAAGCAATTCCCGGGTGCCCGCCAGCAACAGCATGGGTGGCATGCCATGCAAATCACCGTGCAGGGGGCTGGCTCTCACATCCATGGGGTTGGCGCCCTGAAGATAGGCGCCCCTGAGTCTGAGCAGGGATTCGATGCTGAACAGGGGATCGTCGGCACTGAGCAGCCGTTCACTGTTACCTGTGATCCCAAGGTCCAACGCGGGGCTCAGCAGCACTGCGCAGCCGGGTAATCTGAGCCCCTTCTCTTTAACCTGTAGCAACAGGGACATGGCCAGATTGCCACCGGCACTGTCGCCCATCACCACGAAGGGCCCGGACCAGCGCGACAGAAACCGCTCATATCCTTCAAGCACATCCTCCAGCGGCGCCGGAAACGGGTGCTCCGGTGCCAACCGATAGTCAGGGACATAAGCATCGGCATCCAGCTCACGACATAAATCGGCGATGAAGCGACCATGGGCATTGGGGGTTTTAAAACAAAATCCCCCACCACGCACATAGAAGATGGCAATGCGGGGGGTTGGTGCCGCACCGGGCTCCAGGCGATAGTGGATTAAGCAGCTGTGTGACAGAGACAAATTTTCACTGACAAGCCCTTTGGGCCAGGCAAGATAGCGGCTGTCCAGCGCCAGCAGCCGCCTGCGAATATCTGCAAGTGACAAACGCGTGCCCCTGGCGTGCATACCGGGTTTGGCGATGTAAGAAAGCACACTGTTAAGCACCTTTGCCTGCCAACTAGCCATACTGCGCTCCTGTGCCGGATATTCTGTTAATGCCCTCGGCGATGGCCTCAGAAGAGCTCCATTCTGCGATAATTTTGTGCTTTCAGACGAAGTATTTCCTGCTCACTGAGGCCGTAGTAACGGTACATCTCCCTCGCTTCCTGGGGTTCAAGCAGGTTGCTGTCTTCCAGCGTCATCACCCGGACGAAACAAGTAGCCTTGGCCAGGATTTGTGCATCCATGGGCAGGTCACTGACCGTGAGAGATTCATCCAGCGCCTTGAGGTTGAGCGTAAGGGCATGATCGGCAAAGTTAAGTCTGGCCGGAATTTCCCATGCGAGTTTGCTGGAATGGACAAGCACTTCTTCCAGCACCTTTTCGGCGGGGAATTCGGTGGCCATGACGGCATCATAGAGTTCCTTGTCCCGGCTGGCACTGGCCTCCCTGAGCCAATTGCCCCAGTTTTTTTCATAGATTGCCGCCGCACTGCCCAGCACCATGGTGATACCAAACTGCTCGAGTAAGGCGCTGATAAATGCCAGGGTTTCATTGCATTCGTGGAGTTTGGCCAGGGCTTTGGCGGCGGTGGCACAGGCCAGCGAATATTGCCAAAGCTTACGATTGGGCCACAGCAGGCAGGAATGGCCCGAAGGCAACCAGTTGCGCATACTGTAGTAAGGCACCAACTGGCGCAGGTTTTCTACTCCGATAAAGTTGAGCACCAACTTGATATCGGTAACCCGCACATCGGCGCGTTGTGGATGACGCTGACGAAACGCGGTGCTGTTGACCACATTGGTCAAATCACGGGATAACCAACCAATACCGCTCATCAGCAACCGAATACGTCCAAGCTCTGGATTTTCTTTGCAGAGCTGCTCAAACAGTGCCAGCTGGGTCTCGGTCAGGGTTGAGCGCTGCAGCAGCCTGTCCATGTCGCCGAGCGTCAGTCTTATCTCGTCCATGACGGTGTCGGTCAGCTGCTTGGATACGGCCTCGAATACTTCACGGGCCTTCTGCTGCCGCTCGATACGTTCGAACACGGCGGCGCGCTCGATATCCAGCTTGAAGGCCACGGATTCGAGTTCTCTATCCAATTCATCCTGTATTCTGGGCATTTTCTGCTTACCGACGATGAGCTGCCGGTATAAACGCCGCTCCAATGCCAGAACACTTCCGGGCTTAACTCCGCCCGCTGCGCCAATAGCCACCTCTGTAGACTCCCGATGGTGTGTAAAGCCGATTTCACCTGTCATTTTTAGCATAAATCAGCCATGGAGAGAGACTGATATTTTGCCAACTTACTGACAGGCTGCCAATTTTCAATAAAAAAACAGGGCCCGCAGGCCCTGAGTTTAACGACCGAATCATCCGTTACTTGAGTTCGGCTTCAAACAGCTTATAAATACGGCGATATTCATCAAGCCAGCTGGATGGTTCACGGAAACCATGGGGCTCCACCGGATAGATGGCGGTTTCAAACATGGGTTTTTCCAGCTCAATCAAACGCTGCACCAGGCGCACACTGTCCTGGAAGAACACGTTGTCATCCAGCACACCGCTCATGATAAGCAGCGGTTTGTTCAGCCCCTCGGCATGATAGATGGGTGAGCTGCGCTCAAAGGCAATATGATCCACATCCGGGGTATTGAGGATGTTGGAGGTGTAAGGCGCGTTGTAATGTGCCCAATCGGTTACCGGACGCAGCGCCGCCCCGGCCTGGAACAGCTCAGGTTCGCGGAACAGGGCCATAAAGGTGAGGAAGCCACCATAGGAACCGCCGTAGGTGCCCACACGCTTGGTATCCACATTGGCATTGTTCACCATCCAGGCCACGCCGTCTTTAAGGTCTTCCACCTCCGGGTGCCCCATCTGACGGTAGATAGCGGTACGCCAGTCACGGCCATACCCTTTGGAACCACGGAAGTCCATGTCCATCACCACATAACCTTGCTGAGCCAGCAGGTTGTGGAACATAAACTCCCGGAAATAGCCGGAGAAACCAAAGTGCGCGTTTTGCAGATAACCGGCACCATGGTTAAAAATCACAGCCGGATACTTATCGGCCTTGGTGGCATCGTAACCTTCTGGCAGATACACCCTGGCATAGACTACCCCGGCACCGTGATTGGATGGCACTGCCACCACATTGGGCGCCTGCCAGGCATACTTGGCAAAGGCCTCTGATGTGTAGTGGGTCAGACGCTTGAGTTCGCCACCAATCTCCTGCACATAGAGCTCTTCCGGCTGAATACGGCTGGAGGCGGTCAAGAGCAGGCGTGTGCCATCCGGGCTCAGGCTGTAATCCAGGGTGCCTTCCCAGTGGGTCAACTGCTCATCTTTGCCATCGACCAGAGCGACCCGATAAACATTGTAAATCCCGGGGTGATCTTTATTGGCCTTGTAGTAGAGGTGCTTGCCATCGGGGCTCAAGGTGACATCGCTGACGACAAATTTACCCGAAGTCAGTGCACTGGCAGCCTTGCCCGGCGCTTTGATGTAAAGCTGTGAGTAGCCGGTTTCTTCCGACAGGAAATAAAAGCGACCATCGTTGAGCCAACCAAACTGGTTGTAGTCGTAGTTCACCCAGGCGTCATCATGGAGACGATGCTCAGTACTGAGTTTGCCTGAGTCCAGATTGACCGATGCAATCCAGCGGTCTTTGTTATCCACCGCCTCCAGCATCACCATCAGCTGGCCATCATCACTCCACTGGATGGCGCTCTGGCTCCAGCCCCAATCCTGCATCAGTTGCACTTTACGGGGCGCTTTCTCGCTTTGGTAGCTTTCGCCCCTTGCCTTGGCATTCTCGGCCTTTACCGCCGCCAGCACATCCTCATCAAAGCCCTGCAGGCCTTCGATACTGATGTCATGTTTTTGTTTGTCCTGCAGGTCAATCAACACCAGGCGCTGGCCCGGTGGATTGTCTTCGGCCACCCTGGCGCGGGCAGGCACTGCGTCCACATAGCCATCCTTACCCAGGTAGTTGGGCATGATGTCGTGCTCGCTGCGGCCTTGGTAACTCTTGTCCTGGAGACTCAGCAGCACATAACGGCCATCGGCTGACAGCGACAGTTCGACAACTACCTCACTATCCCCCAAATACCAGGGTTCAGCCGTCATGGTGGTGTCGGCCGCGCTCAGAGCCTTTTTATAGTCTTCACGGGCTTTGGCTTTGTCGTGCTGGGCGGCCACATACTGGATGAGCTTTGCCTGCTCTTTAGCCAAATAGGCCTCGGGAGCCTTAACGCCCTTGGGCGGCTGGCTCATACGAATGTCGGCAAGCTGCTCGACCATGCCGTTGGCATGCAGACGGAATACGGCATTCCCCTGCCAGAATGCCAGGTCGCCATTACTCAGAAAACGTACGCCATCCACGGGGGTATTGGTGCGGGTCAGCTGTGATACTTCACCGGTTGACAGGTCTTTGACGAAGAGGTTGCCCTGATAGATATAAGCCTTGCGTTTTTGCGCTGTATCCAGCACACCTTTACGCTGGGACACCTGATGCAGCTCGCCCAGAGACAGTTCGCGGGCTTCGCCATCCAGCGCCTGAACATAGTAGGACTTCAGGGCCGACGCACTGGGCTGACGTTCAAACAGTACGCTGCTGCCGTCATCGCTCCAGTATGGATTGCGGGCAAATATTCCCATCCAATCCGGATTGGCCATAATCTGCTTCATGGTCAGGGGCTGTGAGGCAACAGGCGGTGCAGCCAACTCGACCTGAGACACTGGTACCTGCCTGGCAGCAACAGCGTTCGATGCCGTATTGTCCGTGGCAGCGCAGCCAGCCAGAATGGCCAGCGACAGGGCGCTGACCGCAAAGTGACGGTAAACCGGGTTCATTGTCCTTCCTTTTCGTTTTACGGCCGGAGGCCTTTTTGGAATGGCGCCAGTTATACCATATTTGTCCCAGTCACACCGACGCCGTCACAAAAGGCAGGAGAGAAAACTTGTAACAGAAAATCAAGACACGCCGTCAGGCGCTGATTTTGAGGAAATTACCAAGCAATTCGAGCCCTTGCTCGGTAAGAATGGACTCGGGATGGAACTGCACCCCATAAAGCGGTAACGACTGATGGCTGATAGCCATGATTTCCCGCCCATGAACGGGGTCATCAAACCAGGCATCCATCACAAAGCCCTCGGGCACGGACTCCACCAATAAAGAATGATAGCGGGTTACCCTGAGGGGGTTACTCAGGCCGCGAAACAAACGCTGATTGTTATGGCGGATATCACTGGTTTTGCCATGCATGACCCGTCCGGCACGGATCACTTTGGCACCGAACACCTGCGCCATAGCCTGATGTCCGAGGCACACCCCTAAAATGGGCAGTTTACCGGCAAAATGCGCTATGGCCTCGAGGGAAATACCGGCGTCGTCCGGGGTGCAGGGGCCGGGAGAAATCACCAGATAGTCCGGTGCCAAGGCACTTATCTCATCAATCTGAATATCGTCATGGCGACGGACAACCACCTCTTCCCCGAGCTGCTGAAAATACTGCACCAGGTTAAAGGTAAAAGAGTCGTAGTTGTCTATCATGAGCAACATGCTTTTATTCGTCCGCGTGTTGGAGTCCAAACAGAATAGGCCGCGAATCCTAGCACAGAGCGGCGAGCGGATCATCCAATGCCCGGAACTATGTCTATGCTTAACGGATGACTATCAAACCTTCGTCAGTAACCTCTATGGCATTTTGGGGGAAACAACTGGTCAGCTACGCCAAAACGGGTATAGAGCATTGCCACGGTAAAACGCAAGAGCGCCGGCTTATCCAAACGAATATCAGTGTGTTGATCGCCTTAGTCACCATACTGGTGTTTAACCTTGCCTTTATACTGCTTGGCAATCCAGGACTGATTTATTCAGGCCTGGTGCAGTTGCCGCTTTTATTGCTGCTGCCCCTGGTTCTGTGGCTAAACCACAGGGGGAAAAGACACGAGGCCACACTGACACTGTTTTTATTGGTGATGTTCGATGCACTCATCGCGCTGATGCTGGCTCAGGGGGTGACGCTTGGGCTGCAATACTATTTCCTGATGTTTGCGGTGTTACCCGCCTCCTACCTGGATGCCAAACAGTGGCTCACCACCGCCCTGCTTTTTTGCAGCAACTTACTGCTGTTCGGCTATTTTGAAGTCTATGGATGGCAGGCTCATCCCAGCATTGCAGAGGTACCGACACTCACTATCACACTGCTTCGGATCCTGATGGTGGGATCGTGCGTCACCACGGTATTGGTGGTTATCCTGATAAGCGAATACTACGCGGCGCAAAATGAGCGGGAACTGCAATATCTTGCCGACACCGATTCCCTTACAGGGCTGCCCAACAGGCGAGCCTTTATGTGGAAGCTGGAGCGCACCGTAAAGGACAGACGCCCCTTTTGCCTGCTGATCATCGATGTTGACCACTTCAAGCAGATTAACGACACCACAGGGCACCAGGCTGGCGACTCTGCATTGCAATTTTTGGCGAGCCAATTGCACGCTGCCACCCAGGGAGAGGACTTTGCAGGCCGGATTGGTGGAGAAGAATTTGCCATGGTCCAATTTTGTGCCTCGCCACTGGAACATCTCACCCGTGCAGAAAACCTGAGAAAGACCATCGCCTCCGCACATCCTGATCTGGGCGCCGGCCCGGTTCGTTTGACTGTCTCCATCGGCGTGTGTATGGCAACACCGCCGGTATCTCTCATCAAGATCATGGCCATGGCTGACAAGGCTCTTTACCAGGCGAAACGCAACGGCCGTAACTGCATCCAGGTGGCAGCAGACCAATCTCCATCACAGGCACAAAGGCAAGCCGTTAACTGATTGCCATACCAAAACGAAAAAACCAGCCATCGGCTGGTTTTTTGTTATTTGACCACGGTTAAATGGCCACGGCGTTTGGGGCTGGGATCGTCCGGCCCATCAGCTTCATCGCTGGCCAGCACCTCTTCAGGCTCTGACTCCACCACAGACAGCAGCTCGTCTTCGCCTTCATCAAGCAGATAGGCATCTTCGGCATCAAATACCGTGCCGGCACCATTTTCACGGGCATAAATAGCCACGATGGAGGCCATGGGCAATACCACCTGATGGGGTACACCGCCGAAACGGGCATTAAACTCCACCGCATCGTTACCCAGCTGCAAATGCCCCACTGCAGATTCGGCGATGTTCAGCACTATCTGACCATCGCGCACATATTGCTGGGGCACCTGGGTGCCTTTGACATAGGCGTCCACCACCACGTGGGGCGTGAGCTGGTTATCCATCAACCAGTCATAATACGCCCGCAGTAAGTAAGGACGGCTTGGCGTCAAAGGTTTCATTACAGACCCATGCGCATTTCGCGCTCGGCTTCTGTGAGCGATGCCTTGAACGACTCGCGATCGAAGATGCGGGTCATGTAGGCCTTGATGTCTTTGGCCACGCCGGTATCCAGGTGAATACCCAGGGCAGGCAGACGCCACAGCAAGGGGCCAAGGTAGCAGTCGGCCAGGCCGAATTCTTCACTCATGAAGTAAGGCATTTCACCAAACAGAGGTGAAATGGCAATCAGGCCTTCACGCAGCTCTTTACGGGCGGCATCGGCACGGTCGCCTTTCTTGATGCGGTCAACCAGTACGTACCAATCGGTATCGATACGGTGCATCATCAAACGGCTCTGGCCACGGGAAACCGGATAAACAGGCATCAGTGGTGGGTGTGGGAAACGCTCATCCAGATATTCCATGATGATGCGTGACTCGTACAATACCAGCTCGCGATCCACCAGCGTCGGCACAGAGTTGTAAGGATTCAGCTCGAGCAAATCCTCAGGCATGTCGTTGGGATCGACCTGTAAAACATCAACGGTAACGCCTTTTTCAGCCAGTACAATACGCACCTGGTGGCTGTAGAGATCGTCGGCGCCAGAAAACAGAGTCATGATAGAGCGTTTGTTGGCAGCAAGAGCCATTGATACCCTCCAGAATCGAAACAAATAAAATAAACGAGGGGCTAACGCCCCCCGTTTCAATACGCGGATAGAGTATTTTACCCGCTATTGGCTATCAGTGTACATCCTTCCAGTATTCTTTCTTCAGGAAGTAGGCCACAACAAAGAAGATAAACAGGAAGCAAAGCACCCAAACACCCAGCGCCTGACGCTCCAGTTTGATGGGTTCAGCGGAGTAAACCAGGAAGCCGGTGATGTCACGGGCCACTTGATCGTACTCTTCAGCACTCAACTTACCGCCGGAGGCAACCAGACTGCCGTCTGCCTGCTTAACCGCGATACCCTGCAAACCTTCCAGCACGTGAGGCATACCCACAGAAGGGAACACAGTGTTATTCACGCCGAAAGGACGGCTTGGGTCTTTGTAGAAACCCTTGAGGTAAGAATAAACCCAGTCTTCACCACGTACACGGGCGGCCAGAGTCAGATCCGGTGGCGCAGCACCGAACCACTTGGCAGCATCTTTCTCAGGGATAGCGTTTTCCATCAGTTCGCCGACTTTGGCACCGGTGAACACGAACTTGGTGCGCATCTCATCGATAGATACGCCCAGATCGTTGGCAACACGCTCATAGCGCTGATACTGAGTGCTGTGACAGCCTGAGCAGTAGTGTTGGAACAGGTCCAGACCACGTACCAGAGACTCTTTATCGTTCAGATCGATATTGGCCTTTTCCAGGTGCACGTTCTGGCCGCCAGCGGCGAAGCCAAGAGTAGGCACCAGAGCAACCAAAGCAATGAGTAACTTTTTCATTATTTAGTCAACCTCGCTGGAACTGGCTTGGTCTTCTCATTCTTGCTGTACACCCACAGGGCTACGAAGAAGCCAAAATAGGTGATGGTGAACACTTGAGCAGCAATGGTCAGCGCAGGGGTCGCAGGCACAGCACCGAGGTAACCCAGCACGATGAAGGACACAGAGAACTGAGCAATGTTCAACTTGTGGATGAAGCTTCTGTAACGGATAGATTTCACGTTACAGCGATCCAGCCAAGGCAGGATGAACAGTACGGCAATGGACAGACCCATCATGATCACACCACCCAGCTTGTGCGGAACCGCACGCAGGATTGCGTAGAAGGGTGTGAAGTACCATACAGGTGCAATGTGTTCAGGGGTCTTCATTGGGTTAGCGGCTTCGAAGTTAGGCTTCTCGAGGAAGTAACCACCACCTTCAGGCATGAAGAACAGCACGTAGCAGAACACAATCAGGAAGCCCGCCACGCCCATGATGTCTTTCACGGTGTAGTATGGGTGGAAAGGAATACCGTCAACGGGCCAGCCGTTTTCGTCCTTGTTCTTCTTGATTTCGATACCGTCTGGGTTGTTCGAACCCACTTCGTGCAGGGCAATCAGGTGCAGGAACACCAGAACAACCAGCACCAGCGGCAGTGCAATAACGTGCAGGGCGAAGAAGCGGTTCAGGGTCGCGCCTGATACCACGTAGTCACCGCGGATCCACAGAGTCAGGTCATCACCGATAACAGGGATGGCACCAAACAGAGAGATAATTACCTGTGCACCCCAGTATGACATCTGGCCCCATGGCAGCAGATAGCCCATGAAGGCTTCGGCCATCAGCACGAGGAAAATCAGCATACCGAACAGCCACAGCAGTTCACGTGGCTTCTGATATGAACCGTAGATCAGACCACGGAACATGTGCAGATACACCACCACGAAGAAGGCTGAGGCCCCGGTGGAGTGCATATAACGCAGCAACCAGCCATATTCCACATCACGCATGATGTATTCAATGGAGGCAAAGGCACCTTCTGCGGTAGGTACGTAGTTCATGGTCAGCCAGATACCGGTGAGGATCTGGTTTACCAGCACCAACAGCGCCAGAGAACCGAAGAAGTACCAGAAGTTAAAGTTTTTCGGGGTCGCGTACTGACCAACGTGGCGATTATAGGTCGCCGTCATCGGAATACGGGCATCAATCCAATCGATAATGTTCTTAACCATTATGCAGTCTCCCCGTCGACACCGATGATCACATTCGCATCGTCAAGATACTTGTGTGGAGGGATCACCAGGTTCAGTGGTGCAGGAACACCCTGAAATACGCGGCCGGCCATGTCAAACTTGGAGCCGTGGCAAGGACAGAAGAAGCCAGAGCTAACGCCTTCAACCTGTTCGCCAAATGAATCTGGCAGATAGGTAGGAGAACAGCCCAGGTGAGTACAAATACCTACGGCGATAAAGTACTCAGGCTTGATGGAACGTACGCCGTTTTTGGCATACTCGGGTTGCTGTAGTTCATCAGACGCAGGGTCGCGCAGCTGACCATCGAGCTCAGGAAGTTGCTTAAGAACGTCCTCGGTGCGGCGTACAACCCAAACGGGTTTGCCGCGCCACTCTACACGGATCAACTGGCCTTGTTCCAGCTTGCTGATATTAACTTCTACCGGCGCACCTGCAGCTTTCGCCTTGGCGCTCGGATTCCATGACTTGATAAAAGGAACCGCTACAGCGACGGCACCAGCACCGCCAACTACAGCGGTTGCGGCTGTCAGGAATCTGCGACGTCCGGAATCGACTGGCGCATTGCTCATCCACATATCTCCCAGCGGGGGTTGGAATTTTTTGTTTTTCAAGAAGTTGCCTTGAGATAGCGCATCCCGAAGCAAAATCAAAGTTTGAGGCGGGGCTCATTATAGCCAAAAAGTGGAGGCGGATCATAGTCAAAAGACACAACTAAGTTGGGGAGATAATGATTTTTTGATTTGAACCGGCTTAACTGAAACATAATGCCGCGCTCAGGACGAAGTAACCACAAACAAAATTGAAGCAACTCCCCGAGTAACCATGGCTCCTGCAACGCAAATTTCATAAAAAAAGCCCAACTATCGGAGTTGGGCTTTTTTGATACAGATGATGATTATTTTGGTTTGGCTTCTTTCATATAACGGAAGAATTCACTGTCCGGCTCCAAGACCATCATGTTGCCGCTGCCAGCGAAGCTCGCCTTATAGGCATCGAGGCTTCGAAGGAAGGCATAGAACTCGGGGTCCTTCTTGTAAGCGTCGGCATAAATCTTAGCCGCTATCGCATCACCATCACCGCGTATCACCTGGGCATTACGCTGGGCGTTGGAGAGACGCACCACCACGTTGGCATCGGCGGTTGCACGAATTTTTTCGGCTTCCTCACGACCCTTGGCGCGATGCTCTTTGGCCACGGCCTGACGCTCGGCACGCATACGTTGGAAGATGGAAGAACTGACGTTGGTTGGCAGGTTTATCTGTTTCACCCGCACGTCGACCACTTCTATCCCCAGATCCTCGGCGCTCTTACGGACATTTTCCAGCGCGTTGCGCTGCAGCTCGTCACGACCGGAGCTTTCCTTGTCAAGGACTTCGCCGGCACGTACGCCTGACACAATTTCCTTAATGGTGCGCTGACCAAATTCGGTACGCAGGTCACTGTTGATTTTACGCTGCAGCAGGGCTTCCGCATTGGACTTGATACCGCCGTTTGTCGACAGGTAGTACTTCTCAAAGTCATGAATGCGCCACTTCACATAAGAATCCACCATCAGGTCTTTCTTCTCTGAAGTCACGAAACGGTCGGCTGCACCGTCCAGCGTTTGAACCCGGGCGTCGAGGTTACGCACTGTATCGATGAAAGGCATCTTGAAGTGCAGACCTGGCTCGAACACCTTGGTACGCTCAACGCCATCAACGTTTTCTTTCACGATGGCGTTAAAGCGCGACACGATGGCACGCTCACCCTCGTTGACCACCATGAGAGACGAACTCATCACAGCAATCACCACCACCAGGATAACCAATAATAAACGACTCATAATTTACTCCCTCCCCTGGCGAACACGATCTTCACGGGAAGGACGGCCGCTTACCGGCAGTCCGGTATTACGATTCATGGCGCCGGTGTCCAGATGTGTAGTTGACGTGATGCCACTGTCGTCTGACGTTGATACGGCAGCAGGAGGAGTGATCATCTTATCCAGTGGCAAATACAAGAGGTTACCGTTGTTTTTGGCATCAATAAGCACCTTGTTATTACCTGAAAGTACTTCTTCCATGGCTTCGATGTACATGCGCTGGCGGGTCACGTCCGGCGCTGCCTTGTATTCAGGCAACAGCTTTTCATAGCGGGCAACTGCACCCTGTGCCTGCTGAACGACCTGCTCTTTGTAGGCGCGGGCGTCTTCAGCAATGCGCTGTTCCTGACCACGGGCACGGGGTTCAACTTCACGCTGATAAGCTTCTGCTTCACGGATGAAGCGCTGCTCATCTTCCTGTGCGGCGATGGCATCATCGAAGGCGTCTTTCACTTCTTCCGGCGGACGGGCCGGCAGGAAGTTGACGTCCATGATGGTCAGACCCAGCTTGTAAGGCTCGATAATGCGCTCAAGCTCAGCCCAGGTATCGGTACGGATTTTGTCACGGCCAGTGGTAAGAATGTCATCCATCTTCGAGTGGCCAACCACGTAACGCAGCGCGCTGTCTGTGGCTTCACGCAAAGAAGAATTGGCATCCACGGCACTGAACATGTACTGGTATGCGTCAGTCACCTTGTACTGTACCGCCAGTTCCACCAGCACCACGTTCTCATCGGACGTCAGAATGCTGCCGGAAGCCGGGATGGTACGACGGGCTTCCACATCGACCGGATACACTTCATCAATAAAGGTAGCTTTCCAGCGCAGACCGGGGCCGACTTCACCTATGTATTCACCAAAGCGCAGATGGACACCGCGCTCTGCGGTTTTGATGGTGTAAAAACCGGAGAGGAACCATACAGCAGCACCAAGCGCGAGAATTAACCCCAGGCCACCAAAGCCGAGGCCATTGCCCTTGCCGCCAAAACGTTTGGAAATATTGCGAAAGACTTCGTCCAGATCCGGCGGCCCTTTATCGTTGCCGCCTTTGTTTCCCCAAGGGTCCTGCCCCTTGTTACCGGGCTCGTTCCAAGCCATTTAATACTCCATAAGTGGATGATATTAATAGTTAACAAACTACCCTATCAGTCGCTGTATCGACAATAAAGGTTTCCAACTCACCTTGACTCTGTTTAGCCAGCCTGCGCCAATCGGCATCAGGCAAACGAACAGACAAGATACAGTTCCCCAGATCGTCATACTCTTTCTGCTGTATCGCATCCAGTCGATAAAACTGGCCAAGATAATGCCCGGCGGTTGCCGGGATTTTCAGGGTTAACTCGGCAATCACATTGCCAACCAACTCCTGAACTGCTTGCCTGAGCAAATCCAACCCTTGGTTTTGCTGGGCAGACAACCAGACCCGGAAAGGCTTTCCGGTATCATCCCGATCGATGGCAGGTTTAACGCCTTCAACCAGGTCAATCTTGTTGCACACGATGAGTTGAGGTATCTCATCGGCTTCAATTTCCTTCAGCACGGCCTGCACTTGCTCGATATTGTCGCGCATCTTTTCATCAGCACAATCAATAACATGCAACAGAAGATCTGCTTCGCGGGTCTCCTGCAATGTGGCCTTGAAGGCGGCAACCAGGTCATGTGGAAGGTGTCGGATGAATCCTACTGTGTCTGCGAGAATCGCGGCACCGTCAGGCAACTCGAGTTTTCGCAGCGTAGGATCCAGAGTCGCAAACAGCTGATCGGCGGCATACACCTCAGCGCTCGTCAACGCATTGAACAGGGTGGATTTTCCTGCGTTGGTATAACCAACCAGAGAAACCGCTGCCATGTCGCTGCGTTGCCTTGCCCTGCGGCTTTGCTCCCGCTGTTTGTCTACCTTCTCCAGACGGCGGTTAATGTTTTTGATCCGTCCCCGCAACAAGCGGCGGTCGGTTTCCAACTGGGTCTCACCGGGGCCACGAAGACCAATACCGCCCTTCTGGCGTTCGAGGTGAGTCCAGCCCCGCACGAGGCGCGTTGACATGTGGCGCAATTGCGCTAGCTCCACTTGCAACTTACCTTCGTGTGTCCTGGCACGTTGAGCGAAAATATCCAGAATCAAGGTTGTCCTGTCGAGTACCCGACAACGACAAAGATGTTCCAGATTTCGCTCCTGAGCCGGACTCAGGGCATGGTTAAAAATCACTACATTTGCATCGGTCGCGGCCACCATGGCAGCCAGCTCTTCAGCCTTGCCTGTACCCACAAAAAACTTGCGGTCAGGCGCGCGACGGCTTCCTGTAATTACACCAACGGAGCGTGCACCCGCCGATTCCACCAATAACTGCAATTCGGCGAGATCTTCCCGACTGCCTTCGTCGGTAAAATCGATATGGACAAGAACCGCTGTTTCTCCCGCCTCATAACGATCAAACAAGAAGCAAACCTCTCAAAAATAGACGTCCGGAATTACTGTTCGCCGGCACTGTCGTCTTGTTGGGCATTGTAGTTGCTGCCACCCTGATGACTGCCCACGTTGAATGGACGGGATGGAACAACGGTAGAAATGGCGTGCTTGTAAACCATCTGGCTTACAGTGTTTTTCAGCAGGATCACGAACTGGTCAAAAGACTCAACCTGTCCCTGAAGCTTGATGCCGTTAACCAAATAAATAGAAACGGGAACACGCTCACGGCGCAGTGCGTTCAAAAATGGGTCTTGTAAAGATTGCCCCTTAGCCATTTGTTATTTCCTTTTTAAATTATAAAAGTCCAATGCAAACGTTTTCTGTTTGAATTGAGTAGTATACAGCAAAAGCAGATTCACTACCGGGATTGCTGCACAAGTTTGTCTAAATTCCCTTCATCGCCGCTGGCCAGCCAGTGTAACTCAGGCCATCCCCGCAACCATGTTAATTGACGCTTTGCCAATTGCCTAGTGGCGGCCACAGCTTTTTCGACCATGGTAGCATGGTCAAATTCACCATCCAGATACTGCCATGCCTGTCGGTAACCGACGCAGCGCATTGATGGCAGCTCAAGGTGCAGATCCCCGCGAGCCTTCAGAGTTTCCACTTCGTCGATAAAGCCTTCGGCGAGCATCTGCTGAAATCGTTTGGCAATAAGACCGTGCAGCACGGCTCTGTCTTGCGGTGCAATGGCAAACTGCACCATCTGGTAAGGCAAAGACTCGGCTTTAATTTTAGTCAGCTCTGTCAGTGTCTTGCCACTTATCCGGTATACCTCAATAGCCCGCGATAAACGCTGTGGATCATTGGGATGAATGCGCTCGGCCGAGACCGGGTCTATTTGCCGCAGTTCGTCGTGGAGCGCCTGCCATCCTTTTGCCTCAACGTCGGCGGCAATCCCGGCCCTCACGGCTTCATCGGCACTGGGCAATGGTGACAAGCCATCGAGCAAGGTCTTGAAATACATCATGGTCCCACCAACGAGCAGTGGGGTTTTACCACGGGACAGCGTCTCTTCAATTTCTCTGACAGCATCGGCTCTGAAATCTGCCGCCGAGTAGCTCTCAAGCGGGTCGAGGATATCTATCAGTTTATGGGGGGCCCGTGCCAACTCCGACGCGGTGGGTTTGGCGGTCCCTATATCCATGCCCCGGTATATCAACGCCGAGTCGACTGAAATAATCTCACAGTTGTGGTGTTCAGCCATATCCAGCGCCAGCGCCGTCTTTCCTGAAGCCGTCGGCCCCATCAAAAACAGCACCTTGGGCAAGGAACTTGTGTCAGTGTTTATGTTCATCAAGCCATGTCTGCCAAGGCAACTCCCTGGCACTCTCTAAAATCTTATTACGCTCAGTCGCCTCGAGCGACTGAATACGCTGCCACACCTTGGGGGCGGCATCAAAACCGGTCACCTGCTGCGCCAGCCAGTGACACAGGGCTTCGTCGGCCGGCGTTTCAAGCTTAATCCATTCCAGAAACTCGGGAATGAGCTTCGCAAGCTGGCTGTCCCTCAAATATGGGGGCACTTTTTTGATTATCAACTGCTGATATCGAATTGTCAGTTCAAGGCCAAGACGCCTGAGCAGCGCGTCCCGCTCAGCCAATATCGTCATCCAGTCCGGTTCGGCAGAAACAGCCACCGGCATCAGTAAGGGTTGCCCCACGAGCCCCGTTGGCAGCTTGGAAAATATTTCCTGTCTGACGAGGGCCTTGGCAGCCTCACTAATGGACAACAGACGAAGATGCTCATCCTGTGCCAATACCCAATACCGGCTCGCCAGCAAGGGAGGCATGGGGAGAATAGCCTGAGTATTGCCACTTTGACTCGCCACCTCGGGGGTATGCATCAACTCGGCATAATACTGCGCTGCCTGACGCTGTTGCCCGGATAATTGGTCGCGAACATAACGCTGTCCCTGCCCGGCGCCTGCGGCATTGCCGCCCAGGCGTTCAGCCGGTGACGCACTTTCAGAGCGGCCATAGCCAACGTGGGATGATGTGCCATGGATACGACCATCATCAGAGATTCTGGCGTCAGATGACTGTGCACCTGACCAGACATTGGCAGACTGGCGGGCGTCATACTGGGTATCTGCTACCCGACTATGGCCTGCCGCTCCCTCGTGGGCGTTGGCGCTGTCAAAGGCGGAAAGTGTGTATCCTGCAACCTGTTCTTTCACCGCGGCCGCTGGCGCATGGGGCTTGGCCGCATCCACGGCCAATGGCAAGTCTTGCATCTGACGTAATGCCGATTGCAGCACCTGCAAAATAAAGTCATGCACATATCGGGCTTGGTGAAAACGCACCTCGTGTTTAGCCGGGTGCACATTGACATCCACCTGATGGGGATCCAGCGTCAAACTCAGTACGAAGGCGGGTTGCTCGAAGGTACCCAGCTCACCGAAGGCCTGCCGCACCGCATGATTCACCAATCGGTCCCGAATCAGGCGGCCATTCACATAAAAGTAGTGACAATCGACCAGTTCGCAGAGCGCCGGTGACTGCAGATAGCCGCTCAGACGCATACCATCGTGCTGACAGTCCACCTTGATGGCGCTGTCGGCAAATGCCCTGCCAGCCACCTGGGCGAGTCGCTGCAGATACTGAGCATCAGTCACGGCCCCCCGATACTGACGCACGGGCTTACCGTTGTGACTCAGGGAAAAATGCACGTCAGAGCGTACCAGCGCAATACGCTTGAGCCACTCATCAATATGGGTGAATTCAGTTTTATCACTCTTGAGAAATCGCCGCCGTGCCGGAGTATTAAAAAAGAGATCGGCCACTTCAATGGTGGTGCCTACAGGGTGGGCCGCAGGCATCACCTTAATGGCCACCTCTGAGCCCTCGGCGTAGGCCTGCCAGGCTTCTGACTGCTCGGCGGTACGCGACGTCAGCGTCAGTCGTGATACAGAACTGATACTCGCCAATGCTTCGCCGCGAAAGCCAAAACTCAGAATGGCTTCGAGATCTTCGAGGGTTTGCACCTTGGAGGTGGCGTGCCGGGCCAATGCCAGCGCCAACTCGCCTTTCGGAATGCCGCCCCCATTGTCGCGAATACGGATAAGCTTGCTGCCGCCCTTATCGATATCGATATCGACCCGGGTAGCACCTGCATCCAAACTGTTTTCCACCAGCTCTTTTATGACCGAGGCTGGGCGCTCTACCACCTCGCCGGCCGCAATCTGGTTTGCCAACTGAGGTGGCAATACCTGAATTGCCATGGGGTATTCCTTGTTTATCCTTTGGGGATCACCAGCTTCTGGCCGACGCGCAGCGTGTCGGACTTAAGGTTATTGGCCTGTTTGAGGCTGGTGACAGAAATGCCATATTGGGCCGCAATAACCGACAAAGATTCACCGCGACTTACCTTATGCTGACCATTGGAACGGCTGGCGATAAGTGAGTCGCTGGGAGGATTGGTTTCAAAATACCTCAGCACCCCTGTGTGGATTGCTTTGGCGAGGCGTTCCTGATGAGCTCCACTCTTAAGCAGACTTTCCTCTTTGGGATTGGAGATAAAGCCCGTCTCCACCAGAATGGATGGAATATCAGGAGACTTCAACGCAGCCAAGCTTGCCGATTCAGGCAGGTTTTTGTGCAGGACAGTCACCTTGCCCAGCTCTTTGAGCACATCACCTGCAATGCTGTGGCTGATAGCCATGGATCTGTCCATGGACATATCAAGCAAGGTCATGGCCAGATACTGTTCGTTATCGGCGTTCTGAATAATTTCACCGGCGCCACCCAAAAGCTCAGAGTGTTTTTCTTTCTGTTCCAGCCAGCGACCGATTTCACTGTTGGCACGGCGCATGGACAGCACCCACACTGAGGCACCACGAGGATTGGGTGAGGTAAACGCGTCGGCGTGAATAGACACCAGCAGATCGGCACGGTGTTTTCGCGCCAGCTCCGAGCGCTTGTTCGGATGAATGTAGTAATCACCGGTGCGGGTTAATACCGCTTTCATACCCGGGGTGGCATCTATCTTGGCCTGCACCCGCTTGGCGATTTCAAAGGCAATTTTTTTCTCATACAGACCTGATGGGCCAATAGACCCCGGGTCATCCCCACCGTGTCCGGCGTCGATGGCGACAATAATGTCACGCAGCGACGATGGCGGCGCAACTATCGTTTTGCTTTCGCTAGATTTTTCCTCAAGATCCACCACCAGACGATTGCCATAGGGAGCCGTTGGCGGCAGCGAAAACAGGTTGGCATTCACCGGCCGGTTAAGGTCGACAACCAGTCGCAGAATACCCTTCGCCGGAGGCTTACTCAGGCGTACCCGTTTGACCAATTTGGAGTTATTGGCGATTTTATCGAGCGCGACCCTGGACTGGGTATCACTTAAGTCCAGTACCAGTCGGTCTGGGCCAACCAGTGTTGAATGGGTGTAATTGGGCTTGGCAGTGAGATCAAACACGACCCGGGTCGATTCCGGGGCGGCCCAAATCCTCACGCCATCCAGCTGATTCGCAGCTAAAGTGCCGACGGAAAACAGCAGGGTTAAAACGAAAAAAAGTCTGCTTATTATTCTATTCATTCGCTGAGATTTTCTATCACTGCTCTTCCGGCTGCTGAACCAGCCTGGATACTGAGCTCTCGTCCAGTGCCCGCATAAACCAAATGCAGATGTAAGTCGGCTTCAGGCAATAAGCCGAATCCCCTGTCAGGCCACTCTACTATACAAAGACTTTTGTCGGAAAAATAATCTCTGATCCCCATAAATTCCAACTCTTCGGGGTCAGCCAGACGATAAAGGTCAAAATGATAAATTTCGACATTCTCAAGCTCGTAAGGTTCCACCAGGGTATAAGTTGGACTTTTAACCGCGCCCTGGTGACCCAGCGCCTGAATAAGGCCGCGACTGAGCGTCGTCTTGCCTGCACCCAGTTCGCCGGTGAGGTAAAGCGTTAATGGGGGATGGATATATTTTGCGAGTGTTTGACCGATAGCAATGGTTTGCTCGTCAGTCTCGAGAAAAATCTTAACGTCTGTCATCTCGGCTCTTGAATAGTCAGCAACAGCGCCAACACCCTTTGCTGGCACTGGCTATATCAATGTTGCCTAGATTAAATCACTATTGACCAATTGGCGAATAAAAGGCATCAGGTCGCTGGCGAGCATGCCTCGCTCGCCGCAGAGTGCTGCGAGGTCAGCCGCTTCACCGTGGATCACGACACCGGCAATGGTCGCCGTCATGGTATCCAGTCCCTGCGCCATCAGGGCGGCGATTATACCAGATAAAACATCTCCGCACCCACCGCTGGCAAGCCCAGGATTCCCCACGGGAGCCACCATTAGGGTATCGCCATCATAGATAAGCGTGCCAGCACCTTTGAGCAAGACGACGCCACCGAATCTCTCCTGCAACTGCCTGACTGCGGCAAACCTGTCGACCTCTATCTCGGCGGTAGACACCCCCAGCAGCCTTGCCGCTTCGCCGGGATGGGGAGTCAACACGCGATTGACCTGGCGGCAGGGCTCTTTCGATAACAGATTCAGCGCATCGGCATCGAGCACACAGGGTTTATCCGATAAACCAACCGCCTTATACAGGTTGTAACCCCAGTCATCCTTGCCAAGGCCGGGGCCAAGCACCAGCACATCAGCCCAGCCCAAACGCAGATACACCTCCATGTCCACCAACTCGCAGCCCCAGAACATCAGCTCCGGGCGGTTGGCATTTACGGTCAATTGGTGTTCTGGCCGGCTGATAACCGTCACCAATCCCGCACCGGCACGAAGACAGGCCTCCCCGGCCAGCCTGACCGCACCTGCCATGCCATAGTTGCCACCCATGATGGTGACCTTACCGGATTTACCCTTGTGGCTGTCCCGTGGGCGACGCCCAAGCAAGTCTTTCAAAAAGCCTGCATCGACCCGCTGAGCCGCAGGCGGCAATTCTGCGAGAAACTCAGCAAGCCCGAGGGAAGCATAGCGAATAAGCCCGGCAAAATGCCGTGCTCTGGAGGTAAAAAGCCCCTGTTTTAGACCACCAAAACAGAGTGTGACATCGGCTTGAACCGCAACAGGATTAACATTGCCTGTATCGGCATTGACACCGGAAGGCATGTCCAGGCTGAGCACCCAGGCAGGCGTCGAGTTCACCGCAGAAAAACACTGCTGCAAGTCTTCACTGAGTTCGCCGCTGCTTCCGGTACCCAGTACCCCATCAATGATGACCTCGGCTCCTTCGAGTGCCGCCTCGGTAAAGGCTTCGGCGACGCCACCAGCCTCGGTAAAGGCGGCCATGGCAGCAACATATTCCTGGGTTTTGCCTTGCCCCAGTAACAGCACCCGCGCACGATTGCCTCTGGTTAACAGCAGCCTGGCCACAACCAGCGCATCGGCGCCATTATTGCCTTTGCCCACCAAGACCACTGTGGCCAGATTGCTGTGCTCTGACGACTCCAAAATCGCCATGGCGGCGCTGCCGGCCTGCTCGACCAATTCGTACAGGCTGCAAGCCCCGGAATTGACTGCATTGATTTCTGCAGCCTTCACCTGGGCGGCCGTATACAGTGTTTGAGGCAAGGACAGGCAAGAATCACTCATACCTTCAACTCCATTTCACATCGGATGCAATCAAATAACGGTATCTACTGGCGGCCTGACGGATGACTTTATACACTTTAACTGTGAACACCCCTTACGGGTTTTAGCCACTCTTTGGAGTACAAGTATGACTGGCACAAGGACGATGCTGCTCACCTTGTTGGTCCTGGTGCTTTCAGTACTCTTGATCAGCTTACCTTTGTCTTCCAACATCCTGATCCAGGCACTGCTGCTGTTGTGCGTGCTCCTGGTAGTACTTGGGCTATACAAGGCCGTCACTTTGCCTGTGCAGGATAAAGACAACGACAAATCCTAGGGCAGACCGCTTCACAAGATAACAGCATGGCGGCGCCAAAAACCTTGATGCAAATCATGCAAAGTGATTTACCCTTTTGGCGTTACCCATAAAAAAACCGGCCACTGGGCCGGTTTTTTGCGATTAGATCATGGCTAGATATCATCCATCCGGATGGTACTGTGAACCAGCCTCTGCTGCTGAATCTTTTCTACCCTGACCAAATCGGCCAAGGCACTGCGAATTTCTTCGGTTTGTGATGTTTCAGCCGTTTTTTCCAAAAGCGCAATCAAGCGGTTTTCCAAGTCCAGGTGCAGGCTGAGCACATCGTCTTCCTGCATGTTGGCTGGCAGCATAGTGCTCTGACAACGCTTAATAAAGTCCTCAAAAATAAGGTCTTTATACCAAGTGTCCAGAAGTCTCAATGGCGCATCGTCCACATAGTCTTCCAATTTCTTTGCAATATGCTTTTGTTGCTGCTGAAAGTACTCAAGCATCAATTTCACCCGGGAAGAGTCAGCTTGGGCATGCAGCCTTTTGTAAAGTTGAGCCATTTCCAGCCGGCATGTTGCCAGATACTCCAGAAGCTCACGCAGTTGTTGAATACGCATAGGACTGCCTCCATCTTCAATGACCCTGTTACGGCCAATTTCAATTTTGTCTGGAGCCATTATGGAAGCATTTATCAGTAGATTATTTGAATTGCATCATAATTCAGTAAATGCGAAATTCCGCATCTGCGTGCTTTTGATGGTTCTTTGCAGAGGATCACCCTATGAAGGCACTCTGTGTCTGGGCTCACAGGCTGTGAGACAAAATGCCCACCCAAAGCATGAGGAATAATCCTGCATTTGAATTACATATTTATTGAGGGAGAAAAAATTGAGGAGTTTGGAGCGACATATCGGGTTCGAACCGATGACCTATACCTTGGCAAGGTATCGCTCTACCAACTGAGCTAATGTCGCATTCGCTGTTTTGTGACTGGCGGAGTCAGAATTTGGAGCGACATATCGGGTTCGAACCGATGACCTATACCTTGGCAAGGTATCGCTCTACCAACTGAGCTAATGTCGCATTCGCTGTTTTGTGACTGGCGAAGTCAGAATTTGGAGCGACATATCGGGTTCGAACCGATGACCTATACCTTGGCAAGGTATCGCTCTACCAACTGAGCTAATGTCGCATTCGCTGTTTTGTGACTGGCGAAGTCAGAATTTGGAGCGACATATCGGGTTCGAACCGATGACCTATACCTTGGCAAGGTATCGCTCTACCAACTGAGCTAATGTCGCATTCGCTGTTTTATGACTGGCGAAGTCAGAATTTGGAGCGACATATCGGGTTCGAACCGATGACCTATACCTTGGCAAGGTATCGCTCTACCAACTGAGCTAATGTCGCGCTCTCGCTTCACTGCAAATTTACCGTTTTCAGAGTATCACCCTTCTTACCGGCAACTGAGCTAATGTCGCAAATTCGCCCTTCACAGCTTACCGCTGTAAAGGTGAGGCCGCATTATATGAAAATTTCCATGGCCTGCAACCCCCCGCCACAGATTTATCTATCGTTTGCTCAAATTTTAAATACTTTTTCGCGATAGAACTGAAGTTCTGCAATAGACTCCTGGATATCAAGCAGCGCCTGGTGGGTGCCCTGCTTATTGAAGCCTTTCATCACTTCCGGATCCCAGCGTTTTACCAACTCTTTGATAGTGCTGACATCGATATTTCTGTAGTGGAAAAAATCTTCCAATTCGCGCATGTACTTATTCAGGAAACGTCTGTCCTGTCCTACGCTGTTACCGCACATAGGAGAGACGCCGCTGGGAACGTGCTGTGACAGGAAACTGATTGTCTGGGCAATGGCATCGGCTTCTGTGTACTGGCTCTCTCGAACACGTTGGATAAGACCAGAGGCGCCGTGATGCTCTTGATTCCAATCATCCATGGCCGCCAAAACCTCGTCAGACTGATGAATCGCTATCACTGGACCTTGGGCAAGGATGTTCAGGTCCTGATCGGTTACCAGGGTGGCAATTTCCAGGATCCGGTCCACTTCGGGCTCCAATCCTGTCATCTCAAGATCAATCCAAATAAGATTTTTTGCGTCTGCAGCCATATACCTGCCTTTTGGTTCCCGCGCCGTATTTTCAGGCTTTTTTGTCAAAGACCGTGTATCATAATGCTTTTTATGCCCAACCACATCAGATTATTGACGAAGACAGCTTTGTGAGTAAAAAGAAACCTCTCAGTCATGGCCAATTGCGCCGCATGCGCGCCAATCATGAAAAACGGCTCAGCCGCGGCAAACTCGAAAACCAGGCGCCTGAATTACAGGATAGTTCACTCGGTCAGGAAGAACCCGCCGTGGTCATTTCCCGCTTCGGTCAACATGCCGACGTGGAGACAATCGGCGGTGACATCATTCGCTGCAATATTCGCAGAACCATACAAAGTCTGGTCACCGGAGATAAGGTGATTATCCGTCAGGCATTGGAAGATGGCAGCGCCATTGGCGGTGTGGTGGAAGCTGTGCATCCCCGAACCTCGTCACTGACCCGGCCGGATCTGTATGATGGCGTAAAAATCATTGCTGCCAATATCGATCAGATATTGATTGTTTCCTCGGTTGTCCCAGCCTTTACCACCCAAATAATCGACAGATATTTGGTCGCCTCGGAAGACACAGGCATTGCGCCCGTTATCATCCTCAATAAAATCGACCTGATGAATGATGAGGACAAAGACGATATTGAAGCCGCGCTCGGCAGGTATCGTTCTCTTGGCTATCCTGTTTACGAGGTCAGCAGTAAATCAAAGGCCGGTATCGACACGGTTAAAGCCTTACTCAATGACAAAATCAGTGTATTCGTAGGCCAATCCGGTGTGGGTAAGTCCTCCATGATCAATGCCTTGCTGCCCGATGCTGAATTGCTGACCGGCGAAGTATCTGAAGGCTCAGGCCTTGGCCAACATACCACCACCACCGCCAGATTGTTGCACTTGCCAAGCGGCGGCGATTTGATAGATTCCCCCGGCGTACGCGAATTCGCCCTCTGGCATCTGCCGCCAGACAGAGTCAGCTGGTGCTTTACTGAATTTCGCGATTACCTCGGCACCTGCAAGTTCCGTGATTGCAAACACCTGGATGACCCGGGTTGCAGCATTCGCGACGCGCTGAATGCAGGCAAAATCCATCAGGACAGATTCAATAATTACCACAGGATCATCGCCAGTCTGGATGAACAGCGTCACGCTCGACATTTCAGACACAACGAAGAATGATCCGGCAACAAATTGAAAGCAAAAGGACAAAGACAAGTGGATAAAGTAAAAATCGCCCTCCAATACCTGATGCCAAAGCATTTGGTATCACGCATCGTGGGCAAATTTGCCGCCGCCGAGGCTGGTTTTGTGACCACCGCCTTCATTAAATGGTTTATCAAGCAGTACGGCATCAACATGAGTGAGGCCCTGCATTCCAACCCCGAAGCCTATAAAACCTTCAATGATTTCTTCACCCGTGAGCTGAAGCCCGGCCTGCGCCCCATCGACCAGGGCAAGGACATCATGGTGCATCCCGTTGACGGCGCCGTAAGCCAGCTGGGCCCCATCGAAGATGGGCGTATTTTCCAGGCCAAGGGCCACCATTATTCGGCGCTGGCGCTCTTGGGTGGTCAGGCCGATGATGCCGCCCGTTTTGAAGAGGGTGATTTTGCCACCATTTACCTGGCGCCCAAGGATTACCACCGCATTCATATGCCCATCAAAGGCACACTGTCGAAGATGACCTATGTGCCCGGTGAGCTCTTTTCGGTAAACCCGCTGACCGCCCGCAACGTGCCGGGTCTCTTTGCCCGCAACGAGCGTGTTGTGGCGATTTTCGAGACCGAAAAAGGCCCGCTGGCCATGGTACTCGTGGGTGCCACCATAGTGGCCAGCATTGAAACTGTGTGGGCCGGCACGGTTACGCCGCCAACCGGCAAAAAAGTCTTTACCTGGGACTACCCCACCGAAGGTCCCGAAGCTCTTACACTGGAAAAAGGCGCCGAAATGGGCCGCTTTAAGCTTGGCAGTACCGTGGTGATGTTGTTTGCCAAGGATGCCATCGATGACTTCGCCGAGGGTGTAAAACCCGAAGCCGTTACCCGTATGGGCCAGCCGTTCGCCAAGCTGGAGGACTGATGTCCAAAACCTCGTCGGGACTGCTTGAGTTACATTCGGCGGTATTGCTGTTTGGCGGTACCGCGCTTTTCTCCAAGCTCATCCCGCTCGGGGCACTCGATATCACCGTCTATCGCTGCGCCATCGCCGCCCTGGTGTTGGCGCTGATTGTAAAGGCCACCCGCCATCCTCTCAGACTTGGCAACACCAGAGATTATGGTATTGCCCTGGCCCTCGGCATTATTGTCAGCCTGCACTGGGTTACCTATTTCGCCTCAATGCAAATGTCCTCAGTGGCCATAGGTATGATTGCGTTTTTTACCTATCCGGTCATGACAGTACTGATAGAACCCCTTATCAACGGTACCCGTCCAGACCTGCGTGACCTTATCTGTGGCATAGCCGTACTCGCAGGCGTAGCGCTGCTGATCCCTGAGGCCAGTTTGGGTAACGATATCACCCTGGGGATTTTGGTCGGGGTGCTGTCAGCGGCGCTCTTTACCGCCCGCAACTTGCTTCACAAGCGCTATTTTGCCCAGTACACCGGGCCCCAGGCCATGTTCTACCAAACACTGGTTGCCGCGCTCTTTCTGGGCAGTTTTGTTGAATCGACCCCACAAGAGCTGAGCACTGATGTTTGGCAGCTGTTAATCCTGCTTGGCGTTATCTTTACCGCCACGCCACACGCCCTTTTCACCTCTGCGCTGCGGCATTTAAGCGCTAAAACTGTGGGCTTGGTGTCCTGCCTGCAACCCTTCTATGGCACTTTACTGGCACTGTTGCTGCTGGGAGAATCCCCCAGTGCCAACACCCTGGTAGGCGGCCTGCTGGTTGTAACCACCGCGATATTTGAAACCGCCCAAAGCCACAAATCACTGCAACAAAAAAAGTCCTGACACAAACATACAAATTCCTGTTTGCTTTGGTAACATGCTTTAGGTATTCAAATTTGCCTCGATCCGGTGCCATGATACGTACTCTGCTGATAGCGCTTGTTTTTATTAGTTTTCTTTGCGAGGCCAACTCCCCACTGCAGTTGGATAAGCGTTTTGGTTTTACTTCAAACCAACCCCAATCGCAGTCAACACCGGAACAGCAGACTCAGGAAATACTAAGCAATATCGAAACGCTATCCCAAATAGCTGGGGAGTATCAAGATAAGTTCCTGACTTTCGACACCGAAAAAGCCGCACTTAATAAAGCCTTTGCCAGCGCGCAAAAAGAGCTGAACTTGGCACGCAGACAGGATTTGAATCAACAGGCTTCAGCCGCACATCTTCGCCTGTCCGAGCTAAAGGAAACCGAGATCCAGCTGCTCCAGCAACAAGCCAGCTTGCTGCAAAGGCACAATCAGTTACCAACGCTGGTGTCTTCAGCACGCCAAGCGTTAGTGCAACATCAAAAGTCGCCCTTATTAACGCCGGATACTGCCGCAGGAGTATTACAACAAACCCAACGACACTATTACGAACAAAACTTGGCAACACTGGAAACGGAACAAGCCACAAGCCAAACACGTATCGAGCTTGTCCAGCTGCGTCTAAAAGTGGTGCGATCCCAGCTTAAGCAACAGGAACTCTTTATTGAAAAGCTTAATCGCGCCATAAGTGACGATCGTCAGGCAATTACCGAGGCGACTCTCGCTGATAGTTTATCCCCCGCAGACGACCATGATGACGATTTGGTTCTTCGGCTTAAAGCCAGCAACGAGCAACTCGGACAGAAGCTGCAAAACCTGACACTGCAAATTGATGATGTTGTGAAACAGCAGGAAGCTGCCGAAACGCGCTCACAGCAACAATCGCAGCAAATTTCCAATATCCAGACGCAGATTGCCTGGGTGAAGACCAACTCAGCCTTTGGCGAGCGCTTTCTGCAAATGTTACATAATCTCCCCAAGCCACCCAACCCCCAAGCGTCAGAACGTCAGATTGCAGAAACGCGTTTAGCCCGATATCAAATTGAGCAATATCTAGCCCTGAATCAGGAGCAGCTTAATCAACAAGACCAGTTTAGCCCGGTTCAATATGACTTGCTGACTGCCGAAAGTAAGCTGCTGAAGCAGCTAATGCTGAGCTTTGATCAACTGCTGAGCGAGCTGGCCAAACTCAAGGTGAGCCAAGAGAATCTGCTTGACCAATACCACACCTTAAAAAACACCCTGAGTGAACATCTCTTTTGGGTGCCCAATGCAGCACCGATAGGCAAACTTTGGATAACAGACTTGCATCGCAGCCTTATTTGGCTGTTTCAGCAAGCGCCTTGGCAACAGTTGTCTCAAGCACTCGATGAACAAGGTGAGTATTGGTCTTGGTGGTTGATTTTATTGGTACTTTGCCTAGCGATACAGGACATTATCAAACCGCATTTTTACCGGGCACTAAACCGCTTAACCGCTCCGGTTGGCAAGGTAACTCAAGATAATTTTATGTACACACTTGAGACCTTGTTGGTCACAGTGGCTTACGCACTTATCCTCCCGAGCCCGGTGATCCTTGCAGGCGCCTTTTTTATGTTGAGCCAATATAACCTCGTACAGGCAGTAGGCTGCAGCTTGCTGGTTATGGGATGTGCATATCTGGTGTACCGCATAATGTTTTTGCTGTCGATGGATAATGGCCTTCTAATTGGCCATTTTGCTCGACCGAAGGAGATTATTGACTTCAGCAAAATGCGCCTGAAATCCCTTATGCTACTCACCATCCCCTTAGTGGCCATCGTCAGTTTTGCCGAAGTCTTAGGGCTGTCGCTGCTCCGTAATAGTATTGGTCGTGGTGCTTTTATCCTATTATGTTTTCAGCTTTTTTGGTTCTATCGGGATATGGTGAAGTTTGCCAATAAATACAAATCAGAACAGCAGGGCCCTAGTAAAAATCGCCGACTGCTGCAACGCCTTTTGTGGATGGTTGTACTACTGACACCCGTAGTCAGTGCGGTGCTTGCCTGGCGGGGTTTCTATTTCACTGCGTTCCAGTTGTTACTGCAGCTGCAACTTTCATTGCTGTTGGTACTGGGCTTTGTGCTTTTGTATCAACTAATAAAACGTTGGATGCTGATTGAACGGCGCCGGATTGCCTTCGACCGCGCCAAGGCGAGACGTGCCGAAAAATTATCTCAGCGTGAACGAGGTGAGACATTACTTGGGGACAACCTCGATGTCTACGAAGAACCATCTGTCGATTTGGAAACCATCTCCAGTCAGTCATTGGGACTGGTGCGCTCACTGCTGATACTCGCCTTTCTCGCCAGCCTGATTGGCCTGTGGACTCAAACTCACTCAGCAATGTACTCTCTATTGGATGGCATCAATCTTTGGAACAGTACAACACTGATTGATGGCAATGAACAAATGGTACCTGTAACCTTAAAGTCGGTACTGTTTGGCATTCTTTTCATCGTGTTTTCGCTAATTATTGCCACCAATCTGCCAGGCCTGCTCGAATTGGTGCTTTTGCAACGGTTGGATTTATCGCCAGGTACCGGCTTTGCCATCAGTACTGTGAGTCGTTATCTGGTGGTAATGCTGGGCACCCTGGTGGGCTTCTCTACGTTGGGCATGGAATGGTCCAAGTTGCAGTGGCTGATTGCCGCCCTGTCTGTGGGCCTGGGCTTTGGCTTGCAGGAGATTTTTGCCAACTTCATATCAGGCCTAATCATACTGTTTGAAAAGCCAGTGAGAATTGGTGATACGGTCACCATCCGGGATCTTTCAGGTACCGTGAGTAAAATTCAAATCCGCGCCACCACCATCATAGATTGGGACAGAAAAGAAATTATCGTCCCCAATAAAGCCTTTATTACAGAGCAGCTGATCAACTGGTCCCTGTCCGATCCGATAACGCGGGTCATCATCAAGGTCGCCGTGGCCAGAGATTCAGATCCCGCCAAGGTTGAAGCCAGCCTATATCAGGCTATCGAGGAATGTGAGCATGCCCTGCCTAATCCAGAGCCTGAAGTCTGGTTTGCCGGTTTTGGTCAGCATACCCAGGACTATGAAGTCAGAGCCTATGCTAAAGACATGGGCAGCCGCTGGCCGCTCAGACACGACCTGCATAAACGCATCCGAACCAAGCTGAAAGAAAATAATCTGGAACTGGCCTATCCACAGATGGAAATCACCATCAAACAAGGGGGTGCGCCAAGTCGTGATCCCCAGATCCAGCTGCGCTGAGCCAAGGAGAATCCATGTTAATTTTCGCTCACCGGGGGGCCAGCGGTTACGCCCCGGAAAATACCCTCAAGGCCATGGCCTTGGCACTGGAGCTGGGGGCAGAAGCTGTGGAACTTGACGTGCATAACGTCGAGGGAGAATTGGTGGTCTTCCACGACAGGCGTTTGGAAGGCAAAAGTAATGGCAAGGGGCTCATTCACCACCAAACGCTGACAGAGCTTCAAAAGCTGTCGGTGCGCGGTGAGCCTATTCCTACCCTATGGCAGGTACTTGAACTCCTTAATGCCCGCTGCATAGTCAATATTGAATTAAAAGGCATACACACGGGCGAGCCCATGAAGGCCATGTACCACAGGGCCATGGCCGAGCTGGGTTATTCTCCGGAACAGCTGCTGATTTCCTCTTTTAACCATCCTGAGCTGGCAGCCTTTAAAGCCGCAGTGCCCGAGGCACGAATTGCGCCGCTTTTGGGCTCGCTTCCACTGGACGGCGCTGCCATCGCAGGGCAGATGCAGGCCTGGTCTCTGCATCTTGATGTGAGCTTTATCAGTCAGGCTATATTGGACCAAGCCCACGCAATGGGGGTGAAGGTATATGTTTACACAGTGGATGATGGCGATGATATCCGCGCGCTTGCAGCCATGGGGGTTGACGGGGTATTTGCCAACTACCCCGATGCGGCAAAGAAGGCCCTTGGCGAGCCTTCAAGCTTCGATTATCAACATTGGTTCGGCTGATGCTGGGGCATCAAAGCTGGCGCTGACGCTGCGCCCATACCCCAATAAAGATAAAACTTAACACCAGTACAGGCACCAACCAGGTGCCTGTCAGCCCCCTGAGCCCCGTCGCCAACTGTGGCGCCAGCCAAACAATTAATATCCCAAAGCCAAACGCATTGATGAGAATAAACAGGCTGGTCCTCACCACAAAGTGACGTGCACCCACCAGTCTTTGCATCGCGCGATTGATATCCGGCGCCAATACGATAAGCACACAGGCCACCAGTGCCGTGGCAATTTCTGACATCCAGGGATGAAGAGATGCCGCCAACTTATTACAGAGTACTTGAATTGTTTCCATACGACTAAAGTAGTTATGATAGCGCAATAACTACAAGAATAAGGGGAACTCACCTTGAGACACAAGCTACTGCTTCTGACCCGCGAAAATGAGCGTTACCGCAGCTTATTGGCTTCCTGCCATCTACCGGAACTTGAACTGCTGGATGACAATCCGGCCAACATTCGACTGGCCGATATTTGGCTGGCGGAGCCTGGGCTTGCCGCCCCCCTTGTTAATCACGCCACTGAACTGCGCTGGATGCAGTCTACCTTCGCCGGGGTCGACTTGTTGGTTAAGCCCCGCCAACGGCGTGACTATCTACTCACCAACGTGCGGGGCATTTTCGGCCCGCTGATGAGTGAATACCTCTTTGGTTACCTGCTCGCCCGGCAACGGGAACATGCACTCTACAAAAGCCAACAGCAACAAAAAATTTGGTTACCGGGCAGCTATAAAACCCTGCAAGGTTCAGAGCTGTTGCTGCTTGGCACGGGATCCATTGCCAAGCATCTGGCCCAAACCGCCAAGCACTTTGGCATGAGAGTCACAGGTATCAATCGCAGCGCCAAAGCCACCCCGGGCTTCGATGAAGTGGCCACTCTGGATGCCTTGCCAACACTCATGGCAAGGGCTGATGCCATTGCCAGTATCCTGCCCAGTACCGAGGCTACCCGGGGCATCTTAAATGAACAGATACTGGCGCAGATGAAACCCGATGCGGTGCTGTTCAATCTTGGCCGGGGTGATGTGCTCGATCTGGATGCGCTGGAGCGTCAGCTCAGGCAACATCCGCAGCAGCAAGCGGTATTGGATGTGTTTAATCAGGAGCCGCTGCCGGAAGAACACCCGATTTGGGGGCTTGGCAACGTCATCGTCACGCCGCATATTGCCGCACCGAGCTTTCCAGAGCAGGTGGCCGAGATTTTCAGCAGCAATTATCACAAGTTTCTCCTCGGAGAGACCCTGTCCCACAGGGTGAACTTCGAACGAGGCTACTAATACAAAGCTTTGAAAAAGCATGAGAAAAGGCGCTATGTGCGCCTTTTTTATTGACCGTGAGCTTTTGGTAAAACCTAATTTCAGCCAAAAGAGCACGGGTTTTCGCCAGCTTTGGGCATTGAGTCTGGCCTGTTTGCAGATAACCGCTAAGTGAGAAATAGCTCACTTATATAAAAAAGCGTTATTGATGATGAGAACGGTTTTTATTTATAATCCACTGCATTCAACCACCGGAGCATTTTTCATCATGTATGTCTGTGTTTGTTATGCCGTAACAGATACCCAAATCCAGGAAGCCGTTCATCAGGGCGATACCACCCTGGCCGCGGTGAAAAAGCGCCTGGGTGTGGGCAGCCAATGTGGCAAGTGCATTCAGACAACTCTTGAAGTGATTCAGCGCCAGCTGGACGTAGAGCCCAATTACTACGAAGTGGCCTGATACGACCACATTGCTACCTCGCAGACGCAGTGCATTGACCGCTATTTAAGAAGCATTTGTTGCGCCCCGTTCGACACAGATTTCAATAAAAAAGCACTGCCACGGCAGTGCTTTTTTATGATTGTGTGTAACACGGGTGCATCCCAAGACCTTACAAGGCGGGGGTGTCACCTTCGCCCAGCTCGACACTGTCTACCCGCTGCAGACCTCTTGGCAGCTTGGCGCCACGACGGCCCCGCTCCCCTCGATAATGCTCAAGATCCGAGCTCTTCAACGTCAGCTTACGCTTACCTGCCCAAAGGGTCACGGCGGAATCTGCCGGCACCAGATGCAAATGTGTCAGGAGTTCTTCCCGGTTCTTGGCCCGCTCACTGGGAATACCGATAATTTTATTGCCCTTACCCTTCGCCAGTTGCGGCAGGGCATCCAGCCCAAAGACCAGCATTCTGCCTTCATTGGTGATGGCCAGAATGGATGGATTGGCGTCTTTATCCACCCGGCGGGGCGCCAGCGCCTTGGCACCGGATGGTAAACTGAGCAGCGCCTTACCTGCCTTGTTACGGGAGATCATGTCGGCAAAGGAGCACACAAAGCCATAACCCGCGTCACTGGCCAGCAGGTAGTGCTGCTGCTCTTCACCCAGGAGCACATGCTCCATGGTTTCGCCCGGCGCCATATTAAAGCGGGTGGTAATAGGCTCACCCTGACTTCTCGCCGACGGCAGGGTATGGGTATCGGTGGAGAAGGCGCGACCTGAGCTGTCGATAAATACGCTTTGTTGGTTACTGCGCCCCTGTGCTGCACACAGGAAGCTATCACCCGCTTTATAAGAGAGGGCGCCTGCGTCTATATCATGGCCCTTGGCACAGCGTACCCAACCCTTTTCTGAAAGCACCACGGTCACGGGTTCGGTGGGCAGCAGCTCCTGCTCGGTCAGGGCGCGGGACTCTTCACGCACCACCAGCGGCGAGCGGCGATCGTCACCGTAGGTTTCGGCATCCTTTTCCAGTTCTTTCTTAATCAGGGTCTTGAGACGTCGCTCCGAACCCAGGATCTGCTCCAACTTATTACGCTCTTCCTCAAGCTCGCTCTGCTCGGTTTTGATTTTCATCTCTTCGAGTTTGGCCAGATGACGCAGCTTGAGTTCCAGAATGGCTTCGGCCTGGCGATCAGACAGACCGAAACGCGCCATCAACTCGGCCTTGGGATCATCATGGAAGCGGATGATCTCAATCACTTCGTCAATATTGAGGAAGGCAATCATCAAGGCTTCAAGGATGTGTAAGCGCGCCAGCACCTTGTCCAGACGGAACTGCAGGCGGCGACGCACGGTTTCGGTGCGGAACACCAGCCACTCGGCCAGCATGTCCTTGAGGCCTTTTACCTTGGGACGGCCATCGAGGCCAATCACATTGAGGTTAACCCGATAACTCTTTTCAAGCTCAGTGGTGGCAAAGAGGTGCGCCATCAGCTGTTCCACATCTACCCGGTTGGAGCGTGGTACCAATACCAGTCGCACCGGATTTTCGTGGTCAGACTCGTCGCGCAGGTCCGTCACCATCGGCAGCTTTTTCGCCTGCATCTGGGCAGCGATTTGCTCAAGGATCTTGCTGGAGCTCGCCTGATGCGGCAGAGCAGAGATCACCACCTCACCGTTTTCCATCTCGTAGACGGCGCGCATCCTGATGGAACCACGGCCAGACTCGTAAATCTTGGCAATTTCATCGGCGGGGGTAATGATTTCCGCCTCGGTGGGATAATCGGGGCCCGGTACCAGCTCCATCAAGCGATTGAGCTCGGTAGCAGGGTTGTCGATTAACTCGATACAGGCGCGGGTCAGTTCGCGGGCGTTGTGGGGCGGAATATCCGTCGCCATACCCACAGCAATACCGGTGACCCCGTTGAGCAGAATGTGGGGCAAGCGCGCAGGCAACACCTTGGGTTCTTTCATGGTGCCGTCAAAGTTGACGCCCCAGTCCACGGTGCCCTGTCCAAGCTCTGAGAGCAGCACTTCAGAGAAGCGGGACAGCCTGGCTTCTGTATATCGCATGGCCGCGAAGGATTTGGGATCGTCAGGTGCACCCCAGTTACCCTGACCGTCAACCAGTGGGTAGCGGTAAGAAAACGGCTGCGCCATCAATACCATGGCTTCGTAACAGGCACTGTCACCGTGGGGGTGATATTTACCCAGCACGTCACCCACGGTGCGGGCGGATTTCTTGTGCTTCGACTGGGCATTGAGGCCCAGTTCGCTCATGGCATAGACGATACGTCTTTGCACCGGTTTGAGGCCATCACCGATATGGGGAAGGGCCCGGTCCATGATCACGTACATGGAATAGTTGAGATAGGCCTCTTCGGTGAAGCGCCTCAGGGGCATTTGCTCCACACCATCCAGGCTTAAGTCAATGGCGTCACTCATGGTTGCTCTTCCTGCGTTGGCGCCTCTTCTTCGGCTTCATGCCTGTAGAAGAACCGGTAAACGTTGCCTTTCAAATCGTCAGAGATAAACAGTGAACCGTCGGCGCCCAATGCCATGCCATAGGGTCGGGCCACCGGAAACTCACCATCCAGAAAGCTTATCAGGGTCTCACGGCGCTTTACTTCCCCCTGGTCCAGGGTAAGCACCACTATCTGGTAGCCAATTTTGCTCGACCGGTTCCAGGAGCCGTTTTCTGCCACCAGCAACTGGTTATGATATTCCGCCGGAAATTGCTCGCCGCGATAAAACAGCATCCCCATGGGAGACACGTGGGCGGGCAGTTCATAAACCGGGCTCACTACCTTGAGGTTTTCAGGCTTCTCGTAGGCGGGCTCAATCACATTGCTGGCGTGCACATAGGGAAACCCATAGTGCATACCCTTGATATCGATTCGGTTTATTTCGTCCGGGGGCAGGTTGTCGCCCATCCAGTCCCGGCCGATATCGGCAAACCACAGCTTGCCATCTTCCGGAGCCCAGTCCATGCCGCGAACGCTGCGCACCCCAGTGGCAATCTGCTCACTGGCACCTGTATCCACATCGATGGCGATAACAGAGCCGAAAGGCGACTCGGCCTCACACACGTTACAGGGTGCACCTATGGCGATATAGAGCCGGCCATCGGGGCCAAATGCCATATAGCGGGCACTCTTTTTGGTATCGCCGGGGAGTTTGGAATAGATCTCTTTGGGGCGCCCTGGACGACGAAGGCGCTGCTCAATTTCTTCATAACGCAGAATTTTGTCATCCAAGGCCACATAAAGATGGCCCTTGTGGAAGGCAATGGCTTCGGGATTGTCCAGGCCTTTACCCACCACATAGCGGCGATCCACGCGTCCGTCGTTATTGCTGTCGACCAACGCCGTGATTGTGCCCCCTTTGCCAGAGCCAACAAACAGGGTGCCATTGTCGCCCACGGCGAGCTGCTTGGCATCCTCAAGCTCTGAGGCATATTGGGTGATACCAAAGCCCTTGGTGACAGTGATTGTCATCGTTTGCTCGGCCTGAGTCTGCGTCGCCAAGCAGGCGAAGCAGGCAATCAGCAAGCGGCCGAGGTGTGTATTACTCAACATTCTCTTTAGCCTGTTATCGTTATCATGGGCAGGCAACCTTAGATGATTGCCAAGTCGCCTTTGGTTTCAAGCCAAGTTTTTCGATCGCCGGAACGTTTTTTCGCCAGCAACATGTCCATCAGTGCAACGGTATCGTCGCTGTCGTCTATGGTCAGCTGCACCAGACGACGGGTATTCGGGTCCATAGTGGTCTCACGCAGCTGCATGGGGTTCATTTCACCCAGCCCTTTAAAGCGAGTCACCTGAGGCTTACCTTTTTTACCTTCGGCGGCAATCCGGTCGAGGATCCCCTGCTTTTCCGACTCATCGAGGGCGTAGTATACCTCTTTGCCGATGTCGATACGGAACAGCGGCGGCATGGCGATGTACACATGACCCCGCTCCACCAGTACCCGGTAGTGCTTCAGGAAGAGTGCGCACAGCAAGGTCGCAATGTGCAATCCGTCCGAGTCGGCGTCTGCCAGAATACACACCTTGCCATAACGCAGCTCAGAAATATCATCGCTGTCGGGGTCGCAGCCGATTGCCACAGAAATATCGTGCACTTCCTGGGATGCCAACACCTGTGAGGCCTCAACCTCCCAGGTATTCAAGATCTTGCCCCGAAGCGGCATGATGGCCTGAAACTCGCGATCACGCGCCTGCTTAGCGCTGCCGCCTGCCGAATCCCCTTCCACCAAAAAGAGTTCTGAAGTCATGGGATCCTGGCCGCTGCAATCGGTCAGCTTGCCGGGTAAAGCAGGTCCCGCCGTGACCCTTTTACGGGCGACTTTCTTGGCCGCTTTCAAACGCTTCTGGGCGTTGGAGATACACATCTCCGCCAGCATTTCGGCCAAGTCAGTGTGGGAGTTCAGGTACAGGGAAAACGCATCGCGCACTATGCCGGATACAAAGGCCGCACTTTGACGACTGGAGAGCTTCTCCTTGGTTTGACCGGCAAACTGGGGGTCTTGCATCTTGATGGACAAAATGAAGGCCGTTTTATCCCAGATATCTTCTGGACTGAGTTTTATCCCGCGGGGAATGAGGTTTCGAAACTCACAAAACTCCCGCATGGATTCCAAAAGCCCCTGACGGAAGCCATTGACGTGGGTGCCTCCAAGCGGGGTTGGAATGAGGTTCACGTAACTTTCGGCCAGGTATTCGCCGCCCTCAGGTAACCAGGTAATGGCCCAGTCAGCGGCTTCATGATTACCGGCCAGACTGCCTACAAAAGGCTCGGGAGGCAACATGGGGACATCCCCTACGGCACTCTTCAAATAATCTGTCAGCCCCGCTTCAAAGTACCATTCATGCACTTCACCGCTTTGCTTATTGGTAAATTTGATCCTGAGGCCGGGGCACAGTACGGCCTTGGCTTTCAGTAGATGTGTCAGTTTGGTAATGGAGAAGTTGGGTGAGTCAAAATAGCTTGGATCAGGCCAGAAATGTACCCGGGTACCCGTGTTGCGCCGACCGCAGGTGCCGGTCACAGTGAGATCTTCAACCTTGTTACCGTGTTCAAAGGCCATCTCGTAGACCTGGGCATCACGACGAACGGTAATTTCGACACGGCGGGACAGGGCGTTAACCACAGAAATACCCACGCCGTGCAGACCACCGGAAAATTGATAGTTTTTATTGGAAAACTTACCACCCGCGTGGAGTTTGGTGAGGATAAGTTCAACCCCGGTTATGCCCTCTTCCGGGTGGATATCCACCGGCATACCCCGACCGTCGTCGATAACTTCAAGGGAATTATCGGTGTGCAGAATAACATCGATACGAGTTGCGTGCCCCGCCAGCGCCTCATCCACACTGTTGTCTATGACTTCCTGCCCCAGATGGTTGGGGCGTGTGGTATCGGTATACATACCGGGACGGCGCTTAACCGGCTCAAGGCCGTTCAACACCTCAATGGCATCAGAATTGTATTGGTTGGTCATGGCGCACGTTATTCTTCGTTATTCAGGCCATGGTGCGGCCCTGCGAGTCGGTTTGTCAAGGTAACTCTAAAAAAGCGGCAATATCCGGTAATTGCCGCTCAAAACCCACAAAACTGTGGTCTCCACCGGGTTCTATCAACATCCGGCAGCAATGGTATTTGCCGAGGGCCAGGCGGTAGTCCAGCACCTCGTCACCGGTTTGCAATAATACAAAAAAACGGTCGGGATTGGCTATCGCAGCAACATCATAGCGCTTGAGCGCTTCGCGGTGGGATGGCAACACCTGATAGTCCTCTCCGGTGTAGGGATTGTGCTGCGGCCCCAAAAAGGTTTCAAAAAGATCGTAGGGCGAAACGGCGGGATTAATCAGCGCGGCCTTTCCGCCGTAGGTTTCCGCCAGATAAGTGGCAAAAAAGCCCCCGAGGGAAGAACCAATAAATCTCAGCGGCTCGCCCCGCGCTTTGGCCTCTTCAGTTATCTGGCACAAGAGTGAAGCAGCCTGGTCAATATCTGCGGGCAATTGCGGCTGCACCAAGCGGAGACCGGCATGGTGGGCCGCGACAAAGTTTGCACTCAGTACGGCTTTTTCAGACTGCGGGGAGCTGTTGAATCCATGAATATAAAGCAGCATACATCCTCAGGCTGCGGTCTGCTGAACCTCAGTAACCGCTGGAGCTGTGGTCCGGGGCAAACCGATTGCCCGGCACACGATAAACATGTGTATGAATGCTACCATCGCTCAAAAGCTCCAGCAAACGGTAGCCGGGCTGCAGATGGTCAAGGGCAAAGTAAGGCGACTTGGGCTTGAATTGAATACAGGTAGAAGGCGTCGCCATCAGCGGCAGCTCGCCCTCGGCGGTGGCATAGACTTCATCCACGGCCTGATGCACATGCCCCCAGAGAATGCCTTTAACCTGAGGGTATGCTGAAACCCGGGCAAGAAAGTCGCGGCCATTGTCCATACAGTGCTGATCGAGCCAGGCACAATCCATCAGGATGGGATTATGGTGCATCACCAGCAATGTATGATGATCGGGAAACTCGGCGATGGCTCGGTCAATGAGTGAGAACTGCAGCTCCCCCATATGACCGCCGGGCTTTCCCCGCACGGTACTGTCCAGCATCAGAATTTGCCAGTTGCCAATCAGGATTCGCTGCTGACCAAAGACCCTTGGGCCTTGCATATGCAGGTTCATGACCCTGGGGTCATCATGGTTGCCGGGCAGGTAATGGCAAGGTAAATCAAGAAACTCGATGGCCTCTACGAAGTTGCGATAGGAATCAGGAGTGTAATCCTGACTGATATCACCGGTAGCAAGCATCAGGTGCGCGGGATAATGGGTGGCATTGAGAGTATTAAGCACAGCCGCCAGGCTCTGAGTGGTGTTCACGCCCAGCAGTTGTCCGTCGTTGCTGGCAAATAAATGTGGATCGGTGATCTGCACCAGACGCGCAGCTTCCCCTTCTGCCAACGAATATTCAACAGCCTCTTTCAGCACTATGTCTACCCACAATTAAGACCGCACTGCCGATTGATATCGACAGCCAATCTTCAATAACTCTTCCAGGAATGCATTTACCTGGTACTTTTCATCACTTTGGTACATTCGCAAATTGGGATAATCATACACCGCACTGAGGAGTGAAAACTGCCGACCAGTTAACACTTCTGCTAATTTAGCATCATGATAAATCCGAACCAATACCTTAGGGTCTTCAACCAGCGGAGTTTTTCCAAGTGGACGGGAAATTTCGACCAACTGAGTGTAGCGGGTATTTTCCACCAGCGTGATTTTAAGAATGCCGTGGCTGCCGCGAACACTGACGGGTGCATCCATGGCAAGCGCAGAGGGGAGCCAGCGCAGCAATAACGCATAGTTCCTGCCACACAAGGCCAAAAAGCCGTTGAGATCCGGCTGATATCTGGCTTTTACTCCCTTGCTGTTCAAAGGTCACTCCGTCTGAGTTTATGCCTGTTCAGCTCCAGCCACTGCAGACCAATCACGGTTGAGCCGTTATCGATTTCACCGGTTTCCACCATGGCATAGGCCGCTTCGCGGCTCATCACATGCACCCGAATATCCTCATGCTCATGGGCCAGGCCATGCAGGCCAGCGGCCTCACTGGCATCAACCTCGGCCAGAAAACAATAAAAGCGTTCACTGCAGCCTCCCGGGCTGGAAAGATAACTGCCGATGGGCAGCATTTGCGAAGCCGTAAGCCCCGCTTCTTCCATCAACTCTCTGCGGGCAACGTCCTCGGCCGATTCGCCTTCTTCAATCATGCCGGCCACCAACTCCAGCAACCAGGGATACTCAGATGTGTCCAATGCCGGAAACCTGACCTGCTCAATCAATACCACCTGGTCAGTCACAGGGTCATAGGGGAGCACCACCACAGCGTGGCCGCGTTCAAACACCTCCCGCGAGACGACCTCACTCCAGCCTCCGGCAAACAGGCGATGGCGAAACTGATATCTGACCATCTTGAAAAAACCCTGATACAGGGTGCTTGAGTCCAGTACTTCAATGTCTTCGCGACGGAAGAGTCTGTTAAACATTCGCGGCTCCATGACGACGTGATTCACTTATTATCATGGGTTTCGCACAAAGATTTAAAATAAAATCTGTTACACTTCGGGTTTGACTCAAAAATGGTTGATTTTTTAGTATTTCAACCATTAACTTTTAGCTGTTTCGGGAAGCGTCGGGAAGCGCGAACCGCCCGGATTAAGGGCATGTGATTTTAATCCAGTTAATAACCCCGCCTTCGGGGACATTGTCTCAATAAGGACAGCCAATGAAATTCAAGCTCAGCTCTCTGTGCGCCGCCGTGCTTCTGGCCGCCGGTGCATCAAATGTCCATGCCGATGATCTGCTGCAAATTTATCAGCAGGCACTGACCAACGATCCTCTGGTTCTGCAGGCTCAGGCTCAGCGCAACGCGCTTTACGCCCAGATTGAAGAAAACCGCGCTCCCCTGCTGCCAACCATCAGTGCCAACGTTGGTTACAACAAAGCATGGAACGATCCATCTGAAGACTCAGATGGTTTTACCGGCGGCGTTAAGCTGAACCAGGTGATTTACGATCACAGCGCCTGGGTAGGCCTGTCCCTGGCTGAAAAAGCCGCAGCCCAAGCCGATGCGGCTTATGCCTCTGCGCTGCAAAACCTCATTATCCGAGTGACCAAAGCTTACTTTGACGTGCTCAAGGCCAAGGACAACTACGAGTTCCAGGGCGCAGAGAAGCGCGCCATTGAGCGTCAGCTCGAGCAGACCAAGCAGCGTTTTGCCGTGGGATTAACCGCAATGACCGACGTGCACGAAGCACAGGCTCAATATGACCTGGCTTCTGCCACCGAAATTCTGGCGGAAAACACACTGTCAAACAGCTATGAAGCGCTCCGTGAAATCACTGGTATCGATCACAAGTCTATCAATGTGCTGGATACCAATCGTTTCAGCGCTGCCTCCCCTGCCCCGGCCGTTCCCAATGAATGGATCAAGATGGCAGAGAACAACAGTACTGACCTGCTGACCCAGCGAATTGGTAAAGACATTGCCGAAGAGACGATTTCACTCTACAAAGCAGGCCACTATCCTTCACTGAGCTTGAGTGCCGGTTATTCCAAGGGCTTCGAGCAGACGCCAGGCCCTGACTTCGACAACAGCTCGATTGGCATCAACCTGTCTATCCCCATCTTCGAAGGCTTCAGGGTCTCCTCCAAGGTGGAACAGGCCCAATACAAGTATGTGGAAGCCAGTGAGAAGCTGGAGCAGACGTATCGCCGTGTAGTGAAGGATGTACGAAACAACTTCAATAACGTGGGTGCCTCAATCAGCTCTATCCGCGCCTATGAGCAATCCGTGCTGTCGTCCGAAAGCGCGCTCGGTGCCACTCAGTCAGGATTTGAAGTGGGTACCCGTACCATAGTTGACGTACTCAACCGTACCCGTGACCTCTACGACTCCAAGCGTAAGCTGTCTGATGCGCGTTACAGCTACATCAGCTCGGTTCTGGCCCTGAAACAAGCCGCCGGTACCCTGAATGAAGATGATGTTATCGCCATCAACAACGGTTTGAAGACCGCTGAATAATCGCAGCCAGTATAAAGAAACCGCCTGATGGCGGTTTTTTTATCGCGCTGATTCTTAATCAGAAAAGCAGTTCAACACCGGCAAAATAGCCTTTGAAACTGCTGTCAGTGCTGATGCCATCGAAGTTGTTCACATCAAAGCTGAACTCACGGTAGCCGGCACGAACCCGGGTATCGAGGGCAATGCCATCAAACTCCCAGCCCAGCCCCACGCTGTAATCGTACACCTGGCTTTCATCCAGCCCCGCCATCAGGTCGGCAAAGCCGTAGAGGCCCAGACCTGGCAGCCCAACCACAGCGCTGGCGTAGCCCATGATGATGCCATCGGTAAAGTCCTTCTGAGCGGCGGCGCCTGCAGCATTACTGATGCGCAGTGAACCGTTCATCTTTTTGTAGGCCCCACCCACATCCAGCGACACTATGTCGTTGTCCAGCAGTTCGTAATAGAGCACAAAGTCGGTGTTGCTCAAATCCATGGTGCTGTAGAGCTCACCGTTGAAAGGAATGCCGCCGAACGGCAGGGTCACATCTGCATTAAACCCATCTTCTTCAAGGCGATTTTCACGGATCAGCAGATTCGGCAGCAAGGGCACAGGATGCTCAATGGCAAACCAAACACTTGCCTGACCCGAAGTGTCATAGTCAAATCCGTGCAGGTTACCGGCATCGTCAGGTACATTGCCTTTGGCATCGGCGTGCCAATAATCGGCACCGACTTTAAAACCAACAACCGTGGCCGCATTGGCAGAACAAGCGGCAAAAGCGGAAAGCAGTGAAGCAGCCAGAATGGTTTTTTTCATAATTAACCCTGTGAAAGCAAATTGGTTAAATCAATGAGCGCCGCATTGGCGCGGGAGACGTAATTGGCCATAACCAGTGAATGGTTAGCCACATAGCCAAAGCCTGAACCATTGAGGACCAGCGGGCTCCATACGGTCTGCTGGGTGGATTCCAGCTCGCGAATGATCTGCTTTAAACTGACTTCGGCATTTTTCTTCTTGAGCACATCGGAAAAATCGACCTCGACGGCTTTCATGAAGTTGAGTAAGGCCCAGCAAGAACCGCGGGTCTCATAGAACACATCATCAATTTGCCACCAGCTGGTTTTGATTTGCTGCGCGGCTAAATTGGGCGTGGATTGACGCGCCGAATTATCCCCGGCCAAATCCGTATTAAGCCTTTCCTGGCCAACACTGGCAGAGAGCCTCTGTGACATGCTGCCAAGGCGTTTTTGCACCTCTTTAAGCCATTCGTTGAGGTTATCGGCGCGGGCATAGAACTGCGCATCCCTGTTACTGGTATCGGCAATGCGGGCACGGTAGAGTTTCAGCAGTTTGACCGCGTCGCTGTATTCACTTTCCGCGCTGGGAACCAGCCAGGAGGTGTGATCGATATTGAGCTTGGAGTGCGCCTCCAGCAAGTCATTATCGGCGGTCGATTGTGACTGGGAGCGACTGAACTCTTTGCGCATCACCAGCGCCAAATCGCGCACCTGCTCCAGGGCGCCAAACTCAAACGCCGGCATATTGTCCATAAACACCGACGGTGGCGTGGTGTCGTTGGATAGCCAACCGCCTTGTTTATTCAGAAGCGTTTCAACGGTATTTATGAGTGAGGAGGTGGTGGCATAACCTACCACCTGCTGGCCGTTTTCAGCATTGAGCACTTCCGGCTCGAGCACATCAGGTTCGACACTCCACCAGACACTGACGCCATACATGATGACGACCACAACGGCCGCTACGCCAGCGACCTTTTTCCATGTCACTTGCATCTTGAATTACTCCTTTAATGATGATGGTGATGATGCTCATCTGCCTGAGCATTCCCGGCCTTGGCAACCGGCAGTTTGATCTCAAGCGTCTGACCATCCTTGAATTTAAGCAGCAGCGTCACGAGGTTTCCTTCGGCGAGCGGCGATGCAAGGCCAAGCAGCATGACATGGTCTCCCTGCTCACCCAGCACCAGAGTGCCATGGGATGGCAGGTCAAAACCTTCAACCTGGCGCATTTTAACGATGTCATTTTCTGTCAGCAGGGTATGAAGCTGTGCTTCTTTGGCGATGTCGGTTTCAACGGCAACCAATTCGGTGGCAGGGCCATGATTCTCGAGGGTGAAATACGCTGCAGTGTTGGGGGCAGAGGGTGGCATGGCACGCACAAAACCATCCTTTACTATAATCTCTGCCATGGCAGGCATGGACAGCAGACCAACCAGGCCGAAATTAAACATGTGTTTGAATATCGATTTCAATGTCATACACTCCATGTCAAGCCAAGCAATTTGAGGACAACCCCATGAGTAAAATACTCGTCAAGGATCTGGATGGCGTGCGGGTCATCAGTTTTAACCGCCCGGAAAAACGCAATGCTTTAGACCTTGATATGTACAGCCAGCTCACAGAATACCTTATGCAAGGTGAGAGCGACAATGACATTCGAGCCTTCTTGCTGACCGGTGAAGCCAATTGTTTCACATCGGGGAATGATGTTGCTGACTTTTTACAAAACAGTGAATTAGGTCCAAATCATCCTGCCGTACGCTTCCTGTATTGCTTGCTGGAGCTCAAAAAACCTGTGGTGGCGGCGGTGAGCGGCAGCGCCGTTGGCATAGGCACCACGTTGCTGCTTCACTGCGATCTGGTTTATGCCGATAACAGCGCAAAATTCCAGCTGCCCTTCGTCAATTTGGCATTGGTGCCCGAGGCAGGCGCAAGTATCTTACTGCCCGAGTTGGTTGGCTATCAAAAGGCTGCTGAACTCTTACTGCTCGGGGAACCCTTCGACGCCGAGACGGCATTGTCATTCAGGCTCATCAATGCACTGTGTCCAAGAGACGCTTTACAGCAAACGGCACTGGATAAGGCCCGCAAACTGGCGAGCCAGCCCCCGCAGGCACTGCAACAAACCCGGCAGCTGATGCGTCCACACAAACACAGGGTGCAGCACCAGATGCATCTGGAATTGGAAGCCTTTGGGGAAAGATTAAGAAGCGATGAGGCCAAGGCCCGCTTTCAGGCATTTCTCACCAAGGCCTGATAACTCTGCCCCTTGCTAACGACACTGAGACAATACCGTTAACAAGGGGCAGATTAGCTCAGCATTAGCCCCATCAAGCCTCCCACTTATCCATCACCAGTGCCAGCGCGAAGTAAATCAACAAGGTGATGGCCGGATTGATGAGTGTCGACACCATCCAGGCAACCCGCGTCCACATGCAGGACCAGCCAAACTTGGTTGCCATTTGGGCGGCGACACCGCACACCAGACGACGGGGGTTTTTAAGGCGCATTTCAATACCCATATTCACGCTTTTCCTTTCACTGAAGTTAAATTCTGTGCCAACGCATCAGATAAGTCACCAGAGTACAGGCCAGAAAGCTTGCAACGGGTAACATTAACACCAATGCGGTTTTCATTGAGAGTCCCAGTGTCAGCCACATGCCTTACTCCTTGGCGGCAACCAGCGCCTTTTTCTGCTTATCATCTTCAGCAGACGCCGTTTCTGTCAAAGCAGTCCAGCTCTTGGTCAGTTCAGCTTTGAGCTCCAGCTCCAGGTCCAGGGCAGCGTTTTGCAGCATTTCCTTGGTTTGGTTCATCACGCTCACTTCGACAGAGCGCAGCACATCGGTAGTTGAAAATTCAGTTGCTTGAGCGTTATTTGCCATTCCCAAAGTAACCATCAGGGCCACGGCGGTCAGTGTGCGATTAAACATGGTGTTCACTCCTGTTGTTAACCTATGTCACATCAGGTATTACAAGTGTCGTGCCAAGTTTAATAATATTTTTAACCAATTGTTTTTAATTGATTTTTTAGTTTTCCTTTCGGAATATTGGGTCTTAAGGCGGGCAGTTGAATCGAAGACCGGTGAAATTAACCACAGTTGTGGTTAATTTCACCAAATGTCTTTATGAAGGCGTTAGCTGGTTGTAAGCTCCATTGCTTTTATTGCATTTTCAATCACTTCGATACCTGCTCCCGGCTTATGGGCATTTTCACTCAGGTATCGCCGCCAGGCGCGGGAACCCGGCAAGCCTTGGTACAAGCCTATGATGTGGCGGCTGATATGATTCAGGCGTCCACCTTCGGCAAGGTGTTTCCCGATATAAGGAAGCAACTTCCCGATAACCTCCTCACGACTTCCCACCAGGGCAGGCTTTTGGCACAGCTCTGTGTCCACCGACGCCAATATGTAGGGATTCTGATAGGCCTCACGCCCCACCATGACCCCATCAAGCTGCGCCAAATGCGATTTAGCCTGCTCTATACTGGTCACGCCACCATTGATGCTGATGGATAGCTGGGGGTAATCCCGTTTCAGTTGATACACCCGCTCATAATCCAGGGGCGGAATCTCACGGTTCTCTTTCGGGCTTAAGCCCTGCAACCAAGCCTTGCGGGCATGAATAATAAAGGTATCGCAGCCAGCCGCTGAGACGGTATCGATAAAGTCGGTGAGAAAACCATAAGAGTCCTGTTCGTCGATGCCGATACGGGTCTTTACAGTCACCGGGATGGACACCTGTTGACGCATAGCGTCAACACACTCAGCAACCAACTTAGGCTCGGCCATCAAACAGGCACCAAAGCGACCATTTTGCACCCGGTCTGACGGACAACCCACGTTGATATTGACTTCATCATAGCCACGGGCCTCAGCAAGCCTGGCACAGGTCGCCAGATCCTTGGGATCTGAGCCACCCAACTGCAAGGCCAGCGGGTGTTCCTCTTGGTTGTAAGCCAGATAATCGCCTTTGCCATGGAGAATTGCGCCTGTCGTCACCATTTCGGTATAAAGCAGCGCCTCTTTGGACATCAGACGTGCAAAATAGCGGTAATGTCTGTCGGTCCAATCCAGCATGGGGGCGACAGAGAAGGTGCGGTTGAGTGGCGATGGCATGAGCTTTCCCCATCCTGTAGACTGCGTAAAAGGGCGGCTATTTTACACTCACACAATAAAAAACGACACCCATAATAGCCGCTGCACGACTGGGCAAAAGTTCACTCAGCCCCATAAATTCATCTACGCTTATGGGTATGTGGTCACCACCAGGGGGTCGCACCCAGGCTATCAGCGAGGAATCGCCAAGCATGAATGTCGAATTTATCAATCCGTTTTTACAATCTCTGCTCAATGTGGTGTCGACCATGGCGTCGATGCAACTCACACCGGGGAAGCCCCGGCTGAAAACCGATAATCTTGCCAAGGGGGATGTCTCAGGGCTGATAGGCATGGTGGGTCCACAAACCAAGGGCTCAATGTCTATCACTTTCGAGCAAAGTCTGGCGCTGCAGATCATGCAAAATATGCTGGGCGAAAACCCGGGGACCATCAACGATGAAGTCACAGATATGGTGGGTGAAATCACCAACATGGTGACAGGGGGAGCCAAAAATCTGCTGAGTGAAAAAGGGTATGATTTTGAGATGGCGACCCCTGTGGTTGTGGCAGGAACGGGTCACAGAATTTCCCACAAAGCCGATGGCACCAAAATCATCATGCCATTCACCAGCCCCTATGGCACTGCGTACATTGAGATTTGTTTTGAAAATTAATGCTGTACAGAATAAAAACAGGCGCTCAAATGAGCGCCTGTTTTTATGTTAATCGAGGCAAACCGCCACTCTGGGTGTAAGCTTGGTCACCAGCTCATAGGCAATGGTGCCAATTCGCTCAGCCACTTCTTCCACGGGCAGGTCCTTGCCCCATAACAGCGCTCGGTCACCGACTTTATCAGTGGCATCCGGGCCCAAATCCACCGTCAGCATATCCATGGATACACGGCCAACGATGGGCACCCGACGGCCATTAACAAGCACAGGCGTACCTTCCGGGGCATTACGGGGATAACCGTCACCATAACCTATAGCCACTACCCCGAGGCGCGTGTCGCGACTGGCAGTCCAGTATGCGCCATAGCCCACACTCTCCCCTGCGCTGTGCTCCCGCACCGCAATCAATTGCGAGACCAACTCCATTGCCGGTTCAAGTCCGTGGTTACTGCCCAGGTCGCCCGCCACCGGTGATACGCCGTAAAGCGCAATGCCCGGACGAATCCAATCGGCCTGGCTTTGTGGCCAGTAAAGCACCCCCGCTGAGTTAGCCAGGGTTCTGTCACCGGGCAATCCCTGGGTCAGGGCGTTAAAATGCGCCATTTGTGTTGCCGTAAACTCCTTTTTTGGCTCATCGGCGCAGCTGAAATGGGTCATCAGATGCACGGGTTTGGCCACATTGGGGTTTTGCTGCAGTCTCCGGTAGACACCCTCAAACTCACTGGCATGAAACCCCAGTCGATGCATACCTGAATCAATTTTGAGCCACACGGTGACCGGCTTGGACAGACTGACTGATTCCAGCATGTCCAGCTGGGAGACATGGTGAACGACCGTGTCTATGTCATGCTCCACCAACAGGGGCAAATCTTCGCTGCGGAAAAAGCCTTCCAGCAACAAAAGCCTGGCCGATACACCTCCGGCTCTGACTTCCAGAGCTTCCTCAAGCCTTGCCAGCCCGAAGCCATCTGCATCTGAATGGGCATCGGTTAGCACTTGGGCCACATTGAGCAGCCCATGGCCATAACCGTTGGCTTTCACCACGGCCATGACCTTGCTGCCCGGGGCAATTTGACGCAGCCGTTTAAGGTTGGCCTTCAGCGCGCGACTGCTGATTTCTGCGCGGGGAAAAGGTTTCAATACATCTGCCTTGTGAGAGTCGAGCAAGGATCAGTCTTCTTCAAACTGAGGGCCGGCATAGTTGTCAAAGCGGGAGAATTGCCCCTGGAAGGTCAGGCGCACCCGGCCAATGGGGCCGTTACGTTGTTTACCAATAATGATTTCGGCCGTGCCCTTGTCCTGGGAGTCGTTATTGTATACCTCGTCCCGGTAGATAAACATGATAAGGTCCGCATCCTGCTCGATAGAGCCGGATTCACGAAGATCCGAGTTTACCGGGCGCTTATCGGCCCTTTGTTCCAGCGAGCGGTTAAGCTGCGACAGGGCAATCACAGGGATTTCCAGCTCTTTGGCCAGCGCCTTGAGTGAGCGGGAAATTTCGGCGATTTCCAGGGTACGGTTATCTGCCAGCGCCGGTACCTGCATCAACTGCAGGTAGTCCACCATGATCATCGACAGGCCACCCCACTCCCGTGCCACCCTTCTGGCGCGGCTGCGCACTTCGGTTGGCGTCAGGCCCGAGCTGTCATCGATATACATCTTGCCCTGCTCGAGCATCAGCCCCATGGTGGAAGACACCCGCGCCCAATCCTCGTCATCCAGCTGGCCGGTACGTACCTTGGTCTGGTCAACTCGGCCAAGGGACGCGAGCATACGCATCATGATCTGTTCCGAGGGCATTTCGAGACTGAAAATCAGCACCGGCTTGTCTTCGTTCATGGCGGCGTATTCACAGAGGTTCATGGCGAAGGTGGTTTTACCCATAGACGGACGCGCCGCCACAATCACCAGGTCGCCGCTTTGGAAACCCGCCGTCATCCGGTCGAGATCCGAAAAGCCGCTGGATACCCCCGTCACACCATTGTGGGGGTTGTTATAAAGCTGCTCGATTTTATCGACGGTTTTTTCCAGGATAGCCTTGATGTCTTCAGGCCCCTCGTTGGCATTGGCCCGCTGCTCAGCAATCTTGAACACCTTGGTTTCCGCCAAATCCAGCAAGGCACTGGAGTCACGACCTTCGGGGTTGTATCCCGCGTCGGCAATCTCATGGGCGACCCGAATCATTTCCCGCACCACGGCGCGCTCACGCACGATTTCTGCGTACGACAATATGTTGCCGGCGCTGGGGGTGTTTTTGGCAATCTCACCCAGATAGGCAAAACCACCGGCATCGTCCAGCTCGTTATTCAGTTCGAGCTGTTCCGACACAGTAATCAAATCCAGGGGCTGACCCTGCTCCACCAGCTTTTGCATGGCAGAAAAAATCAATCGGTGGGAGCGGGAATAAAAGTCTTCGCGAACCACGGCTTCTGCCACTTTGTCCCAGGCCTCGGCATCCAACATCAGGCCGCCAAGCACCGACTGCTCGGCCTCGATGGAATGCGGCGGCATTTTGATGGCTTCAACCTGGGCATCTTTGAACTTGCCCTTTGGCTTAAAGGCGGCTTCCTGTGACATTCAGTCTCCCAATATCCAACGGATTTGCAAAATATGGTATAAAACTCACCGACTTTGGCATCACCAAAGCCAAACGCATCCCATCCACGATGGACTCACGAACAATAATTAAGGAATCAACATGCGCAACCTAGTGGCAGCGGCTCTGGTGCTCTCATCAGGGCTGGCACTCGCCGACGAAGGCCAGTGGCAACCTTATCAAATGCCTTCCATCGCAGACAAACTCAAGGCCCGCGGTATTGACATCCCAGCAGAGCAGTTGGCCGACTTAAGCCGCTATCCCATGAACGCCGTGGTGGGGCTGGGCTATTGTACCGCCAGTTTTGTATCCCCCCAAGGTCTGGCGGTGACAAATCATCACTGCGCCTTCAGAGCCATTCAATATAACAGCAGCAAAGAGAAAAACTATCTTGCCGATGGCTTCCTGGCGACCAGCATGGACAAAGAGCCTTCTGCCGGTCCCAATGAGCGCCTGTACGTCACCGAAGCCGTGACAGATGTGAGCGCGCAAATCCGTGACGCCCTGCCCGAAGAGCCACTGGCCCGTGTTGAAGCCATTGAAAACCGCCAAAAAGCGCTGATTAAAGAGTGCGAGAGCGACGACAACTATCGCTGCTCAGTCAGAAGCTTCCACAACGGCCTGGAATACTATCTCATCAAACAGTTGATGATCCGCGATGTACGCCTTGTGTACGCACCTCCTGAAAGTGTTGGCGGCTACGGCGGCGATATAGACAATTACGAATACCCACGCCACAGCGGCGACTTTACCTTCCTGCGCGCCTATGTGGGTAAAGATGGTAAACCGGCACCTTATGCTGAAGACAACGTGCCATATCAGCCAAAAAGCTTCCTAAAGATCAACGCCAGCGGCGTGAAAGCCGGTGACGGTGTATTTGCAGCAGGCTATCCAGGCTCAACCAGCCGCTACCGTTTGACCACCGAACTTGAGTTTGCCAGCGACTGGCTCTATCCCACCCAGGCCAAACGCTTCCAGGCCCGCATCGATACCATCGAAGCCATGGGCGCTGCCGATGCTGAACTGGCCATCAAGTACGCCGGTACCGTGGCTGGCATGGCCAACCGCATGAAGAAGCTGAACGGCCTGCTCGATGGTTTTAAGGCCACCGACATTGCCGCTATCAAGCAGCAACGTGAAGATGCCTTTATGACCTGGTATGCCAGCCATGGCGATACCAAACAGATGGATGAACTCAAGGCGCTGATTAAAGAGGGCCAAACTCAGTACCAGACCACCTACTACTTCAACAATGCCCAATCGAGCGACCTGCTCGCTGCAGCAAACAGCCTGTATCGTCTGGCCAAAGAAAAACAAAAAGCCGATGCTGACCGTGAGCAGGGCTATCAGGAACGGGACATGAAGATGTTCGCCGATCGCCTGAAGCGTATCGATTCCAGTTTTGATGTGAAAGTCGACAAGGTGCTGTGGCAGGCGGATATCGAAGAGTATCTCGGCCAAGACCAACGCGTCGATGTGCTGGACAGGATGCTGACAGTTAAAGAAGGCCAGGATCTGTCATCCACCCTGGATGGACTCTATGCTGCCACCGGCCTTACCGACCAGGCCACACGTCTTGGTTGGATGGACAAAACCCCGGCAGACTTTGAAGCAAGTAACGATCCCTTTATCAAACTTGCAGTGGCCCTGTACGACACCCGTATGGCCCAGGAAAAAGCGGAAAAGACCCTGGACGGCAAGCTCAGCATTGCCCGCCCGGCGATGATGCAGGCCGTGATTGCCTATAACAAGGATAAAGGCTGGCCGGTATATCCCGATGCCAACGGCACCCTGCGTATTACCTATGGTATGGTGGATGGCTATCAATCACGTGATGCACTCTACAAGCAGCCTTTCACACGTCTGGAAGGCATTGTCGCCAAACACACTGGCGTAGAGCCGTTCAACGCCCCGCAAAAGGTGCTGGATGCCATCAAGCGTGGTGACATGGGCAAGCATAAGGTGGATGACCTCTACCCTGACGCCCGCAGCTTTATGTGTAAGCTGTTCTCTTGTCAGGATAAACCGGAAGCCTTCAATTCGGTGCCGGTAAACTTCCTCTCCAGCGTAGATACCACGGGCGGCAACTCAGGCTCTCCGGTATTCAATGGCCGTGGCGAATTGGTTGGACTTAACTTTGACTCCACCTATGAAGCCATCACCAAAGACTGGTTCTTCAACCCGGAAATCACCCGTGCAGTACACGTGGATATCCGCTATATCCTGTGGATGATGGATAAGGTAGATAACGCGCAGAATTTGTTACAGGAACTAACCTTGGTAACCAATTGATAATCTTTAATTAAAAAAAGGCCGCTTACTGATAGCGGCCTTTTTTTGTTTTCACTGACACAACCTGAATCACAAATTAACATTGATATAACTTTTGGGTACACTTTATACACATAATGTGAGAAGATTTTCCAGCCAACCTGCATCCATAAGCGGGTAAGCGTATGAATCTAAAATAACAAACGTTCAAAGGAATGCTTCTCATGTCTAGAACCAACTTCCGCCGCTCGCTAGTGGCAGCATCTGTATCAGCACTGTTTGCGCTTTCTACTCCAGTACTCGCAGCAAACAACGATGGCACCATTACAGGTAAAATTACAGCCAGTGAATCTCAAAGCTCAATTGCCGGTGCTACGATCGAGATTATTAATACTAAAACAGGATTCAGTAAGACCATCCAGACAGACGAAAACGGCCAGTATCGTTTGAGAGCTTTACCTGTTGGTACATATACAATTACCGTAAGTTCAGACGGGTTCAGCTCTACAAAGGTTGAATCCTTTAATGTTGGCATTGGTAATCAGAGTGTTAACTTGAGCCTTAACCCACAAGTTGGTGAAGTCATATCAGTTACGGGGTCAAGAGTGGCGATGGTTGATACCTCAACTTCGGAGTCCGCACTTAACATCAGCGCCATTGAGTTAGAACGTATTCCTGTGCCCAGAAGTGTTACTTCGGTAGCACTATTGGCGCCAGGAACTACTCGAGGAGATAGCCGCTTTGGGGGCGCATCATTTGGCGGTTCATCGGTCGCTGAAAACCAAATCTATATTAACGGCTTGAACGTCACAAACTTCCGAAATGGTTTAGGTTTTTCTAACGTACCGTATGATTTTTATGACCAATTCCAAGTTAAAACAGGTGGTTACTCAGCTGAATTTGGTCGTTCAACTGGTGGTGTTATTAACGCCGTTACCAAGTCAGGTTCTAATGAATTCGAATTTGGAGCCAACGTATATTGGGAGCCTGCATCGTTAAGAGAAAACTCTCCAAACGTGAGGAAGTCAGACGGAACTTGGTACTCTTATCGGTCTGATAATGAAAGTTCAGACTTGAACTTCAACATCTCCGCATCAGGCGCGATTATCGAAGATCATCTTTTCTTCTACGCTATATACAACCCACGTAAGAACGAAGGCCAGTACGATAGTACTAAGACTGGTGGAAACTTTGGTGACTATTCATCTGACACTGCTTTCTGGGGAGCAAAGATAGACTGGCATATCAATGATGACCATCGTATTGAGCTCTTGGCATTCTCAGATGAAGACGAGGAAGTCACTGACACCTATATTGAAGAAGACGGCGAGCTCAAATACCAGTCAACTGCTTACGATAAATCAGGTGGTATGAACTGGTCTGCTCGCTATATTGGTTCCATTACCGATAACCTCGTGATTAAAGCCATGTACGGAGAACTTAATTACGATCTGTCGAGTGGTTCCAACGTCGCTGATGAGTGTCAATTGGTCTATGACTACCGTTACTATTACGGTGCGCTTACTGATGTACCAGTAAACGGATTCTCAGTTGGCTGCGCAACTAGTAACGATTATTTTGTCGAAGAAGGTGAAGACACCCGTAAAGCGATGCGCTTAGATTTGGAATGGCAAATCGCTGATAGTCATTTACTTAAGTTTGGTTTTGATCACGAAACCAACACTTCAGCTTCTCTACAAAAATATTCGGGCCCCGATGGCGCTTATTGGTTGGTAAACAACGCTCAGGACGCATACGCCGGTGTAACTCTCAATGGCGTGGTAATGACGGAAGATACTGACTACATTCGCAACAGATTCAGAACTGTTTCCGGTAATTTTGAAACAACCGCCTCAGCCATTTACATTGAAGATATCTGGAACATTACAGATAGCTTGACCGCAAGCATAGGGTTACGGCAGGAAGCGTTTGATAACAAAAATGGCGATGGTGATACCTTCGTTAAAATCGATGATATGTTAGCGCCTCGCTTAGGTATATCTTGGGATATCAATGGCGACGGTGAGTCAAAACTGTTTGCAAACTATGGCCGCTACTTCTTACCTGTAGCAAACAATACCAACGTTAGACTTGCTGGTAACGAGTATGATTCCAGAACTTATTACGTTTTGGAAGGATGGCAACAGCAAACTTTCGCCAACGGAAACACATATTATGACCCTATTTTGGGTGAGCAAATCGGTGCGGTGAACATTCTAGCCGATGGTTCAGTACCAGATACTCGCTCTGTTGTAGATGCAGACCTCGATCCGATGGCACAGGATGAATTCATCTTAGGCTATCAGGCAATGATAAATGAAGACTGGCGCTGGGGAGTTAAATTCACTCACCGAGTAATGGATGGTGCCATTGATGATATGATTATCGACCATGCAATAGCCAGCAAGTTTGGTTGCCAAAATTATCACCCACATCAGTATGTGCTGGGTAATCCCGGTGAAGAAATGACTGTCTACACTGATACTAACTGTGATGGTGACGTGGATGGATGGGCAACCTTCACCCCTGAAGAACTGGTATATGACAAGGCTGAACGTAAATACAACGCTATCGATCTGAATTTTGCACGTCAGTGGGATGGTGTATGGAGTTTGGATGCCACTTATACTTGGTCACAGAGCTATGGTAATGCCGAAGGTTTGGTTAAGTCTGATAACGGCCAAACTGATGCTGGCTTGACTACTGACTGGGATTTCCCTGAGCTGATGGATGGTGCCTATGGTTATTTGCCGAATGACCGCAGACATCAATTTAAGATTTATGGTGCCTATGAAGTTATTGAAAACCTGACTATGGGTTTCAACTTTAATTTGGAGTCAGGCCGTCCGATCAGTGCTTTTGGTTTAGGTCATCCCAATGTTGGCGAAGTTGACTATGGTAAAACCTACTATATTTCTCAAGCTTATGAAGATGAGAATGGTGATACCCAATACACCTACACTAAAGTAGGCCGCGGTCAAATGGGTCGTACTTCTTGGAACCCAAGGTTGGATCTGAATCTTAAGTACGAAATGGAGTTAATGAACATGCAGACACAATTCCGTTTGGATGTCTTTAACGTGTTAAATTCGGCTGCTGAAACCCGCGTAAATGAAGACATAGAGCTTGGTTTGGGTAAGTCTAACCCTGACTATAAACTGCCTAATGCTTTCCAGACTCCACGCTATGTGCAGCTCTCGGCATCAGTTAAGTTCTAACGATCCAATACGTAATCCCAATAAAAGCACCGCCTAAAGGCGGTGCTTTTATATGCGTTAGCAATAGAAATGTCTTATCCGCTCAAATTTTAGGACTATGGTATTGGCGTCTTTCAAAAATGGGAAAGTCTCATCAAGAGATTGGTACTAATTTCGGAAAAGGTCAGCCCCTTTAAATGTGTATCATAGACATATGTAAACCATAAAAAAACACCGCCCGGAGGCGGTGTTTTCTTTGAAATCAAATCTGATTATTCAGCAACAACAGTTACTTTAACAACAGACTTAACTTCAGTGTGCAGCTGTACTTCAACTTCGAAGTCACCAGTGGTGCGCAAAGCGCCCAGTGGCAGACGAACTTCGGCTTTAGCCAGTTCAACGCCAGCAGCAGTCACGGCATCAGCGATGTCGCGAGTACCAACTGAACCGAACAGCTTGCCTTCGTCACCGGCTTTAGAAGCGATAACTACGGCTTCCAGAGCAGCGATCTTCTCGGCGCGGTCAGTAGCAGCAGCCAGGTCAGCAGCCAGTTTGGCTTCCAGCTCAGCGCGGCGGGCTTCGAAAACTTTTACGTTTTCAGCGTTGGCAACAACGGCCTTGCCCTGAGGCAGCAGGAAGTTACGAGCGTAACCAGCCTTTACAGACACCTGGTCACCCAGGTTGCCCAGGTTTGCGATTTTATCAAGCAGAATAACGTTCATTATCAAATCCTCTCTATAAGATTAGGCTTCAATGCTGGAATTACTGATGCAGATCAGTGTATGGCAGCAGAGAAAGATAACGAGCGCGCTTGATGGCGCGAGCCAGTTGGCGCTGGTACTTAGCGCTGGTACCGGTGATACGGCTAGGAACGATTTTGCCGCTCTCAGTGATGTAGTTCTTCAGAGTAGCAATATCTTTGTAATCGATCTCTGCAACACCTTCAGCGGTGAAACGGCAGAACTTGCGACGACGGAAATAACGTGCCATGTGACAGTCTCCTAAGATTTCAATTCGACATTTTCGGCATGCAGTACCAAGCGACTTTGTCCACTCCGACTCTGCTGAGTCGACAGAAAACCTGTTACCTGGATCTCCATGCCTGCCTGCAACTTATCTGTTATGCACTCAAAGTGCTGACCGCTCATGATTGCCTGAATTTGGCAATATACGTTTCTGGGCAAATCGGCTTCGAAACGTTGGCTTCGGTGCTCAAGCTGAACCACACAGTGTGGGATCCCGGCTGGGCTTTTAAAGCGTCTGACCCTTAATAAAGAGCCAGTCAGCACCAAAGAGTTTGCGGTCACAAACAGAAATTACTCGGCAGATTCTTCAGCGTGTTCTTCAGCTTCATCAGCTTCAGAAGAGCGCTCACTGATGGCAGCACGACGAGCATCACGCTCATCTTTAGCTTTAGCCATTGGAGAGGCTTCGGTGATGGCACCCTTGGTGCGCATTACCATGCTACGCAGAACAGCGTCGTTGAAACGGAAAGCTGTCTCCAGCTCTTCAACAGACTCAGCAGTGGCTTCAACGTTCATCAGAACGTAGTGGGCCTTGTGCAGATCCTGGATTGGGTAAGCCAGTTGACGACGACCCCAGTCTTCCAAGCGGTGGATCTTGCCGTTAGCGTCGGTGATAACACCGGTGTAACGCTCGATCATACCAGCTACTTGTTCACTCTGATCAGGGTGAACCATAAATACGATTTCGTAATGACGCATTTATTGCTCCTTACGGGTTTGTAGCCTCGTTATTGGCTCAGCCGGACCAAGTTAGAGGCAAGGAACGAATTCAATAGGGCTGATAAGGCGCGAAATAGTACATAATGACGGCGAAAAACTCAAGCAATAACTTTGTTCTGCCCACCATCGAAGGTATGATTGCCCATCGCAACTTCGCCCGGGAGTCCGGGCCTGTAGTCAATTCAGGAATACAGGCTGAATAATGATAAATAAGCGCATTCTTTCCATCGGCTGCCTGCTCTTAAGCCTCAAGGCTCAGGCACTTGTACCACCCCAGTATCAGGAACCCGCAACCGGGCTGACCGCAGAAGTGGAAGCCGGCCTGCAGCTCAATACGGGCAACACCCAGTCCACCAGTTTTAATGGCCGCACCAAGCTGGTTTACGACACCAAAAAAGCCAAGCAGGAAGCCTTGCTGAAGGCCTATTTTGCCTCCGATGCTGAAAAAACCACGGCCGAGAAATACGACGTCCAATTACAGTCAAACTACAAGGTCGAATCCGGTTACTTTTTTGGTCGCGGTGAAGGAACCTGGGATGAGTTTGGCTCTTACACCCGCCTTTACACTGGGTCGGTAGGTTATGGTTTTGATGCCATCAGCAGCTATGCCACCAAACTCAAACTCGAAATTGGCCCGGGTTATCAATACAGCCTGGCCAAAGCCACTACCTCAGAGCCGGAACCTGACGCCAATACCGATGTGATTTTGCGGGCAGCAGCCAAATTTGAGCAGCGAATTCATGAATACAGCAGTTTTACTGCCGACCTTACCGCAGAGACAGGCCAAAACAACAGTGCCGTGATCCTCGACATGGGCTACAAAAATATCCTGTTTCAGGATTTGGCCTTTAAGGTCGGTATGAACGTGAAATACACAGAGGTGGTGCCCGATGGCACGGAGCAAGTGGATACTGTCACCACCTTTAACCTGCTGTATACCTTCCAGTAAGCCTAACTGAGAGTTGTTAGCCAAATAAAAAAGGATTGCCGTGGCAATCCTTTTTTATTGCAATGATGGGGTTATGCCAGACGCTGACGTACTGCCTCAAACAAGCAAATGCCGGTTGCCACAGACACGTTCAGGCTCGACACACTGCCCGCCATGGGAATGGAAATCAGGGTATCGCAACCTTCGCGGCTAAGACGTCTGAGGCCCTTGCCTTCTGCACCCATGGCAATCGCCAGCGGTCCCTTGAGATTTGCTTCATAGAGTGTCGAATCGGCCTCGCCAGCGGTACCGGCAATCCACACACCACGCTCCTGAATACGTTTCATGGTGCGTGCAAGGTTGGTCACCTGAAACAAGGGTACGGTTTCCGCCGCGCCGCAGGCAACCTTGCTCACTGTCGGTGTCAATCCGGCAGAATTGTCCTTTGGCACTATCACCCCATGCACACCCGCCGCATCGGCATTACGCAGGCAAGCTCCGAGATTATGGGGATCTGTGACACCATCCAGGATCAGTAAAAATGGGGTTTCAGTAGCATCCAGCAAGGCTTCAAGATCGTTTTCAGTCAATACCTTGGCTGGACGTACCCGAATGATAATGCCCTGATGCTGGGAGCTTTCGGCCTTTTCATCCAGGGTTTTACGTGCCGCCTGCTGGGCCTTGATGCCCCAGCTTTGCGCTATTTCCAAGAGTGGCAGCACCCGTTCGTCCTGACGGCCGGTCATCAGCCACAGCTCGAGCACGCGCTCAGGGGCATGCTTCAGCACAGACTCAACCGCGTGAATGCCAAACACCAATTCCTGTTTTTTCATTTATTTCTTTCTCTTAACTCGTTTGGCGGCCTTTGGCTTAGCCTCAGTCGCCTTTTTGGATTTCTTACCGTCTTTGGCCTTGGTTTCCCGTTTCTTGGTATCTGAGCCACCCAATTTGCCACCGGCCAGCTGGCTGCGTACGCTGCCGCCTTTGCCAGACTTACCGTTACCACTGCGTGCGCCTTCAAGATTGGCTCTGTCGCGGGCCGTCAGCGGCTTCTTACCGGCTTTTTTCCGACCGGGACGCTCGCCTTCCATCTGCAACTCAATTTGTCTGTCGTCCAGATTGACCGAGGCGACTTTCACAGTCACGGGATCGCCTATCTGGTATATCTGCCCGGAGTTTTCACCAATCAAACGCTGACGCTGAGGGTCGTACTGGAAGTAATCGCTACCCAGACTGGAAATGTGCACCAAACCATCGATAAAGAGCTCATCCAGGCGCACAAACAGGCCAAAGCTGGTCACCGAGGCAATTACGCCACCGAAACTGTCGCCCACGTGGTCCTGCATAAACTCACACTTGAGCCAGTCAGACACATCGCGGGTGGCTTCATCGGCGCGGCGCTCTGTGGTGGAACACTCCTCACCAAGCAGATCCAGCTCTTCCAGCTGGTAGTGGTAGCCACCATCAGCGGTCCACTTCTCGCTGGCCTCGCCCTGCTCTTTCGCAAGCAGATAGCGAATAACCCGGTGCAGCACCAAATCCGGATAACGGCGAATCGGTGAGGTAAAGTGGCTGTAGGCTTCGAGCGCCAGACCAAAGTGACCTTCGTTGTCCGGGGTGTAAATAGCCTGACGCATGGAGCGCAGCAGCATCACCTGAATAAGCTCGGCGTCGGGCCTGCCTTCTACCTGAGCCATCAGCGCCTGATAATCGGCGGGCTCGGGTTCAAGACCACCGGTCATCGACAAACCTCGCTCGGCGAGGAAGTCTTTAAATTGCGTCAGCTTTTGCTCAGACGGCTTCTCGTGCACCCGATAAAGCACATGTCCTTTGTGTTTAATCACAAACTTGGCGGCCGCCACGTTGGCGAGGATCATACACTCTTCAATGATCTTATGGGCCTGATTGCGGGCACGGGGCACAATGCGGTCAATCTTGCGTTGCTCATTGAAAATAAACTGGGTTTCCAGGGTTTCAAAGGCAATGGCGCCGCGGCCTGCACGCTGCTCATCCAGGCACAGATACAGTTCCTGCAGTACCTGAAGGTGCGGGAAAAGCGTCTTGTGTTCTTCTTTTACCTCGCCGCCTTCCAGCATGGCTGCCACCTGGGTATAGGTGAAGCGAGCGTGGGAGTGCATCACGGCCGGATAGAACTTGTAGCCCGACAGCACGCCCTTGGCGGAGATAGTCATCTCAGCCACCATACAGAGGCGATCTACGCCGGGGTTCAGGGAGCACAGGCCGTTGGAGAGCTTCTCCGGCAGCATGGGGATAACCTGTGACGGGAAGTACACAGAGTTACCCCGGGCACGGGCTTCTTTATCCAGCGCCGAATCGGTGCGTACATAATGGCTCACATCGGCGATAGCAACCCACAGGCGCCAGCCGCCACCGCGCTTACGCTCGGCAAACACGGCATCGTCAAAGTCACGGGCATCTTCACCGTCTATGGTCACCAGCGGCAATTCACGCAGGTCTACCCTGCCGTCCTTGTCTTCGTCGGTCACATAATCCGGGATGCGGCGCAGTTTCTTCTCAATCACCGCTGACCACTGGTGTGGTAGGTCGTAATTGCGAAGGGCAATCTCAATTTCCATCCCGGGCGCCATCTGCTTGCCCAGAACTTCGGTCACCTTACCACCGGCACGCACGTAGCGACCGGGGCGGCGGGTAAGTTCAATCACCACCACATCACCATGACGTGCGCCATTTTTATCTTCGTTGGCAATGAGGATTTCGTGGGGGATACGCTTGTCATCCGCCACGACGAAGGCCATGCCGGCATCGACATAAAAGCGCCCTACCAGGGCGGCGCTGCGTTCAGACAAGAGCCTCACAATACGGGCATCACGGCGGCCTCGGCGGTCTATCCCGGCTTTTTGTGCCAGCACCTTATCGCCATGGAAGTAGAGCTGCATGTCGCGCTCATTGATAAAGAGGTCATCGCCGCCGTTATCGGGGCGGAAGAAGCCAAAGCCATCTTTGTGGCCAAGTACAGTACCACTCATCAAATCCATGCGCTCAGGCAGGCCGTAACATTGGCCACGGGTAAATACCAGCTCGCCGTCACGTTCCATGGCACGGAGTCGGCGACGCAGTGCTTCCAGTCGTTCTTCATCATGGATTTTTAAAGCCTCGGCAATACTTTCGCGAGGCTGAGGGGAGGTTTGAGACCTCAAATATTCGAGGATAAATTCCCGGCTGGGGATGGGGTTATCGTATTTTTCCTGTTCGCGCTCAAAATGCGGATCGTTAATCATTCAGTTTCCATTGTTCATCCGGCTCTTGCCGAATATCAGTAATTCCAAAGATGCTCACCCCGGGCTCTGGCCACGGCGCTGGCAGGCATCATAGATTCAAGTTTTTGCAGTAATCGCCAGGCGTGATCTTTAGTCTTCTGATCATTAAACGCCTCGTTATACAGCCAGTGGTAGGCCATCTCGTAGTCTCTGGGACTGCCGAAACCCTCGTTGTACAGGCGCACCAGCATCATGCGCGCCTTTTGGTCGCCGTTGGCGGCGGCGGGGTACAGATATTGTACCGATCTGTGCTTGTTCTTGAGCACATACTTGCCATCTTCATAATAGCGGGCCACTTGTAACATGGCTTCTGTGCTGCCCTGCCCGGCCGCATCTTTCAGCAACTGCAACCCACGGGGCACATCCTTTTTAATGCATACCCCATGGATAAACATCTCGCCCCATAAAAATTGGTACAGGGGCTGTTTGAGCACCTCTGCATGGGCTTCAATATCCTGCACCAATTGGCAGTCGTCCTGTTTTACCCGCACTAGATGCTGTTCAGAGCGAATAAGTGACAGCAATTGCTCCTGAGTGTAGACATCAACGGCCTCGGTGGCCATCAGAGCAGGCGAGACAATCATTAACAAGACTGAGGAAAGGCGCAACATAAGGAAATCCCGAGGGCTGGCAGATAACCAATTTATCGGCAGTATAACTCAAATCTTGAGTCTGTCCCCTTAATGGACAGACATAAAAAAGGCCGCGAATCGCGGCCTCTTACTACATCAGTTGAACGGACTGACCCGGATAAAGGTCTCGTTTCGATCCGGACCGGTAGAGATGATGTCGATTGGCGTCTCCAAAATCTCTTCGATACGTTTGATGTAATTAACGGCCGCCTGTGGCAGCTGCTCCATGGATGTCACACCGAAGGTGTTCTCGCTCCAGCCGGGCATGGATTCATAAACTGGGGTCACCAGTTCATAACCTTCTGCCGCAAGAGGAGTCACTGTGGTCACAGTGCCATCTGGCTGCTGATAACCCACACAGATCTTCACTTCTTTCAGGCCGTCCAGTACGTCCAACTTGGTCAGACAGATACCGGTCAGGCTGTTGATCTGGATAGCGCGTTTCATGGCAACGGCATCGAGCCAGCCTGGACGGCGCTTACGGCCAGTGGTCGCACCAAACTCGTGACCCTTGGTACCCAGGTGGTCACCAATTTCACACTCGAGTTCAGTTGGGAAAGGACCAGCACCCACGCGAGTGGTGTACGCCTTCATGATTCCCAGCACATAGTCCAGATGACATGGGCCAAAACCGCTGCCCGTGGCTACGCCGCCGGCGGTGGTGTTGGACGAGGTCACGAACGGGTAAGTACCGTGGTCGATGTCCAGCAGTGTACCCTGAGCGCCTTCAAACAGAATGTTTTCACCGGCCTTACGGGCCTGATCCAGCAGTTCGGTCACGTCAACACACATGGACTTGAGGTAATCAGCCAGTGCCAGTGCATCGTCCAGCGTCTTCTGGTAATCAACGGCTTCAGCGCCATAGTACTCGGTCAGCATAAAGTTGTGATACTTCATCACTTCTTTCAGCTTCTCGGCGAAGAGCTCGGCATTGAACAGATCACCCACGCGCAGACCGCGACGGGATACCTTATCCTCATAGGCTGGACCAATACCACGGCCAGTAGTACCGATAGCCTTGTTACCACGCGCCTTTTCACGGGCGATATCCACCGCACAGTGGAATGGCAGGATAAGCGGACAAGCCTCGGAGATCAGCAGACGCTCTTCAACGGGTACGCCACGCTCTTTCAGCATGCTGATTTCTTTCATCAGCGCGTCTGGAGCCAGCACAACACCGTTACCGATAATGCATTTTACATTATCGCGCAGGATGCCTGAGGGGATCAGATGGAGAACGGTTTTAACACCATCGATTACCAGAGTATGACCAGCGTTATGGCCGCCCTGATAACGAACTACGTATTTTGCCTGTTCAGTGAGAAGGTCGACAATCTTACCTTTTCCCTCGTCACCCCACTGGGTGCCGAGAACAACTACGTTTTTGCCCATTGTTTGCTGCAAGGTTGCGGTTAAAGCAGAATTTTAGCAGATTTCGGGGGGGGATGGGCAAGGGATTTATGAAAAAATAATCAATCGTTGCTGCAAACACTGCGGGTAAAACAGCGAAATTCAGTACTAAAGATGTTGATTCATTTGGATTATCCGGCATTCATGCTGAAGCACTTCCGTCTTTTTAGCACGACGCATAACCTCTGTCGCTTCTGGCGTCTTTTTACAATCCCGTTACTTTAACCAGGGCTAAACACGCTGATTTCAGCTAGGTTAACTGGCGTAAATAACCGTCAGATAATAAAAAACCCGGCCAAGGCCGGGTTTTTTGCAGACTCGAAGCGAAAATTAACGCTTGGAGAACTGTGGTCTACGACGTGCTTTGCGCAGACCAACTTTCTTACGCTCAACCTGACGGGCATCACGGGTAACGAAACCAGCGGCACGCAGAGTAGGACGCAGAGACTCGTCCAGCTCCATCAGAGCACGGGTGATACCGTGACGGATGGCACCGGCTTGGCCAGTGATACCACCGCCCTTAACAGTCACATAGATGTCCAGCTTTTCAGTCATTTCAACCAGCTCGAGCGGCTGACGAACAACCATACGAGCAGTCTCACGACCGAAGTAAACATCCAGAGGACGCTTGTTAACGATGATGTTACCGCTGCCTACTTTAGCGAATACGCGAGCGGTAGAAGTTTTGCGACGGCCAGTGCCGTAGTACTGAGTAGCAGCCATTTACTTAATCCCGTTTAGATATCAAGAACTTGAGGTTGTTGTGCAGCGTGGTTGTGCTCGGCGCCAGCGTATACTTTCAGCTTGCGGAACATAGCACGACCCAGCGGGCCTTTTGGCAACATACCCTTGACTGCTTTCTCGATGATCATTTCTGGCTTGTGAGCCTGCAGCTTTTCAAAGTTGATTTCTTTGATGCCGCCTGGGAAACCAGAGTGAGAGTAGTACATCTTGCCTGCAGCTTTGTTGCCAGTCACAGTCACTTTCTCAGCATTGATAACGATGATGTAGTCACCGGTGTCAACGTGAGGAGTGTACTCAGGCTTGTGCTTACCGCGCAGACGGCTAGCAATTTCAGTAGCGATGCGACCCAGAGTCTTACCTTCGGCGTCAACAACGTACCAGTCACGAGATACAGTTTCTGGCTTGGCAGTAAAAGTCTTCATTATTACAAAAACCCAAAGTTAAATTCTGTCACACATATTATCCGAACCCCGGATAACACATTTGCCTTTTCCAGTACCCCTTCGAGTAGGGAAATCGGCTTTGATTTCCGCCTCTTCGGCGGAGGTAACGTGGGCAGGTCGCGAATTATAGCCAAGACCGGGTTAAAAATCACCTGCTTTTTCAAATCAAAATCAAAAAAGATCGCGAGGATCCGGCGCTTGGCGGTTTACAGAATAGAGATAGCTCAAGGCTTCCCGGCTGCACTTGGCCGACTTGCCATGCTACGGCAAATGCTCCAGGGCCAGATAATCGTGTGACTGCATTTCAATCAATCGGGAACGGCAGCGGCGGAATTCGAAACTGAGAAGACCTTCGCTGTAGATATCTTCCAGGGCGACCTCGGCAGAAATGATGAGTTTCACGTGGCGCTCGTAAAACTCATCCACCAACGCCAGGAAGCGGCGGGCAATATCATCCCCGGTTTCCCGGGCACCCATTTGTTCGACCCCTGACAGCAGTACGGTGTGATACAGCCTCGCCAGCTCCATATAGTCACGCTGACTGCGTGGACCGTCGCACAGGGCACGAAAATCGGCAAGCAGCACACCCTGGGCCTGCTTGCGAATGCTCAGCTGGCGGCCTTCAACTTCGATGGGGGCAGTCTGCACCTCCGACTCAGGCGTCAGCTGGTCGAAATATTTCAGCAGATTGGTTTCTGCCTGGGCATCCAGCGGGAAATGGTAAATCTCTGCCTGCTCCAGCGTGCGCAAACGATAGTCAATGCCGGAGTCCACATTCAGCACGGCGCAGTGACGATTAATCAAAGCGATGGCCGGCAAAAAGCGCGCCCGTTGCAGGCCATTACGATACAAGTCATCGGGGATGATGTTGGAGGTGGCTACCAGTACCACACCTTCATCAAACAACGCCTCAAACAGGGTGCCAAGCAACATGGCATCTGTGATATCCGAGACAAAAAACTCATCAAAGCAAATCACCCGCACCTTGGCGGCCATCTCTTTGGCAATCACCAGCAAAGGATCGCGGGTGCCCTTGAGGCGATCGAGATCCAGATGCACCTGATGCATAAAGCGGTGGAAGTGCGCCCTGAGTTTGGCGTCAAAGGGCAGGGCCTCATAAAAGGTGTCCATCAGGTAGGTTTTGCCACGGCCCACGCCGCCCCAGAGATAAAGTCCCCTGACATAGGACTTCTTACCGAACCCGAATTTACTGCCAAGACGGCCAAAGAGCCCCGGTGCCTGCTCACTGGCAATAAGCTCTTCATACACCTTTTGTAACGCCTTCACCGCCTGCTCCTGAGCCGGGTCGTGGGAAAAGCCTTCTTTTAACAAGTCCTGTTGGTAATGCTGCCAGGGGGTCAGTTGTGACACTTGAAATATTCTCTGGGGGACATATATGAAATTGGGTGAATGTTAACATGCCGGGGCGACCAAGGTAATAGCCGAAGCACCCGACAAAAGTCGCCTGAAGGCTCCCCGAATGAGCAGATGAAAGGCGTATTAACCTTTGTTAATCGTAACGAACTTTGTTGTTACACCCGGGTCGGAAGGGTTATACAAGTGCCAAGCCTGTCACTTTGAAACCGATCCCCGAATTGGAGCAATGACTAAGATGAAAGCAAAACTCTCCCTCGTATCCGCCGCTATTTTAGGTGCGACCCTGACTCTGGGCACCCTGCCCGCTCATGCCTCACTGCCGGTTGCCGTTGATGGCCAGCAGTTGCCAAGTCTTGCACCCATGCTGGAAAAAACCACTCCTGCTGTGGTTTCCGTCGCCGTATCGGGCACCCATGTTTCCAAGCAGCGCGTTCCTGATGTGTTCCGTTATTTCTTCGGCCCCAATGCCCCACAGGAACAGGTGCGAGAGCGCCCCTTCCGAGGCCTCGGCTCAGGTGTCATTATCGATGCAGACAAGGGCTATATAGTCACCAACAACCATGTGATAGATGGCGCCGATACTATCCTCATTGGTTTGCTCGATGGCCGTGAATTTGAAGCCAAACTGATAGGCAGCGACAGCGAATCCGACATTGCACTTCTGCAAATCAAGGCTGACAAACTGACCGAGATTAAGTCAGCCGACTCTGATGCCATCCACGTGGGCGACTTCGCCGTGGCCATTGGTAACCCCTTCGGTCTGGGGCAAACGGTTACCTCAGGCATAGTATCGGCTCTGGGCCGCAGTGGCCTGGGAATAGAAATGCTGGAAAACTTTATTCAAACCGACGCCGCCATTAACAGCGGTAACTCCGGCGGCGCACTGGTGAACCTGCGGGGTGAGCTGATTGGTATCAACACCGCCATTGTTGCGCCCGGCGGCGGTAACGTGGGCATTGGTTTTGCCATTCCCGCCAACATGATGCATTCACTGGTGGATCAGATTATCGAACACGGAGAAGTACGCCGTGGGGTGCTGGGCATTTCCGGGCGCGAGCTCGACAGCAAGCTGGCCGAAGGTTTCGGCCTGGACTCTCAGCACGGCGCCTTTGTGAATGAAGTGATGCCAGACAGTGCCGCCGACGATGCGGGCATCAAGGCCGGTGACATCATCGTCAGCTTAGACGGCCGCAAGATTAAGAGCTTCCAGGAGCTGCGTGCCAAAATAGGTACGCTGGGCGCAGGCGCCAAGGTGGAACTTGGCATCATTCGTGACGGCAAAAACAGGACGGTAAAGGTCACTCTGGGCGAAGCCTCCAATCAAACCGCCGAGGCTGACGAACTGCATCCCCAGTTGGCTGGCGCTAAGCTGGAAAGCACCTCCAAAGGCGTGGAGATAATGGAAGTACAGGAAGGCTCTCCTGCGGCCTTAAGCGGTCTTCGCAAGGGTGACATCATAGTCGGTGTCAATCGTACTGCCGTGAAAGATCTGAAGGAGCTCAGAGAGCAACTGAAAGAGCAGGACGGCGCTGCGGCCCTGAAAGTGCTGCGCGGTAAGAGCATCCGCTATCTCGTACTGAGATAAGCCTTAGTCCCGGTCATAAGCCCAGCCTCTCGCTGGGCTTATTGTTTTGAAACGTGCTAATCTAGTTCAACTTTTTTACAATTCGAATCACCCCAATGAAAAGCGCTTTACTCTATTTAGGCAAAGCCGTGCTCTTTGGCTTAGTGATGGCCGCCGTGTTTCTGCTCGCGCAAAATTATCTGGGTAACGACCATGGCAACCTGTTCAGGGATCGTGGCAATGGTGGCAGTGAACTCTCTTTTGCCAAGGCCGTCAGACGCGCCGCACCTGCGGTCGCCAACATTTACAACATCAGCATAGATCAACGTCAACCGCTTAACAGTGGCGCTCTGCAAGGGCTGGGCTCAGGCGTGATCATCAGTAAAGAAGGCTACATACTCACCAACTACCACGTGATTAAAAAGGCCGATGAAATCGTCATCGCCCTGCAGGACGGCCGACGTTTCAGCGCCGAAGTGGTAGGCTCAGATCCCGAAACCGACTTGAGCGTGCTCAAGATTGAGGGGGATAAACTGCCTGTGGTGCCGCTAAACCTTACCACCCCACCCCAGGTGGGTGACGTGGTGCTGGCCATCGGTAATCCCTATAACCTGGGTCAAACCATTACCCAGGGCATTATCAGTGCTACAGGGCGTAACGGCCTCAGTTCAGGCTATCAGGACTTTTTGCAAACCGATGCGGCCATTAACGCGGGCAACTCGGGTGGTGCTTTGATTGATACCAATGGCGATGTGATAGGTATCAATACCGCCGCCTACCAGATAGGCGGTGAAGGCGGTGGTCACGGCATCAGCTTTGCGATTCCTATCCGTCTCGCCTACTCCATCATGGGCAAACTCATCGAACACGGCCGGGTGATCCGCGGTGCACTGGGGATTTCCGGTGAAGCCCTGACCCCTTTTATGGCACAGGTGCTGAAAATGCAGGAAGTCCGCGGTGTGCTGGTGACAGGCGTGGATCGCAATGGTCCGGCAGCCAATGCCCAGATGCTACCGAGGGATGTGATTATCGAGTATGGCGGTGAAAGTGTGGTCAGTGCTGAAATGCTGATGGACCGCATTGCAGAAACCAAACCCGGTACCGAGGTGAAGATGACCATCATTCGTCAGGGCAAGGCTTACACCTTACCCGTGATCATCGGCGAGAAGGCGACCGAGTATAACTAACCACAAGATTTTGACCATAAAACAAAAATCCCGGCCAATGTCCGGGATTTTTTCATCATATCAATACATGGGTGTTAATACGCAGGCTTGAGTGCATGCACGGCCGGAGGTCACGGCTCCTTTGACGGACTGGCAACATCCACCAGCCTGACCCAGAAGGCCATTTCCAGGCACACACCCAGTGCCACCAACACCATGGATGGCAACGTGGCACCGGCAAGATAGCTCAGCAGCGCCGCGATCAATAGGAGTGCCGGTACCGCCCACCTTGCGATTTTCATCATTTCCCTGACTCCGACAAAAACAAATACGCAACCATCCTATAACAAAAAAACCGCCGGTCAAGGCGGTTTTCATTGCTTAAAGATTAAGCTTACTTCACCCGAACGACCTTGCCACCGAGGCCTTCGAACTTGGTCTCAATGTGCTCGTAGCCGCGGTCAAGGTGATAGATACGATCCACCAGCGTAGTTCCATCGGCCATCAGACCCGCAATCACCAGGCTCGCAGAGGCACGTAAATCGGTGGCCATGACCTGGGCACCGCTCAAACGCTCAACCCCATGCACTATGCAGGTGTGCCCTTCCAGCTCCATGTTGGCACCCATACGCATCAGCTCGGGCACGTGCATAAAGCGGTTTTCAAAGATGGTCTCAGTGATGGTGCCAGTGCCTTCGGCCAGGCAGTTGAGCACACAAAACTGCGCCTGCATGTCGGTGGGAAACGCCGGATAAGGTGCGGTCTTGATGTTTACCGCCTTAGGGCGTTTGCCATGCATGTCCAGCTCAATCCAATCGTCACCGGTATTGATGTCGGCGCCGGCATCTTCCAGCTTGGCGAGCACTGACTCCAGCGAGGAAGGATCGGCATTTTCGCAGCGGATACGGCCGCGGGTCACGGCGGCGGCCACCAGGAAGGTACCGGTTTCGATACGATCCGGCATCACACGGTAATCACATCCATTCAGACGCTCAACCCCGGTGATTTTCAACGTGGCGGTACCTATACCGCTGATTTGAGCGCCCATGGCCACCAGACAATTGGCAAGGTCTATAACCTCAGGCTCGCGGGCAGCGTTTTCAATCACGGTCACGCCATCTGCCAGGGCTGCAGCCATCAGCAGGTTTTCGGTGGCGCCCACGCTCACCATATCCATAAAGATATGGGCGCCCTTGAGCCGACCGTCTACCCGTGCCTTGATGTAGCCTTCCTTAACCTCAATTTTGGCCCCCATCTGCTCCAGGCCATGCAGGTGCAGGTTCACCGGACGGGCACCGATGGCGCAGCCACCGGGCAAAGACACATCGGCAGTACCAAAACGAGCCAGCAAGGGTCCCAAAATCAAAATTGAGGCTCGCATGGTTTTCACCAACTCATAAGGCGCAACGAAATGATCGATACGCGACGAGTCGATGGTGATGCGATCGCCATCCTGGGTTACCTCAGCTCCCAGGCAACGCAGCAGCTTACAGCTGGTATCCACATCGCGCAGGCTGGGCACATTGGTCAATACAAATTCGGACTCGGCCAGCACCCCAGCCATCAGAATGGGCAGGGCGGCATTTTTCGCACCGGAAATCACCACAGTACCGGCAAGAGGACCGCCGGACTGAATAGAAAGCTTATCCACGATATCTCTCTTGCTTAGAGCGGCATGTTGAAGATTTTTTCACGCTTCCATTGGGTTGGCGTGAAAGTTTTGATGCTGAGCGCATGCAGGGCACCACTGGTGATTTGATCCATCAGGGGGGCGTAAATGGCCTGCTGCTGTTTGATGCGGCTCATGCCGTCAAAGCACTCACCTACCGCCACGACCTGATAGTGGCTGCCATCGGAAGTCACATGCACTTCCTCGAGACCCAAAGCCTGGGTCAAAATTTCTTCAATCTGTTTGCAATCCATGAATGAACTGAACCTTAGTTGCGCTAGGCTTCTTCGACGAAGAAGGCTTCTAAATCATAAAGGGCGATGAGTTTACCAAGCTGAGGCGATGGAGACATCAGGGTAATACTCTGGCCACGGCTATGGGCACGTTGCCATAATTCCAGCAAAAATGCGACACCGGCGCTGTCGCTGTAGGACAATTGCCGCAAATCCAAACAGGATGTGTCCGCTGGCACTAAAGTGGCCACCTCCGGCCACAGCTGTTTAACGACGGCCGCATCCAACCGGCCGGCCACCGCCAGGGTGTTGCCTTGCTGGGTGAGGGTAATCAATTGGCAGCCGCCTTGGTGCCCTTGGTCACAGAGGTAGCCGCCTTTTCATTGAGCATCACTATCACCTGCTCTATGCCTTTTTGGCGAATAAGCCCGGTAATTTCTGACTGTTTTGACTGCAGCAGGCTCACGCCTTCAGCCACCAGGTCAAAAGCTTTCCAGCTATCGTCTTTGAGGCGACGGGCCTTGAACAGCAGCTTGATAGGCGGACGACCCGACTCGATGATGCGGACATTCACATCCACAATTTTCTCTTCTTTAAAGTCCACTGCCGGGGCATATTCCACCGTTTGATTGGTGTACTCGGTAAAGGCCTGGGCATAAGTGGTCACCAGATAAGCTTCAAAGGCCTCGACAAAGCGGTTACGTTCATCTTCGGTAGTCTCTTTCAGATACTGGCCCAGTACCTTGTATGAGGCATACTTGTAATCCACGTAGGGCATCAGCTCTTCGCGCACTATCACCTTGAGGTGATTGGCATCTGCATCGATTTTAGCCTTATCGGCATGGAAACGTTTGAAGGTTTTATCCGCCACGACCTGAATCATGTTGTAGGGGTTATTACTGTCCACGGTTTCAGCCTGCACCTGAATACAGAAGAGACTGACAATTAACGTGAGTACTGCTCTAAACATAGTGATTCTCCCGATTAATCCTTGGAACCCATGCTGTAAAGGAACTGGCCGATAAGATCTTCCAGCACCAGTGCCGACTTGGTATCGGCAATCCGGTCGCCGTCTTTCAACATGGCAATATCATCATCAACAAACCCGGGGGTTAATCCCAGGAATTGCTCACCCAGCAGGCCGGATGTGAGGATAGACAAGCTGCTGGTTTCCGGAAAATTGCGATAGCGGCCGTCCATGGACAGGCTTACTACTGCAACCAGCCGCTCGGGGTCGAGTTCAATGTTACTGACCCGACCCACGACCACGCCGCCTACCTTCACCGGTGAGCGCACCTTCAGACCGCCCACATTGGCAAATCTGGCATAGAGGGTGTAGCTGCTTTTCCCTGCCTGAACCTCGACATTGGCCACCTTAAAGACCAACACCAAAAAGGCGGCGATACCCGCAAGCAGGAACAAACCAACCCAAATCTCAACTTTCCGTGACAACATGCTAAAGTTTCACTCCTTGCAGCAAGCTGAACGCCTGGCCTTAGCCAAACATGAGGGCGGTCAGCAGAAAATCCAATGCCAAAACGGCAAGACTCGATTGCACCACAGTGGCGGTGGTCGCCTTGCTGATCCCCTCAGGGTTAGGCACCACTTCATAACCGCGGTACAGGGCAATCCAGGTCACCACAACGGCAAACACCAGGCTTTTAATCAAACAGTTTACTATGTCCTGTCGCCATTCTACCGACGCCTGCAAAATCGACCAGAAGGCGCCATTATCGATGCCTTTCCACTCCACACCAACGATATGACCGCCCCAGATACCTACGGCGGTAAACATCAGCGCAAGCAGCGGCATGCTGATAACACCGGCCCAGAATCGGGGCGCAATAATTTGCCGCAGAGGATCAACGGCCATCATTTCGAGGCTGGAGAGCTGCTCTGTACTTTTCATCAGGCCAATCTCTGCAGTCAGCGCCGAACCGGCACGGCCGGCAAACAGCAGCGCTGTGACCACAGGTCCCAGCTCCCTGAGCAAACTCAATGCCACCATGGGGCCCAGACTTTCTTCGGTGCCAAAATCCACCAGAATGGTGTAGCCCTGCAGTGCCAGTACCATGCCGATAAAGAGGCCTGACACCAGAATAATGATCAGCGACTGCACACCCACCACATAAAGCTGCTTGGTCAGCAGCGGTAAACCTTTGCGGGGTTTGGGAACAGAAAAGATGGCGCCCCATAGCATCACGCCAGCCCGGCCCATACCGGAAACCTGGCTTATAGCGCCACGTCCCAAACGCGCAACTGCGTCAATTAACGCCACCGGTCAACTCCTTCATATAATCGTTGGCTGGATAATGAAAAGGCACAGGGCCATCGGGTTCGCCGCCGATAAACTGCCGCAATTTGGGGTCGTTGGATGCCTTGAGGTCTGCCGGAGTGCCCTGGGCGATAATACGCTTATCGGCAATCACATAGACGTAGTCGGCTATGCTCAGCACCTCCCCCACGTCGTGGGACACCACCACGGAAGTCAGATTGAGGGCATCTGACAGCTCACGGATAAGTTTGGTCAGCACCCCCATGGAAATGGGGTCCTGTCCGGCAAAGGGTTCATCATACATCACCATTTCCGGCTCGAGGGCAATGGCACGGGCCAACGCGACCCGCCGCTGCATACCGCCGGAGAGTTCGCTTGGCATCAACACGGCTGCGCCCCTGAGCCCTACTGCTTCGAGTTTCATCAGCACAATGCGACGTATGATGGCCTCATCCAGACCCGAGTGCTCCCGCAGCGCAAAGGCGATATTGTCAAACACATTCATGTCGGTAAAAAGCGCGCCGCTTTGGAACAACATGCTCATACGTTTGCGCAGCTCAAAGAGTTCACTTCGACTGATGTCGTGGATATTCACGCCGTCAAACAAAACCTCACCGTGATCCGGTACCAATTGTCCGGCCATCAGCTTCAGCAGGGTAGTTTTGCCAATGCCGCTGGGACCAATAATGGCAGTCACCTTACCCTTGGGAATAGACAGACTGATATCTTCATAGATGACACGTTCGCCGCGGCTGAAACCCAAACTACGGATTTCGACCAATACGTCGGACTCTTGATTCATTGTGGATCCCTGCGCTTGAGATGAAGTGACATTCGGCCATCCTGGCACCAGATTGAAGAGGGCAAATTGTACGGAATTGCCGGGATTGCGACAACCGCTTACACACTTCCCGCCCCGGATACTTTTAATTTGCCCGATTTCCAGCGAAAATGCGCCTTGGTATTCATGGATTTTGTCAATAAATGTTACTCAACATCTTAATGCTTGTTGCGGGTCTGGCGGTTTTGGTATGGAGCGCCGACAAATTTGTTTACGGTGCCGCAGCCTTTGCCCGCAATCTGGGCCTGCCCCCTATGCTCATTGGTCTGACGATAGTTGCCATGGGCAGTTCTGCTCCTGAAATGTTTGTGGCCGCAACCGCCTCTATGGATGGCATGCGCGATACCGCTGTGGGCAACGTACTTGGCTCCAACGTCGCCAATATCACCCTGATTTTGGGCTTGACCGCCATGATTGGTGCCATCGCCGTCAGTTCACAAACCCTTAAGCGGGAAATCCCCATGATGCTGGCAGCCACGGCGCTTGCCGGCTATTTCCTCCATGATGGTCTGCTCACCCGCACTGAGGGTTGGGTGCTGATGGGCGCCTTTTTGCTGCTGATGCTGTATCTCATCTGGCACGCCCTGACCAACAAGGATCCCGACCCCCTTGCCGCAGAAGCCGATGAAGAGATCCCTAAAGATGTCCCGACTTCCAAGGCATTGATTTGGCTGGTTGTCGGCATAGTGCTTTTGCCGCTCTCTGCCGATTGGATGGTCGATGGCGCCGTGGGTATTGCCAAATACTATGGCCTGTCAGACCTGGTTATTGGCCTCACGATTATCGCCGTGGGCACCAGCCTGCCTGAACTTGCCGCCTGCGTGGCCAGTGCGCTCAAAAAAGAAGATGATCTGGCCATCGGCAATATTGTCGGCTCCAACATGTTCAACATCCTGGCCGTGCTGGCTCTGCCCGGCATCATCGCCCCCGGCGTGGTCGATGCTCAGGCTGTCAGCCGCGACCTGTATATGGTCATGGCCACCAGCATAGCGCTGGCGCTCTTTGTGCTGCTCAGTGGCAAAGACCGCGAACTCAAGCGTTGGCACGGCGGTTTGTTCCTGGTGATATTTATCGGTTATCAGTACGTGCTGTTCCAGGCGCACTGACCCTGATCTGTCGGTTTAATCCGGCACAGACAGAGAGACAGATATGGTAGACAGAAAGCAACTGCGCCAATGGGGCAGCAAGGTTATCGATATCGAAAAAGCGGCACTGGACAATCTGTACCAGTTTGTCGACAGTGATGCCTTTGCCGACGCCTGCGAGCTTATCCTGCGCTGCACCGGCAAGGTTATCGTGATGGGCATGGGCAAATCCGGCCACATTGGCAACAAGATTTCCGCCACTCTGGCAAGCACCGGCACCCCGGCCTTTTTTGTTCATCCGGGGGAGGCGAGCCACGGCGACTTGGGCGTGCTCAGCGACAACGACATAGTGTTGGCCATCTCCAACTCGGGGGAGTCCAGTGAAATTCTCACCCTGATGCCAGTGATTAAACGCCGTGGTATTCCTATCATCTCCATGACAGGCAAGCCTGAGTCCACCATGGCCAAGCATTCACTTTTGCACCTGTGTATCAAGGTGCCGGAAGAAGCCTGTCCGCTGGGGCTGGCCCCCACCTCATCGACTACGGCGACCCTGGTGATGGGTGATGCCCTGGCGGTTGCACTGCTGCAAGCCAAAGGTTTCACCAAGGACGACTTCGCCATGTCGCACCCCGGTGGCGCTCTGGGCCGCAAGTTGCTGCTTCACGTCAGTGATGTCATGCATAAAGGTGATGAGCTGCCGCTGGTACAGGATGATATTTGTATTACCGATGCCCTGTACGAAATCTCCAAGAAAGGCTTGGGGATGACGGCAATCGTTAACGCTTCAGGCGCTCTGGTCGGCATCTTCACCGACGGCGACCTTCGCCGGGTAATCGATGCACAAATCAATCTGCGTCAAACCAGTATTGCCGATGTGATGACCCGCAATTGCATCACCATTGGTGAGCACATACTCGCTGCCGAAGCGCTTAAACTCATGGATGAAAAAAATATCAACGGCCTGATTGTGATTGACGCCGGGCGACGCCCAATCGGTGCGCTCAACATGCTGGACATGGTTAAAGCAGGGGTTATCTGATGCACGAAGGACTCTACGGCCCCATTGATGATGCCATCTGGAACAAGGCCAAAGGTATCAAGCTGCTCATTTGCGACGTAGATGGGGTGTTTTCCGACGGCCGCATTTATCTGGGAAACCAGGGCGAAGAGCTTAAGGCATTCCATACCCGCGACGGCTATGGCGTTAAGGCCCTTCAAGGCGCCGGTGTCGCTGTTGCCGTGATCACCGGGCGCAAATCCCAGATTGTGGAAAACCGCATGACGGCCCTTGGGGTCGCTCATATCTATCAGGGTGTCGATAACAAGTTCGTGCCCTATGAGGAATTGCTCGACCTCTATGGTGTCAAGGCTGCCGAAGTGGCTTACATTGGCGACGATATGGTGGATTTGCCGGTCATGAAGGCCGTGGGACTGGGGGTTTGTGTAGCCGATGGTCATCCCTATGTTCGCCGACACGCCGACATGGTTACTACGCTGCCCGGTGGACACGGTGCCCTCAGAGAACTTGCCGACCTCCTGTTAATGAGCCAGGGCAAGTTTGATTCGGCCCACGGGATGAGCGTATGAACCGCGTCACCCTCGCCATCATTTTGCTGTTCGGCACCGCCCTCACGCTCTACTGGCAGGTGCAAAGCAAAAAGGCCAGCCAACCTCAACTCACAGACAGTGTGCAAAAGCCAGATTACGTGGCCACCGACCTTCGCAGTATCAGTTACAACGAGCAGGGCAAGTTGGAAAGCCGCGTCAGCGCCGCCTACATGGAACACTTCGATGGCGACGCGCAGACCCTGTTTACCCAACCTGTCTACACCCTGTTTCCCGAAGATGGTCAGGGTGAATGGCGCCTGACCGCCAAAACCGGCAAACTGGACAAAGCCAGTGACAAAGTCATGCTCGAAGAAGAAGTGCTGATTGAGGCGCTGACCATTGACGAGCCGCTGCAGCAGCTTAATACCAGTTATCTGGAGTTGGATCTCAAGACGATGATCCTCACCTCCGACAAAGAAATTATTATCAGCGGCAATAACTTCCACTTGAGCGGCCATGGCCTCTATGCTGATCTCAACGCCAAGGAAGTTAAGCTCTTAAGCAAGATTAAGGGAACCTATGAACCTAAATAAGTCGCTCATTCTGGTGCTGCTTTGCACCTGCAGCGCCGTGGCTTTTGCCAACACCAAGTTTGATTTGAGCCAGGAAGTAAAAATTGCCGCGGCCAACAGTTATGCCGACCTGAAAAACAAACGCATCGTTTACGAAGGCCCGGTTACCCTGACCCAGGGCAGCCTGGTGCTGAAGGCCGGAGAACTGAGCTCCTTTACCGACGAGAAAAGCGGCAAGCGTATTCTGCTCGCCAAGGGTAACCCTGCCACCTACAGCCAGCAGGTTGAAGATGGCCGCACAGTGCATGCCAGCGCCGAAGAAATCAGCTACAACATCGACAGTCGCGTTATGAGCCTCAAAGGCAACGCCAAGGTCGAGCAGGATGGCAGCCAGGTCAGTGCCGACTCCATCGTATACGACATCGAAAAGCAGCAGCTCACCTCCCAAAGCAGCGGTAAAAAAGACGACAGGGTTATCACCATCATCAAGCCCGAAAATTACCAGCAGGATCTGCAGGATAAGGGCAAGACAGAGCAACCTCAGCAAGAGAAACAACAATGACCCAACTGACCCTGAAGGCCAGTAATCTCGCCAAGAGTTACAAAAACCGCCAGGTTGTCAAAAACGTCAGCCTCACCGTCAACACCGGTCAGGTAGTCGGCTTGCTGGGCCCCAACGGCGCCGGAAAAACCACCACCTTTTACATGGTGGTCGGCCTGGTGCAGAGCGATAAGGGCAGCATACATATCAATGACGATGACCTGACGCTGGATCCCATGCACCTGCGGGCCCGCAAAGGCATTGGCTACCTGCCACAGGAAGCCAGCATCTTTCGCAAGCTCTCGGTGCGTGACAACATCATGGCCGTATTGCAGATGCGCAAAGAGCTGAATGCCGATGAGCGCGAAGAGTCGTTGGAGCAGCTGCTGGAAGAGTTTCACATCACCCACATTCGCGACAATCTGGGGATGTCACTCTCAGGTGGCGAACGTCGCCGGGTCGAGATTGCCCGGGCACTCGCCGCCAACCCCAGATTTATCCTGCTCGATGAACCCTTCGCCGGTGTTGACCCCATTTCCGTTATCGATATCAAAAAGATTATCGAGCAACTCAAAAATCGTGGCCTCGGAGTCCTTATCACCGACCACAACGTGAGGGAAACCCTCGATGTCTGCGAAAAGGCGTATATCGTCAGCCACGGTAATTTGATTGCTGAAGGCACCCCTGCCGAAATCCTCGACAATCAGCAGGTGCGTGCAGTGTACTTGGGTGAGCAATTCAGGCTATAGTTAATTAACAAAGCCCCCTTCTCATATCCGGAGAATCAGGGTGGTAAATCACCGGATAACCTGATAGAAAAGCTTTCTACCTGAATAATTTAGTGAAGGATTCGCAGTACAATGAAAGCGTCGCTCCAGCTAAAACTGGGACAACAACTCACAATGACGCCACAGTTGCAGCAGGCCATTCGCCTGCTTCAACTCTCTTCGCTTGAACTGCAACAGGAAATTCAGCAAGCCCTCGACGCCAATCCTCTGTTGGAAATGGACGACGAACTGGGCAGCGATCAGTTTGATGCCGATGACGGCGATAAAGAATTTGACGACCAGTTCAACCAGGAGTCCGTATCAGACGATGCCAGTGACACCGCCTCACTGGAAACTTCAGACGCCCTCAACCAACAGTCCATGCCAGACGAACTCCCGATGGACACCACCTGGGATGAAGTCTTTACGGCTGCCCCCGTCTCCGGCCCCGGGATCCGTGGCGAAGATGATATGCCGTTTCAGGGCGAAACCAGTGAAGGCCTGTACGAACATCTGGAATGGCAGAAAAATCTCACCCCTTTTTCCGATACCGATCTGGCCATTGCCACTGCCATCATAGATGCCATCGATGACAAGGGGTATCTGACCCAAAGTCTTGAAGAAATTCTCGAGGCCGTGGGCGATGAAGAGGTTGAGCTGGATGAAGTTGAGGCCGTACTCAAACGTATTCAGCATTTCGACCCCATCGGGGTGGCTGCCCGAGATTTGGCGGAGTGCCTGCTCATTCAGCTTGGGCAGTTTCCGCCAGACACCCCCCATCTGGACAATGCCAAGCTGCTTATCCGTGACCATCTGGATTTGATTGCCAACCGCGACTTCCGCACCCTGATGCGAAAAACCCGCCTCAAGGAAGAAGAGCTCAGAGACGCAATCGTCCTTATCCAGGGGCTGAATCCCCGTCCCGGCGAGTCTGTCACCAGTACCAAAGACGAGTATGTCATTCCCGATGTCTCGGTCAGTAAAAAAAATGGCCGTTGGGTTGTAGAGCTTAATCCCGATTGTATGCCTAAACTGAGTGTGAACCAGCAATATGCCGCCATGGCGCGCACCAGTCGTAATCAGGCCGACAGCCAGTTTATCCGCGGGCATTTGCAAGAGGCCAAGTGGTTTATCAAGAGTCTGGAGAGCCGCAACGACACCCTGCTGAAAGTCGCCAACTGCATAGTGCAGTTCCAGCAGGGCTTTTTTGAGTATGGTGAAGAGGCCATGAAACCCATGGTGCTCAACGATATCGCCGAAGCGGTAGAGATGCACGAATCCACCATCTCACGGGTTACCACCCAAAAGTACATGCATACCCCAAGGGGTATCTTTGAACTCAAGTATTTTTTCTCCAGCCACGTCGGGACCGAAGATGGCGGAGAATGCTCATCTACTGCCATCCGTGCCTTTATCAAGAAGCTGGTGGCAGCAGAAAATCAGAAGAAACCATTAAGCGACAGCAAAATGGCGGAACTTCTGGCAGAACAAGGAATCAACGTTGCAAGACGCACTATCGCCAAATACCGAGAGGCGATGCTGATCCCACCGTCGAACCAACGTAAGAGTTTATAACCCACCCAAGGTCTTTGGAGGAAAGTGTCTATGCAAATCAATCTGACTGGGCATCATATCGAAATCACTGATTCACTGCGTAACTACGTAGAGAGCAAGTTCTCCAAGCTTGAACGCCATTTCGAACAGATCAATAATGTCCACGTTGTTCTCAATGTTCAGAAATTGCAGCAAATCGCAGAAGCCAAGCTTCACCTCAACGGTGGCGAGGTATTCGCCACTTCAGAACATGAAGACATGTACGCCGCCATTGACGCCCTAATTGATAAATTGGACCGTCAGGTTATTAAACACAAAGAGAAACTGACCAAACATTAACGATGGAACTAAGTACCATCCTGGCGCCGGAGTGCACTAGCTGTGCCACTCCGGGCAGCAAGAAAAAGGTGCTGGAGCTGATTAGCGATCTCGCTGCTGCCCAGAATCCCTCCCTCTCGTCACAAGAGATATTCGAAAGCCTGCTGGCCCGTGAAAAAATGGGCAGCACTGGTATTGGCAATGGTATTGCCATTCCCCATGGCCGCCTTGGCACCATAGACAAGCCTGTGGCTGTGCTTATCAAGTGTGAAGAAGCCATAGGTTATGACGCCATTGATAAGCAGCCGGTGGATATTCTGTTTGCTTTGCTGGTGCCGTCGGACCAGTGTCAGCAACATCTCAGCACCCTGGCCGCCATGGCCGAAAAGCTGAATGACAAGCAGATCCTCAAGCAGCTGCGCAAGAGTCACGATGAAAAGGAACTTTATCAGGTAATCACCGGATGAAACTCGTTATAGTCTCCGGGCGCTCAGGCTCCGGAAAGTCGGTAGCCCTCAGGGTACTGGAAGACTTGGGCTACTACTGCGTCGATAATTTGCCACTGCAGCTGATTGGGCCACTGCTTGCCCAGCTTAAGGGCAATAACGACAAGGTCGCCATCAGTATCGATATCCGCAATATGCCGGAGCAGGAAAAGGCCCTCGAAAAAGAGCTGGCAAGGCTCCCCGAAGGCGTAGAGCTCACCAGCTTTTTCCTTAACTCCAGCGACAAGGTGCTGCTGAAACGCTACAGCGAAACCCGCCGTTTGCATCCCTTGTCCCGCAGCAAGGTCTCACTGCAGGAAGCCATCAAGCTTGAAGGCAAGATGTTGGCCCCCATCTCCAACATGGTCGACCACTTCATAGATACCTCCAATCTGAATGTCTACGAACTGGCCGATGCCGTCAGGCAAATATTGCTTGGCCGCACCGACAAAGAGCTGGTGATCATCTTCGAATCCTTCGGCTTCAAGCATGGCATGCCCACAGAAGCGGATTTTATGTTTGACGCCCGCTTTCTGCCCAATCCCCATTGGGAACCGGAGCTTAGGCCCCTTACAGGTCTGGATGAGCCGGTTAAGCTGTTTTTAGAGCGCCAGGTCCTGGTCAACAAGTACATCTGGCAAATCGAAAACCTGCTGGAAACCTGGTTGCCCCACCTCGAGCGCAATAACCGCAGTTACCTCACCATCGCCATTGGCTGCACCGGTGGTCAACACCGCTCTGTGTACATCGCCGAGCAGCTTGCCAAACGCTTCGCCAACTCTCACCACAAGGTTGAGGCCCGCCACCGGGAACTGAATGCCAAAACTTGAACGTGACGTCACCATAGTCAATAAGCTGGGCCTGCACGCCCGTGCCGCCACCAAACTGGCGGTATTGGCATCGGAATTCAAGGCCAGTGTAACCCTGGTTCAGGGCACCAAACAGGCCTCGGCCGCCAGCGTACTGGGCCTCTTGATGCTTGAGTCCGGCATGGGAAAAACCATCCATATTATTGCCGAAGGTGAGGACGCAGAGCAGGCCATGGATGCCGTGTGTAACCTCATCAACGCCCGCTTCGACGAAGACTGCTGAGCCGGCTTCGTTTCGTCCATCCCCTTAAATTTGCTAATATATCTCCCAATTCATCTCTTGGGGGAAAGCGATGGCTGTCGAACTTCTTGATAACGAACAAACCGAGCTGCTGCTGAATCGGCTCAACGAAGCCCTGGGCAGCGGCATGTTTGTGCACGTGCGCCAGATGCTGCTTAACATGGCGGCGTCCGACATCGCCCTGGTGCTCGAATCCTCTCCCCCCCGCACCCGTCAGGTACTGTGGCAACTTATCGACCCTGAGCTTGCCGGTGAAGTGCTCGAAGAGCTCGGCGAAGAGATGAAAGACAAGTTTATCCGCCAGATGAGCCCGGAGCGTTTGGCCCGTGCGGCAGCGGGGCTGGATACTGACGATCTGGCCTATATTCTGCGCTCCCTGCCCGACAGCCTCTATAAGCAGGTGCTGCAGTCCATGTCGATTCAGGACCGCAGCCGCGCCGAGCAGGCGCTCTCCTACCCGGAAGAGACCGCCGGCGGCATCATGAATACCGACACGGTCACCATACGCCCCGATGTGAATGTGGACGTGATTTTGCGCTACCTGCGCCAGCTCGGTTCTCTTCCCGAGGCCACAGACATGCTCTATGTCGTGGACCGGCACGATGTGCTGCTCGGGGCGGTGCGGCTGACCGCCTTGCTCACCTGCAACCCCTCCATGCCCATTCGTGAGCTGATTGATGCCGATATCGAAGGCATTCCGGCGAGCATGTCGGATACCGAGGTCGCGGCCCTGTTTGAGCGCCACGACTGGGTGTCGGCCCCCGTAATAGACGCAGAAGGCAAACTGCTGGGGCGCATCACCATCGACGATGTGGTGGATGTTATTCGGGAGGATGCCGAACACTCCATGATGGGGATGGCCGGCATGGACGATGATGAAGATACCTTTGGCCCCGTCCTGAAAAGCAGTTTCCGCCGCTCCCTGTGGCTGACGGTCAATCTGTTCGCCGCCCTGCTGGCGGCCTCGGTCAGCAATATGTTCGAGTCTACCCTGGAACAGTTCGCCACCATCGCCATCCTGATGACCATAGTGCCCAGCATGGGCGGTGTGGCAGGCAATCAAACTCTGGCATTGGTGATAAGGGGCATGGCGCTGGGTCACATAGGCCAAAGCAACTCCCGCTGGCTCATCGGCAAGGAGCTCGCCATCGGCTTTCTCAACGGCTTACTCTGGTCAATTTTGGTATTTGTGGCCATTTGGCTGTGGAAAGGCGATCTGGCCCTTGGGGCATTGATAGGCGGCGCCATGTTGATCAACATGACTGTGGCAGGGCTCGCCGGCGCCAGCATTCCCTTGCTGCTTAAACGACTTAAAATTGACCCGGCGCTGGCTGGTGGTATGGTGCTGACCACAGTCACAGACGTGATAGGGTTGTTTGCCTTTTTAGGTTTGGCAACGGCATTTTTAATGCGCTGAAGCGTCACCGGGCAATGGGGTGTACTGTACGACTTGCTGGCAATCACACCAGCGAACCTGGGGCTGCATCGCCAGGGTTAACACTGAGATGCACTCTTTCTCGGTCACCACCAAAAACTCCCGTGGTGAATGGTGGCTGCTGGCCATAAAGCCGCTGCGCAAGCTTTCCTGCTCGAGCCAGCCCCCCTCTGACACCTCATATAACCAACCGTTGGACAGGCTCAGTTCTGCCCAGTATTCCAGCAGATCGCCCTCATCCAACACCCTGAACCCCAATAGCTTTTCAAATGTAAGCTCACAGCATTGGCCTTCGATGTTGAGCGAAACCTTCAATCCGCGATCCTGGTAATGCAAAAACAGCAAGCGCACATTGTCGCCAAGACGTTCCACTGCCAGTGCAACTCCACGAGGATGACCCATAGCGCCGGACTCCTTGATAAAAGTTACTTTTCATTTAAATGATTTATTTTTTATCTTGCAAGTCCGGCAACACAATCAGCGTGGCGCGGCAAACCCATAATCGCTGAGAATGGCCTGTCCGGCAGGGGACAAAATGTAGTCGGCCAGCGCCCTGGCACGCCCATCTATCACCAACAGCCCATAGTCGGCGCCCACCGCCAAATTGTCCGGTAAAGGCACCAACTGCAGCTCGGCATATTCTTTACTGGCCAGACGACCATTGGTGCAGTAGGTCAAAAAGATATCCGCCTGGCGGGTTTTCATCACATGGGCATAGGGGTTTACGCCCTTGGGCGGTTTGGCACTGTTTGGCCCACCTGTAAGCTGCAGTGCCTTGGTTTTGAGTCTTGCCTCGGCGCCGGGTGTCACAGTTTCTGCCAACTCAAAGACCCGAAAGGCATAGTCACCGGAGGGGTCCGCCTTGGGTGTGGAAGTCCCAACACGCACATCGGCTGACAACATGCGCTCAAGCAAGGTTGCCGGGGTCAGCGAAATTTCCGGCTGCGCCAGCGCACAAAGCTGGTTGCGGGCAAAGGGTTGCACCTTGTCTCCCATCCCTTTGGCCATGAGGGTTTGCGGATGTTTCATATTGGCAGAGGCAAACAGGTCAACTTTTTCACCGGACTCAATACGCTCCCTGAGCAGCCCAGAAGGACCAAACTGGGCCACAACAGTTTGCCCCCTGTCTTTTTCAAAGGCCTGCACTATGTCGCCCATGGCGGCTTTAAGACTGCCCGCGGCGCGCAGCTCCAGAGGTTCATTGGCCATGGCGCAGCCAATGGAGGTCAGTAATGATATGAGCAGCAGAGATTTTTTCATTATTCATCCGTGATATTGGTGAGGAGAAAGGCCCAAGCTGGCCTTCGCAGGTCTTATAACAGGGTCCCAAGCAAAACCCAGTACCAAAACGCTGGCAAGGAGCAGGATCACAACCCGCGACCTATCAAACTTTGGTTTGACCCAGTAATGCAGCGCCACGCCAATAAAAAAGGGAGGCAGAGCCTCCCTTTGAATCGGTGCATGCTAACCCGGACTTAGCCGATAGGAGTCAGAATAATCTCTACGCGGCGATTTTGCGCGCGGCCTTCGGCTGTGGCGTTGGACGCGATGGGGCTGGCTTCGCCCATACCCTGGGTGGAAACACGCGCGGCGGCAACGCCCTTGCTCAGCAGGTAATTGCCCACTTCAGAAGCGCGAACCTGAGACAGGCGCAGGTTATAGCTGTCGGCGCCACTGGAATCGGTATAACCCAGCACATTCAAACGTGTCTTACTGTACTCTTTGGCCACCAGCGCCACTGAGTCCAGTACCTGCATGGCGCGTGGGCTCAGGTCAGTCTTGTCAACGGCGAAAGTCACGTCGTTTGGCATGTTCAGTATGATGTTGTCACCACTGCGGGTCACGCTGACACCGCTGGCCTGCAACTGCTGACGCAGCTTGGTTTCCTGCACGTCCATGTAGTAGCCGATACCGCCACCCACGGCCGCACCGGAAGCGGCACCAATCAGGGCACCTTTACCGCGATCGCTCTTGCTGGAAGAGGCCACGCCTACGGCGGCACCGGCAACGGCACCTATGATGGCGCCGGTGGTGGCTTTGGCTGTTTGCTGCTCGTTGGTATAGGGGTTCACTGTGCTGCAACCAGTGCCCATGGCCGCCAGGGTAAATACGCCAGTCAGGGTCAGAATTGCTTTCTTGTTCATGGAAATACCTCTTGTCATTTTTACGTCCAGTATAACGACTGCAAGATGACTGGCAACTGAACGTTGTGCGTTTGGCCATTGCTTACCCGATTTACCTTGCCAGGCACCAACTTGGGGCAAGGTGCCCTTAAATCAGGCAAATCCAACCCTCGCCCTGACATAAATAAATCATAAACATTTGATATTAATGCCATTAGCAAATTGACATCAAAGTTGCATACCTCTTTGTAGGTGTTGAATAAAGGAGTCGAACATGAAGTACCTGACATCTGTATTTAACCACTTGAGATCAGAGTGGCACTACATTGGGTCTGCTGGCGTCAGTCAGTGGGAACTGGGACGAGAGGTAAAATTCAGGAGGACAGGATTATGATCATGTCCGCAGCATATGAGACCCGACGTCAGGAAGCCGTTACAGCGGTACTGGAAGGCGGCCGTCTGCCATCTGAAGTCGCCAGGGATCACGGCATTGCCAGCAAGACCCTGCTCAAATGGATCCGGGAATCATATCAATCCCGCAGTAGCCGCCAATCGAGGATCATGCAGGAAATTGAAACTCTGGAGATCCGGCTCTCCAGTCTCAAGCGAGAAATAGACAAGCTACAAGCCTTCAGCATGTGAATCCCGTATGCCAGGCACATGGCAAGTCAGGTTAAGGATAGGGATGACACACTGTCCTTCCAGGCCCGGGTCATGTGCCTGCGACCCATTGGGCCTGGATAGCTCTCGACCCTGAATCCTGCGGCTTTCAAATCCCGCTTGAACTGCCCATTGGCACAGTAGCTGACCAATAGCCCCTCTGGCGAAAGCGCATTGAACAGGTTAATGAAGTTTTCTGCTGCCCACAGTTCGGGTTGCTTGGCGGGGGCGAAGGCGTCGAAGTAAATCAGGTCAAAGCTTTCGGGAGAAAACCGCTGCTCCTCGAGCCTGCTACGGATTTTATGGAGCCTGAACCTGTGCAGTTCGGTTTCACTATCCCACGGCGCCTGATGCAGCGCACTGAAGCGCCGGGCAAGGGTATGGCGGTCGCCATAGCCGCCCAGTGCCGCCAAACAGTCTACATAATTCAGCGCGGCCACTATGTCATCATCCAGCGGAAACGGCTCCAGGGTGGTGAAATGGGTCTCAAGTTCCAGGGCTCCGGCCTTTTGCTGGGTCAGGAGCACATTCAGCCCGGTACCAAAACCCACTTCCAGTATTCTCAGCGTGCGCTTTCGTGCCGCCATGGGAACCAGGCCTGCCTCTATATACACATACACAGACTCGGTCAGCGCCCCTTTAAAAACGTGATAGCTCTCATCGAGCAAGCTGTTAACCAGAGTGTGTGAGCCGTCTGCCGTGACTTCTAACTTGATGTTCATGCGAGGAAATACTGGATTAATGACGATAAAAACCAGAGGATTTTAGGCAATTGCGCCATGAATTTCCATGGCGCAAAAAAGGGGTTCAGAGGTTCCGCAGGTGGCTTTGCAGCTGAAAACACAGCTCAACATATAAAATGGCTTCGGCCTTACCCACCTGGAAATCCCTGGCATGGGCAACCTTGTTTCGCAGCCGGCGCAGCTCGGTAAAGAGCTTGCCCTTGGCGGTATCCAGTTTTTGCCCCATCACCAAGAGCTCCCCCATGTGTTTGTATGGTGTATCAGGGCTTAAGGACAAGCCCGGATTATCCCGGCGCAGCAATGTCTCGGCGGCGTCCTCCACTTCGGCCCAGGCGCCCAGAATGGCAGAGTTGGGCAGGTTTTCCACGGCGGCAATCAGCTGCGCCTTGCGATCAGACACCAGTTCGGGGAATGCCTGACGCGCATCTCGGCTCGCGACCTTGAGCTCTTCACCGAATTCCATTTCAAAGTCTTTGTACCTGAGCTTTCGTGCCTGGGGCAGCAAGGCAACCAGCGGCGCCCTGAGCAAGGCGCAGAGGATAAGCACTATCAAAGGCCAGATAAGAATATCCAGCAGTGACAGGGTAAATTCCATCCAGTTCAAGGGGGCTCTCCATGCAGGTGTTTCAGGGCGCAGGCACTAGCGGCCAACATGCCCTTTGGGCGGACAACATGATGCCAGCGACGGCTTCAGGCTGCAAAGGCCTTGTGCAAAGCCAAGTTAAAAGCGCTTGTGCAAATCCAAGTTAAAAGCGCTTGTGCAAAGCTAAGTTAAAAGGGCTCAGGTAAAAGTACTTGGGTCAGATCCACACCTGTCGGGCGTAATGGCGTTTAAGCTGCTTATCGCTGGCGGCTTCCAGCTTCCAGCGGGCCAGACCGTTAAAACGGCAAAACTCAGCCAACGCCTGCTCCATGGGCACTAAAAAAGGCTTAAGGGAACCTGACTTATCATAGGCGGCGTCTTCCAGCGTCAGACGTCTTAAGCGCAGCAATCCCTTATCCCGGTCGGCCTTGACATCCACCCGCCCAACGAAGGTATCGCCCCAGAGTATGCCCAGACTGTAGTAACCAAATCGCCGCTTGGGTTCGGGCACATACACCTCTATCTGGTAATCAAAGTCGAACCACTGTTTCAGGCGATTTCGCTGGATAAGCAGGTTATCGAAGGGGTTGAGCAGCCATACCCGTGAAGGCAACTGCACAGGCGCAATACTGTGCCTGAAATACCTGAGCTTACCGTCGCTGACAAAGCTAGCCAGTTCTCCATTTTCGAGCATATCGTCGATGACTTTTTTCACCAGCGGCTGCACATTGCGGCGCAAATAACAGACTTCTGCCAGGCTGCCATGGCCATGGGCATCCAAAAAGCGCTGCACCAGATAACGGCCGTATTCATCATCGCTGGGTACCCTGTCATCCACACTGGCTGGCAACACCCGCTCGGTTAAGTCGTATACCTTCTGGAACCCGTCACGGCGGGTCACCATCAGCTCGCCTTCCATAAAAAGTTGCTCCAGCGCCTTCTTCGCGGGTTTCCAGTCCCACCAGGCACCGGCCTTACCCGCTGGCGCCTCAAAGTCCGATGCCTTCTGCGGCCCCTCAGCCCGTATACGACTCAGTACTTCACGCATCTCCTTGCTGTCACGCTCGAACCAATGTCGCTCACCGTTCCGAAGTGCCAACTTTCTTGGCAGGCTGAAACGGTAGTCGCTCATCGGTAAATAAGCGGCCGCATGGGACCAGTACTCAAATATCGACTTGTCGGCAATGGCAGCGGCAAGCGCCTCGGGTCGAAAATCGGCCAGACGGCTGTGAAGCACATGGTCGTGGGCCCGTGCTGCCACCTGAATGGAATCAATCTGCACATAACCCAGGCGGGTAATGCAATCTGTCACGTCTCTTGGCGCATCAATAAGTCCCTGTGCGGCGATGTTGATGGCGCGCCACTCGGCGGCAGAAAAGGGGGAAGCGTTTTTCAGGGTCATGGCGCTGTCGAAAGGGCTGTGATGACTTCATCTTGCCGACGAATGCCCTCCACCGCAAGGGAAGCGACCAGCGCGTCAGCTCACCTCGGCGCTGCGCTGCAAAGTGGCCGGTAAGCCTTCACACCAGCCACAGTTCAGGCGCGATGGAAAATTTGTTTCAGCTTGATTTTCACCGAGCGCCAATGGGTCATGGGCACTGTGGGCGAGTCGGCCAGTACCCGGTCCAAATCCACCTCGGCCAGACTGACCTCGCCGCCGTGTGCCAGCAGCACCCGCTTAGGTGCCAGGCATTTGAGTTTCATTAACGAGCTCTTGTAGCGGTTGGGATAAAACAGCGGAAAAGGCGGGATGTACCTGCCCTTTACCTTCACCAGGAGATCGGCCACATAGGCACAGCCTTCTTCCTCATGGAGCAACACCAGATCCCGGTCGGTATGGCCGGGACAATGAAACACCCGCCACTCGGGGAAATCCGGTAAGCGGCTGTCGTCCGAAAGCAAAATATCGGCCTCGAGCCTGCGGGAATACCAGAGCCAGCGCATCGGCTTACCAAGGCGTTTGGCAACCCAGGCAGCGAGCGCCATATCGGTGAGATGCATAGCCACGCCATCCAGCCCCCGGTACCAGTGGCCGGGAACATCGGCGGCGGCAATGCGGGCGCCGGTTTTTGCCCTCAGGGCATGTGCGCCACCGGCATGATCCGGGTGCATATGGGTCACCACCACCAGCTTGAGTTCAGCCAGCGCACGCTTGAGCTTATGGCGAATAAAATGGCACACCAGCGCCACATCGGCCCGGCAACAGCCGTCCAGCAGCACCAGCCCCTGGGGGTGCTCGGCAAGATAAATGGTCTGGATATGGCCCTTGAGCCGGTGAAGCTTGTACATAATCATTCCCTGAACCATGGAAAGATGATTATGGACAAACTCATCAGACCACTCAAGCCCACCCAAGACGCAGGAAGGTGCCTCTTTAGTCGACGTCCTTTAATACCTGAGCCCACAGGCTCAGATTTCTCCATTGACTCAAGCGTGCCATGGCTGCGCCCGAGCGTTGCCAACAACGCTTGTCTCCCCCCGGCGGCACCGGTAAAGTAACCGACATAACCAGGCCCTCTTAAACATCCAATTGGGCATTCAGGGATGGAACAGGCACCACTGTGCTCACTCATTCGCATAAACAGGGAAGCACTATGCAACGCGGTAAACTGGTCAGATGGAACGACGAACGGGGTTTTGGTTTTATCAAACCAGAGCTGGACGGCACTGGCGATGTGTTTATTCACATCTCGTCACTGAAACAGATGAGCCGTGCTCCACGTGTCGGCGACATCATAGTGTTTCAATTGGAAACCTCATCAGACGGCAAACAGCAAGCCGGTATTGCCCGTATCGAAGGGGTGGCTATCAAACCCGCCTCACCAATCAAAGCCCGCAAATCAGCAACGACCTTTCCATTGGGTAAACTGTTAAAGGGCGTGGTACTGATAGCCTTGATAGCCTTCGCCGTGCCCAAATTAGCCCCGCTGGTGGAAGGCTTTACCTCCCAGGATACCCACTATTCACTGCCGCCCATGGAGACCGAGGCCATAGTGCCGGAACGATACCCAGAGCCAGTGTTTCGCTGCGAAGGCAAAACCCACTGCAGTGAGATGCGCTCCTGTGCCGAAGCCACCTTCTATCAAAACAATTGTCCTGGCACGAAAATGGACGGTGACAACGACGGCATCCCCTGTGAATCCCAATGGTGTGGTCATTAAACAGCGGGGTGGCCATGAAACAGCGGCTTAATCGCGCCCAGACAGCGTTCGCCACGCCCATACAACAAGATGCAGCGCCAGCAGGCCAGTCCAGGCGATACAAAACGCCAACAAGGTCAGAGACTCCACACTGGTAATACTGTCCCAAAAGAGCAGATACCAAAGCGGCCAGCCAAGCATGCAAAGCCCCGTGAGCATCAGCATGCAGCGCTTGCAGCGGCCAATCTTCTGGCGAAAAACAGACGAGATACAATCCTCACAAGCCATGGAAAGACTCCATAATTGCCCGGTTTACGGCGATAAAAAAACAGGAAAACACCGTCCCGGGGCGGACGCGTGTTAAAGTGGGCCCACGTTCATTGCTACCGTTTCAACATGACTGAACAAGCCCTGCTTTACAGCTTCCGTCGCTGCCCCTACGCCATGCGCGCCCGTATGGCGCTGATATTTTGCCAGTTACCCATCAGAGTAAGGGAAGTCGCCCTGAAAGATAAGCCCGCCGAGTTACTGGCACTCAATCCCAAGGGCACGGTTCCTGTTCTGGTGAGTGGCGACACCCTGCTGACCGAAAGCCTGGATATCATGTTGTGGGCCACAAAGCAGTCCAGCCAAGCCGCAGCGACCGCTCTCAGGCAACAATTACCTGCCGCGTTGGCCCTGATAACTGCCAACGACGAAGGCTTTAAGCCCTGGCTCGACAAATACAAATACTTTGACCGCCATCCCCAATTCGACCAGAGCTATTACCGCGACAACGCCTGCGAATTTATCGCCGGCCTGGATGACCGGCTCAGCCAAAGCACCATGTTACTGGGTGAGGAGATAAGCCTGGCGGATTTGGCGATTTTCCCCTTTGTGCGTCAGTTTGCGGGGGTAGAACCCGGCTGGCTCGACACCAATTACCCCAAGGTCGCGCGCTGGCTGGATAATCACCTGGCATCAAAGGCGTTTGCAGCTTGTATGTACAAGTATCCCCTCTACCAGCAGCAAGGCGACACTTTGCCTTTGGTGCTGATGACCGGGTAGCGAGTATGCCACAGCCGCCCTGCCAGCGAGTGTGACAGGGATGCCCGGTTCACAACGACAGGATAAGGAAGCACATGAAAGCCGCCCTGGAAGCCGAACTGAAAACCACCCAAAAAGCCATGGCTATGACCCAATGGATTGGCGCTACAGGCCATATCCTGCTGGGGCTTGGCCTCTACGGTATCTTTACCGGTGAGGCCGCATTTCACCCTTTTCTGAGTGACCCCATTCACTGTTATGCCCTGCTCAGCATTGGCGGCATGATTGCCCTCTGGGAAGGCCTGCGGATCATTAAACTGGCGAGGCACAAACAAAAGCTTAAAAATCAGCTCCAGCAACTGTCAGAGCCCAACCGGGATTAAGGCTTATGGGGATCCGATGACAGCTCCTGCAGACTGAAGCCCTCTGCGGCCGGCACAAGATGATAGAGCACATCGAACCTGTCTTCGGGGATATGGCGCTCAATGCCGGTCAGGAGTTTGAGTAACTCAGGCGTGGTGTTGCTGTGACCGGCCACGACAACTGTGCCATCCAGCGTACTCAGCTGCGCCGCCAACTGTGCCAAGTCAGCGGGGTCGTAACTCTCTACCGTCACACCTGTCGCCTTGGCCAGCGGCGCTATGGTTTCCTGGGTGCGGCGATAATCCGTGGAATAGAGCCGGATGTTTTCGCCGGTCGATGGCGCCCTGAGGATAAGCCCGGCAATACGCTGTGCCCGCTCTTTGCCCGCGTCGGTCAGCGCAGGCTCTTTCCCCGGCGCCTTTTCACCGTGGCGAAACAGCCAGATATCGGCGGCCCAGCCCGGGCTGGCAAGCACGCTCAAGAGCAGACCAAGCCCGGTTAAGGCGAATGCCATCCTGTTTTTGTTTTTCAACATCTTACATTCCTCCGCGTCGCCAACCCTGAATCGCTCAACATCAAGGCTGCCCCATGACTGGGGGCAGCCTTGAAGCTTAACGGCCCGGCTTAACGGCCACAAGCCGCACTGTGCCCAGCAGCAAGTATTGGCGGCTTGCGCAAAAATCCGACTCAAGATGGAGACCCAGCTCCCTTTTCTGTATGGATTCCAACAACCTGATGGGTCATTGTTGTTATACTCTCGGTGGCATTGTGACAAGGAGTAGTAGATGACCAACCCACTGCGGACCTTTGCGTCGCTGTACAGCACCACCCTCTTGACGGTGCTGGCCGGTGGCCTGTTAACCACCTATCTCGGCCTTAAGCTGTCGGCCATGCAGGTGCCCCAGATTTGGATTGGTGCCATGATGTCGGCCTACTACGCGGGTCTGGTGGCGGGCTCCAAGATTGGCCATAAGCTCATCGCCCGGGTGGGCCATATTCGCGCTTTTGTGGCCAGTGCCGGTATAGTCACCGCCTCCGCCCTGGGGCATGCCTTGGTAGACGACCTCTCGATTTGGATTGTGCTGCGCCTCTTGGTCGGCCTTGGCATGATGTGCCAGTACATGGTGCTGGAGAGCTGGCTTAACGAGCAGGCCGACAACAGCCAGCGCGGCACCGTGTTCGCAAGCTATATGATTGTCTCTTATCTGGCACTGATTTTGGGTCAGGGCGCCATCAGCCTCTATCCGGATTTGGGGCTGGAGCCACTCTTGCTTATCGCCATCTGTTTTGCCCTGTGCATAGTGCCCATCGCCCTCACCCGCCGCATTCACCCGGCGCCCCTGATACCCGCGCCCCTCAATGTGACCCACTTCTTCAAAAAGGCGCCACAGGCACTCACCACGGTTGCCATTGGCAGCATGATTGTGGGCTCCTTTTACGGTTTGGCCCCTGCCTACGCCAGTAATCTGGGGCTGGACCCGCAGCAGGTGGCGAGCTTTATGACCGCCACCATAGCCGCCGGTCTGCTGGCCCAGTGGCCCATGGGCAAGCTGTCGGACCGGATGTCCCGCAGCCGATTGATTCGTACCAACTGCCTGCTGCTTGGGGTGCTCACCCTCGGCATTGCCATTACCCCCTATCAGCCCACGGTGGCGCTGGTGATGACCTTCCTGTTCGGCATACTCGGCTTTACCCTGTACCCGCTGGCCACGGCGCTGGCCAACTCGCGGGTGGAGCAAAGCGAGCGGGTGGGGCTGTCTGCCACCATTTTGCTTACCTTCGGCCTTGGCGCCTGTATCGGCCCCCTGATTGCCTCGACCCTGATGCAGTGGCTGGGCAACAGCATGCTCTACGGCTTTATGTCGGCCTGCACCCTGGTACTCTTTGCCGGGCTTAACTACATCAATGCCCGTCAGAAAGCGGAAGAGCCTTCCACCAACGACTACATCATGGCCACCGGCGACCTGGTATCGTCACCCCTGGCCGCCGCCCTCGACCCCCGTGTGGATATCGAATCTGTGCAGGAGCAGATGACCCCCACCATAGACACCGGTGAGGCCAGCGCGGCAGATGAAGACTCAAGGGATACGGGCGCCAGCGATACGCTTGATGACCTCGATGACCTCGATAACAAAAACGGTGACAGTGACAGTGACAGCGACGCAGGCATCGACAAAGACGCGGACAACGACTCAGCCACCAATCCCTTTATCCGCGAGCAGGACTTTATCGCCGAGCCCGAGCCCAGCGATGAGGCAGATGTGTCAAAGGTGATGGAAGCACAGAAAATCGCCGATGAGGTCGACGACAGGGAAAACGCCCCCAGCAAGCAGAGCTGATTCTTTCATTGAGAGTGGCTCTTAGAGTGGCTATGAGAGAGCGGCTTTTAGAGTGGCACTGAGAGAGTGGCTATGAGAGAGCAGCTTTTAGAGTGGCACTGAGAGAGTGGCTATGAGAGAGCGGCTTTGAAAGTGGCTATGAGAGAATGGCTTTGAAAGTGGCTATGAGAGAATGGCTTTGAAAGTGACACTGAGAGCGTGGCTTTGACAGTGGCACTGAGAGCGTGCCACGCAGAGAGAGTAGCCATTTCCAGCGTGGCCATTATCTAGAGAAGCAAGGACTCATCTATGGGATGAAAGCGGCTTGCCGCCTCCATCAGGGATTTTGCGGTGAGCGCAGGCACACCATACACCTCAGCCTCGACGGCGTATTTTTGCCTTATCTTCGAAAGCAAGAGCGCAAAGTCCCCATCGCCGGACAGCAGTATCACGCAATCCACCCCGGGCGCGGTCTCCAGCACATCTATGGTGATCCCCACATCCCAATCACCCTTGGCCGAGCCATCGCTGCGCTGAATAAAGGGCTTGAGCTTAAGCTCAAACCCTATATGCCTCATGGCATCCTGAAACTTTAACTGGCCATCGTCACCCCGATGAATGGCGTAGGCAAAGGCGCTGACAATCTCCCCCTCGCCACTTACCTGCTGCCAGAGTTTGCGATAGTTAAACTGGCGCTGATACGCCTCACGGCAGGTGTAATAGATGTTTTGTACATCGACAAACAAGGCGATTTTTTTCACGGGCGATTCTTATAACAGGCCGATTCATAGTAAAGACGAGTAGGCTTTCAGCATTCGGCTGTCAGCGGCGAGACTCTGCGCACTTTAGCACAGGTAGAAACTGATGGCGCGCACCGAACAAGCTGCACCTGCTTTAATCCACAGGCCTCAACACAAACGACAGCAGTCAGCCCTACGCCTGTGGCTCGCCAAAAAAACACTCGATATCGCTGGTGCCACAGTATTATTGAGGCGCGTCTTTATATTTTTCTGGCGAATATTCCAGGCATTCATCCAGGGTTAATTTAATAATCCAGGCAAGAGGTTTTATAATCACAACGCTGACTAAAATTAAACCAACTGAATACACAACACCTTAATAGCACGATAAAAGTTCAATACGCCATAAAGAGCTTGGCGAGCCACTGCCATCTTACTAATTAAAAATACAAAAACCCGATACCACCAATTAATAACAACTTGATAAAAACCACAAAATAAAGCCGGTATCATGCTGATATTGTTGAGCTTTTCATTATACTCACTCTAAATAATCACATAGTAAATACCTGCAACCTTGATAGCTTAAAAAAAAGACGCAGCACGACTCAGGCACTTTGCCTAACGGGTTAAAACACCCTAAAGCTTAAATCAATCTTAAATTAAACTGCAGGATTTTTAATATTCAGCGCTTTCTTATTAATGCGACTTTTATCACCATTGACATGAACTAACATGACGCTATGATGCCTGCCATTCGGTGATCAAAATAGAGATGGAATAAATGAAAAAGTTATTCATTATGCTGGCGATGTTTTTTGCCGTCAGCCTGGCAACCAGCCCCGTGGTGGAAGCAAAAAAATTCGGCAGCAATAAATCTGCCGGTAAGACTCAGGAAACGGCACAGTCGCAGCCTGCGGCCACCAATACCACTGCCACCAATACCACCAATACCACTGCTGCGCCTGCCACGGCAGCACCTGCGGCTAAAAAAGGCATGATGGGCGGTATGCTCGGCGGCCTGCTGGCGGGTGGCTTACTGGCGGCACTCTTTATGGGCGAAGGTTTTGAAAACATCCAGATTATGGACATAGTGATCATCGCCTTGCTTGCCTTCGTGCTGTTTAAAGTCATCCGCATGCTGATGGCCTCCAAAGCACAGGCGCAGCCAAGACCAGCCTATTCAGGTGTAGGGCAAGCCAGCGCCGCGCCTGGCCAGGACCTTTATCGCCAGCAGTCTGAGCCTGCCGCCTTTGGTGGCCATAGCGGCAACAGCGGTTTTGCCCAGCCCCACAGCACAGTGCCATTTCACTTGCCGCCGGGTTTCGATTTAGCCGCCTTTTTGGAAGGCGCCCGCGGCCACTACAAAACCCTGCAACAGGCCTGGAATGAGGGCGATCTGAACAAAATTCAGGAATACGTGTCGATTGAGCTCTTTAACGAACTCAGCCAGCAACGCCGTGAACTCGATGGCCAGCAGCACACCGAAGTGATGTTCCTCGACGCCGAACTGGTGCGCGCCACCTACAACAACGAGCTTGCCGAAGTGAGCGTAAAATTCAGCGGCCGCTACCGCGATGCCGTTGAAGGGGTAGAAGAAGACATCAAAGAAGTCTGGCATTTGGAGCGTAACCTGATCCAGGCCAACGCCCCCTGGCTGATTGTGGGCATCCAGCAATAAAAGCGCGCAGTAGCATGCTCTTTGCCACGCAGTGACACCAAGCAAAACCCCGGCACAGTCCGGGGTTTTCTTTTTACAGTCCGAAAGTCGATAGCAGCCGTTTGCAGAGCTGCCCTCTCTTAAGAAACAAAGAAAGAAGCAAGCACTCACCCGCTCCTTATCGGCTTCGTGATTTACCGCAGCCAACACTTGCCTGTTAAAACACCATACGGTAGTCTGGTTCGGCTGTTTCATTGGCGTACTTTCAGCCGATAAGCGTATGATTATCAAAGTAAGCTTTAGCAGTTGCTGAATCATGGCACGAGCCACGCTGGTATGGGGCGCTCATGCGCTGCCTGTGCTAAAAAGGGCACTGCAAAACAGCGCACAACATACTCAGCACAACAATGTGGATCAGGGAAGAGACGCAACACCGTTAAGACGGCGCAGCAAGGAAGGCTTTCAGTTAAGTAACCCCTCTTCGTTTTCCCCTCCAATTTGTCGCCACTGGCATCGGTGCATTTTTTGACCTCAACCAAGGTTTAGCCGCCGCCAAACTGTTAGTTTTGGTGTTGTTTTAAAAATGATTTTTTGATCAAGGTGCGTTTCACAAACAGAACGCGCCGTGCGGTAGCCATCTCGAAATTTACCTATCGCCCTTCGGTCGCTGGGATTGGATGCCAAGCTGCGCTTGGCGAAAGAGGTGTGGGTGTCCGCACTCTTCGTGGATCAGGGAAGATGCGCGCAGCAAGGATTAGCTTTCACCCCCTCAGCTTCGCCCTTTGCTTTTTGCATTAGCAGCAGGCTCTCCCCTCACCCACCAACTAAATTGTTGACCTGAACCAAGGTTTCGGCAACGACTAACTGATAGTTTTAGTTTTGTTTTTCATGATTTTAATTTGATTTTTACGCTATCTGGCAGCCAGAGTCCGTGCGGTAGCCATATCTAATGGAAGTGATACCGGTGGGACCAAATGCCAAGCTGCGCTTGGCGAAAGTTAAGGGTGTCTGCGCTCTCTTTTTTGTTGAATCATGATTTCAACAACTCTGACCCCTTGAGTCGCGTCAGCACTATTTGGAAACTCAAGAAGAGTGATGGTTGTCCGCACTCTTCCTGTGAAAGGAGTTCATGTGAGCCAAGAAGATGATGAGAAATACCCAGCCAGCGCCATATCCTCGTGGAGCGGCTTCGTTTATCAAGGGAAAGTTGCACTATATCACTCGCTCAAGCTTATTCACGATGGCGACTTGGATTTCGAGCTTCAGCTAGACAGTAGTGACGACTTCGCTATTTATAAAAAAGGAAAGCTACAAACCGCACATCAAGTCAAAGCTAAGATAAGTAAATACCGGAGTGGCTACACCAACGCATTGGAACAGTCCACTTTAATCGAATACGACAAGATAAAAGGGACGACCCGGTATTTTCACGTATCGGTCCAGCTAAACAATGTAGATGATCACAAAGGCGCTAGCGGAGAAACAGTGAAATTCTACCGCTACGGAGACAACTATCATTGCGGACTGGGAGAAATTGAAGGGCTGACCAAAGAACTCATAAAAAAAATATGTGAGAAACAGTCCATCACTGTCAGTGATAACCTTATAAATTTTAACTATTGCTTACTGTCAGAAAAAATAAGCACTAAGGCAATACACAATCATAAGTTAAATCAAGTTGATGAACTCTCAGAAAATAAAGCCGCATACGAGGGCCGTATCAAGGCCAGAAGTATTTTAGATGACCTTCTGAACGAAAATCCTTATCAGAATAGAGACTACTATGCAGTTGAATTAAAGGCTAGACTCCAAACCCATCTAGAAGAAAGACTGGATCAGGCGCTACCAACAATGAGTGACGCCACTTATGAGAGAGCCAGGCGTCTGTGTGAGCACATTCGCGAAACGCACATCAACGAATTAAAAACCCTATGCCAAATGATGAAGCCATCCGAACGGTTTCAAGACGTTCAGACGAACGACATCAGGCGATACACCAAGCTCATACAGACTATTTCGGTGGAGCCCATATTCAACCATCTTCCGCATTACCTCGACAGCGAAAATCGGTTCTACGTACCTACAGCGCTTGACGTAGATGAAAGCGAAGAGTGCGAGTCTGACATGATCCATGAAATGAAAAACAACGGGGATCTGCTGAGACTACTTTTTGAGTACAACCATCTAATTGCCAGCAAAGCGGAAACCTCATTCACCTTTAATACAAAATTCACAAACTCGGATGACTACGACAACAAGCAGGCCACTGAAAAGCTTGAAAGCAACATCACCAAGTCGCTATGCATTAGCGTGATAACAAAAGACGACGCGGAAGATCTACTTAATGATAAAGCAACTAATTAATGAAGCACTTATTGCCCATGGCTTTGTGAGTAAACTCGAACTGGATACCACAAGCTTCTATATTCGCGAGTCTGGAACAGCCGTCAGATTCGCAGTCCTACATAATCTTGACGGCCTGCTAGACCCAGCCGAGCTGAATATTAGAATCAATCAACTTGCTCCTGAGGAGTTTCTCAGAAACCCAAGCTTTAAGAAAAATTGTGATTTGATTTGTATTCACCGCCTTGATGTTCTGGCCGAGTTCAAGGATCACGAAGAAGAAATCTTCGCAATCGAAGAAGACCCGCACTTTTATAAAAAATATGTCCTCTATTACAGTACTGCGGAAGAAAGTGCGCTCACTAATTTCACCTACGAAAAACTGGTATCTGTGATTGCTGACAAAAGGGAATTTCTTGACTACAAAGAAAACCCTCTTGACGCTACACAATACAGCTTCGCAGCAAAGACCTTTATCAAGCTTCCTTTCTTAGAGCTACCCAGCAATCAGGGAAACCTTATCTCCTTGAGGTTACAGGCAGTTGAGGCCGTCGCAGAAGCTGGCCTAAACGACACATATTCGACTATCCAGAAAGTTACAGATAAAAACGCCGAAAAAATTATCAAGGAAATGATTAAAAATGAACTGGAAAATATCCAAGATTGAAGTATCTAGCTTCAAAGCATTCAAGCATATCTACTTGGATCTCGGCGAGTCGTCCTTACTAACCTTGGACGGCCCTAACGGTTATGGTAAAACAAGCATCTTCGATGCAATCGAACTTCTGCTCACCGGCCAGATCAGTCGAATACAAAACCTATTCAATACATTATTAACCAAGAAGAAAAGAGACTACACGGACAACCTCTTCTGGAACAATCGCTCCGGCGATAACGACCTCTGCGTTAAAATTGAATTCGTTAATGATGCTCAAAAACTTGTTTTAGCCAGACATTGCCCAGCTGCGATTTTCAAAAAACCAGCAAACAATCGTGCAGACAAATACGAAAACTTCAAGCTTTACGAGTTACCAGAATTCGAATCATCTGACTTCACAAAAACCAATCAGCGTGACAATAGTTTTCTTGACGAAGTTTTCGGAAAAAATTTCAGGGAAAATTTTTCCTTCCTTAACTATCTGGAGCAAGGACAAAACCGGCTGTTACACACCCGGGTAGATGAACGCAAGGATAAATTAGGAAACCTCTTTAACATCAGCGATATTGAGGCCGAGATTGAAAACTGCAACACCTTATACAATAAGTTCACAAGGTACATCAACAGTCCTGAGCGCACGGCAAAAACGGCATCACTCGAAGAAGAGATAGCCAAACTAAGAGAAGCATTGCAGCCAGAGGCTCGGGTAGTTGAGTACAAAAAACTCACGACGACCGATGTCCAACCAGGATGGGACAAGGAGAGCTTGTTCTCAACCTATTCAGCGGTAGATCATGTTGCTTACCAGGAATCTGTTCGCAAGATCATTGCTCTTCTGCCACTCAGAGCCACGATAAAAACCAGGGTTTATAACGAGACAATCGATGCTGACATTAATCGTAACGAGGAGTCTCTGAGGAGCTTGGCTCGGTTCGGCAAAGACGTTGATAAACTTGATGGTCTTGAAGCAATTAAGAAGAGGATTGATGAACTACGGAGCGCAGCGAAGATCATCAATCGCGGTGCCTCGGTCATCAAGGTCGAAGAAGCCAGAACACTACCAAACTGGAAGGATGGACGCCTTAAGTGGTTTGAGTTACAAATTGAATCTCGAAATAAACTAGGAGAAAAAAGCACCGCCAACGCGAGCATCGTAGCCGAATTGGAACACCTGAAAAAGCAGTTACTTGAAAAACATAAAAAATCCTATCCAGACGACCAGTTGTGCCCTCTCTGTGGCGCTGATTGGGAAGAATATAAATCAATGGTGGATGCGATTGAAGCAAGAACCAAGCAGATCTCTGAGTCGCTATCCCAATACGGCAAGGATTTAGTTAACCTTATCGCTGCAATGGACGAAGAGTTGAAGCTCATCGACACCCATATACAAGACAGCCTCAAAGTTCTCACGCCTACATTTGAAGCAAATCTTCATACAGCACTTTCCAAAATTAAGCTTCGGCTCCCGGCTATAACTCAGCTAAAGGAGAAGCTGCAAAACGAAAACATTCAATTTGCTGACTCATTTACGGAAATTGATGACGTAGTAAATGAGCGACTTGAAAAGCTCAAGGAGATTCTAAGAAGTAAAAAGCAGGTTGAATCTGATGCTTTAGCGCTGCCGGAGGACTGGCGAGAAACAACAAACAACGCTTTCAAAGACCTACAGGACTTCTACATAATTACGGCTGAAGACTTGAGGGATAAAGAGCAGTACATATCGATTAAAGCTAACGAGGCTAAAAATGCCAGGCTACAAACCTGTCTTTCCGATCTTAAATTTATCGAAAAAGAAACCCTGGCAGCCCAAAAAGCACAAGGTAAAATCAAAAAACTCCGCGACACACTAACGGAGACAGAGCAGAGTTATACTGACCAGACAATTTCGGCTATTGAGCTCATATTCCACATCTACAGTGGCCGACTGATCCAAAACTACCAGCGCGGCCTGGGCTTATTTATCGAGAGCCGCGAAGGTACACAGTTGAGGTTCCTGACTGCCGAAAAGTCTGAACACGACGCAGTCATGTCCATGAGTTCTGGTCAGGTGTCCGCTCTTAGCCTTGCCTTCTTTCTATCACTCAACAAGGTCTATGCTAAGGTGCCTCTCATCTTGATTGATGACCCGTCGCAATCCCTGGATGAAGTAAACGTTGCTTCCTTGACTGACCTACTCCGTTGCGAACTCAAGCATTGTCAATTGGTTGTCTCCTCCCACGAGGACGATATCTCGGCCTATATGCGCTACCGATTTGACAGAGCGGGTTTGACAGCAAGTTCGCTCAACATGCAGCTCTTGGCGAAAGAAGCTTCGTAAAAGCCGCTCCTGGCAACCTAGTAGAGCTGGGTGTTCGTGATGGTAATGCTGATGAGTTGGCCATCTTGGAGATGGCAGCTATCAGCAGCCTTTGTCATGAGAGAGACTAATCCGACTTTTACTAAGCATGGCATTTTCATGGCTACTCGATCATAGAAAGTCAGGACACCCAAAACAACTTTTGCCGAGGAATACACCAATCCCGCCCAAAGCGGCCGCAAGGCATAGGTGTCCGTTGCGTGGCCGAGGCATGGATGCCGAGGCAGCGTCAGTCGAATCAGGGATGAGCGTCTGACGCGATAACAAAAGGACGCCTAGTGCCCAAGGGACTGTCCGCTTCGTCGCGGGCGCCCTTTGAGGATAAAGGGGTCCGATAAAGGGGTCGGAGTGAATAATAGAAAACTCAGTACACCCAAAACACTTTTGCCGAGGAATACACCGAACCCCGCTCGAAGCGGCCGCGGGGCGTTTGAGCACATGGCGTAGCTGAGACAGGACGTCGAAGCACGAGGGTCGAGCAGGATGCGAGTCTCTCGTGTAGCCAATGGGCTCAAAAACGCACAAGGAGTCGTCCGCTTCGTCGCGGGTGTCCTTTGGGATGCAAGGGGCTTTGGACAAGCAAAGCTCCTTGCCCGGAGGCGGGCTGGAAGGCCGCGACTTTAAGCCGCTGAAAGCGGCTACAATCCATAAAAGTGCTTCCCGAAAATGCCGGAAGCCATTCCAATACCAAACCATTCCCCCGTCCCCGGCAGATACCGCTGAAATGGAAAAGGCCCGCGTTCGATACGCGGGCCTTTTCCTGTACACCAAAAACTAAACCCAGCCGAAGCTGGGTTTAGTTGTGGTCTCAGAGAGACCAAGGCAACCGCCTTGATCAATCTGCGGCGGGGCAGATTACATCATACCGCCCATACCGCCCATACCACCCATACCACCCATATCAGGGGCATCGGCCTTTGGCAGCTCGGCTACCATGGCTTCGGTGGTGATCATCAGACCGGCTACAGAGGCTGCGAACTGCAGGGCTGAGCGGGTTACCTTGGTTGGATCCAGGATACCCATTTCCAGCATGTCGCCGTAGGTGTCGTTACCGGCGTTGTAACCGAAGTTACCAGAGCCGTTCTTCACCGTGTTGGCCACTACAGAGGCTTCTTCACCGGCGTTGGTGGCGATTTGGCGCAGTGGGGCTTCCATGGCGCGCAGGGCGATAACCACACCGTGCTTCTGATCTTCGTTGGCCACTTCTACGTTGCCAATCTTGGAAGCAACGCGTACCAGGGCTACACCGCCGCCTGGAACCACACCTTCTTCAACGGCGGCGCGGGTGGCGTGCAGGGCGTCTTCAACGCGGGCTTTCTTCTCTTTCATTTCCACTTCGGTGGCAGCGCCAACCTTGATAACGGCAACACCGCCGGCCAGCTTGGCCATACGCTCCTGCAGTTTTTCACGGTCGTAATCGGAAGTGGTTTCTTCGATTTGCTGCTTGATCTGACCCACGCGAGCCTTGATCTGCTCCTCGGCACCGTTGCCATCGATGATGGTGGTGTTGTCCTTGGTGATCACAACGCGCTTGGCAGTACCCAGATCTTCCAGAGTGGCTTTTTCCAGCTCCAGACCGATTTCTTCGGCGATAACAGTACCACCGGTGAGGATAGCGATATCCTGCAGCATGGCCTTGCGACGGTCACCAAAGCCTGGGGCTTTAACGGCAGCAACCTTCACGATACCGCGCATGTTGTTCACAACCAGCGTGGCCAGGGCTTCGCCTTCCACGTCTTCGGCAACGATCAGCAGCGGCTTGCCGGTCTTGGCCAGACCTTCGAGGATAGGCAGCAGTTCGCGGATGTTGGAGATCTTCTTGTCAACCAGCAGCACGAATGGGTTGTCCAGTTCAACAGAGCCGGTTTCTGGCTTGTTGATGAAGTAAGGAGACAGGTAACCGCGGTCGAACTGCATACCTTCTACTACGTCCAGTTCGTTTTCCAGCGCCTGACCTTCTTCAACGGTAATCACGCCTTCTTTGCCCACTTTTTCCATGGCGGTGGCGATGATCTGGCCGATGGACTCGTCAGAGTTGGCAGAGATGGTACCTACCTGAGCAATGGCCTTGGAGTCGGCACATTCCTGAGACAGGGCTTTGAGTTCTTCCACGGCGGCGATAACGGCTTTGTCGATACCGCGCTTCAGATCCATTGGGTTCATGCCGGCGGCAACGGCCTTCAGACCTTCGTTCACAATGGCCTGAGCCAGTACGGTGGCGGTGGTGGTGCCGTCACCGGCAGCGTCGTTGGCCTTGGAAGCCACTTCCTTCACCATCTGGGCGCCCATGTTCTCGAACTTGTCTTCCAGTTCGATTTCCTTGGCCACAGACACACCGTCTTTGGTGATAAGCGGCGCGCCGAAGCTCTTTTCCAGTACCACGTTACGGCCCTTGGGACCCAGGGTCACTTTAACGGCGTTGGCCAGAATGTTTACACCGGCCAGCATTTTTACGCGGGCGTCGTTACCAAATACTACTTCTTTAGCTGCCATGTTCGATTTCCTTTAAATACTTTGCGTTAGACTGAAATTTCACAATTTGAGTGGATTAGCCCACTACAGCCATCAGATCCATTTCGGACAGGATCAGTACTTCCTGACCGTCGATTTTTTCTTTCTTCACGCCGTAACCTTCGTTGAAGATCACCACGTCACCCACTTTTACATCCAGAGGACGTACGGTGCCGTTTTCCAGGATCCGGCCATTGCCTACCGCAAGCACTTCGCCACGGGTAGACTTTTCAGCCGCGCTGCCGGTCAGCACAATGCCACCAGCTGAAGTGGATTCCACTTCCAGACGCTTAACGATTACGCGGTCATGTAATGGACGAATATTCATCTATGGATTCTCCTAAAGATTTTTTGCCCAGCAATGAGGCGGTTTTGTTGAAGTCGCGGCAACCCTTGCGGGCACGCCGCTTGATGGAACCTATATGGGGACAGGGATGTGCGGTCTCAAGGGGGATTTACAAAATTTTTTGGATTTTTTTGGTCTGGATTTCCATCCCCGGACCTCATTCCTGCTAGAATCGCGCCTCGAACCGCAAGAAGAGATGACCCGGCCCCAATGAAAGACAGACACGGCCTTTTAACAGCACCCATAGCAGGCGTGCTTTTAAAAATGACCCTGCCCAACATGCTGGGGATTTTAACCATACTGGGGTTCAGCCTGGTCGATACCTTTTTTGTGAGCCAGCTGGGCACAGAGGCCCTGGCCGCCATCAGCTTTACCTTCCCTGTTACCCTGGTGCTGTCCAGCATTGCCGTGGGCATAGGCGCCGGGGTTTCCACCAATCTGGGCCGTTTGATTGGCTCGGGCCATGCCCCCGATGCCAAGGTGTTTTTGCACGACGCCCTGCTGCTGACCTTTGCCATCGTGGGCACGCTCGCCTCATTGGGGCTCATGTTTATCGACCCGCTCTTCAGCCTCCTGGGGGCCAACGAAAAAAGCCTGCCGCTTATCCATGAATACATGCTGGTGTGGTATCTGGGCAGCCCACTTTTGGTGCTCTTGATGGTGGGCAATCAGGGGCTGCGCTCCACCGGCGATACCAAGTCACCGGCCAAGATCATGGCCCTGGCCGCCATCATCAACCTGATTCTCGACCCCTTGCTGATTTTTGGTTTGGGGCCTTTCCCCCGGCTGGAAATTCAGGGCGCGGCCATCGCCTCTGTTATCTCCTGGGTGCTGGCGATGTCGCTTTCAAGCTATCTGCTGATTGTGAAGCGGCACATGCTGGCGCTCACCGAAATCGCCTGGCCGAGGCTTAAGGACAACTGGCGCAAACTGGCCCATATTGCCCAGCCTGCGGCGCTGATGAACCTGATGAACCCCATCGCCAATGCCGTGATCATGGCCATGCTGGCCCGTATCGACCACGGCGCCGTGGCCGCCTTCGGGGCAGGCACCCGGCTGGAGTCTGTGCTCCTGATAGTGGTGATGGCGCTGTCATCCAGCCTGATGCCCTTTGTGGCGCAAAACCTCGGCGCCGGGCAACACCAGCGAGCCCGGGACGCCCTGATGATGTCGCTGCGCTTTGTGCTCTTGTTTCAGTTTTTGCTGTATCTGCCCTTGCTGCTGCTGGCGGGCCCCATTGCAGGCCTCTTCAGTGATGAACCCAAGGTGTTGGAATGGCTGACGTTTTACATTATCGCCCTGCCCGCCGCCTATGGTCCGCTGGGGGTGGTGATCATTACCGCCACCGCCCTCAATGCCTTCCACCGGCCGCTGGCGTCGCTGATTATCAATGTGTGCCGCCTGTTTTTGCTGATGCTGCCCCTGTGCGCATTGGGGTCTTTCCTCTACGGCGTAAAAGGCCTGATGGTGGCACTGCCGGTAACCAACGCCCTGATGGGCATGGCCTGTTACTATCTGGCGAGCCGGGTGACAGAGCCTGACAACGTGCCGGGCGCGGGCGAGAAGGCGAGGAGCTAGGCCCTCGTCTACCGTCTACCGTCTACCGTCTACCGTCTACCGTCTACCGTCTACCGTTTACCGTTTACCGTTTACCGCTTCCCGCTCAGCGCCTTACAAAAACTCCAGCGAGTCGAGAAAGGCCATGGCGGTTTTCCGCTCTCTGGCGTCCGTGGCATAGCTTGCCATCAGCATCAGCAGGTGGTTGTCGTGGGTGTAGATGCGTTGCACCATCTCGCCCCTGTCCTGCCCAAGACTCACCACCAACTCATAGCCTTTTTTACCCTGATGCTCGATAAAGCCGCGCCTTACCAGCGCCGCATTCAGCCCGGTATCTGTGCCGAACCGGCGGCTTAAACTGCCCAAATCTTCCCGGGACAAGGCATGGATGTCCTGTTCATCAAACACCTCATAGGCGGTGCCCATGGCCAGCACCAGCAGTGTCATGTCGGCGCGGGGCGAGCTGGCGCTGACAACCTGCTCAACGCTGATTTCGCCAGTGACTTTGGAGGCGGTATTGGGCTGGGGCAACATGCGCACCTTTACGGGCACACTGGCCAGAAAATGGCTTTCCAGCGGCAGGGGGGCGAAACATTCCCGGTAAACGAAAAAAACGCCCACCATGGATAACAGCAATATAACCAGTCGTGTCATGGTTCAATCCTTTGAAGCTGACAGGGGGAGGTGTGGCCGACCATAGTAACAGCCAGGCCCATGGCTGGCGTGAGGCAAAAGGCTGACTTATCCCGGAGATCCCCTACAGGACGTCAGGGTGTAAGTACCTGACCGGAGACATACCCGCCAATCAAAAAGCCCGCAAATGGCGGGCTTTTCTGTTTGCAGCGCTGACGGCTTAAATGGGCGAGCCCGGTGGCATGGGCAGCGGCTTGGTGATAATCCGCACCAAAGGATCGTCCAGCCCCCTGGCAACGCCCAGAGCCAGATACTTGAAGTGGGCGGCATCGGCCTCGCTGGAGCGGCTGGCTTTACGCTCCAGCTGCTTGATGGTGTAGGCCAGCTTGGCCCCCAGCACCGCCTTGACCTCGGCACTGGTGTCGTCATGGTGGAAGGCCTCCAGCAAGGTGTCTACCACCACGGCGTTGAGGCGCATCCATACCCCGCGCTCAAGGCCTGTCTTGCCTTCCTGATACAGGGTGACGGCCATCAGCTTGTCCAGAAGCTCATTCACCGACAGCTGCTCACTGTCGCTCTGGAATCCCTGCTCGACGCGGTTAAGGCGTTTGGGCGCCAGCAGCGCCTGAAGGGTATGGCGTGAGAGCACCTCGGCCATGCCCACGGGGTCGGCGACGACGCCAAGACCCGAGGCAAAGCTTTCACGGCCACGGCTGTAGTTACCCTGCTTGGGCAAAAGGGACTCCACCAGCTCACGGGGCAGGGTCAGCTCCGCCGTGTCCAGGGTGGCCAAGAGGGTGCCAAGCGCCTGCTTTTGCAGCTCGGGGGCCACATAGTGCCAGCTGTATACCCCATCGTAGCCATAGTCGGTGCCGCCAATCAGCTTGGCCGCCGCCTCGATTTGGTAACGGCTCAGGAGGTAAATGGGCACCAGGCTGTCAGCGAGCTCGCCCAGCGGCTCGCCGGGCAGCAAGGCCTCGGGATTAAAATCGGCCAGCGCCTTTTGCCGCACCTGCTGCAGGCGGGCAAGCTCGGCCACCGGGTCTGAGCCATTGTCCCACAAACTGGCGTAGGCGTGGCTCGCATCCGGGCTTCGGGAATCACTCTCGCCTATGTATCTCAGCCCCTGGGTCTGCACCTCGACAAGCAGCTGCGACAGGGCTTCAGCCTCGCTGTCGCCAAAGTCGCCGTAGCCATAGGCAATGGCAAACTTGTCCCAGGCACCCACGCCGGGCACATAGGGCTGGCTGATGTCGATTTTGCCGTTACTGATGGTCACCATGGGATGGGGGTAGTCCATCACAGAGGCATTGCTGTTGCTGGACGCGGCAAAGTTATGGTCCAGGCCCAGGGTATGGCCAATCTCGTGGGCCGACAGCTGACGGATACGCTCCAATGCCAGATGCCCGGCGGCTTTTGCGGCGGCGTCTCTGTCTTCCCAGCCTGCGGTGAGGCCTCGGGCAATCAGGTGGTCCTGCCGCACCCGCAGGCTCCCCAGGGTCACATGGCCCTTGATGATTTCGCCGGTGCGCGGGTCGGCAATGGCCGAGCCGTAGGACCAGCCGCGGCTGGCACGGTGTACCCACTGCACCACGTTAAAGCGGACGTCCTGGGGATCGGCATCGTCGGGCAAGAGCGCCATCTTAAAGCCATTGATAAAACCGGCCGCATTGAAGGCCTCTTCCCACCAGCGGCCGCCATCGAGGAGTGCACTGCGGATGGGCTCGGGCACGCCCGGGTCGAGGTAATAGACTATGGGTTCCACCACCTCAGAGGGGGCGGCGCCGGGGGTTTGCTTTTGCAGGCGATGGCGCAGCAAGTGGCGCTTCACCACAGGGGTGTCGATGGTGCTGGCATAATCCAGATACTCATCAGACAGATAGCCGCTTTGCGGATGGTAGTCGCGGGCCACATAGCCTGCCTCAGGCAAGGCGATAAAGGAGAAGCGCATGCGGATGGAAATCGCCTTGGGATCCGGCGTCACCTGAGATACATAGGCGCCCGGCTCCCCGGAGGCAAAGGTGAGCTGCGCGTCTATATCGCTGTTGTTCGGGAAGGATTTCACGTACTCGGGGATAATGAGGGAGCGTGACTTATCCAGGCTGAAGTTGCCCTGCCCCGATGCCTTCAGGGCATCGGCCACACCGTGCAGATCGTTGAGTACCAGAGCGCTCAGGGGGGCGAGGGGCGTTTTGCCATCGAGTACAGAGGCGCGCCACAAAATGGAGTCGGCAAAGGCCTCTTTTACCGCGCGCTGCTCGGGAGCATAGTCGCTGCCGGCACGATAGCGGGTATTGAGCTCCCGCAGGATGAGATCCGGGCCTATGCGTTCAAACTGCACCATGCGGGTGCGGCCAAGCTGACCACGGTCGAGGCCGATATCGTTGGAGCCCACGCCCTGTGGCAGGCTGGTGACCAGCAAAAACGGCTGGTTGAGCCGACTTGCCTCGACAAAGACCTCGCCCTTGTTGTCGTAGTGGAAATTCAGAAACCCCCTGGCCGATTGGCTCTGTTTGATAATGGCTGCCGGGTTATCGGCGGCCCAGACTGACATGGCCGGTGTGCTCGCAAGCAATAGCGCCAGGGCGAGAGTCGAGGGTTTCATTTTATCTCCTTGTTATGGGGGCTAAGGGTTGCCCCTGTGTTTATCTTTATGTCCTATCCAGTGGCTCAGGGTTTCAAAGAGTTCATTGAGCACTATGGGTTTGGTGATGTGGGCATTCATGCCGGCAGCGAGACTCTTTTCCCGGTCGCCGGACATGGCGTGGGCCGTCATGGCGATAATCGGCAGTTCGTCGAAGCTGTAGCGCTTGCGCAGTTCGGTCGCCGCCGTGAGGCCATCCATCACAGGCATTTGAATATCCATGAGTATCGCATCGTAACTGCGCTTGCCCACCATCTCCAGCGATATCTGGCCATTGTCGGCCACATCCACCTCGTAACCGGCGCTCTTGAGAAGCTCGGTGGCCACCTGTTGGTTGATAAAGTTATCTTCCACCAAAAGCACCACGCCCTGATGCTCACCCTCATCCTGCACCTCAGGTGCCGGCAGGGCCTTGGGCGCAGGCGGCGCAAAGGCGCGGATGATTTCATCGAACAGGCTGGACGCCTTGAAGGGCTTTTGCAGCATGGCAAACACGCGGTCGCTGTCCAAATCCACCTTCAGCGGCTCGGCGGCGTAGGCGGTCATGATGATGATCACCGGCCGGGCGGCGAGCTTGCCTTCGGCCACCATCTCATCGATGGCGTCTATCACCTGTATGCCATCCATCTCCGGCATCATCCAGTCGAGCAGCACCAGATCCACCGGCTGTTTACCGAGCTTATACAGGGCCTCGGCGCCGGTGGAGGCGGTTTCCACCTCAAAGTGGAAGTCGCGCATCACGCTGGAATAAATCTGCAGCGCCGTGGGGTTATCGTCCACCACCAGGGTACGCAGGCTTGCCAGACGCTCGGGCACCACCATGGGGGCGACCCTGGCTTCTTCGGCGATTTCAAAACTCACGGTGAAGCTGAAGGTGGAGCCCACACCGGGCTCACTCTCTACCTGCATGGTGCCGCCCATCATGGACACCAGGTGCTTACTGATGGAAAGCCCCAGGCCCGTGCCGCCATACTTGCGGGTGGTGGAGCCATCGGCCTGGGCAAAGGCGTCGAACAGCTTGTCCTGCTGCTCGCGGCTGATGCCTATGCCGGTATCCCGCACCCAGAACTTGAGGGTGATACGGTGGTCGCGCTCGCCCACGTCTTCACAGCCCAGTTCAATTTCGCCGTTTTGGGTGAATTTCACCGCGTTGGACAAGAGGTTAATCAGCACCTGCCCCAGACGCAGCGGGTCCCCCTTGAGCATGATGCCCGCCGACACGGGGGCATACAGCAGGAGTTCGATGCCCTTTTCCTGAGCCCGCAGGGCGTTGAGGTCCAGCGAGTGGTCCAGCACCTTGTCCAGCGGGAAGGCGACTTTTTCCAGCTCCAGCTTACCGGCCTCAATCTTGGAGAAGTCGAGGATGTCGTTAATGATGCGCAGCAGCGACTGGGCCGAGAAGCTCGCCTTATCCAGGTAATCTTTTTGCTGCTCGGTGAGGCTGGTGCGCCCCGCCAGTTGCAACATGCCTATGATGGCGTTCATGGGGGTGCGGATTTCGTGGCTCATGTTGGCCAAAAATTCGCTCTTGTAGAGGTTGGCAAGCTCCGCATCCTGCTTGGCCTCCAGCAGCGCCACCTCGTTGCTCTTGTGGCGGGTAATGTCCTTGTGGGTACCCACCATCCGCTTGGGCTGGGCATCCTGGGTAAATTCCACCACCCGGCCACGGCTCAACATCCAGTGGTACTGGCCCGTCTTGGCGCGCATCCGGAACTCAATCTCGTAGGCGCCTATGGGGTCTTTGAGGTACTGCTCGCGGTACTCCTGCACCCGGATGCGATCGTCCGGATGAATCAGGCTGTCGATGGTGGAGAGCAGCGCCGGGAACTCGTTGGTCTTGTACCCCAGCATGGAGTAATAGGCCGGGTTGCAGATGATTTGCTCTGAGTCGAGATACCAGTCCCACAGGCCATCTTCCACCGCGTCCATGGCGAGATGGTAGCGCTCTTCCGACAGCCGCAGCTGCTCGGCCGACTCGTATTCGCGGGTCACGTCACGCCACACCGCAATCAGGCCCATCAGCTCACCGCGGCGATTGTAGAAGGGCAGCTTGAGGGTATCGAGCAGCACAGGCTTGCCGGCCAGTTCGATTTTTTCCTGATAACGCAGCGGTTTGCGCTCTGTCAGTACCTGCTCATCCTCGGCACGGATGCGGCTGCCCTGCTCGGGGGATGTGAGCTCTTCGCTGGACAGGCCAATCATCTCGGCTTCGCTGAAACCCAACATACGCTCGGCAGCCTTGTTACAGCCGAGGTAATGGCCTTCCTTGTCTTTGAAAACAATGGCCTCGGGAATGGAGTCGAGCAAAGAGCGCAAGAGCGCATATTCACGCTCGCGGCGCTCTGTGGTTTCTTTCAGCCTTTCGGTGCGGCGCGCCACCAGCTTGTCGAGGCGCTTGTTCTGCTCGGCCAGGTGCTTGGTGTACTGCTGGTTTTCTTCAAAAATACGGCTTACCAGCTGGAACCATGGCTCCCAGCCGGGGGTGATTTTTTCCGGCACGGGCATGGGCTCGGCCGAGCAGCCCTCGAGGTGTGAGAGCAGCCTGGATGCGGGGCTTACGAAGGAGCGGCGGGTCTGCCAGTGCACTATGGTCACCAGCACCGAGAGCGCCAGTACCACCAGAATAAAGGTCAGCTGCAGCTTCGCCCAGCTCTCCTGGAAGAGGTCATCCACATCCTGAATGTACAGCAGACGCCAGGGCGCATTGTGCAGCGCCACCGAGTGAATGTAGTAACCATTGCGGATAATGCCGCCCTGGGCATCAAAGAGTTCCGACTCCGGCAACGAGTGCAGCTCAGAGGGGATCTTCTGGCTGATGTGCAGCACCCGCTTGAGGTCGTTGCCCGCCATGTCGGAGTGGGACAGTATGTTGTTGCTCTGGTCGAGCAGGATTACCGTGCCCGGCATCTTGAAGTAGAGACGGATTTGCCGCGCCAGCGAGGCCAGGGTCATGTCCAGATTGATGGAGCCGATAAACTCATCTTCAAGGTAGATGGGTACACCCAGGGTGGTCAGCAGGCCCTTGTCGGTGGAGTCGAGATAGGCCTCACTCCAGAACACGCTGCGCTGGGGGTTCATGGCCGGGGTGGCCAGCTGGAACTGTTTCTTGTTCAGCAGTTCGTCGCGAAAGCGTTGTTCATCCAACGGCCAGGGGAAGTAGGACATCATCCGCCGTTTGGAGATGTAGTAGATGGCAGACGCCTTGGGGGCGGCCTCTTTGGCCACCGGAAACGACAGCGACAGCTCAAACAGCATTTCCAGTTCCTGATAGAACTTGTCGCTTCTGTCTTTGAGGGAGCCAATACCCGTGATGCGGCCCATGTTATTGAAGGGCTTATTGCCCTGGGCATAGTGGGGCTCGAGGGTGAAGTACTGGCCGTCTTCGTTGAATTTTTCGTACTGGGGCAAGCGATCTCTGCGCACCAGCTCACCGAGGCGCAAATGATCCACGGCGACGTCACGCAAGCTCTTTACCGCCCGGATGCTGGACTCCAGCAAGAGGTCGATTTGCAGTACGTGTCGGTCAATTTGCTCTTCGCGCTGGGCCAGCTGCTGGGTCTTTTCCCGGTCGAAGAAAAACCAGGCGGTCAGGCACGCCATCACAATTACACCTATGTAGGTGTAAAACACGGCGCGGTTGTAATTGCGCTGAATAGGCGATTTGAGCTGCAAATCCGGCTCAGTCGATTTCATCAAAAACCCTTTGGCATCCGCTGTCGCGGGTCCCTGCACCCGCAAAACTTAACGGATAATACTAACAGGAACCCCGAGCCAGTCACATCAAATAATTGTCATCGAATTTGTTTCAAAGTCGCTGTTTTTGCATCGCATTAAGGATAAAAAACGGACCCGGCGGGTCCGTTTGTCTGCCATGCCACAGGCGCTGACTTACAGGTGCTCCTCGGCGAATTCGGCAAGCCGGGATCTGACCACACCATTGAGGTAGACATTGGCACTGCCTTCGAAGTTCTTGAACCTTTCCACAATGTAGGTCAGGCCCGAGGTCACGGCGGTCAGATAATTGGAGTCTATCTGGGCCAGGTTGCCCGAGCAGATAAGCTTGGTGCCTTCGCCCATGCGGGTGATCATGGTTTTGATTTGCGATGCTGTGAGGTTTTGACATTCATCCAACAGCACTATGGCATTCTGGATGGAGCGGCCACGCATAAAGTTGATGGATTTGAACTGGATGTTGGCTTTTTCCATGATGTAGTTCATGGAGCCGTGGGGATTGACGTCGTTCTTGTGCAGCACTTCCAGGGTGTCAGTGATGGCCGCAAGCCAGGGGGCCATTTTCTCTTCTTCTGTGCCGGGCAAGAAGCCGATGGACTCGGCAATTTCCGGGGTGTTGCGGGTCACTATCACCTTGTCGTACTGATTGCGTTCCACCACCAGCTCAAGTGCCGCCGCCATGGCCAGCAGGGTTTTACCGCAGCCGGCGGGGCCGGTAAGTATGACCATGTCGATATCCGGATCCAGCAGCGCCTGCAACGCCATGCCCTGATACACGTTTTTAGGCCTTATGCCCCAGGCTTCCAGATTCAGCAAGCGGCTGCGCCCCAAATCCACTATGTGCAGGTGGGTATCGTCCTTGGAGATGACTCTGCCACAAAAGTCAGATTCTTCGTCGATAAGGTATTGGTTGATATAGAGATGGTCGTCTTCGAGATCTTTAAGGGGGACTTCGTGGATAGTCTGGCGGCCGTGGCGGGTAGTGGACACCTTCTCCAGATGCTCCCAAAAATTGCCTTCAAACTGATGAAAGCCCTTAGTTAAGAAGCGAATGTCATCGATAAGTTGGTCGGTGCGGTAGTCTTCTACCAGTTTGATGCCGGCGCCCTTTGCCTTGAGGCGCATATTGATATCTTTGGTGACCAACACCACGGGACGTGGTGAGTGCTGTTTTTGCAGATAGAGCGCAGTATTGATAATACGGTTGTCGTTATGGTCGCCGGGCAGGCCGCCTATGGTCATTTCAAGTTGATGGTCGGGGAAAATGGCGAGTGTGCCTGTGGCTTCGTGGCCTTCGCGGGCCGGCAGGGGAACGCCTGCAATAATCTGTTCGGGGGTGGTTTCGCCGCCAAGGGTATCTTCCAGTGCCCTGATGGCGACCCGGGCGTCACGGCTGACATCCCGCTTGCGGTCTTTGATCTGGTCCAGCTCTTCAAGAACAGTCATAGGGACTATGACATCGTGTTCTTTAAAGGAATAAATCGCTAAGGGTTCGTGCAATAAAACATTGGTATCCAGTACAAACAACTTTCTGTCGTCTTGTTCCATGGCGCCTCCGGTTTTAGTGACATAGGGCGATGATATTGTGATTGCGCTGGGATGTATGGCTGGGGCGGGATCCTCCTTGGATGGCTGGGACGGATAGGACAAGGTCACATCCTGTCGTTGAATCAATACTGACACCCTTCCCGGCAAAGCTCAACACTCCATTAACACCCAATTCCATTCAAAGACAAATGTATGACAAGCCCGTGACAGAATGAAAGTTGTCAGCTGCACGATGGGGATCTAGGCTGATTCAAATATCCGGGCCGTTGGTATAACATACGCGCCCTTTGAGTTCCCCCTTGAGTTGAGAGAGTAAGATGTCGTTTGCGGTTGGGCAGCGCTGGATCAGTGACACAGAATCGGAATTGGGTTTGGGCACAGTGGTGCAGATAGAGGGCCGCATGGTCACTCTGCTGTTTCCTGCCACCGGTGAAAACCGCATGTTTGCCATGGCCGAAGCGCCCCTCACCCGGGTGATATACAACCCCGGAGACACCATCGACAGCGCCGAAGGCTGGGGCATGACGGTGGACAAGGTCGAAGAATTAAACGGCCTGGTATTTTATTTGGGCAAGCGCACCGACACGGGTGAAGACACCCTGCTGCGCGAGACCCTGCTCGAGCACAATATTCGTTTCAACAAGCCCCAGGATCGCCTGTACGCCGGCCAGATTGACCGTATCGAGCGCTTTGGTGTGCGTTATAAGGCGCAGTTGCTGCGCCACAAGCAGGCCACCTCGCCACTGCTGGGCCTGCAGGGCCCAAGGGTTGGCCTGATTCCGCATCAGCTGTGGATTGCCCATGAAGTGGGCCGTCGCCACGCCCCGCGGGTATTGCTCGCCGACGAAGTGGGTCTGGGTAAAACCATTGAAGCGGGCCTGATTATCCACCAACAGCTGATAACAGGCCGCGCCGAGCGGGTACTGGTGATAGTGCCCGATACCCTGCGCCACCAGTGGCTGGTGGAAATGCTGCGCCGCTTTAACCTGCGCTTCTCGGTATTTGATGAAGACCGCTGCGTGGAGGCCTTTGCCGACCACGACAACCCCTTCTACACAGAGCAGCTGGTGATTTGCTCGCTGGAGCTGCTGCGCAAGAAGCGCCGATTGGAGCAGGCGCTGGATGCCGATTGGGATCTGATGGTGGTGGACGAAGCCCACCACCTGGAGTGGAGCGAAGACGAGCCCAGCCGCGCCTATCAGGTGGTCGAGGCCCTCGCCGCCGTGGTACCCGGGGTGCTGCTGCTCACCGCCACTCCGGATCAACTGGGCCACCAGAGCCACTTTGCCCGTTTGCGCCTGCTGGATCCCGACCGTTTTTACGACTATCAGGCCTTCCTCGAGGAAGAAAAAGGCTACCAGGCCGTGGCCGAAGCCGCCGATGCCCTGGCAAGCGGCATCAAGCTTTCCGATGAGGCCATCAACGGCCTGACCGAGCTCTTGTCGGAGAAAGACATAGCCCCGGCCATTCGCCAGATCCAGGCCGAAAACCTCGACGAAGAGCTGCGCCAGGCCGCCCGCGATGAGCTGCTGCAGGAACTTCTGGACCGCCACGGCACCGGCCGGGTGCTGTTCCGTAACAGCCGCGCCTCGGTAAAGGGCTTCCCCAAGCGGGAGTTCCACAGCCACGGCTTCGAACTGCCTGAGCAATACGTGACCGCCATGCGGGTAAACGCCATGATGGGCGGCGCCCGCACCCAGGAAGCCCGGGTGGCCCAGGCCCTGAGCCCCGAGCGTATCTATCAGGAGTTTGATGACAACAACGCCAGCTGGTGGAAGTTCGACCCAAGGGTCGACTGGCTTATCGACTTTTTGAAGTCCCATCGCTCCAAGAAGGTGCTGGTAATTGCCAGCCGCGCCGAGACGGCACTGGCGCTGGAAGAAGCCCTGCGCACCCGTGAAGGCATACAGGCCACTGTGTTCCACGAAGGCATGTCCATCATTGAGCGCGACAAGGCCGGTGCCTACTTTGCCCAGGAAGAAGGCGGCGCCCAGGCGCTGATTTGCTCGGAAATCGGCTCTGAAGGCCGTAACTTCCAGTTTGCCAGCCACCTGGTACTGTTCGACCTGCCCCTGAACCCGGATTTGCTGGAGCAGCGTATCGGCCGTCTGGACCGTATCGGCCAGCGCCACGATGTGCAGATTCACCTGCCGTTCCTCAAGCACACGGCTCAGGAACAACTGATGCACTGGTATCACGAAGGGCTGTGCGCCTTCGAACTCACCTGCCCCGGCGGCCATGTGCTTTTTGGGGAGTTCAAAGAGCGTCTGCTCAGTGTGCTGACCGGTGAGAGTGACGAGCTGGATGAACTGATGGCCGACACCAAGGCACGCTACAAGGCGCTGAAAGCCGCCATGGAGCAGGGTCGCGACAAGCTGCTTGAACTCAACAGCCACGGCGGCGCCAAGGCCGAAGCCATTGCAGCCAGCCTCAGCGACGCCGACGAAGATACCGACCTTATCGCCTCGGTGATCCGCCTGTGGGACGTGATAGGTATCGACCAGGATGACAAGGGTGAAAACTCCATCGTGCTGCGCACCACGGATCATATGATGTACCCCACCTATCCCGGTCTCAACGAGGATGGGGTGACTGTCACCTTCGATCGCAACACGGCACTGTCACGGGACGATATCGCCCTTATCACCCTGGAGCATCCTCTGGTGCAGACCGGGCTCGACCTCATCACAGGGTCTGATACCGGCACCACCTGTGTGGCACTGTTGAAAAACAAGGCGTTACCGGCGGGCACCATTTTCCTGGAGCTGATTTACCTCGCCGAAACCACAGCGCCCAAGGCCAGCCAGCTTTACCGCTATCTGCCGCCCACGCCGGTGCGTGTGCTGCTGGATAAGAACGGTAACAACCTGTCTGACAAGGTGGACTACGACAACTTCGACAAGCAGCTGTCCGGGGTGAATCGCCATATCGCCAGCAAGCTGGTCAATGCCTCCCAGACCATATTGCATCCGCTGTTTGCCAAGGGTGAAGAGTTTGCAGGGGAAGCCCTTGAAATCCTGACCAGGGATGCCAGGGCGCGCATGGAAACCCAGCTGGGCGCCGAGCTCTCACGGCTTGAGGCCCTCAAGGCGGTGAACCCCAGCATCCGCGAAGAAGAGCTGGAGCACCTGCGGCAGATGATGCAGGAACTGTCGGGCTACCTTGGCAATACCCAGCTGCAGCTGGATGCCATCCGCCTGGTGCTGGTAAGCCACAACTGAGGCAAGCCAAATCAAGGCGCCCAAGCCAAGCCCAATCAAAGGCCCGCCACTGCGGGCCTTTTTTATGCCATTCATGGGGTGACTCGGACGAAGGAGCAATGCTATAACCTTAAAAAACATAACAAACTTTAAACATTTCACTCTCTGCACAAGGATTTCCCATGGTCGCTCACCGCTCCTTGCATACAGGCTCACGTTCTCTCAATTCCCTGCCACGCCGCACATTGCTGGCCTCCTTGCTGCTGTTTTGCTGCCAGGGCGCCCCCACAGCCGCCACCATCAAACTGGAAAATATCCGCGGTTACGGTTTTGATGACGAGCGTCAATTGGTCTCCTTCGACACCCTCGCCTATGACGATGCCACCGGCAAGGTGCTGGCAAGGGGCAAGGAGGCGCAGTCGCTGACCACAGACAAGGTGCTTAATGGCGCCGGCAAGACACTGTTACCGGGGCTGATTGACGGCCATGGTCATGTCTTGGGGCTGGGACAGAGCCTGAGCCGGGTTGAGCTCAGGGAAAGCCGCACCGAAGCGGCGGCCGCCAGTCTGGTGAGTGACTTTGCCCGTGCCCATCCGGAGCAACGCTGGATACTGGGCCGAGGCTGGAATCAGGAACTCTGGGACAGCCGCGCCTATCCCAGCAAGGCCTCGCTGGATGCCCTGATAAGCGACAGACCCGTTTGGCTGCAGCGTGTTGATGGTCACGCAGGCTGGGCCAACAGCAAGGCGCTGGCCCTGGCGGGGATAAGCCGGGATACCCTCGACCCGGACGGCGGTCAAATCATCAAGGACGCAAAGGGTGAGCCCACGGGCGTGTTGGTGGATAACGCCATGGCGCTGCTGGAAAGACACATTCCCGAACCCGATAAAGCCGAGCGGCTCGCCGCCTTTGCCACCGCCTTTGACCACCTGCTCTCTCTGGGTATCACTGCCACCCATGATGCGGGCATCAGCGCCGCCGAGCTGGGCGACTATCAGGCACTCAGGCAGCAAGATAAGCTGCCGGTACGGATATACGCCATGCTGTCGGCGGCCGATCCGGCGCTGGATACCTGGCTGAAACAGGGCCCGATTCTGGATGAAGACGAGCGTCTGGTGGCGCGCTCGGTGAAAATTTACAGTGACGGCGCCCTTGGCAGCCGGGGGGCGGCGCTGCTGGCACCCTACAGCGACAGACCCGGCGAAACAGGACTGCTGGTCACCCCTGAGCCGGAACTTGGCAGCCTGATAAAGGCCACGGTAGCGGCCGGTTTTCAGGCCAATGTTCATGCCATAGGCGACAGAGCCAACCGCATGGTGTTGGATAAGTTCGCCCAATTGGATAACAAAACCCGCGAGGCAGGTCGCCATCGCATCGAACACGCCCAAATTATCGATCCCGAGGATTTGCCGCGCTTCGCCACGCTCAAGGTATTGCCCTCCATGCAACCCACCCACGCCACCTCAGATATGAATATGGCCGGGGATCGCCTCGGTGAGCAGCGTCTGCGTGGTGCCTATGCCTGGCGTACCCTGGTGGACCTTGGCAGCCCCATTGTGGGTGGCTCCGACTTCCCGGTTGAGCTGGCTAATCCCTTCCACGGCCTCCATGCCGCCGTCACCCGTCAGGATCAGCGTAATCTGCCGGAAGGTGGCTGGCGCCCGGCTGAGAAGTTGACCCTGGCCGAAGCCCTGCGTGCCTTCACCCGGGATGCGGCCTATGGCGCCTTTCAGGAGCAGAAAATGGGCAGCCTGACGCCGGGCAGCTTTGCCGATTTTATTGTGCTGGACAGGGACATCTTCGCCATCGCACCTGAGCAGCTGTGGCAGACCCGGGTACTTGAAACCCATGTGGCAGGTAAGCAGGTGTATGCCCTGGGGCAATAATGACGGCGCCCGGCACGAAACACCGGGCCCAAGTTCCCATGCCGGTTTATGATCGCCAAGTCAGGAGTTCTGTGGGAGGCGTCAGGTGGGTTATTATCAGCAGGTACATTGCCTTAAAAACGGAAATCCCATGCGCGCCCTCTTTGCCCTGAGCCACAGTGTTCTGCTGAGCCTGAGTCTGTTGTTGAGTCTGTTATTACCCACAGCCCAGGCCGCCGATGATCCTGCATTCGATTACCTCAAGAGCCGCCAAATGCGCGCCATCAACGTGGAAGGCACTGAGCTGCCGGTATTGGTGCGCCCCTGGGAAGGCAAGAGTCAGCACGGTGCGGCGCTGATTTTTGCCGACACCGGCTTTGGCGCCGATGCCCCGGGACTGGTGGCCTTTTTGCGGGATGGTTTAAGCCCTCTGGGCTGGGCCAGTATCAGCATGACGCCACCGAGTAACCCACCCCACCCAAGTTTTTCCACGGCGCCGGAAGAGGTGGCAAAGGCGGGAGACAAACAGCTGTCATTGCCACCGGGCAAGGCCATGGACAGGTTCAGCCCAGAGGAATGGCAACAACATGTGGACACCCAGCTGGGCTTTGTGGAGGCCAGTCTGGGGCAATTGGATCAGATAGGTGCAGCCTATCCGGGCAAGCGCATCCTGGTGAGCATGGACCGCAGCGCCGCCCTGCTGCTGCAGCTGCTGGCGGATGGCAAGGTGGCACCACCGGATCTTCTGGTGATAATCAACCCCTACAGCGAGTCGCCGGACTTTGACGAACGCCTGCCGGGGCTGGTGGCCATACAGGAAGTTCCGGTGCTGGATATTCAATCGCCGGATGGCAATAGAGCGAGCCTGGCTGCCGCCTCGCTGCGGCGAGCCAATTCGGCCATGAAAGATGCCATGGCCTACCGGCAGCTGCCACTGGCGCTCAACATCAGTGAACCCGATGCCTGGGCCGATGTGCTCAGCGCTATCCGGGGCTTCGCCGCCAGTGTCAAGGCCGCTCCCCTTAACTGATTCAGGCCTGCTTGTCCTTGGTGAGCATCAGCGCCAGGGCAACCAACACCACCACGCCGGCCATATACAGCAGCTCCAGTGCGCTCTGGGGCTTGAGCTCGCTGAAAAAGGAAAACAGCTTGATCACCAGCATCATGAGTATGACCTTGCCAAGCTTGCTTTTGAGTGAGTCTATGCTGCTGATAATCAGAATTTTACCGCCAACCTCTGACTCTGACGCCGGCTTGATGTCACGGATAAAGAGCTCGTAAAGACCGAAGGCAAAAATCAGCAGCACAGCGCCCAGCAAAAAGGTGTCGAGGATTTCAATGACCACCATCACCAGATCGTTACGCACCTCAAGGCTGCCACTGGCAAGGTAATCCCACAGCAGGTGAAGCATGTGCAGCACGTCCTTGGCGCCCATGATAAAGACCACCAGAGCCGCCACGATACAGGCCACCACCCCAAAAATCACCGACAGACGGCTGCTCCACAGCAAACGCTCCAGTTGGTTTTTCATCTTCCTGCTCCCTAAAAATAAAGCGCCGATTGTGGGCGCTTTGGCGGGTTGCACGCAAGTCCAATTCCTTGGATTGTGAAGGGTTTACCAGAATTTTTGTCGGGGCCGGTAATCCTGGTCAGTTTTATCCTGTTGGCGCCGGGCGGCGATGGCAAAGTTTTTCCCCAGCAGCAAACGTACCTGATACCAGGACTCCCGCGCCAGCAGCCGGCGGATACCGCCCGTCCAACTGAGATGAATTGAGCCCTTGATGGCCGCCAGTGCATCGGGAGAGCGGGTCATCAACTCGTTGGCAAAAGCCATGGCGTCTTCCATGGGGTCAGCCGTTACCCGACTGACCAAGCCCAAAGCCGCGGCTTCCGGGGCTTTGACTATTCTGGCGGTCATCGACAGCTCCAGCGCTTTATCCTTGGGCAGAATGCCCCTGAGGCTCACCAGCCCTGCCATGTCAGGCACCAGCCCCCACTTGGCTTCCATAATGGACAGCTCGGCACCCTCGGCCGCAAAGCGAAAATCGGCCCCCAGCGCGATTTGCATGCCACCGCCATAACAATAACCTTCAATAACGGCGATAACAGGCACCGGCAAACGACTCCAGCCAATGGAGACCCGCTGCGCCAGATTGGCGTTGCCGGGCAGCCACTTGGCCAGCAGCCCCAAAGGTTGCAACGGCTTGCTGGTCACACTCTTGATATCGAGCCCCGACGAAAAGTGCCCCTGGGCGCCTTGCAGTATCACTACCCGCACCTGTCTGTCCCTTGCAAGCAGCTTCTGCACCCGGCAGATCTCTAAAAACATCTCATAATTCAATGCATTGAATTTTTCTGGTCGGTTTAGTGTCACAAAGGCTATGCCATCCTTTATGACCAAGGTGACTGGAGATTGTGTCATGCCGCATCCTAACTGGTCTGTCCAGAAGCGATAGTAACATATTTGGCATAAATGACTATTCGACGTAACATACGTCAAACTTTTTGACGTCCGTCAGCATTTTGACATTGGAAATTTATTACGGGTTGCACCCCAAACACAGCGGGGTATGATTCGGCCATGGGAAACGCCAGCTTCAGGGCTCACCATGGGATCCAGCCAGGAAAGGCACTACGACCCAGAGCAGGATGACATCAGAAATTGGTGTTATCTTGAATAAGAAGAACAATCGAGGACCTTATTCCAGCATGGCACTTCCAGTATTGATATGTGACGACTCCGCAATGGCTCGAAAGCAGATGGCCCGGACACTGCCCAAGGATTGGGATGTCGACATTACCTTTGCCACCAATGGTGCCGAAGGCATAGAGGCCATCAAAGCCGGCAAGGGCGAGGTGGTGTTTCTTGACCTCAATATGCCTGTCATGGACGGCTATGAGGTGCTGCAAACCATTCAGCAGCAGGACTTGCCTGCGCTGGTCATAGTGGTATCGGGTGACATTCAAATTAAGGCTCACGAACGGGTTAAGGCGCTGGGTGCGCTCGATTTTATCCAAAAACCTGTCAGTGCCGAGGCCATCGCCGGCATACTCCAGGAATACGGTATTCTCGTGCCCGGCGAAGGTGAGGCCGACGAGACCGAAGACAACCCCCTGTTAAAAGTCGATATGCGCGATGCCTGCCAGGAAATCGCCAACGTTGCCATGGGCCGTGCAGCAGACCTGCTGGCCAAGTTGCTTGATGTATTTGTGGTATTGCCCATTCCCAACGTCAATGTGCTGGAAGTGAGTGAGCTGACCATGGCGCTCAAGGCCACCGAAACCTCGGCCAAGGTCACCGCCCTGTGTCAGGGCTTTATCGGTGCCGGCGTCGCCGGTGAAGCCCTGCTGCTGTTCCATGATTCCAGTTTTCAGGATATGGCCAAGCTGATGAAGCTCGATGGCCCCAACGACGAGGCCACCGAGGTGGAAGTGCTGATAGACACAGGCAATGTGCTTATCGGCGCCTTTTTGAATGGCATCGCCGAACAGCTGGATATGCATTTCAGTCAGGCGCATCCCGTCGTACTTGGGCGCCACTGCACAGTCAACGACCTTATCCACGACAACGCCGAAAAATGGCAACGCACCCTGGCGATGGAAATCAACTATCGCATCGAAGATCACAACATTGAATGCGATCTTCTGCTCCTTTTCACTGAAGACTCGCTGCCGACCCTGAACTACAAGCTCGGCTACATGTTGGATACCGATTGAGGCCAAACCGCTGATGTCCAATGACGCAGACCTGATGAACGAACTCCACTGGCTTATCGATATGGTGCAAACCATAGAAGTGGGCCTGGTGGTACTGGACAGAAACTTCAATATCGCCCTGTGGAATGGCTTTATGGAAAACCACAGTGGTGTTTCTCCCAATTCCATCAAGGGCAAAAACCTGTTTGAAGAGTTTCCCGAACTCCCCGCCGCCTGGCTTAAGAAGAAGATGGAGTCGGTGTATCTGCTGAAGAACCGCGCCTTTATCAGTTGGGAGCAGCGCCCTTTTGTGTTCCAGTTTAAAAACTACCGCCCCATCACAGGCCGGGCGGAGTTTATGTACCAGAACGTCACCCTGCTGCCACTGGCGTCGCTCACCGGGCAAATTACCCACATCAGCATCATTGTGTACGACGTTACCGACGTGGCAGTGAATAAACTGCAGCTGAAAAACGCCAATGAGCGCCTGGAACACCTGAGCCAAACCGACGGCCTGACACAACTGCACAATCGCCGCCACTGGCAGGAATGCATGAACCGGGAATACGAGCGTTTTAACCGCTATGGCGACCCGGTGAGCCTGGTGATGTTTGACATAGACCGTTTCAAGCAGGTCAACGATGAGCACGGCCATGTGGCAGGTGACAAGGTTATTCAGCACATAGCCCACCTGCTGAGCCAATCACTGCGGGAAACTGACTGCGCAGGCCGTTACGGCGGCGAAGAATTTGCCGTGGTCCTCACCGGCACCACCGCCGAAGAGGCGTATCATTTTACCGAGCGCCTGCGGGAGAAAGTGGCCTCCTCTGCCATCCAGTTTGGCGGCAAGAGCATACAGGTCACCATCAGCCTGGGCATTTGCGGTATGGATGACTTTGTCGACAACGAATCCCAGTGGCTGGCGTTCGCGGATCAGGCGCTCTATCAGGCCAAACAACAGGGGCGCAACCGCACTGTCATTTACAGCGAATAAGCCGATTTACAGGCATAAAAAAGCCCGTCTCTGGACGGGCTTTTTTATTGAATATCAGTGGCGCTCAATGGGGAAGCCATCATTGTCGTAGTCTTCGTCGTCATCTTCGTCGTCGAAGTCTTCATCGTCGCCCATAAAATAGGTGCCCCAGCCGTCGTAGTCTACCTTCTGCTTGGCCGCGAGGTTAATCAGCTGCTCACAGGCCTTGTCTATCAGGTCAACGTCCAGTGCATGGTTGGCGATAGCATCGAAGCAGAGGATCACACTGCCATCTTCCAGCTCCAACTCTTCGGCGTCAGTCACCTCGAAGCCCAGTTTGAAGGCGTCTACCGCGGCTTTTTCAAGGCGATCGAAATTGGTGCTCGAAAAATGATGTTCAATCATGTACTCGGCATCCGGGTCGGAACCATCATCCAGCAGCGACTGAACGATATCACGGGTCTCTTCCTGTTGGGCCTTCAGCAGGCGCTCAATAGACATGGGCTGACTCCAATAAACAAAGCAAGCGCCTGCCCACCACGGGAGGCGCAATCGGGGTGCAGTATAACAGAGATTAAAAAAGGCGTCAGTTGGCCAGACGGGTGCGGCCCATCAGGGCTTCGGCCTCTCGGTTGAGCTGTTCAAGCTTGGCCGACATGGCGGCATGAATACGCTCAGACAGTTCCTTGACCTGACTCTTGTCCAGCCCTTTGGTTTCAAAGGGTTCCATCTGCTCGATGATCACCACGCCATTGTTCCAGCGATTGAGCTTGATATGGCACTGGTTGGATGCCAGCACAGGCACCATGGGCACACCGGCGGCAATCGCCGTGTGGAAAGCACCGGCCTTGAAGGGCAGGAGTCCACGGCCGCGGCTGCGGGTGCCTTCGGGAAAAATCCACACCGACAGGCACTTATCTTTGATTTTTCTGGCGGTGTTCGCCATGGTCTCAAAGGCGCGATTACGATTTTTACGATCGATAAGGATATTGCCCGACAGCCAGTAGATCTGGCCGAAGAACGGCATCCAGGCAATGCTCTTTTTCCCCAGGCTCACGGTGCCTTTTGGCACGGCTGCGGTATGGGTGAACATATCAAAGTTGTTTTGATGGTTGGCAAGGTATACGCAAGGTTCGCTGCTGGCGGCCTGGGGACGACGTACTATCACCTTGATCCCCAATACCGGGGCTACGGCAGAGAACCATTTGGCGAACATATGTACATTGTCACGGTGCCTTGGACGCAGCAAACAGGCGATGGAACCCACGATGAATGCCATCAGCAGCAATATAGCCAACAGCAAGGATCTGACGATTAACAGCACGACATACTCCCGGTAAAAACTCCTGCGCAGTATAACGACTGAGCAAGACAGGAACAATATTTTGTTTACACGTGTGCGCTGATTTATTAATTGATTATTAAAATCATAAAGTTAAAGCCCACCTCTCGGTGGGCTTTCCGGGGATTATCGCTTGGCTGCCAGCAGCCTGAACACCATGGCAGACAGCGCCAGGGTTGCCACTATCATGGCGCCGCTTGGCAAGTCGAACATGGCCGACAGCAAAAGCCCGGCCAGATAACCGCAAAGGCCAACCAGATAAGCCCAACCCAATGCTTTGCTGCAGCTGAGCTTATTGACTGCCAGCGCAGGCAAAATCAGGGTACTGAACACCAGATAGACTCCAACCAGCTCAACCGACAGGGTGATCACCAGGGCAAACACCAGGTAGAAACCCGCCCCATCGAGCACGGTTGGCCGCGCCATGATGAGCGCCAGCACCGCGGCAGACACCAGCGCGGGCAGATACAGTTGCTCCCAGCTAACCCAAAGGATCTGACCGGACATCAGCTGCTTGAGCAGCTCCGCACCATGGGGGTCATTGGCGAGCAGCAACATGGCCCCAACGGCCGCCAGCACATAGAGACAACCAATCATGGCCTCCAGCTCATCGGCCATGCGCCGCGAGAGCCAGGCAATCAGCCCTGCGCCGGCAAGGGCAAAAAGCGCCGGCATCCAGACTCCCGAAAATGGCGCGTCCTCCAGCACGGGGTGCATGTGGGCCACAATGGCCCCCAGCGCCGCCACCTGAGCAATGGCCAAATCGATAAAGATGATGCCACGCTTAAGCACCTGGCGCCCCAGCAGCACATGGGTAGAGAGCACCAATACCCCGGCGGCGAGCGCCGGCAGCAGTATGTCCAGCAGATCCCAGTCAAACATAGGTCAATTCACCCCGTTCAAAAGGTTAATCACGCTGTCGTAGAGACTGAAAAGATCCTGACTCTCATCGTTGCCTCCCACAGACATGGGCAGCACCAGCACCGGCAAGTTGGCTTTTTCGGCCAGCCAGTTGGCGCCGCGGGTATCCTGATAGGAAGCCACCACAATCGCCGAGACATCCCCCTTGCGGGCACGTTCCAGCAGGCTGGCGAGGTGACCACTGGAAGGCGGCAGACCCGGTTTGGGTTCCAGATCCGCCACCTGCTCTATACCAAGCCAATCAAAGAGGTAGCGAAAGCTGGTGTGATAGGCAATCACCTTACGTCCGGCAAGCCCGTGTGCAGAGGCTTCCCAAGCCGGAATGGCGGCCTGCCAGCGCTCGCTGAAGCTTGCAAAGGCCGCATCGTAGCCGGCGCTGTTGCCGGGATCCAGGCGCTTAAGTCTGGCGGTAACCGCTTCGGCCACCTGCAATAAGCGGCCCGGTGAAAAGTGCAGGTGCGGATTCCCCTTAACATGCACATCCCCCATGGAGCGGTCGACCTTGTCCAGCTTATCCAGGGTCTCAATCAGCTCGGCTGCGTAAAGCATGCCGTCGCTGCCGTCTCTGACCCTGGCATTGGCGGATTTCATCTGCAGCATTGGCAGCCAGCCAATCTCAAGCTCAGCTCCGGCGCAGAGCGCCAAATCGGCCTGGCGCATCTTGGCAATCAGGCTCGGACGAGCCTGCACCTGATGAGGATCCTGCATGGCGGTGGTCGCCGAGTAAATCCTGGCATCCGGGGCCAGCTCTTTGGCCAGCGCCGCATATTCGGGCTCGCAGGCGAAGATATTCAACCCGGCCACGGCACTGGCGCTGTGGCCCAGAGTCAGGGCCAGCAGGCCCCCGAGCAACTTAGAATTGATGCGCACCATGGGCCCCCAGAGTCATCACGTATTGCAGAGTGAACAGGTTATCGTCGCTGATACCGTCAAAGTTGGTTCCCTGTTGGCGGGTATACTGCAAACGCACTGTGGAGAAATGGCTGTGATGCCAGTTTAAGCTGACTTCGGTTTCTTTCAGTTTCTGGGCATCAAAGTGGTCATCGTGGGCCAGCTGGGTATCCAGCTCACCGTAACGAAGACCGGCAGACCAGTTGGGGCTGAACTGATACACACCGCTCAGGTACCAGCCCTGATGGTAGTCTTTGCCATGGGAATGCTCGTGGCCCTCTTCTTCCTCGTGTTCCTCTTCATTGAGCTCAGGTGCCTTGAAGTCGTTCACTCGGAAGAACTCGCCGCTCAGGGTCAGGTGCTGATACTTGTAGTTGCCGTTGGGCGCCCATTTGTAGACAAAGTCAGCCACATAGGTATTTTCGCCCGTGTAGGCAGCGCTATGGCTGTGATCATGGGCTGGCTCATCTTCCTCATGGGGCTCTTCCCCTTCTTCATGGGGTGTCAGGCGGCCGTTCTGGTTTTTCATGTAGGCCAATCCCAGCTGCCATGAACTGTTGTCGCCTATGTCGCCACCCAACTTGGTGAAAGCGTTGTAAACCCCCACGGTATCGAATTCACGCTCGCCATGTTCATCTTCGGCGCGCATATTGTCGCCTTTCAAGGCTTCAACGCCAAAGGTCCAGTAAAGGTCCGTTGGGGCCACCCAGCTCAAGCGCAGACCATCATCAAAGTAATGGCCCCCGAGGAAGGCGCGGTACACCGCTGGGCGACCGGCAAAGGCGTCAGTATGCAGGTGTTGGTTGTTCAGGTAGCCCACATCCGACAGAAAACGACCGGCACGCACGGATAATCCGGCTGGCATTGCCAGCGTCTGGATAAAGGCTTCTTCAAGCTCCAGCTCAGTTTCGCCGTCGTGAACTTCAATCACTGCGGTCAATTTGCCATAAAAGAGGTCATCGATATTGGCGCTGATGGCAAGCTCACTCTCACCCAATCCAAAGCCTTCTTCGCGACCACCCAGGGCGCGATCACCGCTCTGATAATAGCCGTCCAATACAGCACTGATGGCAGGGTTACCCAGGGTAGGTGTCTCAGCAACTGCCACGGCAGAGATCAGGGAAGATGCCAACACAGACAAACGAAAGCTATTCATAAATTCTCCAAAAATACAGCAAGCGCCCGACAGCGAACCACCATCGGGAAATAGTTAAATTATTCAATGCGATATGTATTTATGGAGCGAGAGGTGGCCCACGGGCCTGGGGATGTGGGCGAGCAGATTCTGCCACAAGAAGCAGCGGAGCCTGAGGTTGCTCGAACACCTGAAGCTGAGGCACCTTGGGCAGGTCTGCACCGGGCAAGAGCTTGTTCAGCTGATGCTGGTGGAAGCACAGGGTACAGTGGTTGTAAGCATCTTCATTGAGGTGAGTCGTGGCGTGAGCGGCAGCAATAAACGACAGCACCACCAGTACGGCAGAAAGCCATACAGCGATAAGTCGATGAATTTTGCGCCTTGGAAATTGCACGCACCCTACTCCGGTGATTTGTGAAGCGGCTCAAGTTTACGGCAGCCCAAAAGGGCTGGCAACCGTGACCGCAGTAGAAAAGTTACAGAATGTTACCCAAAGGGCAAGGCGCAGGTTTTCGCCTTAATCTTGTGTTAAGCCGCCTGGCATACTATTCACCACTGTTAAGGTGCTAGCTTGCTTACTCAATCAGGAGAATGCGTTATGGGCCAATTTTTCAAAGAAAACATCAAACTCATTTTGGTTGCGGCCCTGGTGATCGGCGGCATTTTCGGCGGGATCTGGTGGGTTGAAGCCTCACTCAGCGCCCAGGAAACCGTGCTCTAACGGTACTTTTGCCGCTCATGGCTCTTGTCTTCCACTTCAGGAGCCTCCACCACGATAAGCTGGTCCATTAAGTGAGATATCAGCAGCAGCGCCAGGCACATTGCCGCCACCAATACGGCAACACCGCGCCATGGCGCCTGCAACCAGGCAACCAGCAGCGACGCGGCACCCAGATAAAATCCCAGTAATTTCAATTTAACCAGCAAACCACTGCGGGCAAGCCAGGCATCACAGTGAGGACACTGGATCTGGGCATTCAAGCCCTTGCCACGCTGGTCCTTTACGGCAGTCGCATTGAAGTTTTTGTGGCAATGACTACAGATCATGATTTGTCCTCTACACCTTTGGGCTGCAAATTCTACCAGAGCCTGATGGTTTTTGGATAAGAGTTCTGTTCCTGTCCCGGTTGATTGTACGCCCGCGCCATCAGGGGCTATGATGCTTACATCTTCAAGCAACAGGATGTTGAATATGCGTCTGTTAATCCCCTTCCTCTTAAGCATGAGCCTGCTCAGCCCGACGGCAGCACTGGCCGTCAGCGATGAGTTTCGCAGCAATGTTGAGCAGCTGGAACACACCATAGCGCAGGATCTCAAGGCCCTGTCCCAGGTCAAAGGTGAACTGGTTGCCATCAGTGAATATCGGGTAAACCAAAAAACTGCCGAGCTGAGACAACTTATCAGCAGCGAAATTGAGGCCCCTGACGCCGACCGTGCCTACCTGCAAACCCTGGTGGAAAATCAGCTGAGCTTTATCCAGCAGACCCAGGCTTACCTGAGCAAAGACATCCAAAAGCTCAAAAGCAATCTCGGCGGCGCCAATGACGCCGAGCTCTTGCTGGCGCTGTCCAACCGCGAGCGTGAGCGCGACACCAACTTCAAAAAAGAGCTGCAAACCCTGGATTGGGGCAGCAAACTGGGCATGGACACAGAGCCGCGCCGGGCAGAACTGAAACAGGCACTTGCCGAACGGGCAGACCGCCTGGCAAGCCTGGTGAATTACACCCAGGAGCAACTGAAACATGCCGTGGATGAAGCCCGTGCCGCGGGTAAAGATGTGAGTGCCGAGCAGACCGCCCGAGTCAGTGACCTCAAGGCCCGGCTCGAGCAAAACAGCCTGAGTCTGAGCACCGTCGTGGGTTTGATGGAAGAGCTCGGAGCCGATACCACGGCGCTGAAACAGGTGCTCTTTACCGTGTCAGGAGACATTACCCAGGATGTGCTGGATATCGACCTGGTAGGCAGTCTGCTTGGCAAATGGCTCAGTGTTGCCGAGTCGCAGGCAATAGAAAATGGCCCGCGGGTACTGTTTAAGGTGTTTATCTTCCTGCTTATCCTCTTTGTCGCCAGCCTGGTTGCCAAGCTGGTGAAGAGTGTGGTGAAAAAGGCTGTCAGCAACTCCAAACTCAAATTCAGTAAGCTGCTGCAGGACTTCTTTGTCTCTCTGTCCGCCAAGGGTGTATATACCCTGGGGTTACTGATTGCCCTGTCGCAACTGGGTTTTGAACTTGGGCCCCTGCTGGCCGGTTTCGGTATTGCCGGTGTCATCATAGGTTTTGCGCTGCAGGATACGCTGTCGAACTTTGCCTCCGGCATGATGATTTTGATTTACCGCCCCTATGATGTGGGAGACCTTATCAGCGCTGCTGGCGTCACAGGGCGGGTCAGCCATATGAGCCTGGTATCCACAACTATCAAGACCCTTGATAATCAGCGGCTTATTATTCCAAACAATAAAATTTGGGGTGATACCATCAACAACATTACCGCCGAGCGCCATCGCCGGGTCGATATGACTTTCGGCATCAGTTACGGCGACAATGTCGAGCATGCGGAAAAAATCCTGCTGGATATCGTCAACAAGCATCCAAAGGTGCTCAAAGACCCCGGCGTCACAGTGCGCCTGCACTTGCTGGGCGAATCTTCGGTGGACTTTGTGGTTCGTCCCTGGGTGCGGCCGGATGACTATTGGGACGTATATTGGGACGTGACCAAGGCGGTGAAGCAGCGCTTCGATGCCGAAGGCATCACCATTCCCTTCCCGCAGCGGGATGTGCACTTCTACCGCAGCTGACCACAGGCACTCGCTAAATGCGGTAAACAGAAAGGCACCCTCGGGTGCCTTTGTTGTTATTCACCAGGCCCCATTATCCCAGGCCAATGATGTCGCCCTTATCGTTGATATCGATATTCAGATAGCCGGGCAAGAGCCCCAGCCCCGGCATGGTCATTACCTTACCTGTGAGCACAGTAATAAAGCCCGCACCGGCACTTAAGCGTAAACCCACAACGGGCAACTCAAAGCCGCTGGGCGCACCTTTAAGAGCGGGATCATGGCTGATGGACAGGGGCGTCTTCGCGATACAAAGCGGCAACTTGTCCATCCCAAGCTGGGTAATCATCGCCAGATCCCGGCGCGCATCCTCAGACAGGCTGACACCGGCGGCACCATAACGCTCCGCCAGTGTCATCAGGCGAGCCCCAAAATCCATCTGGTCGTCATACAGGTACTCAAAGTTTGATGGCGCATCGCAGGCGCGGGCTACGGCTATGGCCAGCGCCCTTGCGCCCTCGGCCCCATGGCTGAAGGCATCGCTGATTTCACAGCCAAAGGCCCCTTCTGCAAGGCAACGCTCTTTGAGCCAGGCCAGTTCGGCCATGGAATCATCGGGGAAGCGGTTAATGGCAACCACCAGAGGCAAGCCATAACCCATCACGTTTTGCATGTGCCAGTGCAGGTTGGCAAAGCCAGCCTCCAGGCGTTCACTGTCGTCGCCATCCACGCCGGAATTGGCCTTCAGCGCCCTTAAGGTCACCACCAGCACGGCAGCAGATGGAGCAATGCCCGAGGCACGGCTCTTGATATTGCAGAACTTTTCAAAGCCCATATCGGAGCCAAAGCCACCCTCGGTCACCACATAGTCATGGTGTGCCAACGCCACCCTGTCGGCGATGATGGAGGAGTTACCATGGGCAATATTGGCAAAGGGCCCCGCGTGCACCAGGCAAGGGGCGCCACTCAGGGTTTGCATCAGCGTGGGCTCGATGGCATCACGCATAATGGCTGTCATGGCTCCTGCCACCCCCAGATCGTCGGCGCTGATGGGGTTACCGTCCCGGCTCATGGCCAGGATCACCCGACCGATGCGGGCGCGCATGTCGGCAATGTTTTCACACAGGGCCAGAATGGCCATCAGCTCTGACGCCGCGGTAATGTCGAAACCACCGCCGTGAACCGGACCATTGTTATCTCCAAGCCCCAGCTCAATCTGGCGAAGGCTGCGATCGTTGTGATCCAACACCCTGCGCCATAGAATGCGTTCGGGGTCGATGTTCAGTGCCTGCAAACCCGTTTTGGCGCTGAAGGCGTCCGGGCCGAGTCGGGTTTCGTGGAAAAGACGGGCATCGATGGCGGCCGCAGCCAGATTGTGGGCGCTGGTGACGGCATGGATATCACCCGTCATGTGCAGGTTCATCACCTCCATGGGCACCACCTGAGCATAGCCGCCACCGGCAGCCCCACCTTTTACCCCAAAGACAGGGCCGAGACTGGGCTGACGGATACAGGCACAGGCCTTGTGCCCCAGCAGATGCAGGCCCTGGGTTAACCCTATGGTGGTCACGGTTTTACCTTCCCCATGGGGTGTGGGCGTCACGGCCGTGACTATCACCAGTTTTCCACGCCGGGGCTCACGGGCGGCCTCAAGGCTGATTTTAGCCATGGCGTGACCCGCCTCCCGCCACAAATGCTTGCCAAGGCCAAAGTCGTCGGCAATCCAGCCTATGGGGCGTACATTGGCCTGCCGGGATATTTCCATATCTGTCAACATAGTGGAGTTCTCGCTGTAGGGTATGCTTGTGATTGTTATTGTGAGACCCTGTGGCGGGTCCTGGCTCAACACAGCCTAAGCCAAAGGCCCGGGCTAAAGAAGCTCAAGAAATGACTAATTCATCTTTCCTGAATCCAAATCAATTTCAGTGCACTTTTTTGGGGAGAACCATGGTGTCAACTTCGCTCAAACTGTCCGAATTTATTGCCGGTTTCTGGCGGCTGGCCGATTGGCAAACCACCCGGCCTCTGCGGCGTGAATTAATCGAAACCTATCTGTCCCTCGGCGTCAGCTCCATGGATCACGCCGACATCTACGGCCGATACCAGTGTGAGCGCCTGTTCGGTGATGTGCTGCGCGAGGCACCTGCGCTGCGCCACCAAATGGAAATCATCAGCAAGTGTGGCATCCGGCCTGCCATTGTGGGTAATCCAGACCGCTATGTGAACCACTACGACACCAGCCGGGATCACATAATCAGCAGCGTTGAACAGTCATTGAGCAACCTGGGCACGGATTATCTGGATCTGCTGCTGATCCACAGGCCCGACCCTTTGATGAATGCCGATGAAATGGCCGAGGCTTTTTATGCCTTACGCAAGGCGGGTAAGGTGCGCCACTTTGGCGTGTCCAACTTTACCCCCAGCCAATTTGAGCTGGTGCAGTCGCGGCTCGATTTTGCGCTGCAGACCAACCAGGTGGAGCTGTCGCCACTGGCAATGCAGGTGATGCACGATGGCACTCTCGACCAGTGCCAGCGCCTGGGTATTCGCCCCATGGCCTGGTCATGTTTGGCGGGAGGCGCACTGATGTCAGGCACAGATGAGCGGGCTGCGCGGGTGCGAGCCGTCCTTACCGACATACAGCAACAAACCGGCGCCGATGACCTCAGCCAATTGGTTTACGCCTGGGTGCGGATGCACCCCAGCCGTCCACTGCCCATTATCGGCAGTGGTAATGCTCAGCGTATCAAAGCGGCACTGGCATCAAGCCATATAGTGCTTAGCAGGCAGCAGTGGTTCAGCATCTGGCAGGCGTCCATGGGGCACAGCGTGCCCTGAAAACACCACATCGGGCACAGCGTGCCCTGAAAGACAATAAAAACGGCCGCTGATGCGGCCGTTTTTATGCTGGAAGGCGTCATACGCCAATCCGGGGGATTTCTGCTGGTAAGTCAGCCCAGCTTTTAGTCATGAAAGGTCACTTCACCACTCAGATGCGGCCTGCGCCCCTTCTGATCCCTCAGCTCAAACCGCAGGCCATCGTCTTTGGCTTCGCTGGCAAAGGTCACTTCGCCGGGCATAAACAGCGGCAGTTTAAAGGCCACGTCCAGCGTGCAGGGTCTGTTACCTATCTCGCCCATCAACTCGGCCACGCAGCGGGCCTTGGACCACATACCATGGGCCAGTACCCGTTCAAACCCGAACCGTTTGGACAGGAAAGGATGCAAATGGATAAGGTTGAAATCACCGGAAGCCCGGGCATAGCGCCAACCCAGCTTATCGTCCAGGGTCCAGGTCTTGGGGTTATCCCACGCCATGTCGCTGCCCTTTGGGGGGCGGGCGCGGCGACCGGCGCTTTCAATGCGGTACAGATAAATGGAGTGGGCTTCCCATACCAGTTCATCGGCTACCCAAACCTTGGATACCAGCTCAAATTCCAAACCGGCATCGGTTTGCTCACTGGATGCCAACACGCATTCCAAACGAACCTGCTCTGACACTGACACTGGACGGTACTGGCTGATGCGGTTTTTAAGGTGGATCATGCCAAGCAGCGGAAAGGTCACAGCGTCATGGGTGAAGATCACCGCATGCAGACGAAACGCCAGAATGTACAAAAAGGTGGGGGGCAGCGTCTTGCCGTCAAAGTTGAACTCACACACCCGGGCATAGTCGGCCACCACCGCTGGCGACAGCGACACCTGGGGCACAGACACGCGGATTACAGGCAGCGGCTGCTGATCCCAACCGGGTTTGCGGCCGAAAAAAATCTTGCGATACAAAGACAACAGCGACGGCATCCCATCCAGTGCCACTTGATGTTCCATGGTGTAGGTTCCCCCCTGACAAAGAGCGGGAATTATACTCTCATTCACTGCAATGTGTAGCCCCAATAAAACCAAGCAAACAAGTGACTATATTTCAAAGCCTTAAGCCTATTTTGGTCAGCAACAATTCACTGTGTCGTACGAGCAACGAGAGACTGCCAAAACGGCTTCGGCTGTGAGAAACTAGCGCCCGACCTCCCAGCGCCGGACACTCAGATTGCAAGACAAGAATTTCGATACCCTCGCGGGTAAGTTTGCCAAGAACATCTACGGTACCCTCAAAGGGGATATTCGCGCGGCCGTGCTGTGGCGCGATCTGGAAGACATGCTGCCACTCCTGGGTGAGCGCAAACTCAGGGTACTGGATGCCGGTGGCGGATTTGGCTTTTTCAGCCAAAGGTTGGCGGCACTGGGACACAGTGTGGTGCTGTGTGATATTTCTGCCGAAATGCTAGCCGAGGCCAAGCGGCAAATTGCCCTTAGCCCCACCCCGCTCGACATCCAGTGCATTCATGCCCCCATTCAGGATTTGTCACCGGATGCCCTGGGGGACTTCGACCTCGTTCTGTGCCATGCCGTGGTGGAATGGCTCGCCGATGCCAAAGGCACCATGACCAGTCTGCTGACATTGCTCAAGCCCGGCGGCTTGTTTTCACTGATGTTTTATAACCGCGATGCCATGTGTTTCCATTCACTCATCGCCGGTAACTTCGGCTATGTGCAGTCAGGATTCAAGGCTAAAAGGGTTAAGCTAAGCCCCAACTTCCCGGTGACAGTGCCCGAGGTGGAAGCCTGGTGCAGCGACTGGCAGATGGACATTCACTGCCGTTCCGGCGTGCGGGTTATTCACGACTATTTGAAAAAAGGCAGCCTGTCCACCGAATACAGTGACGCAGGCCTGATTGAGATGGAGCTGAAATACTCCCGCGAACCGGCCTTTTTGCGCCTGGGACGCTACGTGCACTTTGTAGCCCAAAAGCCTGCCTAATCAAAAAGCTCTATGGAGCCGGGCTCAGGGGCTTTTGCCTGCTCGGCCACATCGTTGAGATAGGCCTGCTCTTCGCGCTCGATTTGGGCCATGCCGGTCATTTCGAGCCGCTTCAGCCTGACCCTGCCACTTTGGGGATGAAAGAGCACCTTACGCGGCCAGGGGCCACCGAGATCTTCTGACATCACGGGGATCCCCTCCAATGCCAGATACTCCCTCACAAAGGCGATATTGGACTGACCCACATTGAGCACAGAAATGCGCCCCAAATTGGCACCACCGAATATTTTTGCCCTGAGACGGGACTTAAGCCCTCCCGCAGTAAGGATGCCGTTGATTAATTGCTCCATGGCCCAGTTCCCGTAACGACAGGAGTAACTGGTAAGTTGGTGCCAATCTTCGTGGAGGGCTTTTTCAGGTAACAGGAAGTGATTCAGGCCACCAATGCCCATCAGGGGATCCCAGATACAGGCCGCAACACAGGACCCCAAACGGGTGTAGATAAACTCATCCTGACAGGAATAGTAGTATTCACCCGGGTCGACCCGGGCAACCTGCGACTGTTGTTCGTTGTCCCAGAATCGTGGGATCTTTTCAAATCCTGGATATACCAGTTGAGGGGATTGCAAGGCCATGGGTCCTCCGCGGCTGTCTTCCTGAGTATAGCCAACGCTGGCAAATACCCCGGTAATTCAGTCCCTCGGACGACCCGGCGGCGATTAAGCCGCTTTGTCTGGCAAAGGTCGACACCCGCTTACTGGCACAGTCCCTGGGTGGCGGCGCAGTGGCCCAGGTGCCCTTTCACTTTTATCCCACGTTCGGCCAGAATAGACACCAAACTCTGTTCTCCCACCAGATGCCCCGCCCCCACCACAACCATCAGAGTCTTTGGCGTATCCGCCCGGGTCAGGAGGCTTTGCAGCGTATCGGCCATTCGATGGTTTCTGTCCCACAGCAGCAGCTTTAACAATTGGGTATCGTCACCTTCTGCCATGGAGTCGTGCATCACTGCGGCGAGTTCATCACTGTCGCCACCTCGCCAGCTATTGACCAGGGCACCGACTTCTTCATCTGAAGCAACAATGGCCTCACGCACCATGGCCCACTGCTGCGACTTGTCCAGCGACGCCATCAATTTGAACTGATATTCCATACCTTCCAGCTCAAATATCGCCTTGCTGCCCCGGGCACGATCCAAAAAGTGCTGGTCGACACCAAACTCAGGCTGATACCCCAGGCCAGCAAACTGCATCACGGTAATTTGCGATGCCTGCATCCAGGGTGAAAAAGGCGCCATGGCCTCGCAGATTGGCTTTCTGCTGCTGCAGTATTGTTCCAACACGGCGGCGGACTCGGCATCCGGGGAGGAGGCATCCACACCATAGGTCATCAAGAGGCGCTGAATATCAGCACCGGCCGCACCTATATCTGCTTCCACCACCAGCGCTTCGGCGCTGTTAAATGCGCTTTCCACCACCTTGGGCATGGGATAAAAATCGGCACTGCCGACATGAATGGAGCCCAGCAGGTAGACGGTTTTACCCTTGTGGGAAAATTCATAGAAAGGGGGTTTATCTGATTCTTTCGCCAATACCGGCGCCAAACCCGACAACGCCCAGAGTGCCACAGCGCCAATGAGTCCTGTCCTTAAACTTGTTGCCTTCATCCTTGCCTCTTATAATCCCGAAAAATCTGATTGGAAGCTGTTATGCCATATACCAAGGTCCTTGAGCAACTGACCGAAAATCTGCAACTGGCCTATCGCCAGGCAATCGACGCCGATACCCGACTGGATGAATTGCAAAAAGCCGGCATGGGTAAGTTCAGTCATATCTTTAGCGCGGAAGAGGGATTTTCAACCCGCAGCAACCGGTTTGGCCCCTATGTGCAGGAGCTGGGTCAGGACTTCGCCGACCTGAAAGCGGCAGAGGTGACACCCGAAGCGCTTGAGCTCGTAGTCCGCAAACTCGGCGTATTGCTGCAAACCCTGCAAGCTTTCAAATCACAGAGTAAATAAGCGGTCATCTTTCTGTCACAGGGCTGCCATAGACTGCCGGAACCTTGGGCTCCCGGTACTCATCATGGCCGCCATCGATTTACAGGCAGAACTGACAAAAGTCATTGAAAAACAAAGCATATACTCGCTTTTTCAACCCATATTCAATATCGGTGCCGGTAAAATCCACGGCTTTGAAGCCCTCTCTCGGGGGCCTGTCCACAGCCCTTTATATTCCCCGGTTCCCCTGTTTAAAACGGCCGAGCACGAAGGGCGCCTGAGCGAACTGGAGACCCTGTGCCGCCAAATCGCAGCTGGGCGTTTTGCCGAACGTAAACTGCCGGGAAAGCTCTTTATCAATATTTCGCCCAAGGCGCTGCTGGACCCGGATCACCCCAAGGGTAAAACCCTCGCCATGCTTCAGCAGCTGGGCATATCCCCATCTCAGGTGGTGATAGAACTCTCTGAGCAGCACCCAGCTGACGATATCGACTTGCTGAAAACCTGCTTGCTGCACTATCGCAATCAGGGTTTTTTAACCGCCATTGACGATTTGGGTGCCGGGTACTCCGGGCTGCGGCTATGGTCGGAGCTGGCGCCGGACTATGTGAAAATCGACCGCCACTTTATTCACCAAATCGACAAGCATCCGGTCAAACAGGAGTTTGTGCGCTCTATCGTGGAACTTTGCCAGAGCCTGACCTGCAAGGTGATTGCCGAAGGAATAGAAACCGAGGCCGAACTGCAGGTACTCAGGCAGCTCGGGATAATTTACTGCCAGGGCTTTTTACTCGGTCGCCCGCAGACCAACCCAAACACACTCCTGCCCCCGGGGCTAAACCCCCAGCCCAACATGGGACAGGCCACCCACAGATACATAGAAACCGCCGAAAGTCTGGCATGCGGCGCTGTTACTGTGCCGACCGACACCAAACTCAAAAGCATCAGCGACCGTTTCAGCAGCCAACCGGCGTTGCAGGCGGTGGTGGTGGTCGACGGCGACACGCCGCTGGGGCTTATCAGCCGAACGGCCCTGCTTGAATTATTTTCAACTCCCTATGGCCGCGCACTTCATGAAAATCACTGTGTTACCGAAGTGATGAACACCAGGGTGCCCCAATTTGATGCATCCGAGGCGCTCAGCAGCGTAAGCCAGTTGCTGACCTCAGAGTCAGATCGGTTCATGGCGCAGCAGTTCTTGATACTGCGTCAGGGAAAACTCATCGGCGTGGGCCACACCAAGGATCTGCTTGCCCGGATCACCGAGCACCGCATCAAGGTGGCACGCCACGCCAACCCGCTCACCGGATTGCCGGGTAATGTGCCCATTCAAGAAGAATTACAGCGACTCAAGCAGCAAAGCCGTGCTTTTTATTTGGTGTACTTCGATTTAAGCCACTTCAAACCCTATAACGATACCTATGGCTTTTGCCGGGGAGATGAGGTGATTTGTCATGTGGCGTCACTGCTTGCAGTGCATCAGGATGCCGACTGTTTCGTGGGCCACATTGGGGGGGATGACTTTGTGATGATTACCACGGACGATCCCGAATATAAGGTGGCGGGGATCCTCAAGGATTTTGAATCCGAAAAACACAGCTTTTTCCAGCAGGCCCATTGGCAGGCGCAATGTATTTCCGCCGAAGACCGCCAGGGCACAATCAGCCTCCAACCTCTGATCTCCCTGTGTGCGGGCATACTGTCGCCAAGGCACACCTTCAATGCCACCGAACATGAGCTGTCGGCGCTCAGCGCCCGGGCAAAAAAACAGGCAAAGCTCACCGACAGTGGACTTTGCCTGCTTGGCAGTACCCCGCCTCAGCTGAGGCAGGCCTAGTTCAGACAGTTACAGCTTGGGAGCAACCTGCTTTTCAAACCATTGGGTTAACAGACGGACCTCATGGGAAAACGGTCTGTCATTCACCGAACGAATTTCGTTCATAAAATTCAGATTAGTCAGTTTTTCATCGCCGGCAATCACCACCTGATCACCATCGAGTACCTGATAGCTGAAGCTGATGCGTGGGGGATAGATTTCTTTCACCACGCGCAGGTCATTTGCGGTGGCGCCAAAGGTTGGGCGCATATCACCGGCCATATCCACATCTGTGACCACCAGCTCCAATTTTTGACTGGGTTTGAGCGACTTGGACGCTTCTTTGTTCAGTTCCTTGGTGAGGGTCTCAAACATGCGATTTTCGAATCTGGACTGAAGCTCACCGCTGGACTTAATGTCGCGGAATTTCTTGGGCTCCTGCCAGGTGATTTTTACAGCGCCGTTTTCGGTTTGTGGATCCACAGTGGCTGCTTCATCCGCCATCGCTGAACCCGCAACAAAGATGCCGGCAATCAGAATCATCGGGAATTTCATATGAGCCTCCTTAAGGCCTGTAAGCGATTAAATCGCATTCACTTTAGCGAATTTAAGCTGAACCAATACTTAACAAAAACTGCCGTAATCAGACGCCGTCCTGAATATAAGTTTCTGTTTATTATTTAGTTTAGACAGATTAATCCCAAAAGGTTCAGGTATCAATTTGTATCATGAAAAACACACCCAAGACTGAGTGACACTAAGTAGACAGTGCCCAACCGAAACCGTCGGGCATGGCAATATCAGAAGGGGAACAAGCGGCAAAGTTCAGGATAATTGGCTTTGAGGTCTTTGGGACGGGAACTGAATTTCTTGCCGGCCGGATTCACGCTGCCGGACGGCACAAAGGGCAATTCTTGCTGTGTTCTGTCTTCATAGAGCTGCCCGGCAATCAAATCGTAGTCTTCCACAAAGGGGTACGCATAGCCGTCCACCGTTGGCCAGCCGGGCAATCCTGCCAACGCATCCGGCGTGGCGATGACCCGCTCAAACCATTCCTGCCCCAAAGAGATCAGAAAACAGCGAAACTCTGCAAAACCATAATCGGTGTCGCAACCCGTGATCACATAGGCGGCGCCCCATAACGGCCAGGTGTAGGCACGGCGCATCTGCTGGCCAAACAACTTGTCAAATGCCTTTAAGGCCTCGTTGTCCATGGCGCTCAACGCATTGCGCAGGCGTTCTGCCAGGCTCTCCTGTGATTCGTCCGGGCTTTGGCGGCTTACCAGCTGCCAGAATTCTTGCTCAGTCATGTCATTGCCTCTGTTTTGGGAGCGCTATTTTACACCGAACTGGACTGTCCCTCCGGCTTTTTCTACACTTGGGCGACTTTTTTACCGGAACCCGCCATGAAACTGCCACCGCTGCCCCTGTGCCTGTTGCTCTGCCTGTATATTGTGCTGGCGCTTTTATCCATAACCCGCGCCATCATTACCGGTAATCTGGATATGTTTACGCTTGGGGTATTACCGGTACTGGTGGGTCTGGTGCTTAAAACCTCCTGGGCGATTTGGGCAGTGCGTATCTATACCGCCATTCAAACCCTTGGCTGCGCTGCACTTGGGGTCACGGCCATTCTGGCCACCCACATAAGCCCCGAAGATACCCGGCTGTTCTTCGCCGGGACTGAAATTCCACTGTCGCTGGTTGCTGTCACTCTTGTCGCGCTGCTGTCATTTCAATGGTGGGTGGCGTTTCTCCCGTCGACCCGCGATTACCTGCTGGTACAAGCTGAAGCAGACACCCCAAAAAACCACTGAGAATGACCTTGGGCTACCGCATTGGTACGTTGGTGAGCTTGATAAGCGTGCTTGCCAAAGGCTGAGCACTTGAGTTAGCGTTACAAACCCGCAACAAAAGTCACTATAGCCATGCATCAATTGTCACCGGGCGAGCTGTCCATCCTACTGGTGGAGCCTTCAGACACCCAACGTAAAATCATTATCGCCAGCCTGAAAAATGAAGGCATTCTCAACATCGAAACCGCCGGCGGATTTGATGAGGCCAGGCAAATACTCACAGAGCACAAGCCAGATTTGATTGCCAGCGCCATGCACTACAGTGACGGTGACGCCCTCAAGTTACTGACCCACATCAAGAGTGACAGCCGCTGTCAGGACATCCAGTTTATGCTGGTTTCCAGTGAATGCCGCCGCGAGCAGTTGGAGGTATTCCGTCAGTCTGGTGTAGTGGCGATATTGCCTAAACCCTTTTCAAAAGCCCATCTTGGAAAAGCACTTAACGCGACCATAGACCTGTTGTCCAACGATGAACTGGATTTGGATCATTTCGACGTTCAGGACCTGCGGGTATTGGTGGTGGACGACAGCCGTATGGCACGTAACATCATCCGTCGCACCCTGACCAACCTGGGTATGCGGCAAATTATTGAAGCCTGTGATGGCGCCGAGGCGATTGCACTGATGCAGTCGCACATGTTCGATTTGGTCGTGACCGACTACAACATGCCCAGTGTGGATGGCCTGGCCCTGACCCAGTTTATTCGCAACGAGAGTCAGCAGTCCCATATCCCCATTCTGATGGTGTCGTCAGAGGCCAACGATGCCCACTTATCCAATGTGTGTCAGGCCGGCGTTAACGCCCTGTGTGATAAGCCATTTGAGCCACAATTGGTGAAACAGATTTTGTATCAGCTGCTGGATGCCAATTAATGTGACAAAAGCCGCTGGAAAATTGATCCCGAGCGGGATTTGCGCCCCAAAACCGCTTCCCAAACGCTAATGCCTGTGGCATGTTAGGCGAGTTTTAAAACAATAATCACGGAAAGACGAGTATTTAGCATATGAACAGAACTGAACTTATCGCCAAGATCGCTGAGAGTGCTGACCTGACCAAGGCCGAAGCCGGCCGTGCGCTGAAATCCTTCGAAGAAGCTGTGACTGCCGCCATGAAAGACGGCGACAAAATTTCTATCGTAGGTTTCGGTTCTTTTGAAACCAGCACCCGCGCAGAGCGCACTGGTCGCAACCCGCAAACCGGCAAGGAAATCAAAATCCCTGCGGCGACCATTCCAAAATTCAAGGCCGGCAAGGCCCTGCGTGACAGCGTGAACTAATCTCGGCACTCATGCAGTCAAAGCCTCCTTCGGGAGGCTTTTTGTTTTGAGCGCACCAAGTGTGTGCATTGGCGCACGCAAAATGTGCATTTTTCAGCCAATTCACGACGTGTTTAAACACAATTTCTTTGTAAACAATAAGTTAAAAAATGGCATAACCTTGGCTTTAGGTATTCCCGACCAATACAAGTACACACAATAATCATTGAAGGGGAATATGATGACCAAGGTATCCACACTCGCTCTGCTGCTTTCCTGCGCCTTTGCCGCCTTGCCAGCCAAGGCTGAATTTGAGGGCAATATCGGGATAAGCTCCAACTACCTGTGGCGCGGGATCAGCCAAACCCAGGACAGTACTGCCGTGGATGGCGGACTGGATTACAGCCACGAGAGCGGTTTTTACGCGGGTATGTGGGCAGCCAATGTAGACTTTGGTGATGACACTACCTTCGAAATGGATTTTTATGGCGGTTATAGTGGTGATATCACCGACAGCCTGAGCTTCGATGTGGGCTACCTCTACTACGCCTATCCAGATGCTGATGCCGACATAGACTTTGGTGAACTCTATGCCAGCCTGACCTGGCAGTGGTTAACCGTGGGTTATGCCCTTGTGGTCAATGGCGGCGACGATATGGCCCCAGATGAGTTGTCCGATGATGATATGGACTATCTCAGCGCCGATGTCGCCATCCCGCTGGGCGAAACCCTGAGCCTCGACCTGCACTATGGCTATTCAAGCGGGGATATCGCTTTGGGCTGGTATGGCGAGTCCAGCTACAGCGACTATGCCGTTTCGCTGACCAAGAGCACCGAGCTTGGCGATGTCAGCTTTACTGTGTCTGACACCGACCTTACCGAGGACGACCCCAAAGTGGTGCTGCGCTGGTCATACGGCTTCGCACTCTGAACCCTTAACCCTGACTGAGTTCAGGCAATCACCTGGTGGTTGGCCCGGCGGGCCGCCACCACCTTTTCAATGTACTCAACGATGGGCTCGGCAACCTTAATACCCGTTGCCTGTTCTATCCCTTCTATGCCCGGCGCCGAGTTCACCTCCAGCACCAGGGGCCCACGGGCTGAGCGCAAAATATCCACCCCGGCAACCACCAACCCCATGGCCTTGGCCGCCGCAACTGCCGATTTGCGCTCCTGAGGCGTGATCTTCACCGGCTCGGCCGAACCGCCCAGATGCAGATTGGAACGGAAGTCGCCTTCCGGGCCCTGCCTGCGCATGGCGGCCACTACCTTATCACCCACCACAAAACAGCGGATATCGCTGCCGTTGGCCTCTTTGATGTATTCCTGCACCATGATGTTGGCCTTGAGACCCAAAAACGCCTCAATCACACTCTCGGCAGCCTTGCGGGTTTCTGCCAGCACCACCCCAATCCCCTGAGTGCCCTCGAGCAACTTAATTACCAGAGGGGCGCCGCCCACCATGTTGATAAGGTCAGGGATGTTATTGGGTCTGTTGGCAAATCCGGTTATCGGCATGCCAATACCTTTACGAGACAAAAGCTGCAACGCCCGCAGCTTATCCCGGGAGCGGGCAATGGAAATGGAATCATTGGCAGCAAACACCCCCATCATTTCAAACTGGCGCACCACGGCACAGCCATAAAAGGTGACGCTGGCGTGAATTCTGGGAATGATGGCATCAAACATGGGCACCTCTTCCCCTTCGAGATGGATGCTGGGTTTGACCGAGTTAATGTTCATGTAGCAGTTGATAGGGTTTATGACCCAGGCTTCATGTCCCCTGGACTCACAAGCCTCCACCAACCGACGTGTCGAGTAGAGTTCGGGGAATTGGGACAGCACACCGATTTTCATCGCAGTATACCGTGGCGACTCAGGCGCCAAAGAAAGTTAGGTGAGAAAATTCTGTAGTAATCACCAAGGCTTGGCAAGTTATCTCTCTTGGAATTTGGTGAGGGTTGGCAGCAGGAATTGCGTTTCAAATGTCTTGGCATCCACAGGCTTACCAAGCAGATATCCCTGCAGCAGGGTACAGCCATGGTGAGTGCAAAAATCAGCCTGAGCCTGGGTTTCAATCCCTTCCGCTACCGACACCATGCCAAAGCCCTGGGCGAAATTCAGCAGCGCCATTAACAAGCGACAGCCTTTTTCGTCCTGTGGTACGGTTGCCACCAGGCTTTTATCTATCTTGATAACCTGTATGGGAAAATGCATCAGGTGCTCGAGAGACGAATAGCCTGTGCCAAAGTCATCCAGTGCCATGGTAACCCCCATAAGCTCAATTCTCTGAAGCACAGAGGCAATTTCTTCGGGGTTTTTAATGAGCGCGTTTTCGGTGATTTCCAACTCAAGGTTATGCGCCGGCAGTCCGCTGTCTGCCAATGCCTGCTCAATCACAGCAACCAAATTCACCGCCGAAATTTGCGAGGCAGAGAAGTTTACGGCCACGGAGAACCCCGGCATATAGTCACCAATCTGTTTTAACCACTGGCTGACTTGCTGACAGGCAGTATTGAGTACCCATTTGCCAATTTGTTCGGTCAGACCGACATCCTCGGCAATTCCCAAAAACTTGTCCGGGGCCAACAGGCCATCGGTGGGATGTTGCCAGCGCAGCAGCACCTCCACACCACTGAGATAGCCAGACAGCGCATCGAATTTACCCTGGTAATAGAGCACCAGTTCGTTGTTACTCAGTGCGAGTCGCAGCCCCTGTTCGATGCGGGTGCGATATTTAACTTCATTCTCCAGATCCCGGGAATAAAACTGGATTTGATTCCGGCCCTCTTCCTTGGCCCGGTACATGGCGATGTCGGCGCATTTCAAGAGGTCATAAGCTGTGTTGGCGCACTCGCCGTAAATGGCGATGCCCAAACTGGCCCCCATCATCACAGCGCTGTCGCCCAGCTGGAAAGGCTCTTCAAAGGTACTGAGTAACCGCTTGGCGAGATCAAATGGCAAAAAACGGGTGTCCTGATCGCAAATCAGGGCCACAAATTCATCGCCGCCGATTCTGGCTATCAGGTCATTTTCACGCAGCGCCGATGACAGACGCGTGGCCACCTCAACCAGCAACACGTCTCCCATCTGGTGGCCAAGGGTATCATTGACCCCTTTAAAATCATCCAGATCAAGCAAGATAACACTGAGCATGCCACCGGAACGCCGCACCTGACTGAGGGCGCGGTTAAGGCACAGTTCGAACCCGTATCGATTCACCAACCGGGTGAGGGAATCGTGTTCGGCAAGCTCCCGTAATTTTTCATGGCTTCTACGCAATGCCTTGGCCATGGAGAAACGCTGCTTGGCGTTGATAATGGCCCGGCACAGACGGCTTGAGGTGACTTCATCCTTGAGCAAAAAGTCCTGCGCCCCCAATTCTATGCAGCGCTCGGCCAGCTTTTCATCCTCGTAGCGACTTATCATCACCACCGCAATACTCTCGTTGCTGATGTCATTGAGCCAGGTCAGTACTTCGAGGCCATTGGCATCGGGCAGCATATAGTCCAGCAATATGCCATCAAAGTGCTGCTGCTTAATTTTGATCATCGCATCTTTGGCATAGCAGGACTCAGACACGCTGAAGCCACGCTCTGATTGAGACAGTGCGCGAACTATCATTTCACGATCGACTTCATCGTCATCAACCAGTAATAAATTCATGGTTTAACCTTCACAATTGCGGTAATTCCACAATCCGCCAATACCCATCCAACATATTGATAATACTATCAAATTCATCTTTTATATTGCTTTTGACCACATAGCCGGCCACATTGAAACTATAGGCCGCCAACTTGTCTTCGTCGGCACGGGAAGTGGTCAGCACAAACACCACTGCAGAGGCATACTGTGGATTGGCCCTCAGGGCTTGCAGAAATTCAAGGCCATTCATACGTGGCATGTTCAGGTCCAAAAGGATCACAAAGGCGCCCTGAACAACGCCATCTTTGAGCATTTCCAGCGCGGCCTTGCCATCTCGGGCTCGCACCAGCGGATTAAGCAGACGCATTTGACGCATGGCGCGCTCAACCGCCATGTAGTCAACGTCGTCGTCATCCACCAGAAAGAGCACCACTTCACGATATTGTGCTTCTGTCATGCCTTTATGCCCCTAATTGTTTTGGCCATGAAAACCAGAACTGACATCCTCTCCCCTGAGAAATCAGCCAGACCTTGCCGCCATAGCGCTCTACGGTTTTGCGCACCAGCGATAAACCCAATCCACAGCCTTCCACTTCATCCCGGGCCTTGAGTGTTTGAAAAATACTGAAGACTTTCTCCTGATACTCGGCCGGGATCCCCGGTCCATCATCAGCCACGCAGAATTCCACCATGTCGCCCCGGCTATCGACACTGACGCTGATTTCCCCCTCGCCCTTGTCGTGGTGCTTAATGGCATTGGAAAAGAGGTTTCTGATCACCAGCTCCAGCGGCACCTTGGCAGTATGGATTGTGGGAAACTCACCGCCGAGTTTGAGCTTGAAACCAACAGGGGGCGCGACCAGGGCAAAGGTGTCTTTGATGAGGGATTTGACCTCCACCGATGAGAAGGACTCCTCGGCCCGGCCAATACGTGAGTACAGCAGCAGGCCATCCAACAGTTGGGACATGCGCAGGATACGGCTTTGGATAAGCTGTAAATACTTACCGGTGGACGGGTCCAACTTGCCCTGCAAGTCTTCCTCAATCCATTGGGCCAGCTGCTCAATTCCCCGCAGTGGTGATTTAAGATCGTGAGAGGCGATATAGGCGAAACTGTCGAGCTCTTTGTTGATACGCTCCAGCTCAAGTGTATGAGCCATCCTTTGCTCCTCAATATTACGACGCACCGAAATATCGTTGATGGTGGCCAGCACCGAAATCCCGGAAGCAAAGTGAATCGGTGTTAACCCCACTTCCACCGGCACCAGGCCGCCGGATTTGGTCCTGCCATAGAGTTCATCCCTGAGCGACATCTTCTTGGCAATGGGATTCGCCAGGTATGACGCCATGTGCCCCTGGTGCACCTTTGCCAGGGCTTCAGGCAAGAGTACATTCACACTCTTACCCAGCAGCTCTTCTCTGGTATAGCCGAACAGCTGCTCTGTGTGCTTGTTCACCAGGGTAATAACACCGTGCTTATTGGTGATGATAAGGGCGCTGGGTGACGCCTCCACCACCAATCGAAACCGGCTTTCATTGTTCATTATCTCCCGTGAAAGCAAGCTTTCGTGGTGCCTGGCTTTGGCTATGCTGAGCAAGAAATAAAACATCAACAGCTGAAAAACGACCGCCATCAAAAGCATTAATTGACTCTGAAGCGTCTCCGACCGACTTAAAAAATCAGCGTTGCTACCCACGTGCAGTAACCACTTATGTCCACCCATTTCAATGGGTAACTCAGCTTGATTGCGCCAGCTGTCGGCTCTTTGCGGAGAGCGAAACATCAGGTTCTCTTCGCTTGGCTCACCGCCATCAAAAATGTCCAACTGTAACTGGGTAAATCTATTGCCCAGGATGCCGCGAATAAGATCGTCCATCCTAAACGCCGCATAAACCGTGCCCCGCAGCGCCAGAGGACCAGGCTGAATATCCCGGGCATAAAGGGGCAGATACATTAAAAAGCCGGCCTGCATGTCTTCGCCGGTTTCCTGCACCAGGGTAATTTTGCCGGAAATGGCAGCATCACCGGTATCGGTTGCCCAATCAATCGCACGCCGACGCCTGGGTTCTGAATACATGTCGTATCCGAAGGCCCGCTGATTACGCCAATCGAAGGGTTCGAGATAGAGAATAGAATGATAGATGGGGCGGTCACCGTCGGGGTAGACCTTAAACGCCGGGAATCCCTCCGCTCTCACCGCTTCCTCAAAGGCTTGCAGCTGGGGCTTGCTAACCACCTGACTGAACCCCACCCCCTGTATGCCCGGATAGTACTTGTCCAGCTTGGCATTGGCGACATAGGTACGCCATTCGTCACGGGACACACCGTCGGATGCCTTGAACAAGCCCACACCACTTCGCAGAACCTGCTCATAGGCCAGCATGCGGGTCTCGATTGCCAGTTTCAGTTCCTGCGCCATATCGTCAAAGCGTTCTTCCTTGAGGTCGTTGATGTATTGATGGAACAGATACCAACCGGTAAAGGCAAACACCATAGACACCAGCATCACCCCCCATACGAAAGGAGGGAGGTGAAATCGAGTGGGGTCTTTGATTGGTGTCTGAGAATTCACCTGAAATCATCCTTGATTTTAAATGGCTAACGTCACTGACGGTCACTTAACACATGCTTTTAGTCTGGTTCATCCAGACCAATGTGCAAGTAAATGCCCGACTTTTTTAGTAGGACTTTTATCCCGCCCTCAAATCCCCTTTTGGAAATTTATGATCATACTCACAGAGTGGAATAGGGAGAGCATTTTTTACCCATTCAACAAATAATTTTTGCTTTTCTCAATCCACCAAAGTGGTTAGAAAGTCCTTAAATAACCCATGAGGAATTCGTTATGGCTCGAATAGTTGAAATCCTGCCCCAAGATAGCGAAATGGAAGAACTGACCTCACCCAAAAATGCGCAGGCCGCAAAAGCACTCAAGCGCCGTCAGGAGGTCAAGCGTCGACTCGATGATTATCTCGAACGTGCGGAGCTCAAAAAGGCGCTGGGACTCGACGACGACGATGACTTTTAACATCGTGGGCAGGTAATCCCCTGCCCCGGATACCTTGCCAATCTTATAAATTCAGCCGCTTAGGTGGTTCTCCATGGCGCTTGTAGCTATGATATTCCCAAGCCGTCCCCAGAGCGTTAATGAATGAACGATGCAAAACTCAGGTACTGTGAACACCTGCGACGCTTTTCCGACCAACTGATCCAGCTGCAAGCGCCCATCAAAATTTTGGATGCCATTAAGTGGCCCAGAGAACTGGAACAGCAATTTTTTGATGCGGGTGCCAGGCAGCTACCGCCAGTAGACAAAGCTTTTTACGACAATCTTCCCCTGCCATTTGATACCCAAGCCACCCAAAGGGCACTCAAATCCCTGAAGCAGGACATCCAAAAGACGCTGGGCAAGGACGATGATCTGGGAAAGCTGCTGGTTGCCAACGTCGACCAATACCGACTGGTTATCGATATGCTGGGCCACAGAGGAACACCCCAATTTGGCAAACTGAGTAAGGTGCTCTATGGCAGCGCCAGCAACAAACTCCATGGCGACAGGCACACACTGAGGCAGTTGGGTGACCGCCTGAGTTATATCTTCTCGCTGCCCGCAGCCGCGCACATGAACAAGCAGCATCCCAAAGAAATAGATGCGGCCAGCGCCGTCGAACACCTGGGCACCCGTCTGGGGCGTTATTTCCACAGTGATGAAATGCGGGTGCGCCTGAGCGACGGTATTGTTTCCGATGCTGCCGTAGGGGGCGACACAGTTAAAATCAACTCCAAAGCCATGTTCAGCAAAGCAGACCTGAATGTGTACGAAGTGCACGAAGGCTGGGTGCATGTGGGCACCACACTGAACGGCCGCGCCCAGCCCCACGCCACCTGGCTGAGCGTAGGCTCCCCCAGGGTAGCGGCGGCTCAGGAAGGGCTGGCAGTGCTGCTGGAGATGTTGACCCTGAGTTCGACGCCGGGGCGCGCCAGACGTATCAGCGATCGGGTAGCGGCAGTGGATATGGCCGAGAACGGCGCCGACTTTATTGAAGTGTATCGCTATTTCCGCGACCAGAATCTGAGCAAAAAAGACAGTTACCGGGTTACCCAAAGGGTGTTCCGGGGCGGCATGGTCGCAGGTGGCAGCTGCTTCACCAAAGACATTTCCTATGTGCGCGGCTATGTGGAAAACGTAAACTTTATCCGCAGCGCCATCGCCGCAGGCATTCCTGAACTCATCCCCATGTTGTTTTTGGGCAAGCTCGCCATCGAGGATATTCCCACGCTGTATCTCGCCTATCGGGAAGGCATACTCACAGGGCCAAGGTATCTGCCGCCCATGTTTGATGACTACAGCGGTCTCTATGCCTGGTTCGGCTTTGCCTCAGGTCTTGGCAACATCAACCTTAAAGGGGTGCAAAGGCACTTTCAGCGGCAATTCCGCTGCCTGCCAAATGTGGAACCCATGTTCCCCACCGTCGAAGACACAGAGCTTGATGCCTCGGCAGAGTAAGCCGGATGCAATAAAAAAGGATGCCATGGCATCCTTTTTTATTGTTCAGGTTCTGACTGTGCAGGCTTAACCAACACGTTCACTGTCGGCATAACCACCCGCTGACCGCCTGTCGGCACACTGACAAAGCGCCTTCGAGCCGGGTTTGGCAGGCCGTGGCGACCAGTTCTGCGAGTCCCTGATGGTGATCCCTGAGTGATGCCCAAGGCACTTCTTCCTGACTCATTCTTACTGACCCATTCTTCCTGACTCAAGAGCGCGACCCCAGTCGCATTGCCTCCCCCTTGTTAACCAGTAAACCTGGCGAACGAACAGCCCGCCAGGTACATGGGCTGCCTCGGCCCCTGGCCTGCGCAGTTACTCCACTTCTACAGATTTAGGGCTTGCCTCATCACTGCTTGAGAAGAACTCCCGGGTCAACTTGAATACCACAGGGCTCAGCAGCGCCAGCGCAATCAGGTTGGGAATGGCCATCATGGCATTGAGGGTATCGGCCAGAAGCCACACAAAGTCCAGTGAACCCATGGCACCCAGGGGCACCACCAGGGTCCAAATCAAGCGAAACGGCATCACCGCCTTCACCCCCAGCAGATACTGGACGCATTTTTCGCTGTACACACTCCAGCCAAGGATGGTGGTAAAGGCGAAAATCGCCAGCGCGATGGCTACTATGTAGTCGCCGATTGGCAGCGCATGGGAGAAGGCATAAGAGGTGAGCGCCGCACCATTTTCACCGGAGGTCCAGGCGCCCGACACCACGATGGCAAGGCCGGTGATGCTGCAGACTATGATGGTGTCGATAAAGGTACCCAGCATACCCACCAGGCCCTGAGTAACCGGGCTCTTGGTTTGCGCCGCAGCATGGGCAATAGGCGCACTGCCAAGACCCGCCTCGTTGGAGAATACGCCGCGGGCAACCCCCATCTGGATAGCCACCATCACAGCGGCACCGGCAAAGCCCCCCTGCGCAGCCACAGGGCTGAAGGCGCTGGAGATAATCAAACTAAAGGCGGCTGGGATTTCACTGGCATACACCACCAACACGGCAAGGCCGGCGGTAATGTAAAAAATGGTCATCAGGGGAACCAGCTTACCCGCCACGATGGCGATGCGCTTAATGCCACCCATCAGCACCAGGCCCACCAGTACCATCATCACCACGCCCGACACCCAGGCAGGCACACCGAAGTTGCTGGTGAGCGCCGATGCCACCGAGTTGGCCTGCACTGTGTTGCCTATGCCAAAACCGGCGAAGGAACCGAACAGCGCAAACGCGGTACCAAGCCAGGTCCATTTGCTGCCAAGACCATTCTTGATGTAATACATGGGGCCACCGATATAGTTGCCCTTTGCATCTACTTCGCGATAACGCACCGCCAGCACGGCTTCAGAATATTTGGTGGCCATGCCCACCAGGGCGGTACACCACATCCAGAACAGCGCCCCGGGTCCGCCCACAAAGATGGCGGTGGCCACCCCGGCGATGTTACCCGTGCCTATGGTGGCGGAGAGCGAGGTCATCAAGGCGTTGAAAGGACTGACGTCACCTTTCACCTCTTTGCCCTGACCGGGAGTTCGACCCGACCACAGTAACCTGAAGCCCTTGCCAAGCTTAAGGATGGGCAACAGCTTGAGCCCCAATGACAGGTAAAGGCCGACGCCGAGGATCATGACCAGCATGGGAATCCCCCACACCAGGCTATTGAGCGATTTTACTAATTCAGATACAGCTTCCATTCAAACCTCGTCGATGCTTTTCTTCTTATTTATCTTGTTCTTCTCACACCCGAACCCGGGTAAGCGCAGCGACCAGATTACAACGAATAGTTAACAATTGGAAAGCCAGAATCATTCAGGCACAGGCGTCGGTGGCCGCTCCAGTATCTGTTTTAAATTGGCAAGGCCGCTATCCAGGTCTTTCAGGATTAAGGACTCTACATCCATCAGGGGAATGAGCAGGTTCATGGGGTAAGCCATATGGCCAACAAAGCCCCAGGTTACCAGGGTACTGCCATCTTCAATGGGCTCAGTGATGAGATAAGCCTTGTCATTGGAGGCAAAGGGCTCGATAAATCTCAGGGCATAGTCAATGCGTTTGCCGGGCACCATGGCCATGATTTCCTGCTCGCCTTTGCCCACTTGCGGATTGCTGCTCTCCCAGGCACTGACAAAACCGGGCTCGCCATCGGTGCCGGTAAAATGCTGCTGCATGTTGGGATCCATCCTGGCCCAGACGCTGAATTCATCCTGATGTTTTAACAGTCTGATGTAGTCGAAGACTTCGTCAACCGGACGGTCGATGGTGCGGCTGACACTGACCTCATAATCCGACTTGATAAACAGTGCCGCGATAAAGGGGGCGGCTATCAGCAGCAACATCAGGATAAGGAATTTTTTCAACATAGCGGGCTCCGGCTCCGGTGATTGCGGTACGGCCAACTCCGCTACTTCACCTGTTTTAAGCCCAATTTCTCGACTTTGGCAAGTCTCTCGGCGCAGCGCTGGCACAGGCACGAAGACATGACTTCGGGTAATTGCTTGGGAAAAGGAGCGCCCAGACACCAGCACGTGTCAATGGACTTACCGTTTTGCACGGCACAGTCATTGTTGTTCTGGCAAAGAGGGCACTGGTTGGGGTTAGTCATTCAAGGTCGCTGGCGGTAGCAATGCTTCAAGGTCTGCAACCGATACAAGAGGCTGCCAAGGGAGAGAAGCGCATAAATGAGCACCGCACTCCACAGCAAAACCCCTGATGGATTATCTGGTCGCAACTGCAAGAAAAATAAAGCAACAATAATGGATAACGAGATTATCAGCTTAACCACATCCATGGGAAGCTGCTGCTCGAGCAAACGGATTTTATCGTTCATGGTGTTTGGCCTCCTTGTCCATCACCCTAAAACCTCAGCACCTAAAACCTTAGCGTAAGCACCGCCAAAAACCAAAAGGGCTCCTTCAAAAAGGAGCCCTGCCTGGCCTGTTTCGGGTGAAAATCAGTCCTGCCTGGGACGTACCCCCAGGGTATGACAAATGGCGTAACTGAGTTCGGCACGGTTCAGGGTGTAGAAGTGGAAGTCCTTCACCCCTTCACGGGCCAGTACCTTCACCATATCGATGGCCACGTTTGCACCCACCAACTGACGGGTGGCGGCGTCATTTTCCAATCCCTCAAACTGGCGGTGCAACCACCCCGGAATGCTCACATTGGTCATGGCGGCGAAGCGCTTGAGCTGGGTAAAGTTGGTCACCGGCAGAATACCCGGTACGATTTCCACATCGATGCCTGCGGCCACGCAGCGATCGCGGAAGCGCAGATAGGACTCTACGTCGAAGAAAAACTGGGTGATGGCACGGTTGGCACCGGCATCGATTTTACGCTTGAGATTCACCAAATCCGCCTGGGCATTGGCGGCCTCAGGATGCACTTCAGGGTAAGCCGCCACCGAAATATCAAAGTCGGCAACACTCTTCAGCAAACGCACCAGATCGGCAGCAAAACGGGTTGGTTTGGGGCTGCCGGCAGGCAAATCACCACGCAGTGCAACAATATTGCGAATTCCCTGATTCCAGTAGTTTTTGGCCAGAGACAACAGCTCTTCGTCGCTGGCATCCACCAGGGTCAGGTGCGGGGCGGCAACCAGTTGGGTTTCTTGCTGGATACGCTCGATTACACCATGAGTGCGGTCACGCACGCCGGAGTTGGCACCATAGGTCACAGACACAAACTTGGGATTCAGCGGTTCGAGGCGGCGGATAGAGTTCCACAGGATCTGTTCCATTTCAGGGGTTGAGGGTGGGAAAAATTCGAATGACACATTGATATCGCCAACCTCAGCCAGATTCTGGTTCAGTGAGTTTGCGTGTTGTGCGTGATGAAATGCCATTGATAACTCCCTCAATTCTTTAAATGGACGTTTGGACGTCTATATGGCCATATACTAGAGATTCCCGTCCCTAAGTCAAGTTAAAAAATGGCCCGATCTTGTCCTTTTCGCGAACAGAAGGCGGAAAAAACACAGGGACTCAAAAGAGTCCCTGTTATTCAATATGTTACAAAATCATTCCTGTAAGAGATCCCGACAGATCTGCACCAGATCTGACTGAACAGCTGCGGCAGTTACCTCACGGCCAGCGCCTGGCCCTCGAATAATCAAGGGATTACCCTGATAGAAAGTACTGCGGATCACAAACACATTATCACCCGGGGTGAGATTGGCATAAGGGTGAGCCCTATCAACCCACTGCAAACCTACGCGGGCCGTCAGTTGACCACCGGCTCTGTCCAGTGCTGCGATATAGCGCAGCACCTTGCCCTCGGCCGCTGCAGCGGCCAGTGCTTCTGCCATGGGGGTATCGAGTTCATCAATGCGGGCAAGAAACTCATCCAGCGGCAGCTCCGCCAGATGCTGGGGCACAGGGGACTCCACCTCAATATCATCCAGCTCCAAATCCAGGCCGATTTCCCGCGCAAGGATGAGCAGCTTACGCTGCATATCGCGACCAGAAAGATCGTCCCGGGGATCCGGCTCAGTGATTCCAAGACCACGGGCCTCAATCACCAATTCCGAGAACGGACGCTGGCCGTCATAGTGCTCAAAAAGCCAACAAAGCGTACCGGAAAAAATCCCCCCCACGGCCTCAACGCTGTCACCACTGTTGTGCAAATCGTTGAGCGCATGCTGCACAGGCAAACCGGCACCACAGCTGGCGTTGTAGCGCCAATAGAGTCGACGGTTACCCAGTTGCTGCTTGAGATCGCGATAAAAGGGCAAGGGGCCTGAGCCTGCCAGCTTGTTTGCGCTGACCACATGTATGCCACGGGCAAAGAATTCAGGGTATTGGAGTGTCAGGCTGGCACTGGCACTGATATCCAGCGCAACCAGCTCATCGCAATTGAGCGTCGACAAGGCATCGAACAACTGCTCGTACTGCCAGTCGGTGGCGTACTCCTCAAACTCGGTTTTCCAGTTATCCAGGTGCACACCGGTATTATTGATGTAGGCGCGGGATGAACTGACCAACCCCACCAGTTCAATACGGGCTTCGAGTTCACGGCACAAACTGCTTTGCGCCCGGCGAAACAGGCTGACCCAGGCTTCGCCGATATTGCCCACGCCAAGGAGGATAACCCCGATACGTTTGCGCGGCCCGGCGCAGCGGCGATGCACCTTTTGCGTCAGCAGGTTTACCTGTGACTTGGGTACCAGAGTCACCAAACTCAGACCGTCCTGATACAGGGGTTTGGCTTCGCGACTGAGCAGCCGGGCAAAGCTCCTGCGATAAAGCACAGCATCGGCACTCACCAATGCCACCAGACCAAAATCATCGCTTACAGTCACTTCACCCAGCGCATACGCCTCTGAGTTAGCTTTTAAAAAGGCACTTACCTGCTTAAGATTTTCCGGGGTATACGCCAGCTCCACCCCTCCACGGGAACCCTGCCAATTTGCCAGCGGTGTTAAGCCCGAGGCAGACAGCGCCGCCACCAGGTCATCGGCGTCGCCCTGGGTTGTGAGGCTAAAGAGCGCCACTTCGCAGAGGTTAGTCACCACGGGGGCACTGGCCTGAGAGCTGGTTGGGGCAACCAAAGTGAAGTCGGTGTGGGGCGCATAGCTTGAGCGCACCGCCATGCTCACCTGAGTATTAAACAGTGGCTGCAGAGTACGGCTGTGCAGCACAGGCGAACCCAGACGTGCCAGACGGTCTGCCTCAGCCAGGGACATGCTCTTGAGCAGCTTGGCATCATTAATCTTGTTCGGGTCGGCGTTGAACACCCCTTCCACATCGGTCCAAATGGTGACCCGTTCGATATCCGCCAGACTGGCAATCAGGGTGGCGGAAAAGTCTGAGCCGTTGCGACCGAGCAGCAGGGTTTCACCGGCGGGGTTTGCGCAGATAAACCCCGTGATAACGATGCGTTCGTTTTCATGTTCGGCCAGCATGGCCGCCACTTTTGCACGGGATTCCTGCTCACGGATATTGGGCACAGCCCCTTCATCGGCCACCAGTATGCTGCAGGCATCCACATGGCTTGCTGCCACGCCGGATTCACGCAACAGCGCCGCCATCAGCCTGGCAGACCAACGCTCACCAAAGCTCACCACATGGCTGGTCTGGTAATCGTTCAGGGTATCCAGTGATAAGAGGCTGACCAGCTGAGCCTTATCGGTGGACAGACGCTCACGCAGATAACGGGCCTGCTCGGCACTCAGTAACTGCTCAATCAGGTTTTGCTGATAACTTATCAGTACCTGTAACTCTTCCTGCCACAGCGCTTTGGCATCACGCAGCGAAAGCAGCTTATACAAAAAGTTGGTGGTTTTACCGGCGGCGGACACCACCACCAGGTCGTCGCTGTGTCCCTGAGTCAACAGGATATGGGCCACGCGGCGGTAACAATCGGCATCGGCCAGACTGGAGCCACCAAACTTATGCAAATGACAACGCGCCATCACTGACTCCTATTCAACAGGCTGCTACGGCAGCCAGGCCGGCTTTGATATCGGCCACCAAATCTTCTGCATCTTCAATCCCCACCGACAGGCGCAGCAGGGTGTCTTTAATTCCGGCCTCGGCGCGGGCTTCTGGCACCATGGCCCTGTGGGTCATGGTGGCGGGCACGGCCACCAGCGACTCCACGCCGCCCAGGCTTTCGGCCACACTGAAGTGCTGTAAGGCTTCGAGGAAGGCCACCACTTCTTTTTCTCCGCCCACCAGTTCAAAACTCAGCATAGCGCCAAAGCCTTTTTGTTGCCGCGCGGCAATGTCGTGGCCCGGGTGGTCGGCAAGGCCCGGGTAATACACCTTGCTCACCTGGGGGCTGTTTTTCAGTACTTCCACTATGCGCTGGGCATTGGATTGATGCTCACGTACCCGCACGCCGAGGGTACGAATGCCACGCAGGGTAAGATAGCTGTCAAAGGCGCTGCCAGTAAGGCCCAGGGTGTTGGACCACCAATGCAGGGTCTCCCCAAGCTCGGCATCTTTGGCAATGACGGCGCCGCCCACCACATCGCTGTGACCGTTGATGTACTTGGTGGTGGAGTGGATCACTATATCGGCGCCCAGCAGCAAGGGTTGCTGCAAAATCGGTGACAGGAAGGTGTTGTCCACCACCACCAGGGCGCCGACCTTGTGGCTGGCGTCACTGATGGCCTGAATATCCAGCACCCGCAGCAGTGGGTTGGATGGGGTTTCGAGCCACACCATGCGCGGCTTTTGGGCTATGGCCTGCGCGAGCGCAGCCTCGTCAGTCTGGTCCACTACCGCCAGCTTAAAGGCGCCTTTTTTGGCGAGGTTGGTAAAGAGGCGATAGCTGCCACCGTAACAATCGTGGGGCACGACCAGGAGATCGTCCGGCCCCAGGAGGCTGGTCACCAGAGTAATGGCGGCCATGCCGGTGCACGTAATAACGCCGGTCGCACCCTGCTCCAGTTCTGCCAGAGCCTCGCCCAGAATACAGCGGGTCGGGTTACCCGAGCGGCTGTAGTCGAATTTACGCGGATTCTTGTGACCATCGAAGGAATAATTGGTCGATAAATAGATGGGAGGAACCACGGCACCGTGCTGGGTGTCGCTCTCTATGCCTTGACGCACCGCGATGGTGGCTGCTTTGCGCTGTGTCATTCTGTACTCCTCCGATGTTACCGCACGGAAATAAAGATGTCTGGACGGCTAAATTTACCTAAGCACTGTCGACAGGTCAATAGGCATCAAGACGTTTAGACGTCTAAACGTAAGAAAATCTATTGATGTTTGGGGTGATTTCGCAGCAATAATTTGACTGTAGTTTGTAAGGGTTTAAAATCTGCTGCGAATTTTGGAATAAATCAGGTGAGTCAATGACTGAGTGGAATGGCGATTACATCAGCCCCTATGCTGAGCACGGCAAAAAGAATGAGCAAGTGAAAAAGATCACCGTGTCCATTCCTTTAAAAGTGTTGAAAATCCTCACTGACGAACGTACCCGTCGCCAGGTTAACAACCTTCGTCACGCCACCAACAGTGAATTGCTGTGTGAAGCATTTTTGCATGCCTACACCGGCCAGCCACTGCCAAACGACGATGATCTGTCCAAGGACAAACCCGACTCTATCCCTTCAGAGGCCAAGAAGCTGATGGATGAGATGGGCATCGAATGGGAAGACATGGAGTAAGCCTCCCTTCCACACCAGCACAAGGACCCCGCCGGGTCCTTGTGTCGTTTCAGGAGTTGGTAAATGTTGTCCGATCCTCTCACTCTGGTGTTGGCGCTGCTGATTATTTTCAGTGGCGCCCTGATCCAAAGCCTGATTGGTTTTGGGCTTGCCGTGGTTGCAAGCCCGCTGCTGTATCTGGTTGAGCCCGAGCTGGTACCTGTCCCTGTTATCCTGATGGGCTTTTCCATTGCCCTGCTTACGTTACTCAGGGAGCGCAGCGCCCTTGAGTTTGCCGGTCTTCAATATGCCCTGCTGGGGCGAGTTCCCGGCGGCATCCTCGGTGCCGGCCTGCTGCTGATGGCACCCCAATCCATATTGGGTCTTGCCATTGCCGTGATTGTGGCGCTGGCCGTGATGCTGAGCCTGATGAAAATCAGCGCACCTATCAACCGCCTGACTCTGTTTATTGCTGGCACGGTTTCCGGCGTTTTTGGCACCATAGCCGCCATTGGTGGACCGCCAATGGCGATTCTGTTGGCAGGAAAAGATCCCAACAAGTTCCGAGCGGCCCTGTCGGCATTTTTTATTTTCAGCTCATTGATTGCCTTGAGTATTCTGGCATTTGCCGGCCTGGTTACCGCGGCACAGCTCCAGTGGTCACTCATTCTGTTGCCCGCGGTATTTTGCGGCTATTGGGTCGCAGGTCGCCTTCTGGGACGGGTCGATAAACAAAAAACCAGAGTCGCGACCCTGGTTCTTTGTTCAATCAGTGCACTGGTGCTGGCGACCAAGTCGCTGCTCGCCCTGCTGGCAAGCTAATGCCAAACCTCTTGCGACTCAGAAGTGATAGGAACTTTGCAGTACTGCGCCCAGGGTATCCTGTTCTCCCCACATGCCGGCCAAATCCAGTTTAAAGCCAGACCCTATCTGAAAGCCGGTACCGAACGAATAAAGATCTGCCGTCATGTCATTGAGATCCTGACGGTAACCCACCCGCAGCGATAGCCAGTCCAGCGCCTGCCACTCGGCTCCCAGACGCCAATATTTGGTGCCCTCCAGCCCAACAAACTTCTCATTGTCCATCAGGTCCAGGTCTGAGCTCAGCTGCCAACTGCCAGTTTGAAACGCGGCACCAAAGGTGACCATGGGCCCGGCCCGGTATGTCGCACTGACCCCTTCTGACTCTATGGTATCCAGCTCACGCTCAATCAGGTTCCGGCCCACCAGCCCCAATGTCAGTCCTTCCATGGGCATCATGGCAATACCGGCATCCAAATTAAACCCTGAGTCGTCGTTACGATAGTCGTCGCTGTCAAAATCACCGGCATCGAAATTGTTGGCACTGACGGCATAGTTAAAACTGTCGAGCCGCTGCAGTTTAGGGGTCAGGCCTACGGTAACGGGCATATTGACTATGGATAACGGCAAACTGACCGAAAGCGCCAGTTCAGATGAGGCACCGGCAATCACCCGTCCCTGGGAGGTTAAGTCTTCCAGTGCCGGGGGAGCCTGCGGATCCAGGGCTTCCAAAAGTTGAATATCGGCATCGCTGATATCGGCTAAGGCAATCCCATCAATGTAGCTGCGGTAATACACACCCCAGCTTATTCCCTTGGTAGGCATGGCAAAACTGAATCCAATACCGCCAGAGGCATAAGCGGTATTGCCGTCCAGTCCGCGCAAATCACCCAGCAGCGCCTGACGAAAACTGTCGATGGCAGCTGCGTCACCGCGGTTAATCGCCGCATCCAGGCCATCGTAGTTGTCTTCGAGGGTATCGAACTTGTCGGTCATGTTGTCCTTGTCAGACACCTCGGCCCCAAGCACAGGAATAAGCAGCCCGAAATCCCCTTCGGTATAACCGGGCAGAGACAGGAGCGCCGGGTTCATCCAGGGTGCGGCCTCCAAACTGGCCGACGCCACACCCGTGCCCCCCAAGGCATCACTGCGGGCTTCAAATACATCCTGGGCAGCAAAACTGTATGGGCAGAGTATCAGCCCCAATGAGGCTGCGATGGGTTTCATCTTCATGCTGTTCTCCCTGATTTTTCTATTTTTGACCCGGCAACAGTCATATAAAAGCGTAGTTCAGGGCGGAACAAAGGGCGGCGATATCATCATAAAAAAAGCCCGCAAACGCGGGCTTTTTTCTACTAATCGATTAGCGCAATCAGGACAGATAAGATTGACCGGCGTAAAGGATGAAATGCCGAAGCGCAAGTACCCCAATCAGGCTGGCACAGGCCGCTGTCACCATCACGCTGCGACCATGTTTTCCGCTAAGACGCATCAGCAGCGGCACACCAAAGCCGATGGCGACCACCCCAATCCAGAACACCGATGCCCAGAGCCCGTCCGAGAGTGACGCCAGCGCCGCTGCCGCTGCGCCGCCTTTAAAGTAAAGCGCGGTAAACAGCATAAACAGGAACAGCATTTCCATGCCCATCACAGGCAGTTCAAAGGCGTGCTGACGCTCAAGGTCGCCCGAGGGTTCGCCGGTATGCTTATCGCCGCCAAACATCAGTACCGCCAGTAAGCTGTTGGCCGCCGCGCCCGCCGACAGGCCAGACACCAAAAACAGCGCAGGCAGCACCGCGGTATTGAGCATCGGATACGCATTCATGGCGGAAATCAGGAAGCCGGTATAAGCCCCCACCACCAGCGACAGCACAAAGAGCGCACCTTCAAGCATGCCGCGAAGCTTGCCAAGGCTATCGGCAAGGCCAGCGAGGAAGCCCAGACCACACTTTGGCAGCTCATCTCTGAACACCACCAGGGCATAGGCAAAGGTCAGCGGAATGTAAGCCAGGAGCGCTATCACCCCAATCGACATCACGGAGCTTAAGTTGTAGTTAATCAAAATCAGCCAGAAGTGGAACGGCTTGGTCAGGTCAAACACCAGACACAGCATCCCAAGGCAAATGGCGATGGGCGCAATCAAGGCAGCGGCCTTGAGCACGGCGCTTTCAGCACGGCTCTGGCCACCTCCCTGGGTTTGGCCGCGATACCAACGCAGACCAATCCCCATCAGCAAACTGCCCGCCGACAAACCGGCCATAAAGAGGTACACCGCAATCACCCAATGCCAGGTAATGCCGTCGTACTGACTCATATCACCCCAGATATTGTTCATAATCAGATACCTCCACGCTTGGCTGGAATACGGTACAGCCTGGGTTTGGTGCCAAGATGTGTCTTGTCCTGATAGCTCACCTTGGTGGCAAGCAGTTTGGATACCTCGCTGCCTGGGTCGGCCGCATCACCAAAGCACAGGGCATCGGTGGGGCACACAGTCACACAGGCGGGTTGTTCACCCCGGGCAAGACGGGTTTCTTTACAGAAGTTGCATTTATCGGCCACCCTGGTTAGGGGGTTCATAAAGCGCACCTTGTAGGGGCAAGCTGCCACGCAGTACATGCAGCCCACGCACTTGTCGGCCTTGATGGACACAATGCCATCGTCGCCCACATAGGCGGCGCCCGTGGGGCACACCTTGACGCAGGGCGCATCTTCACACTGCTGGCACGACACCCGGTTGTACTTGAAGTGCAAATGGGGTGCCTCGCCGAAGGGGCCTTCGATGCGAACCTGCAGACGGCTCACGCCATCGGGTACCTGATTGATGCTGCGACAAGCCACGCTGCAGGCCTGACAGCCGATGCACTTGTTCTCGTCGTGCACCATTACATATCTTTTGCTCATAGTCCGGGCCCCCTTATGCCTTTTCCAGGATCACACCCGTGGTGTGCACGTTCATGCCGCAGACCGGCGCCGTCACATTGGGCAGCAGGTTTCCACAGTGAATACCCTTGCCGGTGGCGCGCACCAGCTCGCGATTCTTCGACCCAAACCCCATGTAAGCAAACACGGTATCCGGACGAATGCCCTTGGTGACCAGCGCCTTGCCCTCTTCCACACCCACGCTGGATTTAAGCCGGATGGCATCACCATCCTTGATACCCAGCGCCTCGGCGGTGCTGGGATGCACCCATACCGCGTTGTCCGACATCAGGTTGGCCAACATGGGGATGTTGTGTGTGGCACCATTGGTGTGCACCGCCACCTTGCCCTGAATGAAGTAGAGTTCATCCGGCTGTTTTAAGGTCACGGGTCGGTATTGGATGCCGCCACGGCCCGGGGCCATGGCTTCCACCTTGGGGCTCACCAGCTCAATCCGGCCACTGGGGGTTTTGAACTTGAGCAGACTGGCGTAGCTGCCATCCTCATCCGCGGCATGGGCGCCGGGGTAGGCGGCCACAAAGTCCTGCACCATGGATTTTTCACGCAGCATCAGCGGTTTGCCATAGCTGACAAAGCCCTTCTCCTTGATGTGATTCAAAAGCGCGACATCCTTGTTGGTCTGCAGCAGTTGCAGGGTTTCCATGTTCTCCCAGGGGTAGTACTTTTCCATGCCCATCTTGAGGCCCAGCTCGCGGAAGATTTGCCAGGAAGGCTTGGTATCGCCAATCACGTCCACCACCCGCTGACGCACGTAGTAGCCGGGGCTCTTGCCGGACTTGTCGCTGATCTCTTCATCCCGCTCAAGGTAAGTTGACTCGGGCAGAATAAGGTCGGCCCAGGCGGCGGTCTCGCTGATATACACATCCACCACGGCCACAAAATCGAGCTTTTTCATTGACTCAACCACCTTGGCGCGGTCGGTCATGGTTTGCATCGGGTTAGTGCGGCACATCACCCAACCGTGCAGCTGATAGGGTTTGGCCTCCAGGGTTGCATCGATAACCGACTGATAAATGCCGCCTTCGCTCCACATCATGGCGTACTGCTCGTCCACCTGATCGATGCGCTTTGCGGTTGGCTTTGGCATGTCGGCCACGCCGGGTTTACCCAGTACGGGGGCTACGGCTTCACCGGCCAGCTTGTTGTAACCGGCCGCCTTTTGGCCGAAGTAGAGGCCGCCCTTGCGCTCAAAGTTACCAATCAGCACGTTGGCCGCATACAGAGCCCGGCGCATATCAAACTCTTCCGGGGTGAAGGTGGCACGGTGACCAAAGTCCACCACCGCATGGGGCGCGGCCTTGGCAAATTCCCGGGCGATGCGGCGAATGTCTTTGGCGGGTACATCGGAAATGGCTTCTGCCCACTCGGGGGTATAGGCGCTGACTTCGGCGGCAAAGGCCTCGAAGCCTTCCACATAGCGCTCGATAAAGGCTTTGTCGTAAAGGTTTTCGCTAATCAGCACATGGCACAGTGCCAGCGCCACCGCCACATCAGAGCCGGGGCGAATGGCGTACCACTCGTCGGCCTTGTCGGCCACGATGGAGAAGCGTGGCTCAAACACCACCAGCTTGGCGCGCTTGTCGGTTTGCGCCTTCATCATGGCGCGGGTTTCGGACATATTGATACCTTCGTAAAGGTTATGGCCGAAGTTGATGATGTATTTGGAATTACCCAGATCCCGCTTCACCTTGCCACCGAACATGGCATTGGCCGCTATCACATAAGCGCCGGGGCAGGTGGAGGCATGGGTAAAGGTGTTGGGGCTGCCAAAGGCCTTGGCAAAGTGGAACAGATGGCCCGAAAGCGACCC